>CALJIV010000001.1 GCA_937974035.1 uncultured Phycisphaerales bacterium
CCGCCCCCGCCGCGAAGAGCGCCGCCTGGCGCCAGCCCGTCGTCAGCCCGCGCCGCGCCGCGCCCCACAGCGCCGCTCCCGCCGCCAGCAGCGTCGCCGCGTCCAGCGCCAGCGAGAACATGGGCGTGATGCCCGTGATCGGCGCTTCCAGCTCGAAGGGGTCTCCGCCCCACGCCGGGAAGGGGTCGACGGCGACCGTGCAGCGCACGCCCAGCACCACAAGGAGGACGCACACCGCCGCGTGCCAGCGGGAGAGATGGAGCTGGGCGCTGTTCACGCGCTCCCCTTCGGCGTCGCCGCGTACTCGAGCAGCGCGATCACCAGCAGGATCACCAGCGTCTGCACCCCGGCGAAGGCCGCCGCGGTGGGGGGCAGCTCGCGCAGGAAGACGCCGTTCATGCCCGTGATCGCCGTGAACCCGCAGATCGCCGCCACCGCCGCCCGCCTGCTCAGCCCGCGCCGCACGAGCCGGTGCGAGAGGTGCTGCAGGTCTCCCACGAAGGGGCTGCGCCCCTGCGAGAGCCGGATCAGCACCACCGTCACGAAGTCGTACAGCGGCACGGCGAGGATGATGAGGGGCATGAAGATTGCGTACCAGTTGGCCGCCCCCTGCCCGCCCGCCTGCGCGCCGTCGAAGTACGTCGTCCGCACCGTCAGGAAGGCGAGCAGGAAGCCCACCACCAGCGAGCCGCCGTCGCCCATGAAGATGCTCGCGGGCTTCCGCAGGGGGAAGTTGAAGCAGAGGAATCCGAGCAGCGACCCGATCAGCAGCGCCAGGCACGCGCTGACGAACCACTGCCCCTGCATCAGCGTCGCCGCCAGGAAGCACGCCGACGCCGCCACGCCCACGCCCCCGGACAACCCGTCCATGTTGTCCATGAAGTTCATGGCGTTGGTGACCACCAGGAACCACAGCGCCGTGACCAGAATCGAGAGCCACGGCCCGCCCGCGGGCGCGTCCAGGAGCGTCAGCAGGCGCGTCTGGGAGTCGAGCCCGAACCAGGGGCCGCACGTCGTCATCACCGGCACCGCGAAGGCGGGGAGCGCCATGATCGCCAGCTTTACCCACGGCCCCAGCGGCCTGCGGTCGTCGATGAGCCCCAGCACGTGCAGCAGCGCCATCGACCCCAGCAGCAGCAGGGCCAGGCCCGTCCGGCTCCGCACGCCCCCGATGTGCGCCCGCAGCGCTTCGGGGATCCAGCCCGCGTTCCCCATCGCCGGGTCCGCGTCCGGCGCGTTGGCCGCGATCAATCCCGCGGCGATCGGCAGCGCCACGCCCAGGAAGACGGCGACGCCGCCCGTGTTCGGCACACGCCGCCGCGCCTCCTTGATCTGACCGGCCACCGGCTCGGTGTCGTGCGCGTTCAGCCGGTTGCTGACCGCCCGCACGATCCACGTCGCCGGCAGCGAGATCGCAAGCCCCACCCCAATCAGCAACAGGACGTAAAGCGCCATCGAGCCGCGAGTCTACCGACTCCCACCCGCACCATCCGACCGATCCGCCCCACCCGGCCTATCCGACGGATTCCTTTTTCCTCCCGCCCGGCCGCCACCAGATCACGGTCAGCACCGCGAAGACCAGCTCGATGAGGAGGAACATCCACACCAGCCGCAGCGGCCAGGGCCCCAGCACGTCCACCAGCGTCGGCGTGTCCGGCTTGCTCCTGCCGGTAAACCCGTAGTTGAAGCCGGTCACGACGTTCAGCGGGATCACGACCGCCCCGTACAGCAGCAGCACCAGCGTGATCATGCCCAGGTCCCAGCCCCGCGGCCGGAACCTGTTCACCACCACGTCGTACACCGCCGACACCAGGATCACGACGTGCGTCCCCCAGAAGACCCAGAAGCGCAGCGTGTCCGGCCCCTGCCGCAGGATCGGCGTGATGAAGGCGTGCGTCGTCAGCGCGAAGGTCCAGTAGTACAGGATGATCCGCGCGACGCGGTTCTGCGTCAGCAGCGCGAAGAAGGCGATGATCCCGGTCATGTCGCACACCTCCAGCGGCAGGCTGTGCTCCCAGCGGAAGGGACGCCAGAGGGTGTAGTACCACAGGCTGACGAGCTGCGTCAGCCCGGTGAAGGCGATCCACGCCGCGCTCAGCGCCCTGCCGCGGGCCGTGCCGCGCCACCTCGCCCCCAGCCACGGGATGAGCGTCGCCAGCACCGCGGTCCCGATCAGCACGAGGCCATGGTCGCGGGTGTAGGGGTAGAAGGTCCGGACCTCGTTGAGGTCCGCCTGCGCCAGCGTGAGCCACGCCGTCACGCCGCGCCCCCCCGCGCCTTCTCATGCCGGAGCTGGCCGCACGCCGCGGCGATGTCCCTGCCGCGGCTGGCCCGGATGTGCGCGTTGATGCGCCGCGCCCGCAGCACCTCCTGAAACCGGCGCACGTCCGCGGTCTCGGGCCGCTCGAAGGGCATGCCCCTCACCTCGTTGTAGCGGATCAGGTTCACGTTCGCGCGCAGGGTGCGGGCGACCTGCGCCAGCTGCTCCGCGTGCTCGGGCCGGTCGTTCACGCCGCGCAGCAGCGTGTACTCGAGCGTGACTTCGCGCCCGGTCCGGTCGAACCAGCGCCGGCACGCCGCGAGCAGGTCGCTGATCGTCGTGTACTCCGCCCACGGGATGAGCCTGCGGCGCAGCTCGTCGTTCGGCGCGTGCAGGGAGAGCGCCAGCGTCACCGGAAGGTCGAGCTGCTCCGCCAGTTTGTCGATCGCCCGCGGCAGGCCCACCGTCGAGATCGTGATCTTGCGCGCCGAAATGCTCATCCCCCACGGCGCCGTCAGCGTCCGCACCGCGGGCACCACCGCGCCCAGGTTGCTCAGCGGCTCGCCCATGCCCATGAACACCACGTTCGTGATCCGCCGCACGCCGGGCAGGCGCGCCAGCCGCCACACCTGCTCCACGATCCGCCCCGCCGAGAGGCTCGCGTCCAGCCCGCCCACGCCCGAGGCGCAGAAGCGGCATCCGACGGGGCAGCCGACCTGAGAGCTGATGCACGCCGTGAAGCGCGGCGAGCCGTCGGGACGCGCCGGCCCCCGCCGGCGGCGCACGCCGCGCCCGTGGCTTCCGGCCTCCTCGTCGCCCTCCACCATCTCCATGCCGTCCTCGTCCGCGGCCTCGTCGCGGGGCCCGCCCCGCCCGGTTTCGCCCGGTGGAAGCGAGGGGATCATCACGCACTCGGTCTGCCGCGCCGGGTCGCCGATGCTCGTGCGCTCGGCCAGCACCGGCAGCGGGATGGGCCTGTCGAACCGGGGGCCGTCCTCGGGCGACGGAGGGCGCGGCGCGGCGGCGTCGTCCCATTCCACCAGCAGCTTCTGCGTGCCGTCGGTGGCGCGCTGGTGGAGCAGAACGCGCCCGGAGAGGAAGGTCATCTCCCGCGCGAGCGCCTCGCGGTCGAGCTTGGAAAGGTTGCTCATCAACGCGGGGTCGGCGACGCCCTTGCGGTAGACCCACTCCAGGACCTGGCGGGCGCGGAAGGGGAGCATGCCGCGCGCGCCGCACCAGGCGGCGAGTGATTCGGGCGTGTGCTCGAAGATGTGACTGGCGGGGTGCTTCAACGGGGGCAATCGTATGGGAGGGCGGGAAGGCGGGGGGGAGGCGGGAAGGCGGGGGGGCGGGGAGGCGCGACCGCTCCCGGCGGCTCGCCCTAGGCTTGCACGGTTCGAGGAGTCTCTCCATGCCGACGTACGCCCAGGTCAGACAGCGGCTCGAGCAGGTCGGGCAGGAGCACCTGCTCACGTTCTACAACGCGCTCAGCTCGCACGATCAGGACGCGCTGCTGCGGCAGATCGACGCGATGGACCTCGAGAGCCTGCCCGCGCTGGTGGACCGGTACGTGCGGCACAAGCCGGCGCTGGAGCTGAGCGGGGAGCTCGAGCCCGCGCCGTATTACCCGTGCGACCCCGATTCGTCGGCGCGCCGGTGGGACCGCGCCGCGGCCCGGGCCGCGGGGGAGGAGCTGATCCGGGCCGGGAAGGTGGCCGCCTTCACGGTCGCGGGCGGGCAGGGCTCGCGCCTGGGCTTTGAGGGGCCCAAGGGGTGCTACCCGGCCGGCGCGGTGACGGGCAAGCCGCTCTTCCAGCTCTTCGCCGAGAACCTTCTGGGGGCGCGGGAGCGGTACGGTCGCCCGGTGCCCTGGTACATCATGACGAGCCCGCTCAACCACGCCTCCACGGCGGCCTTCTTCGAGGCGCACCGCTTCTTCGGGCTGGACCCGGCGGACGTGATGTTCTTTCCGCAGGGGGTGCTGCCGAGCTTCGACATGGCGACGGGGCGCGTGCTGCTGGCGGCGAAGAACGAGGTGGCGACGAACCCGGACGGGCACGGCGGGGCGATCCGCGCGCTGCACGTGAGCGGGGCGCTGGCGGACATGCGGCGGCGGGGGATCGAGCACATCAGCTACTTCCAGGTGGACAACCCGATCGTGCGGGTGCTGGACCCGGTGTTTCTGGGGCTGCACGTCAACCGGGGCGGGGGAGGGCTGGAGTCCTCGGGGGAGATGTCCAGCAAGATGGTGCGCAAGAGCGGGCCGCAGGAGAAGGTGGGGGTGTTCTGCCGCGTGAACGGCAAGGTGCGGGTGATCGAGTATTCGGATCTGCCCGCGCGCCTGCAGGAGCAGCGGCTGGAGGACGGGAGCCTGCGCTTCGTCGCCGGGTCGATCGCGATCCACGCACTGAGCGTGGAGTTCGTGGAGCGGCTGGCCGCGGCGGGGTCGGACGGCGCGTTCACGCTGCCCTATCACCGCGCGGAGAAGAAGGTTCCGCACGTGGACCTGGCGACGGGCGAGGTGGTCTCTCCCCCGTCGCCGAACGCGGTGAAGCTGGAGCGGTTCGTGTTCGACGCGCTGCCGCTCTGCCGGGCGTCGATCGTGTACGAGACGGACCGGACGGAGGAGTTCGCGCCGATCAAGAACGCGACGGGTGCGGACAGCGTGGAGAGCAGCCGCGAGATCCAGACGGAGCGCGCGGCGCGGTGGCTGGAGGCGGCGGGGGTGCGCGTGCCGCGGCGCGCGGACGGCAGGCCGGACTGCGTGCTGGAGATTTCGCCGCGGACGGCGACCTGCGCGGAGGAGCTGCGCGCGGCAAAGGACCGCCTGCCCGCGGCGATCGAGCCCGGCGCGAGGGTGGCGCTGTAGGGGAGATGGTCTCCTCGCGCACGCCGCGTCGGTCAGGAAGCGGGGAAGGCTCGCCTCAGCCGCCCGCGGAGCCTTCTCCCCCCGGCAGGGTCATGGACCAGGGGTCGAGGGCGGCGTCGATGGTCTCGCGGGTGATTTCGGTGCTGTCGTTGGCGGTCCTGCCGACGAGGGTTTCGTAGGCGAGCTCGCGGACGGTGCGGCCCTGCCGGAAGGCCTCCTTGGCCAGCGCCGCGGAGGCGTCGTAGCCGATCACCGGGACCAGGCTCGTGCACATCGCCAGCGAGCCCTCGATGAGGCTCCGGCAGCGCTCTTCGTCGGGCTTCAGGCCCGCGAGCAGGTTCCGCGTGAAGACGTCGCAGGCGCGCGCGAGCAGGTGGATCGAGTCGAGCAGGTTCGCGGCCATCATCGGCATGGCGACGTTGAGGTCGAGGAGGGAGCCGACGCCGCCCAGGCCGCCGGTGGCGATCGCCGCGTCGTTGCCGATCACCTGGCAGCAGACCATGACGACCGCCTCGGCGATCACCGGGTTCACCTTGCCGGGCATGATGGAGGAGCCGGGCTGCACGGCGGGGAGGATCAGCTCGCCGATGCCGCAGCGCGGGCCGGAGCCGAGCCAGCGGATGTCGTTGGCGATCTTGGAGAGGCTGACGGCGATGGTGCGCAGGTGCGCCGAGGTCTCGACCACCGCGTCCTTGGCGTGCTGGGCCTCGAAGTGGTTGACGGCCTCGCGGAAGTGGACGCCGGTCTGCCTGGTCAGCTCCGCGGCGACGAGGCGGCCGAACTCCTCGTGCGCGTTGATGCCGGTGCCCACGGCGGTGCCGCCGATGGGCAGCTCGCTGAGGGTGTGCAGGGCGCGGTGCAGGCGCTCCTCGGCGTGGCGCATCTGGCTCGCGTAGCCGCTGAACTCCTGGCCCAGGCGGATCGGGGTCGCGTCCTGTAGGTGCGTGCGGCCGATCTTGACGATCGTGTCCCACGCACGGGCCTTGGCCTCCAGGTCCGCGGCCATCGCGGCGACGGCGGGGAGGAGCTCGCCCTGAATCATGATCGCCGCGGCGAGGTGCATCGCCGTCGGGAAGGTGTCGTTGGAGGACTGCCCCATGTTGACGTGGTCGTTGGGGTGCACGCCTCCCTGGCGGATGTACTCGGGGTCCTTGGACTTGCCGATGGGGTTGTGGGAGCGGACGGCGGTGAGGTTCGCCACCACCTCGTTCACGTTCATGTTGGTGGAGGTGCCCGAGCCGGTCTGGAAGATGTCGATGGGGAAGTGCTTGGCGAGGCCGCCGAGCGAAGGCAGGCCGTCCTGAATCTCGTGGCACGCCTCGACGATCGCCTTGCAGCGGCCGGTGTCGAGCCGGCCGAGCTTGTGGTTCACGGAGGCGCAGGCGGCCTTGAGGATGGCGTAGGCCTTGATGATCGCCTCGGGGACGGGGCGGCCGGAAATGGGGAAGTTCAAAACCGCGCGCTGCGTCGAGGCCCCGTAGAGGACGTCCGCCGGGACGGGCATCTCGCCCATCGTGTCCTTCTCGATGCGGGTGGGGGAGGAGTCCTGCGTGGACAGCGCCGCGTACTGAGTTGGCGCGGGGGCGG
>CALJIV010000002.1 GCA_937974035.1 uncultured Phycisphaerales bacterium
CGATCTTGCCGCCGCGGACGAAGGGGCAGAGCAGGTCGATGACCTTGATGCCCGTGGCGAGGATTTCGGTGTTGGGGTTGAGCTGGCTGAACTCCGGCGGGGCCTTGTGGATGGGGGCGGTCTTCGTCGCCTTCACGGGCCCGGCCTTGTCGATGGGCTGGCCGAGGAGGTTGAACACGCGGCCCAGAACCCCCTCGCCGACGGGCACCGAGACGGGGGCCCCGGTGTCCACGCAGGGCATGCCGCGGCGGAGGCCGTCGGTGGAGCCCAGGGCGACGAGGCGCACGCGCCCGCCGCCGAGGTGCTGCTGCACTTCGCCCACGAGGTCGATGTCGCCGACCTTGGTCTGGGCCTTGACCTCGACGGCGTTGTAAATGTCCGGGAGCTGATCCTCGGGGAACTGGGCGTCGAAGGTCGAACCAATCACCTGGGTAATCGTGCCGGTCGTGGGCATTGCGCGTCTTTCCTTTGCCCCTCGGAGGGACGGTGTCCGGTGGGGGGCCATAGGGTAGGTATCTCGGCGGCGGGAGGCTAGGGGAGGGGGCCGGCGGGGCCGGCCAACGCTCACAACTCTTCCCGGCACCGGGCAGCGGGACACCGGGGCACCGATGCAGCGGGGCATGAGATGGTGAGGGATGATGCCCGTCCCTCCCATGCACTCCCATGCTTCTCAGCAGCCATCTCCCGCCCGCTATTTCTTCCCCGCCGCTTGGACGCACGCCTTCCACCACTCCTCCATCGCGGCGGGGTCGAGCTTGAGGATTTGGTCCGCGTTCACCGAGGCGGGGGGCTCGATCAGGGCGGCGAGGGTGTCGCGGACGTGGCGGCGATGGCCGGGAGGGACGCGGTGCAGCAGGTTCCACAGGGTGGGGGCGTCCGAGGGCGCGGCGGAGTCGAGGAAGGCCATCAGCAGGGCGTCCACGGCCTTCATGTTCCCGCCGCCCGCCCGCAGCGACTGGTCGAGGGCGTCCACCGTGTTGCACGCCTCCGGGGCGGCGCCGATGGGCAGGGGGAGAGAGGGGCCGCGGGCGGCGTCGATGGTGCAGGTGGCCGGGCCGAGCACGCGCGTCTGCCGCTCGGGCCAGTCGATGTGCGCTTCCCCGGCCTTGCAGGTGAGGCTCGTCTCCTGCGGCGTCGCGCGCAAGGACGCGGCTAGGCCCGGCCGCAGGGCGACGGCGCAGCCGTGGAGGTCCACGCGGATGGGTTTGTCGTCGTCGGCCACCTGGACGAAGGCCTCACCGTCATGGATCGTGAGCCACGGGCGTTCGTCCGCGCCCTCTACGACTTCGAGGTGCGCGGCATTCTCGAACCGCACGGTCGAGGCCCGGCCGGCGTGCAGCGTGAGGCTCGCGCCGTCGAAGATGGTGATGTCGCGCGCGGTAAGAGCGGACTTGAGCGTGCGCGGCTCGCCGAGGCGAACGTCGCCAGCCGCGGCGGCGATGGTCCACGTGATGCGCGGCGCGGGGGGCGTGGGACGAGGAAACAGGGCGTAGCCCGCCAGCGCCGCGATGAGCACTCCAGCAGCCAGCGCGAGCGGACGGAGCAGCGAGCGCCTCGCGAACGCGGGCGGGTCGGCGCTGTAGCGAAGAGGGCGAAGGGCGGACTCGATCTGTGCCGTGGCCTCGTCGGGCCGGCCCGTGCCGTCCCAGAGGTACTGCTCGTCGGGGGTGAGATGGTCTCGGTGGTCGGTCATGGCGCGCCCTCCCTGACGTTCGAGGCGGGCGGATCAAGGCCCAGAGATTCGCGGAGCATCGCCATGCCCCGGCAGAGATTGACGCGCACGGAGGCGGGGGTCATGCCCGTGGCGGAGGCGATTTGAGGGCCGGTGAGGCCCGCGATGAGGCGCAGGGCGAGCGTCTCTCGGTAGGCCTCGGGGAGCTTGCGGAGGTGTTCGAGGACGCGCTCGCCGTCGAGCGGGGGCGTGCGCTGCTCGGCGCGGGGGGCGGGCAGCTGCGGCCCGGACTCGGCGAGGCGCAGGCGTGCGGTCTGTCGGCGGCGCGCCCACGTCACGGCCTCGTTCCTCGCGATCTGGCAGAGCCATGCGCCGAAGGCGCGGTGGTCGCGAAGCTCGGGGAGCCGGAGCATGGCCTTGAGAAAGACGTCATGGGTCAGCCCGTCGGCGTCGCCGCGGGCGACGGTGAGCAAAAGGAGGGAGTGGATGATCGGCGCGTAGTGGGCGTAGAGAGAGGCCCAGGCGCGGCGGTCCCCCTGCGCCGCGGCGGCGACTTCGCTCGGCGCGGGCTCGGGGGTGTCGCGCTCGGGCGTGGGGCGGCTCAGAGTCGGCGTCCTCCGGATGGGAGAGGCTACCGCCATTCAGCCGCCCTTGCGGGTGACGACGGGCTTCTCGCGGACGAGCTGCAGGGCGGCGTCGCGGAAGCGGCCGAGAGGCTTCACTTCAGCCCAGAACTCCGGCGCGTCGGGGTTGCTCTCGTGCTTTCGGACGACTCCTTCGAGCCACGCCCGCCGCTCGGGCGTGAGGACTTCGAGGCGAGAAACGAACACACGCGTGGTTTTGTCCGGCGTGGGGGTGATGCTGAGGGGCAGCGCGGAGTCGATGAGGCTCTGGGGAAGGATGACGAGCATCCTCGTGCCCTGCTCGCCGAACCACTGGTGCTTCCAGGTGGCGACCATCGCGAAGGCCTCGTCCCTGTTGAGGCCGGCGCGGATGAGCGCATCTCGCACTTCCGTTTCCAGGGCTTCCTGCTTGGCGGGGGACTTCGGGATGCTCACTTGATCGCCCGGTTTGAGGTCCTGGTGAGAGCCGAAGCGCAGGACGCCGTCGAGGTTCTCGATGGTGAAGGCGTTGAAGGGGCCGGGCAGCGTGCTGTCGAGCACGAGCCTGCCCTCGCCCAGGGCGCGGACCCGCACGCCCAGCTCCGGATTGCCCACGCCTCCGTAGAAGAGGAATCGCTCGTCGTGCTTCTCTCCGTTGTGCTCGACGTGGACGCCGTCCCCCTCGGTGAGTCTGGCGTGGGCGTAGTGCGACTTGCCCGCGTTCTTGAACTCGAGGAAGTCGCAGCAGACGTAAGGGACGATGCGGACCTTCTCCCAGGTCACGGAGGAGCCGCCGGGAGGGATCGCCTGTTCGGCGAGCTTCGGCGGCGTGTAGGCGCTGACGGGCGGGTAGACCTCCGTGATCAGTCCTGCGGGGAAGCTCACCTCCACGCGGACTTCCATCGGGCGGGGGATGTGGAAGTAGATGACGGGGGCTTCCATCCGTTGCGCTGCGAGCAGGACTTCCCTGGTGAACTCCTGCGCGTCGGCGGGGAGCCAGCGGTCGCCGATGATGCGGGCATGGACGAAGGCGGGCAGGTCCTCGGCGATGCGGCTGCGGAAGGGAATCACGCGCCCGTCGGGGCCGGAGAAGCTCGTGAAGGCGCCCCACTCGTGAACGGCGAACTCCGCGGGCTCCCGGTCCTGCGGCACGGGGGAGTGGGCGGGGGCGTGGCCCGTCTGGGCGAGAACGGCGGCGGTGAGAGCGAGTATGGACAGCATGCGCGGCCTCCTTTGCAGAAAGGACGCGCACGCCGCCGGTGTGTTAGCGGTTTATCGCGGATTGGTCGCGGGCGAGCCGGGGCTCGGGGTAGGGTTCTGCGGGTTGGCGGGAGGCGGCGTGACGGGCTGGGTGCGGCCCGGCGCGGCGTTGGGGGCGATGTCGGGCTGATTGGGCACGGTGCGGTCGGGGCCGATGCTGCCGGGGACCGTCGCGCCGGGTTGCTGCGGGTTGGCGGGCGCGTTCACCTGGCCGGTGAGGGCGATGCGCATCTCGGTGATGTACTGGAGCGTGACGCGGTTCTGGAGCAATACCTGCTGGAGCACCGCCGCGAGCCGATCGATGCGCTGGTTGGTGTCGCCCACCTGGCGGGCTTCGCCCAGGCTCTGGAGGATGCGGTCGTTGCTCTCGGCGAGCTGCGCTTCGAGGCGAGCGAGCCGTTGCGAGAGCTGCTGGAAGCGTCCCTCCTGCTGCGGGTCCACGGTGAAGATGCGGTTGGGGTCGTTGGTGACCGTGCGGTTCGGAAGGTTGGGGTCGATGACGGGCTGCTGCGTGGCGTCGGGGGGCAGGACCGGCTGCGTGCTGGGATCGGTCGTGGTGGGCTGCCGGGTCGGCTGCTGCTGAGTGGGCTGCGTGCCCGGCTGCGTGCCGGGCGTGGTGCGCTGGGGCGTGCTGGGGCTGGTGCGGGGCGTGGAGGGGTTCGGCTGAGCTGGTGGCGGAGTGGGGGGCGTGTTCTGCGCGAGTGTCGCGCCGGAGAGGGCGGCGATCCCGGCGAGGGCGATCAGTGGGCGCATGGGGTTGCTCCTGTGTGTCTTTTTCAACCCTACATCGCGCCGCGTGCCGCGCCGGCGGGGGCGGGCGACAATCGGCCCCGATGAGGGCGGATTCACGTCCGAGCGGTGCAGCGCTGATGGGGCGCAAGGGAGGCATGAGAGCATGTGAGAAAAAGTGGAGGGTGGGCAGTGTTGTCCCTGGTGCGTCGCTGCGTCGCGGCCCGGTACCCAGGTGTCCGGCTCCCTGCCGAGCCCGCCCGACCTGCACTACCATGGTCCCCCCGAAGGGAGTCTTCATGAAGATCCACGAATACCAGGCCCGTGAGCTGCTCCGTTCCGCAGGCATTCCCGTTCCCGCCGGTCAGGCGATCACCTCCATCGACGAGGCGGCCTCCGTCTTCAAGAGCGTCACCGCGGGGCAGAGTTCTCCCCTCGCGGTGGTCAAGGCGCAGGTCCACGCCGGCGGCCGCGGCAAGGCCGGGTTCGTGAAGCTCGTCCGCACCCCCGAGGAGACGACCGAAGCCGCCCGCTTCATGTTCACCAACCGGATGGTCAGCCCCCAGACTCCCCCCGAGGGGCTGGAGGTGACCAAGCTCCTCATCGCTTCCGGCGTCGAGATCGCCGAGCGCAAGGGCGGCGGGCGTGAGGAGTTTTATCTGGCGATCACCACCGACCGGACCACGCGCCGCAACATCCTGATCGCCAGCCGCGAGGGCGGCGTCGAGATCGAGCAGGTGGCGCACGACCGCCCCGAGGCGATCATCAAGGAGCCGCTCCACCCGCTGCTGGGCCTGCAGGGGTTCCAGGCGCGGAAGGTGGCCTTCGCCCTGGGCTTTACCGGCAAGCACGTGAACCAGGCCGCGGCGGTGATGCAGAACCTCGCCCGCCTCTTCATCGAGAAGGACTGCACGCTGGCGGAGATCAACCCGCTGGTCATCACCGCGGGGGACGGCAAGACGCCGGGGCAGGTCATGGCGATCGACGCCAAGTTCAGCTTCGACGAGAACGGGCTCTTCCGGCACTCGGACATCCAGGCGCTGGAGGACCCGGCGGAGGAGAACCCCGCGGAGGTGCGGGCGAAGAAGTTCGGGCTCACCTACATCGCGCTGGACGGCACCATCGGGTGCCTGGTGAACGGCGCGGGGCTCGCGATGGCGACGATGGATATCGTGAAGCTCGAGGGGGCCGCGAAGAACATCGAGCCGGCGAACTTCCTCGACGTGGGCGGCGGCGCCAGCGAAGAGGCGGTGACCGAGGCCTTCCACATCATCCTCTCGGACCCGAAGGTGAAGGGGGTGCTGGTCAACATCTTCGGCGGGATCATGCGCTGCGACGTGATCGCGCAGGGGATCGTGAACGCCGCCCGCAACTTCCGCAACCCCGACGGCTCGGTGGGCTTCAAGGTGCCGCTGGTGGTGCGTCTCGAGGGGACGAACGTCGAGGCGGGCCGCGCGCTGCTCAACGCCGCGCGGGCGGACATCCCCACCATGCAGGCCGCCACGGACCTCACCGACGCCGCGCGGAAGGTCTGCGCCGCGGTGGCCTGAACTACCGAGGCGGGGGCGCGGGCGGCGGGCCGGGCGGGGGCAGCAGGTCCGCCTGCGTCAGCGGGTCCGGGAGCTGGTCGAGCGTGCGGGCCTGATCGACGGTGTACGCGCCGCTCCTCGTGCGGCGCAGCTCCGTCAGCATGCCGCCGACGCCCAGCGCACGCCCCAGGTCGCGGGCCAGGGCGCGGATGTACGTCCCCTTCCCGCAGGTGATGCGCGCCTTCAGCACCGGCCAGCGGTATTCGAGCACTTCGAAGGCGTCCACGCGCACCGGGCGCGGCTCGAGGTTCACCTCCCGCCCCGCCCGCGCGAGGTCGTAGGCGCGCTGCCCGCCGACGCTGATCGCGGAGTAGGCGGGGGGCCGCTGCATCACCACGCCCGTGAAGGATTGCGCGATCGTCCGCCGCACGAGGTCCAGGTCCGGCGCTTCGGCGGGCGGCGGGACTTCGCTGACTTCTCCCTCCGCGTCGTCGGTGGTGGAAGCGTGCGCCAGGTCGATGGCGGTTTCGTACACCTTCGTGTCCGCCATCAGCGCCTCGCAGAGCCTGGTGGCGCGGCCGACGAGCACCACCAGCAGGCCGGTCGCCATCGGGTCGAGCGTCCCCGCGTGCCCGACCTTCAGCCGCTTGGGAACGTGCGGCCCGGCGCGCCGCAGCCGCGAGCGGACGACGGCGCAGACGTCCATCGAGGTGTAGCCCCTGGACTTGTCCACCAGCAAAATGCCCGTGGGCGATGGGAGCTGCTCCGTCACGGCCTCGCTCCCGCGATGCAGAGGTACGTCCGTCGCCCCTTGGAGTAGTTGAAGCCGTCCACGGCCACGATGGGGATGTACTTCGTGTTCCTGATGAGCATGGCGGAGGGCACCACCGCGTAGCCGCCGGGGTTGCGCATGAACCACTCGTCCAGCTCGGAGGGCGCGATGCGCTCGATCCTTCCCCTGGTCTCGAAGATGAGGCTGTCCTCGTGGAACCCCACCAGCGCACGCTGCGGGTCGGAGCCCACCGCGGCGATGCCCACCCGCCGGCCCGGATCCAGCCGCAGCAGGTGCGCCGCGAGGCGCCGGGAGATCCAGAGCTCATCCAGCCGGTGCATGCCCCCCGCGGCCCCCGCGAGCGCCGGGACCGCCGCGAGCACGCCCACGAGCATCAGCCACGCCGGCTCGCGCCGCCGCAGCGCCCACGCCGCCGCGCCGAGGACGAGCGTCGCGAGCCCCAGCGCGATCCCCGCCACGCCCAGGGCCTCCAGCCGCGGCAGCCTGAAGGCGCAGACCCCCAGGCCGAAGAAGATGAAGGCGGGCAGGGCCAGGAGCCACGCCGTCACCGCCCAGCGCACCGGCCCGAGGCTCAGCCACGCCGCGAACTGCTCCGGCGCGGCGCGGCAGGTGCGCGCGATGAGCACCGCGAGCATCGGGTACAGCGGCATCGTGTAGTGGGGGAGCTTGGTCCCGATCAGCTCATAGACGAGCCACGAGGGGGCGATCAGGCAGAGCAGAAAGAGCGCCGCGGCGTCAGCGCGCCGGGCCCTGAACCCCTCCCACACGGCCAGGCCCACCAGCACGCTGCCGGGGAAGAGCAGGATCGGCAGCAGCAGCAGGTGATAGCCGGGGAAGCCCGAGTGCCCCTCCTTGGGCTCCAGGGAGCGGCCCAACGTTTCGTCCCTGATGGTCTCGAGGAAGACATCCCACCCCACCTGCCTCGCCACCAGCACGCCCCAGGGCACGACCATTGCGGCGATGAGCGCGACGCCCAGCACCGGCCGCAGCGCAAGCACCCACCGCCACCGGCGCGTCGTCACGCACAGCGCCGCCACGCCGAGGAAGAGGACCATCGGCGTCACCGGGCCCTTGGTCAGAACCCCCGCGGCGACCGCCAGCCAGAGCGTCGCCACCCACCCCAGCGGCGCGCGGGGCCGCTCTTCCCCCTTCTCCGCGCCCGGCAGGGAGGAGGCCGCGCACCGCCACAGCGCGAGCACCGCGAGCGTGGTGCACGCCACCAGCACCATGTCCGCGCGCGCCTGGTGCGCCTCCCAGAAGAAAACCGGAGAGACGGCAATGAGCGCCCCGGCCAGCACGCCCGCGCGCGGCCCGTACATCGCGACTCCCAGCCTCCAGGTGCAGAGCACGATGACCACCCCCGCCGCCAGCGAGGGCACGCGGTACATCCAGATCGCGTCCTTGAGGGGCTCGCCGCCCGTGAACGCCCTGGCCGAGGCGGACTGCAGCCAGTAGATGAGCGGCGGCTTGTTGAGGCGAGGCCTGCCCTGCACCCGCGGCACGACCCAATCGCCGCTCTCGAACATCTGCCGGCTCGCCTGCGCGAAGCGCGCCTCGTCGCGGTCCACCGCCGGGATGCTCCCCAGGCCGGGCAGGTACACTGACAGGCTCAGCAGCACCAGCACCAACCCCGCGCGCCAGCCGCGCAGCCAGCCCCAGCCGGTCCGCCCTTCCCCAGCCGACATGTCCACCTCTCCGACGCGCATCGAGGCCGACTATACCCGGGGGGAGGCAGCGCGCCCGTCCGCGGCGATCACCTGGAAAAAGGCGCTGGCGATCCTCGCCGCGGCGGGAGCAGCCGTGGCGCTGCTCCTGCCCTTCGACGGAGCGGCGATCGAGTTCGCCCGCCGCTTCGGAGAGGGCGGAGACCTGAGGCTGGGCGGCGACCTGCGGCGCGAGCTGCTCTTCCTCCAGCAGTGGGGGGACTTCGTCTGCATCCTGCTGGTCTTCGCCGCGGTGTACCTGCTCGACCCCGCGCGCCGGGCCCGGCTCTGGGACGCGGCCGCCGCGGTGGCGGTCAACGCTGTCGCGTTCCAGACGCTCAAGGTGCTCATCGGGCGGCCCCGGCCCAGGTTCGACGACCCCACCCGCTTCTTCACCTCCCTTTCTCCCTACGAGCTGGAGGCGGGCAGCCGGTACTCCTGGGAGTTCTGGCGCGGGATCTCCTCGGACCTGTGGTCGATGCCCAGCAGCCACACCGCCGCGGCGGTGTGCCTCTCGGTCGTGCTGGCGCGGCTCTTCCCCCGGCTCAAGCCGCTGGTCATCCCCCTGGCGGTGATCGCCGGCCTCTGCCGCGTCATCTTCACCGCCCATTACCCCAGCGACGTCGTCGCGGGGGCGGCGGTGGGCTACCTCGCCGCCGCCGCGGCCATGGACGGGCGGTGGGGGACGCGGCTCCTCCGCCGCGAACACTCGACGCGCCCATGAGAGGGTGAGCGGGATGAAGGGGTCAGGGGGGTGAGAGGGGAGAGTGATGGTCCCCCGCCCACGGTCCACCGCGTTCGGTGCCCCGCCGCCCTCTCCCTTTCCCGCGCAAGCATCAAGTGATGGCTTGACAGTGGCTTAGGTGGCTCGCGGGCGCCTTCTGCCCGCTCCTGCCTTCCTTCCGGAGCTTCGCGCCGCGGCTCTATCAACCCCCTGTTTGTGCCTGAAAACGGCCCATGTCCAACGCAAAAACCCCTGTTTTTGCCTGAAAACCGGCCATATCCGGCGCAAAAATCCCTGTTTTTGCCGGGAAATCGCGTGGTTTTGCCGCAAAAACCCATGAATCCGCGCCGGATTCATGGGTTTTGGCGACGGATCCACGCGGCTCCGGCCCGGAATCACCCGCCCCCGCCCCAAAAATCCATGACACCCTCGCGGCGTCAGGGGCTTGAGCGCTGTTTTTGCGCGATGATGGTCCGGCGGAACGCGGTTGCGTCCCGGTGGAGCTGGCTCGGAAAGTTGCGTTGCCGGGGCCTAAACTCGGGGCCGACTCAGCCGGAGAGGTGTCCGAGAGGCTGAAGGAACGCGACTGGAAATCGCGTATACGGGCAACCGTATCGGGGGTTCGAATCCCCCCCTCTCCGCTTTCCTTGTTTCCGATGGGGCCCCTTGATGGGGCCCGGGCGAGGGCGATCGACGTGCAAGACGCTGCAACTCCCGCGCCCGGCACCATCCGCTCGGCCGCGCTGCGAACCACGCTCCGATGGGTGCTGATCCTCGCCTCGCTGCTGGCGGTGGGGCCTCTGGTGGCGGAGCTCTTCACCTTTCTCCGCGACGTGGACGGCGGCCGGGCCGTCACGCTCCTGGTCAACGGCTCGCCCGGCGTCGCCTTCGCGGGGGCCGCGGTCCTCATCTTCGCCACGCTCTGCGTGGGGCTCGTCGCCGCGCGCTTCTTTTCCCTGGGCACGGCGCTCTTTTGCGCCGGGGCCGTGGTCGCGTGGGCGGGCTCGAGGCTGGGGAGCCTGGAGTCCATCGTCCGCCGCGCGGGGGAGGGCAAGGACCTCTTCGCGCTCGCGGTCGAAGGGCTGCTGGTGACGGCGGCCGCGGCGGGGGCGGCGGCGCTCTTCGTGCGCGTCGGCGGCGCGGGGGCGAGGGAGGGCTCGGCGCTGGAGCGGGCGCTCTACGCGGAGCCCGAGCCGGTGCAGGCGCGGGCGTCTTCGACGGCGGCGGCCCTCGGCGCGGCGGCTCTTGCGGCGGGGGCGGCGGTGTGGTTCGTGGCCCTGAGCGGGGCGAGAATGCAGACGCTCGCGGCCACGGTCGCGGGGGGGATCGCGGCGGGGGGAGTGGCGCACCTGCTGCACGCGCACCGCAGGCTGACGCCCGTGCTGCCGATGGCGGCGATGGCGCTCGTGGCCCTGGCGGGGCCGCTGGCGGCGTACTTCATGGAAGGGACGCGTCTGGCGGCGCACGTCTACGACGGCTCGGTGCTGAGCCTGGCGCGGCCCGTCTCGCTCGACTGGGCGGCCGGCGCGCTGATCGGCGTGCCACTGGGGCTCAACTGGGCCGGCGCGAGCGCGGAGAGGCGCAGCCGGTGAGTCCCGCGGGCATCCGGCGGGGTTGAGGCCGCGAAGCAGTCTTTGGGCCGTTCACTCCCGCGCCCGCGAACCTACCCTGTCGCTGAAGGGAATCCGATGCCGACCGAGCGCCAAGCCCAATCCATGCCCGACGTTCAGTCCTCGCAGGACATCCGCCAGGTCGCGATCGACCGGGTGGGGGTCAAGGACGTGACCTACCCCATCCGCCTGCGGACGCCGTGCGGGGGGGATCAGAACACCGTCGCGACGATCAACATGTACGTGGCCCTGCCGCACTACCAGAAGGGGACGCACATGTCCCGCTTCCTGGAGGTGCTCAACGAGCAGACCAGCGAGCCGGTGACGCCCGACCGCATCCCGGCGATCACGCGGGCGATCTGCGAGCGGCTGAACGCGGAGGTGGCGCACTTCGAGGCGGAGTTCACCTACTTCATCAGGAAGCTGGCGCCGGTGACGCGGATGCCGGGGCTGATGGACTACCGCGTGCGCTTCGAGTGCACCGCGAACGGGGAGGAGGACTTCGTGATGTCCGTCGCCGCCCCCGCCGCGAGCCTCTGCCCCTGCTCGAAGGAGATCAGCCGCTACGGGGCGCACAACCAGCGCTGCCGCATCGAGGCCAAGGTCCGCTTCAGGGGCATGCTCTGGATCGAGGACCTGGTGGCGATGCTCGAGGGCGCCGCGAGCTGCCCGGTGTACGCGGTGCTCAAGCGCCCCGACGAGAAGCACGTCACCGAGCACGCCTACGAGAACCCCAAGTTCGTCGAGGACATCGTCCGCGACCTGGCCCTCGCGCTGGAGAAGGACGACCGCGTGACGTGGTACTCGATTAACTCGGAGAACTACGAGTCGATCCACAACCACAACGCCTACGCGCAGATCACGCGGGACAAGAGGTAGCCGGGCCACGCAGACGCGGAGAGGCGGAGAAGGAGCGGGAAGCGGATCCCGCCAGGAGCCGCGTGCGCGCCCTGCCTCAGACCCAGATCTGCACGATCAGGTTGGGCTCCCGTCCCTGCTTGCCCTGCCATTCGCCCACGGTGCTGGTGACCATCTTCACCTCGAACTGCGGGTGGGCGTCGAGCCAGTCGTTGATCTGCTGATCCATGAACTCGAGGGACTCGTTGTTGAGCTTGCAGTGGAAGCTCTTGACGTGAACGGCGCCCTTGCCCGTCACGTTGGGCGAGCGCTTCCACCGCTCCTCGACGGACCTGCCCCCGCCCAGGCGCTGCTCAAAGGCCTGGATCTTGGGCGATCCGATGTCGGTGCGGAGGCCGCCTCCGCTGGGGGCGCCGGGCGCGCCGTCGGGCGAACGCAGAGGGTCGTGGGGCATCGGTCGGCTCCCTTCGAGGAGAGTGGGAATGACGGGCGCAGAACCCGTCGCACCGAAACGCACACACACAGACCCGCGCAGCATACCGCGCCGGGTTGCAGGGGCCACCCTCTTTTTTTCGCCGTCAGGAAGTCGGCGTCACGCGGCGGGTGAAGCGCCACCGCCCATCTCCCTCCGCACGCCCGAGGTAGTGGTGCTCCACGCCGGGAGAGCTCTCGAAGAGGCACACAACATCCAGCCGGTCGAACGATTCCTCGAGGCGCGTGCAGATGCCCTGCGTCAGCTTTTCCACACGCCCGCGCCCGTTGCTCACGGGGCCTTCGTAGTCGAGGTACGCCCGGCGATGGTCGGGCAGGCGTTCGGCGGTGAAGCTCTCCAGGCCTGGCCCGTCGGGCCGTTCCTGCAGCCGAAAGGTGATGAGGGGTGCATCGGGGGCCCGCTCGAGCATCCAGTCGAAGTGGTCGGGCCCCAGCCCCGCCTCCGGGGGGATGTCGCAGTGCCGGAGCAGGACGGTGCGGGTCAGGGCGGGGTACTCCTGTCGGAAGCGGGCGGGGAGTGGGGGAGGGCAGGCGGGGGCGGCCGAAGGTCGATAGCATGTGCTCGGCGCCGGCGGGAATTATCCCGGGCGCGGACGCGACGGACGCGTCCTCTTGAGGAGTGAAGGAACATGCGACTCTCCGGTCTCTGCCTCGCTGGCGCCCTCGCCCTTGTCTCCCTGGCCGGGTGCACCAGCCAGCGGCCTCTGGCCATCGTGAAGGAAAACGCGGAGTTCGCGGCCCAGCACGGCCGCATGGACATCGCGAAGCGGGACTACGAGGAATACATCCGGCGCAAGCCGGAGGACATGGACGTTCGCTACGAGTACGCCAAGGCGCTGATCGCCGCGGGCGAGCCCAAGCCCGCGATCGAGCAGCTCAATACGTGCCTGGACGTCTTCCCGCTGAACGACAACTACCTCGACGCGCTGGCGCAGGCGATGTACGCCGCGGGCGAGTACGACGCGCTCACGGTGCTGCTGGCGCGGTACACCAGCGAGCGCGGGCGCGTGAGCGACTACCTGCGTCAGGGCGCGTACCTGTCGAAGATCGGCAACGCGGACGAGGCGCAGCAGGCTTTTAAGACCGCGGCGAAGCTGGACGGTGGAAAGACTGTCGCTCCGCAGCGGGCCCTGGCGGACTTCTACGGCTCCCTGGGCGACCGCCCCAAGCAGGTCCGCCACCTGCGCATGGCGTACTACATCGACCCGGAGAACCCCGAGACGATCCAGGAGATCCGGCGCATCGGCGAGATTCCCGGTCCCTCCTTCGCGCTCGCGCCCGATGAGTGGACGCCGGTCTCCCGCAGCGCGGACGTTGAGCTTCCGGACCAGGATTGACCCTTCCGTGGCCCAGTTCTATGCTTTCATCCAGATAAACGGATGAAGCGTAACGCCAACCAGACGCAGGTCACCGACCGGCTCGCTGCCCTGAGCGACATGGTTCGGCTGCGCATCCTGCGGCTGCTGGAGGCGGAGGCGCTCTCGGTGGGGGAGGTCGCGAAGGTTCTGCAGCTCCCGCAGTCCACGATCAGCCGTCACCTCAAGGTGCTGGCGGAGGCGGGGTGGGTGGTGCGGCGTGCGGAGGGGACAGCGACGTTCTATCGCCTGATACTGGACGACCTGAGCGCCGAAGCGAGGCCGCTGTGGGGGGCGGTGCGCGAGCAGATCCCCGAGACCAACGAGGTGCGCGAGGATCAGCGCCGGCTGCGCGCGGTGCTGGCGGAGCGGCGGACGGACAGCCTGAGCTTCTTCGGGCGGTACGCGGGCGAGTGGGACCATCTGCGGGCGGAGCTCTTCGGCGCGGGGTTCACCTCGCTGGCGCTGCTCTCGCTGCTGCGGCGCGACTGGACGGTGGCGGACCTGGGATGCGGGACGGGCAACGCCTCGGAGCTGCTCGCGCCGGTCGTGGAGCGAGTCGTGGCGGTGGACGCCTCGGGGCCGATGCTGGAAGCCGCGAAGACGCGCCTGCGCGACGCGGCGAACGTCGCCTTCGTCGAGGCGGCGGCGGAGCGGCTGCCGATCGACGACCGCACGATCGACGCGGCGGTGACGGTGCTGGTGCTGCACCACGTCAGCGAGCCGACAACGCTGCTGAAGGAGGCGGCGCGGGTGCTGCGGACCGACCGCGGGGGCGGGGTGCTGCTGATCGTGGACATGGTGGCGCACGACCGCGTCGAGTACCGGCACACGATGGGCCACCAGCACCTCGGATTTTCAAAGAATGACATCACCGGGCTGCTGAGCAGCGCCGGGTTCGCGGACGCTACGTACCGTGAGCTTCCCACCGACCCCGACGCCAAGGGGCCGGGCTTGTTCGTCGTCACCGCCCGCGTGCGGGCGTAACCCAGGATCCAGACAGGAGCCGCCATGACCGCCACCGCCACCAAGCCGCTGAAGCCCTCGATCTCCAACAGCCTCGACTTCAAGGTCGCGGACCTGTCGCTGGCGGAGCTGGGCCGCAAGGAGATCCGCCTCGCGGAGCACGAGATGCCCGGCCTGATGGCTCTGCGGGCCCGGTACAAGGGGCAGAAGCCGCTCGCGGGCGCACGCATCATGGGCTCGCTGCACATGACCGTGCAGACCGCGGTGCTCATCGAGACGCTGGTGGAGCTGGGCGCGAGCGTCCGCTGGGTGTCGTGCAACATCTTCTCGACGCAGGACACCGCGGCGGCGGCGGTGGTGGTGGGGCCCGACGGGACGGTGGACAACCCCAAGGGCGTCAGCGTCTTCGCGTGGAAGGGCGAGACGCTGCCGGAGTACTGGTGGTGCACGGAGCAGGCGCTGCGCTGGCCCGACGGGCGCGGCCCGAACCTGCTGCTCGACGACGGCGGCGACGCCACGCTGCTGGTCCACAAGGGCGTGGAGTTCGAGAAGGCGGGGAAGGTGCCGGACCCCCAGCCGGGCGACTCCGAAGAGTGGAGGGTGATCCTGGACCTGCTGCGTGAGGAGCAGAAGAAGGACCCGACCCGCTGGACCCGCGTCGCGGCGGAGATCAAGGGCGTTTCCGAGGAGACGACCACGGGCGTGCACCGGCTCTACGACATGCAGAAGGCCGGCAAGCTGCTGTTCCCGGCGATCAACGTCAACGACTCGGCGACCAAGAGCAAGTTCGACAACCTCTACGGCTGCCGCCACTCGCTGGTGGACGGGCTGAACCGCGCCACGGACGTGATGCTCAGCGGCAAGGTGGCGGTGGTGCTCGGCTACGGCGACGTGGGCAAGGGGTGCTGCCAGGCGCTGCGCGGGCAGGGCTGCCGCGTGATCGTGACCGAGATCGATCCCATCAACGCGCTGCAGGCGGCGATGGAGGGCTACCAGGTCACGACGCTCGAGGACGTGGTGGAGACGGCGGACATCTTCATCACGGCGACGGGCAACAAGGATGTCATCACGATCGACCACATGAAGCGGATGAAGGACAAGGCGATCGTGGCGAACATCGGCCACTTCGACAACGAGATCGACATGGCCTCGCTGTACGAGGGGGTGAAGCGCGGCGATGTCAAGAGGCTCAACATCAAGGCGCAGTACGACGAGTTCGTGTTTGTCGCGACGGGCCGGTCGATCCTGGTGCTGGCGGAGGGGCGGCTGATGAACCTTGGCTGCGCCACCGGCCACCCCAGCTTCGTGATGAGCTCATCCTTCACCAACCAGACGATCGCGCAGCTCGACCTGTGGCTCAACGCCAACAACAAGCCGACGCTCAGCGGCATCCGCTACGAGACCGGCAAGGTGTACACGCTGCCGAAGAAGCTGGACGAGGAGGTGGCCCGCCTGCACCTGGAAAAGCTGGGGGTAAAGCTGACCCGACTGACCCCGGAGCAGGCGGCGTACCTGGGTGTTTCGCCGGACGGCCCGTACAAGCCGGACCACTACCGGTACTGAGCCCCTCCCTCTCCAGGGCAACGGCGAGCGAGGGGCAGGTTCACGGGCGTGCGTGCAGACCGTCTATCCCCTGGTCCGCAACGGTTGCGCGATACACCATTGCTTGCCACGGGTACGGGCGAACGGAAGGCGTACGAAACCGCTGGGAGGCGGTGTTTTCGGAAAGATGCATCTGGGGCTGAAAGCCCCTGGCACATGATGTGGATAATGGCAGGCTTGCTCGGCCAGCCGGTTGTGGTAAAGTACACGAATGCGGGTGCTGCCCGCGGGGTGCCTGAGGGGGCGCCAGTTCTTGGTGGCCTCCTGACTGCGTGTGATATTCCGTCTTCTTTGAGGGACAGCCATGGAAGCGAAGACCGTTCAGCGTCGTCACGCCTTCACGCTCATCGAGCTGTTGGTCGTGATCATGATCATCGTGCTGTTGATCGGGATCCTGCTGCCCGCGCTGAGCAAGGCCCGTGCGTCGGGCCGTCTTGCCATCTGCAGCTCCAACCTCAAGCAGCAGGGCGTTGCGACGCACAGCTACACGGCCGACTTCCAGGACAAGCTCTACTCGTTCACCATCACGGCCGCGACGGCCAACCGGTTGCACTACCCCGACCTGCAGGGGCATGCTGCGTCCGGTGACGATCTCCAAGCGGCTGCCGCTCAGGCGATCGACATCATGCGTCGTCGGACTTCCCGCGACGCGGGTCCGACCATGCTGCCGATCATTCCCAACTGGATCCCCCACGTGCTGTACACGCACCTGGTGCTCCAGGATTACCTGGCCTCGCGTCTCCCTGAGAAGCTCGTGGTCTGCCCCGAAGACCAGAACCGCAACCGCTGGCAGGACTGGCAGCTGTTCAATGCCAACGCCTTCGCCCCCAATCAGCCCGACGGCAGCGACCCGCAGAACTGGCGCTGGCCTTACAGCTCCAGCTATCAGATGGTCCCCGCGGCGTACGGGCCGGACTCCGTCAAGCAAGGCACCACGGTCAAGCAGGCGTCAAACCAGAGCACCTATCAGCTCGTGGGCAATCCCATCCGCCAGAACCAGATGGGCAAGCGCAAGCTGGTTGAGGTGCAGTTCCCCTCTCAGAAGATCCAGAAGTTTGAGGATGAGGGCCGCCACAACGTCAAGGTGCCGATCTTCTACGCCGAGGACGCGGCCGTCTTCGGGGCCCTCTTCTTCGATCAGCACGTGTCGATGGTCCGGAGTGCCGATGTGCTCTACGGCTTCCAGCCCGATCTTCCGCACAATCCCTTCCCCACCCTGATCACCTACGAGCCGCAGGCTTGGGACGCTCCGCGTGTCAGCACGGCTCCGCTCCGCGGCAAGTGCCGCTGGACCCGCGGCGGTCTGCAGGGTGTGGACATCGGCTCGATGACCCCCATGAAGCCGTGGGGTGGCAACTCCGAGATCGATACCCGCGGCTGGGTTCCGTAATCCCGTTTCCCTCCGAGTTTGTGTACACTTACCCCCGCAGAGATGCGGGGGTCTTTCTTATGAAAAAGCCTGTCAAACTTGCTCTCACCGTCGTCGTCGGCGTTCTCCTTGTGCTCGTGGGCGTCATCGGGGTGACGCTCGTGATGATCGATGCGGTTGCGCGCACGGGCATCGAGAAGGGCGGCAGCTTTGCGATGGGCGTGCCGACCTCGCTCAAGAGCGCGGACATCGGCGTGGTCTCCGGCCGCTTCGGGTTGCAGGGGCTCAACGTGAAGAACCCCGAGGGCTTCGAGGGCGACTTCCTCAAGCTCGGTCAGGGCGGCGTCGAGGTGAGCCTGGGCTCACTGATGAAGGACACGGTGGTCCTGCCGAAGCTGGCGCTGTCGGACGTGGAGCTGGACCTCAAGCGCAACGCCAGCGGATCGAACTACGGGGTGATCCTCAACAACCTGAAGCGGTTCGAGTCCGAGGAAAAGCCGAAGTCCGACAAGGAAGGCAAGAAGTTCGTCATCAGCGAGGTGGTGATCAACAACGTGGTCGTGCACCTCGACCTCGTCGGCGGGCCGGCCGGGATCACCAACGTCAACATCCCGATCCACGAGGTGCGGCTCACGAACGTGGGCAGCGACGGCTCCGGGGTGAGCATTGCGGAGATGTCGTCGATCGTCCTCCAGGGCATCATCGCCGCGGCGGTGGACAAGGGCGGGTCGCTGATTCCGGATGATGTGCTGGGCGATCTCCAGGGCGGGCTCAAGCAGCTCTCTGGCCTCGCGGAGGTGGGCGTCGAGACGGTCGGCAAGATCAGCGAGAAGGTCACCAAACTGGGCGGGGAGATCGGGAAAGCCGCGGGAGACGCGGTGAAGGACGCCACGGGCTCGATCACCAAGGGGCTGGGCGACCTGCTGGACTCGAAGAAAGACAAGAAGTAGCCGATAAGAACAGCGGCCCGGCGGCACCGGACGGGGATTCCGCCGTCCCGAGTGGCCTTCATCCGTATATCCGGATATAATGCTGAAAGCCGCAGCCGGCGGGACTCGCCATGCACATCCGCGACATCTTCGCCGAGCACCAGACGACCTTCTCGTTCGAGTTCTTTCCGCCCAAGTCCGAGGCCGCGGCGGCGGAGTTGTTCAACAGCATCGCCGAGCTGGAGAGCCTGCGGCCCACGTTCGTATCGGCGACGTACGGGGCGGGCGGTTCGACGCGCGAGTTGACCCACGACCTGGTGGTGAAGCTCAAGACCTCGACGACTCTGGACCCCATCCCGCACCTGACGTGCGTCTGCCACGATCGGGCGGAGATCGACGCCATCCTGACCCGCTACGCGCAGGCGGGCATCAGCAACCTGATGGTGCTCCGCGGCGACGTGCCCAAGGGGCTGTCCGACGGGGCGCAGGCATGGAAGGACTTTCGGTACGCCGCGGAGCTGGTGCGGCACGTGAAGCGCTTCAACGAGCGTTCGCTGCACAAGGACAAGCGAGGGTTCGGCATCGGAGTGGCGGGGTACCCGGAGGGGCACTGCGAGACGCCGAACCGGCTGCTGGAGATGGACCGCCTCAAGGCGAAGGTTGATGAAGGCGCGGACTTCATCATCACGCAGCTCTTCTTCGACAACCGGGATTTCTACGACTTCCGCGCGCGTTGTGAGCTGGCTGGGATCCGCGTGCCGATCATCGCCGGGATCATGCCCATCACCTCGGTGGCGGGGATGAAGCGCATGGCGGAGCTGGCGCTGGGCGCCCGCTATCCCGCGGCGTTGATCCGTGCGATCAACCGGACCGGGGGGGATGAGGAAGCGGTGCGTCGCGTGGGGGTGCACTGGGCCACGGAGCAGTGCCGCGATTTGCTCGACCACGGCGTGGCAGGGATTCACTTCTACACGCTGAATCGATCCACGGCGACGCGGGAGATCTACGCGACGCTGGGAGTGAAGGACTCGCGTGGGCTGCGGTGCTGACACTACACTGCGGGCGTGAACACCAAGTCGGCGATCATCGCCCTGATCCTCGCGTTGCTGGGGATCACCGGCGCGTTCTTCCTGCTCAAGCCTGAATCTCCGGCGGTCGTCGAACGCACCTGGCTGGCGTCGCTGGATGTGTCGCGCGTGGAGCGCGTGAAGGTGGAGTGGCCGGACGGAAGCAGCGCTTCGCTGGAGCCCAGCCAGGTGCCCACGCTGTGGCTATTGCGGCACGGGGCGACTGTCTGGCCGGTGAAGAGCAGCCGCGTGCACGCTGCGTTGAAGCTGCTTTCCGGCGTTGACAGCGGGGAGCCCTCGACGGAGGGCCGGACGAACGGCGCGGCGGTCACGGTGACGGTCGGCGGGCAAGATCACCGGCTGCGGCTGTCGGACGAGGCGCTCGGCGGACGCACGCTGGTGAAGATCGAAGGGAAGGCGGATGCCTTCCGTCTGGTGGATGCGCAGGTGGCGCGGCTGTTCGAGAGCAATGGCCTGCTCGCGTGGCGGGAATCGACCCTCTTCAGCACGGAGGAGTTCTCTCGTATCCGGCTGCAGACCATCGGGCGCCAGATAGCTCTGGGGCGCGTCGCGGGGCGGTGGGGGGTGCAGATTCCGGTTGCGGCACCGGCGGACCAGGAGGCTTGCGCGAGGCTGGTGGAAACGCTCCTCGGCCTGAACGTGCAGCGATTCATCGACCAGTTGCCGGCGGATGAAAAAACGCTGGGATTGGAGAATCCCCAGGCGCTGATCGACACCGAGACGGACTTCCGCGTCATGGAGGGCGGGGATGTGAAGCGCACGCTGCTGCTGCAGCAGCTCAAGATCGGCGGTCCGGCGGACGCGTCCGGCGAACGGCTGTTCGCGAGCATGCGTGCGCAGTGGCTGGACCCGACGACCCGGTCGGTGACGACGGCGTGGGGGCCGGCGCTGGGAGTGGTTTCTCGTGCCGACCTGAACGCGTTGTCGGCCGAGCTGACGGTGTACGTGTCAAAGCAGACGGTGCAGGCCTCGGGCGTGGATGTCAGCCGTGTGACGATCATGTCCGATGACCACGCAATGGAGGACTCCTCCGCCGCGAGCGGGGCTCGCAAGGTGGTGATCGAGCGCTCTCTGGATGAATGGCGTCTGACGCCGGAGCATGGAGCCGCCCGGAGCCCCTCCGCGTCGGAGCGGGCGGGAATCGCTGCGCTGCTCCGCGTGCTTACGGAGCAGCGGGCGGACGGCATCGGGCGCGAGCCGCCCCGCGACGCGACGGGGTTTGTGCGTCTGAAGGTCGAGGCCCTGGCCGCGAACGCGGAGGTGGGGGTGGGGACGGCGATGGTCGTGCCCGCGACGGGCGGTGCGCGTGAGCCACGGGAGGCGCTGGTGCTGCGCGTCGGCGGGATTTACCGCGTCTACTTCGGTGAGGACGCGACGGCGCTGGCCCGGTGGCTGAAGGACCTGCTGCCGCCGGAGGGCTAGCCGCTGATCGCGGAGGCGACCTCGTGCAGGGTTGTCAGGCCGTTGCGGACCTTTTCGAAGCCGTCGTCGAGCAGGGTGGAGAGGTCGCCGTCGGCGCGGGCGCGGGCGGCGATGTTGGGGGCGTTGACGCGCTCCATCACCATCGCGCGGATGGCGTCGGTGATGCGGAGCAGCTCGTAGACGCCCAGGCGGCCGCGGTAGCCGGTGTTGCGGCACGCGCGGCAGCCCCTGCCGCGGACGAGGCGGCCGCCGGGGGGCAGGTCGAAGCCCGCGGGGAACTCGGCGCGGATCACGCTGTCGGGCTCGTACTCCTCCGCGCACTGACGGCATACGCGGCGGACCAGCCGCTGGGCCATGACGCCCTCGAGCGAGGAAGAGACGAGGAAGGGCTCCACGCCCATGTCGAGCAGGCGCGTGATGGAGCCCGCGGCGTCGTTGGTGTGCAGGGTGGAGAAGACCAGGTGGCCGGTGAGCGATGCCTGCACCGCGGTCTCGGCGGTCTCCTTGTCGCGGATTTCGCCGATCATCACCACGTCGGGGTCGTGGCGGAGGATCGCGCGCAGGCCGCTGGCGAAGTCGAGGCCGACCTTGTGGTTGACCTGGATCTGGTTGATGCCGGGGATGTGGTACTCGACGGGGTCTTCGACGGTGATGACCTTGATCTCGTCGGAGACGATGCGGTTGAGCGAGGCGTAGAGGGTCGTGGACTTACCGCTGCCGGTGGGACCGGTGACCAGGAGGATGCCGTGGGGGCGGTTGATGAGGGCCGACCATGTGCTGCGGACGTTGGCGGGCATGCCCAGGTCGTCGAGGGACATGAGCACCGCGGTCTTGCTGAGGACGCGGAGGACGATGCCCTCGCCGAAGAGCATGGGGATGACGCTGACGCGGAGGTCGTATTCCTGCGGCGGCTGGCCGGGGATGCGCGTCTTGAAGGTGATGCGGCCGTCCTGGGGCTTGCGCTTCTCGGCGATGTTGAGGTTCGCCATGATCTTCAGACGGCTGATGATGGCGAGCCCGAAGCGGTGGATGGTGGGCGGGGTGACGGCCTTCTGGAGCACGCCGTCGATGCGGTAGCGGATGACCAGCTCGTGCTCGTAGGGCTCGATGTGGATGTCGGTGGCGCGCTCGGCGATGGCCTCGGTGAGCAGGTCGTTGACGAGCTTGATGACGCTGGCTTCGTGGGCCTGCTCAACGTCGTCGGCCTCGGGCTTGAGCTCGACGTTGCTCGCGGCGCCCGCCATGGCATCGAGGGTGTCGCCGCCGACGCCGTAGTTGGCTCGGATGAACCGCTGCAGCTCCTCCTCGTCGGCGAGCACCAGCTCGATGGCGCAGCCGGTCAGCAGGCGCAGCTCGTCGATCAGCGAGAGGTCGGAAGGGTCGCCCGTTGCGACGGTGATGACGCCGTTCTCCTTGCGGATCGGGACGCAGTGATGACGAAAGACGAGCTTGCTGGGCAGCAGGGCGAGCGTCGCCGGATCGACCTCGATCGAGGCGATGTCGATCACCGGCAGATGGAACTGCTCTCCGAGGGCGGCCAGGATCTGAGCGCGGGAGGAAAGGCCCAGGCGGATCAGGACTTTGTCCAGTCGCTCCCCGCTGGCGCGCTGCTCGGCGAGGGCCCGGTCGAGGTCGGCGGGCGAGAGGGAGCCCTGTTCGAGAAGGTACGCACCCAGGGACATGCGTCGGTACTGTAGTGCGGTCGTCAAGCCTGGCCCGAGGCGGGGGATTGGGTGTGGGGGACCGGGCGTGTGGTGCGGTTCTTGTCCCAGATCGCCCAGATGATGCAGGAAAAGGCGAGCAGGCGGGGCACGTAGACGAGGAAGTGGCTCTCGTCGCCGGGGGCCACGTCGTGGGGCCGCATGGTGAAGGCATGGACGACCCACCCGACGCCCATGAGGATGAAGGCCAGGGCGAAGACGAGGAACAGGCGGTCCTGGGTGTGCTTCCAGAACTTCAGGAAGAAGACGCCGATCGCGCCGGCGCACGCCACCGTGAACCCGAGCAGGAACAGGATGAGCGTTTCCATCTGGGGCCCCTTCAGTTCTTCTGCGTGATGAACGACCAGAGCATGACGGCCAGGCCGCCCGCCGCGACGGCGAGGCGCCATGGCCGCAGGTCGATCGATTCGGGGTAGATGATGCGGTCCACCACGAGCAGGAGGCTGTTGATCGTCAGGGCGGCGAAACACACGCTGCTGAACAGGAGGAAGCGAGAGGGAGTTCGGACGTAAGCACGGGCCAGCAGAACGGAGCAGGTAAGACTGGTCAGTGCACACAGGATGTACACGGCATCAGCCATTGGCCTGGTCTCCGGGAGGGTTGCCTGACGACGATGGCGGCGGGGGCGGCGGGGGAGGGGGTGGTTCTTCGTCTTTGCGAAGGCGGAAGGCGTCGGAGAAGCTCTTGAGCGCGCGGTTGGGCTTGGAATAGATCAGCGTGACGACCGCGACGGGGTGAGACTGATAAGCCTTGTCGAGCTCCTGGACGGTCGCGTGCGTGACCAGGTCGGCCCCGTAGCGGTATCCGTTCTGGACGCGCGTGGCGAGGTTGTGCTGGACGAGCTGCTGGAGCTGAGAGGCGGTCCAGGTATCGGTGACGCGAAGCTCCGCCGCGAGGGTCTGGGGCGTCCAGACCTTGGCGGGGTCGCGCATGAGCAGCAGGAGCACCTCGAGCTGCGCGACGGACTCGATGTGATCAACGATGAGGTCGTGAACGGCGGGTTGAAGGGGCTGGGGCTTCACGGTCGCGGACGAAGAGCGTTCCCGGCTCAAAAAAGGCCTGCCCCCAGGCGTTCGCACTATACCCGGATACGCGGCGCGCGTGAAGCGTGCACGAGGAGCTTTTTCAATCGGGGCTTACAGACCGAGCCGGTTCTTTTAAGCCGGGTACGTCGCGCTGGTGCGGTCCGTTTCCCAGACCGTGATGGACCGCAGGCGGACGGGCGCATCGGCGAGGCGAGCGCTCAGCAGATCGAAGAAGACGCGCGCGATGTTCTCGACCGAGGGGTTGACGCCGCCGCGTTCGACGCAGAACTCTTCGGTGTCCTGGTTCAGGTGCTTGTGGTCGAAGCGGTCGATGATGGCCGACTGCACGGCGCGTTCGAGGTCCTGGAGTGAGAAGGCGGGCCTGTCGAGGGGGACTTCGACGACGGGCTCGACCTGGTAGTTGTGGCCGTGGCCGCTCGGGTTGTTGCACTTTCCGAAGAGGGCGCGGTTTTCCTCGGGCGTGAGCGTGGGGACGTTGAGCCGGTGCGCCGCGGCGAAGTCGAAGCGCTGACGCAGCAGCGCGGTCGTTGGGCTCGAGGAGTTGGGTGATCCGGAGGTGCTCACTTCAACGGAATAGTACGGTGAGAGCCGCCAGCGCACGGACTCGAGGATGCCGCCCATGGCGCGGGCCAGTTCCTGCACGCCGCGTGCCAGGAGGCGGGCTGGGTCGGCGAGCGCGTTTCTTGCGCACGCATCTTCAATGATGGGCAACAAGTGTGTGTGAACGGCCTTATCAACCGTTTTGATGTCGATGAGATAACCGGTGTTCGGGTCCGCATCGCCTCTGCAACTGACGGCGAACTCGTAATGACGTCCGAGGCCGACCATGGATGGTGAGGCGGCGTAGCCGTTGGGGCCGGGCGAAGGCTCGGCGCCGGGGGGGTTGATGGAGAGTCGCACCGTGCGGGTCAGTCGGAGCATCGAAAGACTGTATAGACTTTCCCTAACAAGACGGGCCGTGTAAACCCAGAGTCTTGCAGACCGTGGGACAGAAATTGACAAAGGAGATGAACATGAAGCTGTTCGCATTCCTGAGTGTCGTGGCCCTGCTTGCTGTGGTGGGTTGCGAGGAGAAGAACTCTCCGCCGCCGGCTCCCCAGCCCGCCAATCCGGCTCCTTCGGACACTACCCCGCCTCCGCCTCCGGCGACCCCGGATGCTCCGGAGAACCCGGCCGGCGGGCAGTAATCCGGCTTTGTCGCCCCGGGCAGAAGTGCCCGGGGCTGCTTTATGCGCACAGTTCTGAAGGCTTCGATCGCGGCGTTTGTCGGAACCGTTCTCGCAATCAGCGCGGCGGGGCAGCCGGGCGATACGCCGCGCCCCAAAGAGGGTGAAAAGTCTCTCCCCGGCGCGGAGCAGCCAGCGGTGTCTCCCTACGTGCTCGGCTTCAAGGTCACGTCCATCGACGGAAAGGAAGTGGACCTTGCCCAGTACAAGGGCAAGGTGGTGGTCATCGTGAACACCGCGAGCAAGTGCGGGTTCACGAAGCAGTACGAGGGGCTCGAGGAGCTCTACCGCACGCACAAGGACGAAGGGCTGGTGGTGCTGGGCTTCCCGTGCAACGACTTCAACGGCCAGGAGCCGGGGACGGAGAGCGAGATCAAGGAGTTCTGCGAGCGCACGTTCAAGGTGACGTTCCCGATGTTCGCGAAGGTGCACGTGAAGGGTGAGGATGCGCACCCGCTGTACAGGCACCTGCAGGCGCAGCCCGCGCCGATCGGCGGCACGCCGCCTCGGTGGAACTTCACCAAGTTCGTCGTGGACCGTGAGGGGAACGTGGTGGCACGCTTCGACGCGGAGAAGACGTACGTGGGCACGCCGCGGCTTGAGCCGGGGCTGACCGCCAAGGTCGAGGAGCTGCTGGCGAAGAAGTGATCACCACCGGGACAGGGTGCGTTTTCTCGGGGTGAGGTAGAGAAGTACACTCCTTTCGTGCCGACGTTCGAGTACCAGGCCCTTTCGTCCACCGGGCAGCCCGTGAGCGGCGTTCTCGCCGGCGCGAGCGAGCAGGCTGTGCTTGCGGAGCTTGAGACCCGTCGGCTCGTCCCGACGCAGATCCGCGAGACCAGCTCCGATGCTCCGAAGCTGGGGCGGCGGCGCGTGTCGGACCGTGCGCTGGGGAACAGCTACACGCAGCTTTCGGACCTGCTGCGTGCGGGCGTGCCGCTGCTGCGCGGGCTGAAGCTGCTGGCGAACAGGCGCAGCAAGCCGGCGCTCGCGGCGGTGTTCAAGGAGCTCGCGGAGGCGGTGGAGAAGGGGTCGGACCTCGGCGCCGCGATGGCGAACAACCCGACGGTGTTCCCGCCGGTGCACGTCGCGATGGTGCGCGCGGGCGAAAAGGGCGGGTTCCTCGAAGAAGTGCTCCAGCGACTGGGGACGCTTGTGATCAAGCAGGCGGACCTGAAGAGCAAGGTGATCGGGAACATGGTGTACCCGGCGCTGCTCGTGGTGCTGGGCGTCGGCGTGGGGATCGCGATCTTCGGGTTCTTCATCCCCCAGTTCAGACCGATGTTCGCGAACCTCAAGGGCGGGCTGCCGCCGCTCACGAAGCTGGTCTTTGCGCTCAGCGACGCGGTGGGGGCGTACGGGCTGTACACGGGCGCTGTGGTTGCCGCGGCGGCGTTCATCGCGTGGCGCGTGCTCCGCAGGCCCGGCGTGCGTGAGGCCTTCGAGCGGTTCAAGACGCGGATGTGGGTGATCGGCCCGCTGGTGAGAGGATTCGCGACGGCGCGGTTCTGCCAGCTCCTGGGCACCATGCTCAGCAACGGCGTGCCCATGCTCGCGGCGCTGCGCATCGCCAAGGACGGCACGGGCAACCTGCTGCTGGCGCAGGCGATCGAGCGCGCGGCGGAGGAGGTCAAGGGAGGTAAGGGGCTCAGCGCCCCGCTGGCGGAATCCGGCTTGCTGGACGACGATGTGATCGAGATGATCGCGGTGGGAGAGTCGGCCAACAACCTTGACGAGGTGCTGCTGAAAGTGGGGGATTCGATCGAGGCGCGCCTGGACCGGATGCTGGGGGCGGCCGTGCGGCTGATCGAGCCGCTGCTGCTCCTGGGCATGGCGGGGGTGGTCGGGGTGGTGGCCGGGGCCCTGCTGATCCCCATGAGCAAGCTGAGCAGCTCCCTCTAAATAGGGGGTTTCCTGCAGTAGTAGGGGCCGAGTCCGGAAAATTCCGAAAAATAGGATCCGCCCGGATGGTACCGGGTGGTATCATGAGCACTAACAACCACGGCCGGGGAGGGCTGACGCCCCGGCTGTTCCGGTTGAGCGTGCCTGTTTTCTTGGGCCGAAGGGAATGGAGACCGAACCGATGGATCGTCAGGGAGTTATCGCTCGCAGGATCGCCCGTCGTCGCGCCTTCACGCTGATCGAGGTGATGATCGTGATCCTGATCGTCCTGGCTCTGGGCGGGCTGGTGGCCTGGAACCTGATGGGGGCGAAGGAAGACGCCGACGCCAACATCGTGCGGATCCAGATGAACACGTTCAGGGACGCCCTCCGGCAGTTCCGCTTCGACCATGGCCGTTACCCCACCGACGAGGAGGGGCTGGCGGTGTTGTGGGATAAGGAGCGGATGACGGACGAGGAAGGTCTCAAGAAGTGGAAGAAGCTGATCGAGAAGCCCATTCCTCGCGACCGGTGGGGCAACGAGTGGGGTTATCGGCAGGTGAGCGAGCACGGCGACCCGGACACTTATGACCTTTGGTCCTACGGACGGGATCGTCAGGAAGGTACCGAGGACGACATTGTGTCCTGGGAAACTGAAGAAACCGATGGAACTACCGGTTCGGGTAGTGCGTCCGGTTCTTCATCCGGCGGCTGATCACGCCGGCTGGGGGAGTGGGCCAGGAGGTTGGCATGGCGCGCGCATTCACGCTGGTTGAGCTCATGGTGGCGATTGCGGTCCTGATCGTGATCGCGGCGCTCGCGCTGCCTTCCATGGAATCGCTCTCCGAGGCGTCTCGCTTCCGCAGCGCGTGCGATCAGCTCTCGTCCGCGGCGTCGGTCTGCCGCGCGGAGGCCAAGCGCACCGGCAAGCCGGTGGCGGTTGTGGCGACGATGAACCAGGACGGGCGTCAGGCGATCGTCAGCGTGCCGCTGGGTGACGCTGCGACGCTCGGCGAGAACAGCGAGATCGAGGTGGACTCGCGCGTGCTCATGGTGATGCCGCCGGGGATAGCGATCCGCGCCAAGGAAAGCGTCGCGGCGGATCGTTCCGATCGGCCGATCTCCGTCGCGGTGGATGAGCAGGACGCGGGGACGACGCAGTCGCTCATCATCTTCTGGGCGGACGGCGGGGCCACCGTGACGACGCCGATGGTGGTGACCGGGCCCGGCGGCAGGACCGCGGGCGCGAAGGTCAACACCTGGACCGGGGCGGTGAGCATCACCACCGAGCCGGATGTCGTGGCGGCGACGGCCGAGGAGGCGGAAGAGGTTGCCGAAGTGCCCTTCCCGGACGAGCCGGCGATGGGCGGGCAGCTTCAGTTTGAGAACGTCCAGATGGACCCGTGAGTTCTCACGGACCAGCCAGCTGAAGAGCGGAGATGTCGGGGTGGTGGAGGCTCGTGCCAACCGAGCGATGCGGCGGGGCGCGGTGCTGCTTGAGTGTCTGCTCGCGCTGGCGCTGTTCGTGGCGTGCGGGCTGAGTGTGATGGCGATGATGGACCGGGCGATGGCCTCGGTCGCTGCGACGCGGGATGCGGAGATTGCCGCGGACATCGCACGGTCCGCGATGGCGAAGATCGAGGCGGGGCTGGGCACGCCGGAGACGATGAACGGGCCGGTGCCCGAGTGGCGCGACGAGCTGGACGTGAGCTTTGATGAGTCGCTGCCGACGGGCGCGGTGTGGCATCTGGAAGTCACAACCGAGCCCTCGCAGTTCGAGGGGCTCACGCGCGTTTCGGTGCGGGCGTACAAGCAGGCCCCGATGTCGGACACAGAGCTGGCAAGCTACACGCTGGTGCAGCTTGTACGGCTTATGGCCATGCCCGGCGAGCGGACGGCGCGGAGGGGCGAATGATGGCCCGGCGCGGCATCACGCTGGTGGAGGTGCTGCTGGGGATCGCGCTGATGCTTGCGCTCTCGGCGGGGCTGTTCGGCTATGTCTGGGGGCTGCTGGACAAGCGAGACAGGCTGCTGGAGGTTTCGGCGCGTCAGGCCGCCGCCGCGGTGATCTTCGAAGAGCTTGAGAACTGCCTGGCGACAACGTTCGCGGCGGACGCGGCGGGCAGGCCGGGGGTGAAGGGGGATGGAACGTCCGTCGCCGTGCGCTGCCGAGGCGTGATGGCGCGGAACGCGCCGGGGGACGCGGGGGACCTGGGCGACCTGGTGGGGATCGAGCTGCGATTTGAGTCGGGGGCGGTGTCCGCGCGGCGGCTGGCGCGGCGAGAGGGGGAGTTCGAGGTCATTTCGGAGGGCATCGAGCGGCTGCGGCTGCGCTACTACAACGGCGTGGAGTGGCTGGATTCCTTCGACAGTGCCGAGGCGGGTGACCTGCCGGTGGCGCTGGAGGCGGCGGTGTGGTTTGGTGATGCCCCCGCGGAGGGTGAGGACGAGGAGGGCGTGCAAGAAGGGCCTCTGCGCGAGCCGGATCGCCTGCGCGTCATGATCGTGCCCGACGGGCCGACGTCGTGGAAGGGGGGCGTATGAACCTCCGTCGGCGACAAGGCACCGTGCTGCTCACGGTGATGATGATCATCGTTCTGGCGGCGCTGATCGGGACGTCGGTGCTGTACGCCGCGGACGCGCAGCGAGGGAGCGCGGCGCTGACGCTGAATCAGGCGCAGCTGCGGGCGCTGGCGTGGTCGGGGGTGCAGGCGGCGCTGGCGGAGATGCACACGCAGCGCGAGGCGCTGATGCGCGGCGAGAGCCCCGTGCTGACGGGCTCGTGGGAACTGTTCGACGGGAACGTGTCGGGCACGGTGCGGCTGGCCCCCATCGGGCCCGAGGGTGAGTTCGCGGTCAGTGAGGCGGCGAAGCTGGACCTGAACCTGGCGACCCCCGCGATGCTCGCGAAGCTGCCGGGGATGAACGAGGAAGCCGCGGCGAAGGTGGTGGCGGCGCGGGGGAGCGGGTTCGGCGCGGTCGAAGAGCTGGCGCGGGTGGATGGACTCGGGGCGTCGATGCTGGTGGAGGTGGGGACGACGGGGACGGAGTCCACTCCGACGCCGGGGCTGCTGTCTCTGACGACGGTCTTCAGCTTCGATCCCAACGTGACGAGCACGGGGATTGAGAAGCTGAACGTGAGCGGCGGCTGGAGCGATGAGCTTCGCGAGCCCCTGGTGGAGCGCGTGGGGCAGGAGCTGGCGGTCCTGGTCGAGCCGCTGCTGGCGAAGGCTCCCAAGCTGAGCAAGGAATCGGACCTGGTGGAGCTGCTCCGCGGTGCGAAGGTTCCGGTGGATCGGTGGGACGAGATTCTGGGCGCGATCACGACGAGTGATGACGCCTTTGTGCGCGGGCGGGTGGACCTGGGGCGTGCGCCGGTGCAGGTGCTGGCGGCGCTGCCGGGGCTGGATGTGCCCAGCGCGGAGAAGATCGTGAATGCCCGTGCGGCCCTGAGCGCGGATGACCGCGCCAGCGTGACCTGGCCCCTGACCCAGGGTTTGATCCACGAAGGCGAGTTTCAGGAAGCCCTGCCCTGGCTGACCACGCGCAGCCTGCAGTGGCGCATTCGGGTGGAGGCTCGCCTGGAGCGGCGGCAGGCGGGCGACACGATTCGGTTTGACGACGATGAACCTTCCGAGCCTCCGGGGATTGTGTGGGAGGCGGTCATTGACCTCTCCGACGATCGGCCGCGGGTGGCGTACCTGCGGGATGTCACGCTGCTTCCGCCGCTGGTGCGGCAGGCGCTGGCGACGGAGCGGGCGATGGAGGGGATGATGGGGGCGGAGGCTCCCCCCGGAGAGGTATCGGACGTTGGGGTGGAGCTTGAAGTCGAGGGCCTGAAGTCCAATGCGGACTTACGGTTAGGGTCGATGAAGTCGCAGACGCTCGATCTGGGCGGACGGACGCGGGGCGGCACGCGGGCTGAACGCTCCGAGCAGGCGGAGCGAGAATCGCGGTCGGCGGTCCCGCCGCCCGCGAGCAAGGATCGTCGGATCGGTCGCTGGCGCGGGTCGGCGAAGGAGTAAGGCATGGCGTCTCAGGAGTTCACAGTCCTCGAACTGGATGGCGCGCACCTCTCCATGCTGGGAGCATCGGTGGGCAAGGATCGGCTGGAGATCACCCGCTGGCGCTCGGCGGCCCGGCCGGAAGGCGTCGAAGACACTCCCGCGGCGATCGGCGCGTGGATCGGTCGCGAGCTGCGCGAGGGCGGCTTTACGCGCTCGCGCGTGGTGCTGGCGGCGCGGCGCAATGACGTGGTGCTGAAGCAGCTCTCGATTCCCGCCGGGCCCGAGGTGACGGAAACGAGCATCGCAGGGGCAGTGCGGCTGCAGATGGTGCGGCAGCTCACGATGCCGATGGAAGGCACCTCGGTGGACTACACGGTGATGCCCGGCACGCAGGCTGGGCAGACCGCGATCCTGGCGGGCGCGATGCCCGCGGACCGCGTGCAGTGGTGCCGCGACGTGTGCGCCGGCGCAGGGGGCAAGCTGCGCCGGATCGGGCTGCGGGCCTCGGGCGCGGCGGCGCTGCTGGCGGAGGTTTCGCAGCGGCGCGCCGGGCCGGTGTTGGGCATCGCCATCGGACCGGGCTCGACGGAGTTCGTGATCGTCGAGGACGGGCACATGGTTCTGGCCCGGGCGACGGAGGTGGCTCGCCCCGCGCAGGAGGAGAACCAGGAGCGGTTCATCGAGAAGCTGGCGGTGGAGGCGAAGCGGACCTGGATGACGCACCGCGCCTCCGGGAACGTCAAGGAACTGGAGCTGGTGGGTGTGATCGGGGTGGGGGACCTGACCAGACACGTGGCCCAAGCGTGCGGCGCGGCTCTTGGGGTGTCCGGCGAGCAGGTTCAGCTGCCCTCGATCGCGCGCGTAAGCACGTCGATCCCGGAGAATGAGTTCGGCGACGCCGCGGCGTTGGCGGGGCTGCTGGTGGAAGGCATCGTCAACACGCCGCGGCTGGACTTCGCGAACCCGCGGAAGATGCCGGACCTGGCGGCCCGCAAGCGGCAGGCGGTGCTCGCCGCGGCGGCGGTGCTCATCATCGCCGGCGGGGCTTCGCTGGTCGCTGCGAAGAAGAGCCTCGGGAAGCTGGAGCGAGAGCTTGAGACGGCGCGGGCGGAGGAATCCTCGCTGCGCCGCAAGGTCAACGAGTACATGCTCAACCACGCGCGGATCAGCCATATCGAGCAGTGGCGCTCGGCGCGGGTGGAATGGCTGCCGCACATCCACAAGCTCAGCGAAGAGCTGCCCTCGCCGCACGATTCCACGGCGGACGACCTCTCCGGCAAGATGGTCGCGACGACGTACTACGACCCCAAGGGCAAGTCGAGCTATCCGGGCGGGCAGTGGGGCACCCGTCTGATCTCGAACTTTGAGATCAACGGGCGTGTGGACAACCGCACCGTCGCCGCGGACTTGAGAGAACGTCTTCTCCGAGGCAAGGTGTACACGGTTGAGAGCGTTGGGCCGGACATGCCCGACCGGTACTCGATCGAACTGCAGACGTCGCTGGCGACGCCGATCCCGCCCCAGGCGGGGGAGAACAAGCCGGGCAAGCAGGTCATCGCGAAGGAGGCCGGCAAGTGAGCACGCTCAAGAACCGTCTTCCGTGGATCCTCGGGTTCGCCGGTGTGGCGGGGCTGGGGTATTGGGCGTTCAACGCGATGTACGCCGCGCCCCGGCGCGACCTTCTGGAGCAGATCTCGCTGACGCGCGCCAACATCCGGTCGCTGGAAAAGACGCTGGACGGCGAGTTCGAGCTGCGGGAGAAGGCCAAGGAAATCAAGGCCACGACGCTGGGAGACAAGCAGGACACCGTGCAGCACCGGTTCCGCACCGGGCTGTCGCGCATCGGCGAGCAGGAGGGGCTGCAGCGGGTGGTGGTGGACCACGGCCAGCCGCTGCCGCAGGCCAGCCCGCTGCTCTCCACCAAGGGCGTTCCGTCGAGCCTGAAGCAGTCTTTGCGCAAAACCGCGGACTTCCGCACGATCCGCGGCTCGCTCAAGGGAACGGGCACGCTGGAGCAGGTGCTGAGGGTCATCAGCGTGGCGCAGGCGCAGCCGTGGCTGCACCGCGTGGACGGCTTCTCGATCAAGCCCGTGGGCAACGCTCGGGACAAGTTCGAGCTTCGCCTGGACGTGGCGACGCTGTTTGTCCCTGACCTGCCGGGGGATGAGGGGCCGGAGCCGCAGATCGTGCTGCCGCCGCCGCAGGCCGAGCCCCTGTGGCGTCAGGTGGCGGCCAAGAACGTGTTCAAGGCGCCGACGGTCAACGGGAAGCCGGCGCCGCGGCCGGTGGAGGTCGCCGCGGCCCCGCAGGCTCCCCAGCCTTCGAGCCCTCCGCCGCAGGTCTTCGCGCCATACGACGACTGGAAGCTGACGGGGGTGGTGGTCAGCGGTCGTGGTGCGGAGGCGTTCTTCATGAACCTGCGGACCGGGGCGAAGCTGACGGTCGAGCAGGGGGGGCAGGTCCTGGATGCCGTGTTCGTGGATGGTCAGGGTGACACGGCGGTCCTGGAGATCGGCGGAAAGCGGTTCGAAGTCTCGAATGGACAGACCTTGGCGCACCGCAGGCCGGTCTGATCCGGTATAGTGAGGTTTGCGGTTCCTAACCGGCGGTCACACGGCTGTGACCGCGATGACATCGCATTTCGTTTGGCCCACGTCTGGAGGGTGGAGATGCCCAGTCCGAAAGCGCCAAAGATGCTCCTGGCGGCCTCGATCATCGCCGCGGCGGGACTGCCGCTGTCGATCGTGCAAGCACAGCCTGCGGAGACAACGGCGCCGCCGCGTCAGGCAGGGCCAGCGAAGCCTGCGGATACGCCCAGCGACAACCTGAAGTTCAACTTCAAGGACGCGCCGATCGACCAGGTGCTGGACTTCTTCGCGCGCGAGTCGGGCGTGCCGATCATCTTCGAGGCGCCTGCGCCGGCGGGCACCATCACGTTCGTCAGTTCGTCGAGTTACACGTTCGAGGACGCGCTCTCGATCTTCAACCTGAACCTGCAGCGGTTCGGGGTGCACCTGCGGAAGCAGGACAAGTACCTGTACCTGGCGACGCTGGCGGACTCGATGAAGAAGCCGTCGGTGGTGACGGACCCGGCGGCTGTGAACAACCTGTCGCTGGACCAGATCGTCACGGTGCCGATTCCGCTGGACAACGCGAAGGCGGAGCTGGTGGCCGAGCAGGTCAAGCCGATGGTCAACCCCTTCGGCGGTGTGCTGGCGGTGCCGGCGCAGAACATGGTGATCGTGGTGGACACGGCGGCGCAGGTGCGCCGCATCCGCGACGTGGTGACCGCCATCGACTCGGTGAAGCCGGTGGACTCGGCGTTCCGGCTCTTTCCGCTGCAGCACGCGCAGGCCGACTCGGTGCTCGCGGCTCTGAAGGGGCTGGTGGGCGAGCGCACCAAGACGGTGATCGTGGACAAGGACGGCCAGCAGCGCGTGGTGCAGGACCTTGCCGTGCAGGGCCTGAGCCTGGTGGCGGATCCGCGGACGAACTCGATCATCGCGGTGGGGCCGGCGGCTCGCATCCGCACGGTGGAGGAGCTGATTCAACTGCTGGACGTTCCGGGCGGCGAGCCGGGGACGAGCGGCGAAGTGCAGATGACCACGTTCACGCTGGCGTCGGTGACGCCGGAGGAGGCGGCGCGGCAGGTGACGGCGCTGTTCGCGAACGTGGAGCCGCGGCAGAAGCCGGTGGTGCTGCCGCTGGCGGGGGCGGGCAAGCTGACGGTGGTGGGCAAGCGCGACCAGGTGGGGAGAGCGTCGGCGCTGCTGTCGGAGCTGGACAGCGGCGTGGTGTCGGACCGGCCCGGCGGCGCGCGCGTGGGGCTGCCGGTGAATCGTGCGTCCACGGTACGGCTGCAGTATGCCTCGCCGCAGGTGCTGGAGTCGATGCTGACGCGCCTGCTGACGCAGAAGCAGCTTCAGACGGTGAAGTTCGCTTCTGCGCCGGATTCGCGGAGCATCGTGATCTCCGGGCTCGACGCGGACGTGACGTGGCTGGAGTCGCTGGTCCGCGCGCTGGACGTGGCCCCCGACGCGGACAAGGACGTGCGCATGGTGCGCGTCGCCAAGGGCGACCCGGCGCAGGTGCTCGCGCGGTCCGAGGCGATGTACAAGCAGACCGGGCGTGCCGAGAAGGACCCGGTGATCACGGGGCTGGATGAGGGCTCGCGCACAATCACGCTGGTGGGCTCCAAGGGCGCGCTGGCGACGTTCACGCAGATTCTGACCACTGCGGAGCAGGCCGCGACGATCGACCAGGAGGCCCGGCGGTTCGTGCTCACCAAGGCGCAGCCGAGCGCGCTGGCGGCGAAGCTGGCGAGGCTGGCCCGCCCGCTGCTGACGCCCACCGACGGCGGCGCGTACGTGGAGCCGCAGTTCGAGGCCGCGGACGAGATCCGCACGCTGATCGTGCGGGCGCAGCCGCATCAGCTTGAGGCCCTGGCGGGGCTCATCGAGCAGCTGGACTCGCAGACGCCGATGGAGCGCGTGCTGCGGATCGTGCCGATCGCGTCGGAGAAGGCGGCGGCCGTCCGCGACAAGGCCCTCGCCATCTACAAGGCGCAGGTCAAGGAGCTGCCCAACGCGCAGCCCGTGGACGTCACAGTGAACGAGCAGAGCAACTCGCTCATGGTGATCGCCGAGCCGGAGGCGATGGGGCGGTTCGTCCGCATTCTGGACGAGCTGCAGCGGCAGGCGGGGCCGGCGCGCGAGGTGCGGCTCATCGATCTGAAGCTGGCGAAGGCGGCGGAGGTCGTGGACTTCCTGCGCGGGATGGTGGAGTCCAGCGAGTCCATGATGATCCGGGGCGGTCCGGAGCCGGTCTTTGAAGCCGTGGAGGCGACCAACTCGATCCTCGTGGCGGCGCAGCCTGCGCAGTTCGCGGTGATCGAGTCGCTGGTGCGAGGGCTGGACGCGCGCCAGTCGGCGGAACGTCCGCCGATGCGGATCCTCAAGCTGCGGAGCACCGACGCGGCGAACCTGGCCACGCTGCTGCAGCAGTCCTTCGACGCGCGGCCGATCGAGGAACGCACCAAGAAGCCGGTGACGATCCAGGCTGACGCCGGGACGAACACGCTGATCGTCTCCGCCGCGGCGGAGGTGCTGCCGGAGATCGAGCAGGTCATCGCGCAGCTCAACGAGCAGGTGACGGAGGACGGGGAGCGCGAAATCCGGATCTTCCCGCTGAAGATTGCGCGCGCGGAGGAGCTGGCGAAGACCATCGATCAGATGTACCCGCAGCCGCCCGTGCCGCTGGACCCGCGCACGCGCCAGCCCCGGCCGGACCTGCAGCCGCCCAAGGAAGTGACCGTCCGTGCGGACGTGGCGACGAACTCGCTGATCGTGGATGCGCCGGCGCGGCGGCTGGCGGGCTTCGAGCAGCTCGTGCGCAGCCTCGACCAGACGAAGCTGGGCGAGTCGGTCGTTCTGCGCACGTACAAGATCGAGCGTGCGGACGTGAACTCCGTCGCCAACACCCTGCGTGCACTCGCGGCGAACGGGTCCTTTGCGCCGGACGGCAAGCCGCTGAATGCGCCGGTCACGATCACGGCGGAGAACTCGACGCGGACGCTGATCGTGAGTGCGCCGCAGCCCGCGTTCGCGGCGCTCGAGGAGACGCTCAAGACGCTGGACGCTGCCCCGGCGCTGCCCGCGACGGAGATGAAGCTGTACGCGCTGGCGAACGCGCGCAGCGAGCGGCTCCAGCCGCTTGTTGAGCGGGTGCTGACGCAGCGGGCGCGGGAGCTTCAGCCCGAGGCGGCGACGCTGCCGGTGCGCATCGTTGAAGTGACCAGCGATGCGGCGTCGAACACGCTCATCGTCAACGCGCCGCGTGCGGTGATCGCCGTGGCCGACGGGCTGGTGCAGGCGCTGGATCAGAAGTCCGCCGCGACGGGGGTGGAGGTCCGCGTCTTCCGGCTCGGCAAGGGGGACGCGGCGACGGTGGGCCCGGCGGTGGCGGCGGCGGTGCGGGCGCAGACGGTGCCGGGCGAGCCGGCCGTCACGGTGACGCCCGAGCCGGGCAGCAACACGATCGTGGTGGTCGGCACGGCGGCGCAGATTCAGAAGGCCGCGGAGCTGATCGAGTCGATGGACACGACGGCCGACAAGGACGGCGTGGGCGTGAAGACGATCACGCTGAAGCACGCGCGGGCGGAATCGCTCGCGCCGGTGCTGGAAGGCGTGCTGCGGTCGGAGTCGGCGCTGGACAAGCTGCCGGACTGGGCGCGGGTGCAGGCGATGGCCCGCGGCATGACGGAGCGCCCGCAGGTGCGGGTTGTTCCGGAGCGCGCACTGAACGCGCTGGTCATCAGCGGGCCGCGCAACGTGCTGGAGGTCGCCGAGCAGGTGATCGCGCAGCTCGACGTGGACCCCGCGGAGCGTTCCGGCGACCGTCCCGTGCGCGTCATCACGCTGCAGAACTCCGACGCGGCGACGCTCGCGGCGAACCTTCAGGCCGTCTTCGCGGAGGAGAAGAGCAAGGACCCCGCGCCCACCATCCGCGTGGATACGCAGAGCAACTCGCTCATCGTGCGGGCCACGCCGGCTCAGCTCGAGCAGGTCGATGAGCTGACCCGGAAGCTCGACGCCGCGGCGGTGAACAGCAGCCGCCAGATGCGGATGGTCAGCGTGGACCGCAGCCGCGTGGATGCGGAGCTGCTGGCGAGCACCCTGCGGCGGCTGCTGGAGCAGCAGGGTGGTGTGAAGGTGGAGGTCATCTCCGCCGAAGAGCTTCTCAAGCAGAACGATCCCCCCGCGGAGGCGCCGCCCAAGAAGGTCGGCGCCCAAGACGAACGGGGGTTGCGAAGGCAGGTAGAGGGTGAAGGCGTCGGCATTCCCGCGGCGGTGGCCCCTGTGCTCGCGGCGGTGATCGCGCAGCCTGAGCCCGAGGCGACCGAGCCTGCACCCCAGCCCGAGAATGCCGCTGCGCAGCGTGACGAGTTTGAGGCCGGGCTGACGATCGCGGTGGACAAGGCGACCAACACGCTCATGCTGGTCGGCTCGCCGAGGCTGACGGACCGCGTCGCGGCCCTGGCGGAAACACTGCAGCGCCAGATGCCCAGCGAGCCGGTGGGGGTGCGGATCATCAGCCTGCCCACGGGCACGGACCTGGATTCGCTCACGGCGATCGTGCGCCAGACGACGCAGCAGATCGGCCGGGCCTCTGCGGCGAACCCCGGCGGGTTCAGCGGGCCGGTGAGCATTTTGCCGGATCATGGCGCTTCGTCGCTGATCGTGCTGAGCAACGACACGGACTTTGCCACGGTCGGCAGGCTGGTGGGGACGCTCGCGCAGAGCAGCAAGACCGAGGCGGTGACCGTGAAGGTCTATCCACTGACGAGCGTCACGGCGGCGCGGGCCATCGCGTCGCTGCGCGACCTGTTCTCGCCTTCTCCGGTGGGGCGACAGGCGCAGCGCGTGCGGGCGATGGAGATGACGCTGCCCGGCGCGGAGAGCCCGACCCGCATCGATCCGGGGCAGGTGCGCATGACGCCGGACCCGGGCGGGGCGTCGGTGATCGTCGCCGCGCCGAAAGAGGCGTTCCCGCTGATCGACCGGCTGATCGAGACGATCGATCAGAGCCCGGTGCGGGATCGGCTGGCCATCCGTCGGTATGAGCTGAAGAACGCGCGGGCGCAGGAGCTGAGCCGCACGCTCCAGTCGCTGTTCGACGCGCAGCGGCAGGGGCCTGGGGCGAGCGAGATTCCGCAGGCGAGGTTCGTCGCGGATGATCGGACGAACTCGATCCTCGTGACGGCCTCCGGCCCGCAGCACGCCGACGTGGAACGGCTGCTGGAGACTGCCGACACTTCGCTGGATCAGGGCGATCGCGAACTGGCGATCATCACGCTGCAGCAGGCCGCGCCCTCGACGGTGCAGCGCATCGTGGAAGCGGTCGTGATCGGGCGCGACCCGGCGAAGAGGGACCGGGTGAGGATTTCCGCCCAGGACGGCAGCTCGCTGTTCGTGGTGCACGCGCCCAAGGAAGACATCGCCGAGGTGCGCGAGATCGTGTCTCAGGTGGACGCTGCGGAGACGAGCGGCCTTCCCGTTCACTCGATCAAGCTCGAGCGTGCGGACGCGTCGGTGGTGGCGCAGGCGCTGCAGAAGTTCTTCACCGACCGCGCGGCGGCCTCCAGCCGGCCGGGGATGCGTGCGGTGAACCGCGTGGCGGTGGTGGGGGATCGCCGCACGGGCACGCTGATCGTCTCCGCGTCGCCGGACGACTTCGCGCAGGTCGAGAGCCTGGTCAAGACCTTCGACACGCCCACGCCGATGCAGGACTTCCAGTTCAAGGTCGTCCCGCTGCGGCACGCGAGGGTGTTGGAGATCAGCAACACCATCAAGCAGGTGGTGGACGAGATGCGGTGGGAGACGATGTTCGGCGACCGCAATCGGCAGGATCGCGACGAGCATCGGCTCTACGTCGAGGGCAACGAATCGACGAACTCCATCGTGCTGGTCGGACGCGGCGACGGGATCGAGGCGGCGGAGCGCGTGATCGCGGCTCTGGACCAGCCGCCGGAGCAGCGTGCCGCGATCGTGGTCCGGAGCGTCGTGGTGAAGACGGCGGACGTGGCGGCGCTGCGGAACGTGCTGCAGCGTGCGTTCTCGACGCCGGGGTGGCGCTCGTGGCGCGGGCCGGACCCGGAGGCCGTGACGGTCGAGGTGGACAAGGCGCGCCGGGCGCTGATCCTGCTGGGCAAGGCCGAGCGGGTGGAGCAGGCGCTGAGCTACGTCCAGGAGCTGGACGGCCCCGCGGGCAGCGAAGCGATGAAGATCGAGGCGATCACGCTGACGCACGCGCGGGCCGACCGCGCGAGCCAGTCGCTGCGCCAGTTCTTCGCCGATCGTGCCAAGGCCCAGGGTGTGGAGGCGAGCCCCGTCAGCGTGATCGGGAGCCAGGACGGCAACGTCATCATCGCGAGCGGACCCGAGGAAGACCTCAGGACGCTGCGCGATCTTGTGGCGCAGATCGATCAGCCCGACGGGGGCAAGGACCGCCGCATCGAGGTCTTCGTGCTGAAGAACAGCACGGCGCGCGACACGGCCGACGCGCTGCGCGCGATGTTCGCGCGCAGCCCCCGCCCCGATGAGCAGGTCATCATCACGCCTCAGCCGAGCACGAACTCGCTGATCGTCTCCGCTCCCGCGGCGAGCTTCGAGGACATCGTCGCCCTGCTTCGGCAGCTCGACTCGGCCCCCAAGGGTGAGGAAGCGAACATCGAAACCGTGGCCCTCACTTCCGCCCGGGCGCAGGAAGTCGCCACGGCCCTGCGCGCGGCCCTGCCGCCCGCGGTGAAGGTCACGATCACTCCGGTGGTGCGCAGCAACTCCCTGATGCTGACGGGCAGCAAGGAGGCGATCGCGCTGGTGATGGAGCACATCCGCAAGCTGGACACCGAGCCGGTGCGCAGCGGGCTGGTGTTCCGGCGGTTCCGCATCGCGAACGCGGACGCCACGGATGTGGCTTACACCGTCGAGCAGATGCTCCGTGCCCGGCCGCGGAGCGCGAACGAGGCGGCGGCGTCCATCGACTACTCGCGCCAGGACAACACGCTGACGGTGTACGCGCCGGCGGATCAGATCGAGGAGATCGACCGGATCGTGCGCGAGCTGGACACCCCGGTAGGCGAGGACCGCACGACGGAGTTCGTCAAGCTTGAGTTCGCCAAGGCCGAGTCCACCGCCGCGGCGCTCAAGAACTTCTACGGCCGCTACGCGCCCGAGGCCGCGACCCCCGGCGCGCGGAGCGTGACCATCATTTCCGATCCCGTGTCCAACTCGCTGGTGATCCGCGCCGACAAGAACCAGTGGGAGGGGATCCGCCAGCTTCTGAGCAAGCTGGACACCAAGGAGTACGACACCGCGCGCCAGCTCGCGGTGATTCCGCTGGCGCACGCGGACGCGGCGAGCGTCGCCAAGGCGCTGAACGAAGGGCTCCGCGCGCCGCTGGAGGAGCAGTTCCGCCAGGCGCAGGCCCGTGCCGCGGCTGCTGCGCGGGGCGTGAACAACCAGCGTCCGCAGTTCATCGAGCCCACGGTGCTGGTCGCGGCGGAGGACCTGCCGACGGTGTCGGCCGAGCCGCTGACGAACTCGGTGATCGTCTTCGCGAGCAAGAAGGACCTGGACCGGATCGAGGGCATCGTGAAGCAGCTCGACGTGGCGGGCTTCGACCAGATGCCCATGCCGCGGATCATTCCGCTGAAGAGCGGAAAGCCCTCGGCGGTGGCGAGCAGCATCCGCGAGCTGTACCTGAACCGGCAGCCGAACCAGCGCGTGCAGGGGCCGAAGGCGGTGCTGATCATCGGGGATGACTCGTCGGGCGCGCTGATCGTGCGTGCGGACGATGAGAAGTTCGCGCAGATCAAGGCGCTGGCGGAGACGCTGGAGCAGCAGGGGCAGATCGGGCGTGTGACGCCGCACGTCGTGCCGCTGAAGAACGTCGCCGCGGGCAGGCTGCGGCAGACGCTGCTGGCGACGTTCACGGAGACGGCCAAGTCTCAGGGCGAGACGCTCGCCATCGAGGTGGACCGCTCGAGCAACTCGCTGGTGATCGCCTCGAGCGCCAGGCTGCTGGAGGAGATCAAGCGGGTCATCGACGAGCTGGACGCGGCGAACACGCCCGCGCCTGACGCGGTGAATCCGGGCCAGACTCCGCTCTCCGCGGCGTTCACGATCATCGACGTGCACAACAACTCGCCGGCGGAGATGAAGAAGCTGCTGGACGACATGGGGCTGACCCGGCCTCAGAACCTCGACCAGCGAGGCGTGGTGTCGGAGCCCGTGACGATCGTTCCGATGAGCAGCCGCCGGGCGCTCGCGGTGATCGCCAGCCCTGCCGATGCGAGGGCGGTTGAGGGGCTGGTGCGGGCGCTGGACGCCGAGCCCGCGGACGCACAGCAGCAGATCGCGGTGATTCCGCTGAAGATGGCTTCGGCCAAGCCGCTGGCGGACACGCTCGCGGCGATGCTCAAGCCCGCGGATCCGGCGACGCAGGCGGGCCAGACGGGCCCCGCGCGGGCGCTTGCGGAGCAGATCCGACGCCTGGGCCTGAGCAAGAGCGGGATCAATCAGACGCCGCTGACGGTGGACCTGAGCAAGCCCATCCGGCTGATCCCGGACATTGAGGCCAACTCGCTCATCATCGCCTCGACGCAGGCCAACATCGACGCCCTGCGTGAAGTGATCAAGCTGCTGGACGCCCTGCCCATCGGGGATGCGGTGCTGGTGCGCATCTTCAACCTCGAGAACGCCTCGGCGACGCGGGTGAAGACGGTGATCGAGCAGCTCTTCGCCCAGGGCGAGGAGATCCGCAGACTGCCCGGCACGAGGCGACAGGGCCTGCCGCCGACCGCCACGGGCCAGGCGCTCGCGGGCGAGATCGCCGTGACGGTGGACGAGCGCACGAACTCGCTTATCGTCGCGGCACGCGAGGAGGCGGTGGCGCTGGTCGAGATCCTGGTCCGCGACCTGGACAGCGACCGCGCCGGCAAGTGGGTTGAGCCGGTCATCATCCCGCTCAAGCACGCGGACAGCTCGACGCTCGCGGCGACGCTGAACACGATCCTGGTGCGGGGGCTGGCCTCCACGCCCGAGGCGATCGGCCTGCAGAGGCAGTACGGCCGCCTGCGCATGCTGGCCGAGAACCCGGAAGCTGCCGCCTCCAGCGAGCAGGGAACTCCGCCCAACTTTGTGGAGGCGGACCTCTTTGCACCGCTCCACGGCCTGGTGATCGTGGCCGAGGCCCACCTCAACAGCCTCATCGTCGTCGGCACGCCCGCGAACACACAGGTCGTGCGGCAGCTTGTGGCGATGCTCGACGTGGAGGCGGCGTCCGCGGCGAACGCGGTGCGGGTGTATCCGCTGAAGCACGCGTCCAGCGACCGCGTCGCGGCGGTCGTGCGCGACCTGTTCCGTCAGCGCGAATCTCTGCCCGATCAGCGGCCCGAGGATCGGCTGGTCATTTCGTCCGACGTGCGGACGAACTCCGTGATCGCTGCGACGAGCCCCAAGTCCTTCGCGATTCTGGAGGGCCTGATCAAGACGCTCGACAGCGAGCAGGCGAACCCCACGGTGGGGCTGCACGTGGTGCCGGTGACGGCAGGCGATGTGCGGCAGCTCGCGCCGCGGATCGATCGGCTGATGCGCGAGCGGCTCGCCGCGGCGTCGCGTGCCGGCGCGGTCAGCAACCCGCTGGACGCCTTCAGCATCGAGCCCGAGCCCACGAGCAACCTGCTGATCGTCGCGGCGAGTAACGAGAACCTGCAGGTGGTGAAGGAGCTGGTGGCGGCGCTCTCGCAGGGGGCCGACACGCTGGCGAAGAGCGAACGGATGGACATCATCCAGCTCACCCGCTCCCGCGCCGCGGAAGTGGCGGACTCGCTCAATCGCCTGTACGTCGAGAAGGAAGTCGCCCGGCGCGGCCCCGGCTCGGTGGGCGTGACGGCCAACGAGCGGCTCAACTCCATCATCATCCACGGCAATGAGTCGGACATGATCGAGCTGCGGGCGCTGGCGAACAAGCTCGACACCGCGGAGGTGATCGCCAGGCAGCAGATCAAGTGGATCGAGCTCAAGTCCGCGAACGCGGCGGAGGTCGTGCGGCTGCTGCAGAGCGTGCTCGCGGGCCGTCCGCTCTCGGGCGGGCAGGCGCGTCAGGCGATGAAGGTGCAGTTCCTGCGGGACAGGCTGCACGACGAGGTCGGCTCGCGCATGGCGGCGGGCGGCCGGAAGCCGACGGAGGCGGACATCGACGGGGCCATCAAGGACCAGGTGACGCTCAACGCCGACGTCCGGACCAACTCCATCTGGATCACCGCGCCGGAGCCGATCGTCAAGCTGCTGACGGAGATGATCGAGGACATCGAGGCCTCGTCCGCGGGCGCGCGCAAGATCGAGTACTTCAAGCTCACGAACGCCGACGCGCGTCAGATGGCCGAGGTGCTGCGCGACACCTTCAACCTCCGCCAGCAGGGCAACGCGCTGGTGCTGGTGCCGGTGGGCCAGCAGACGACGCCCGAGCAGCCCGCGGACCAGTCGATGCCCGGCGGGATCGGCGACACCTCCGTGACGGCCGTGCCGGACGAGCGGCAGGCGCTCTCGATCGCCGTGGATGCGCGCACCAACACGCTCATCGTCAGCGGCACGGCCGACTATCTGGAACTGGTCGGCAAGCTGGTGAAGGAGCTCGACAGCATCGAGGCCAACGAGCGTGAGCGGCGGGTGTACTCCCTCCGCAACGCCAAGGCTAAGGAGATCGAGGCGACGCTGAGGAGCTACTTCAACAACGAATCGCTGATCGAGCGCAGCACGCTGGGACCGCAGCTCGCGGGCTCGCTGATGCGCCGTCTTGAGGAAGAAGTAACGGTGGTGGGGGACGAGAACTCCAACAAGCTCGTGATCTCCACCAGCCCGCGCTACATGAACACGGTGCTGTCGATCATCGACGAGCTCGACGCCGCGCCGCCGCAGGTGATGATCCAGGTGCTTCTGGCGGAAGTCACGCTGGACAACACGGACACCTGGGGCATGGACGTGACGGTCGGGCCCTTCGGCGGCGAGGGCTACAAGATCGGCTCCACGCCCGCGGGCGCGTCGGTGGCGACGGCGTTGGGCGTGCCGAACCTGTCGGTATCGTCGGCGGACTTCGGCATCCTGATCCGCTCGCTGGAGGAGCAGGGCAAGCTGGAGGTGCTCAGCAACCCGCAGGTCATGGTGAACAACAACCAGACCGCGAAGATCCAGGTGGGCGAGAACGTGGCCGTGGTCAACGGCGTCGAGCGCTCGAGTGTGGGCAGCTCCTTCGCGAACATCATCCGTGAGGACGTGGGCATCATCCTGAACGTGGTGCCCTCGATCAGCGCGGACGGCTTCGTGCGGATGGACATCCAGCCGGAGATCAGCCAGCTTTCGACCAAGACCACGCAGATCAGCAGCGACGTGGCCGCGCCGGTCATCAACAAGCGCGCGGTGGACACGGTCGTCACGGTGAAGGACGGCCAGTCGGTGGTGATCGGCGGGCTTATCCAGACCACGGAAGAGCAGCGGCGGACCAAGGTGCCCTATCTGGCGGACATCCCGATCCTCGGGCTGCCCTTCCGCACGAAGAAGGACACCAACGTCAAGACGGAGCTGCTGGTCATCCTCACGCCGCGGGTCATCCCCGGCGAGGCGGGCGTGGCCGAGCCGCTGATTCAGGACGTGACCGAGCAGGCCGTGCAGCGGATGGAGGACCCCGGCAAGATCGAGGATTACCTCGAGCGCATCCGGCAGGAGGTCAAAGAAAAGCGGGCGAAGGAGGCCGAGGCGCTGCAGAACCAGCTGTACGGGGATCAGGAGTCCGCGTCCCCCGGCTCGATGTCCGATCCGGCGTCTTCGACCTTCGAGCCATCCCGAGTCATGCCGAGTCCGTCGCGTTCGCGTTCGAGGTGACATTCCATGCGTCACGCCGTGTGCATCATTCCTCTGGTTTGCTGCCTGGCGGGCTGTGTGAGCGATGAGCCCGGCCGCCGCCGGCTTCCCGCGCAACCTCCATCGATCCAGCCGACGGCGGTGGGGGTGTGGGCGACGCCGCCGCGGGATACGGACGCCAACGGCTTCCTCGACACGGTGGAGGTCACGGTGTACGTCTCCTCCGATCAGTACCCCGCGCCGGTGCACGTTCCCGGCCGTTTCACGTTCCGGCTGATCGGGACGGAGAAGAAGGAGCTGGCCCGCTGGGAGTTCGACGAAGCCGCCACGGAAGCCGCGATGCGGCGCAACACCGTGGGGCCGGGCTATTACTTCCGCCTCAGCATGCTCGACGTGGGCACGGACGAGTACGAGGCGCAGGCGGCGGACCTCGCTGCGGAGTTCACCCCCCGGGTCGGGAAGTCGGTTTCGGCTCCCCTGACGGGGTTGCGATTCGGACGTATCCGTCCGCAGGGGCGGAGCCGGTAGCTTCTTAGCGCGTTCTTGACATTCGCGGGCCTGCGTTCCGCGCTCGAAGCTGGGAAACTCCCGCGGCGGGAGGAAACTCCTCCCACGCAGGAGGCAAGGTGCCCCAGGACCACCTACAAGCCAAGCGCCGCACGACCAGAGGCGTGTACCTCTGGGACCGTGTCGCGACCGCCACGATCACCGTCGGGGGCGTCGGCGTGCTCGCGGCGGTGCTGGCTATCTGCGTGTACCTGCTGTGGACGGTGCTGCCGCTCTTCAGATCCGGGTCGGTCTCGCCTCTGAGCACGGCGGTGCTGCCGCCCGCGGAGCGGGTGGCGGTGGTGCTTGGCGAGTACGGACAGGCGTTGGGCACGCTGGACCGTGACGGCACGCTGCGTGCGGCGGCCGTCGGCACTGGCGAAGTCTTTCACGAGGAGTCGCTGTTTCCGGGTCGGAAAGTCACTGCCGCGGCGTGGACGCCCCACGGCCACGCAGCGGTAGCCCTCGACGACGGCAGCCTGTACCTGGGCACGATCGAGTTGCAAACATCGCCCGCTTCGAAGCCTGCCGGGGCGGGGGATGAAACAAGGGCCGTTGTGGTTCGCTCGGGAGAAGTTCCGGGGCGTCTGCTCGAGCGTGTGTGGGACGATCAATGGCGTGCCACGTCTGTGGTCGCGAAGCTCGAAGAGAAGGAGCCCCCGAGCGAGAGCCCCATCCGGCGGCTCGACCTGTGCGACAGCGGCACCGGCGAACAGTTTTTGGTCGTGGTCCGCGAGGACCTGTCAGCGCAGTTGGGCGCGATCGAGACGATCACGCCCCTCAGCGGCGATGAACCGACGCAGGAGTTCGCGGCGTGGGACTTCCGGCTCGCGAACCCGGAACAGGGCGTGCCTGATTGGGTGTTCATCACCGGGGACGGCGCCCACGTTTATGCGTTGTGGAAGAGCGGCGCGTTCGAGCGGTATGCGCGGCAGGGCGACGAGGTGCGTCTTGCGGAGTCTGCATCGCTGGTGCAGCAGCCGCGGACGGTGACCGCGGCGGGGATGCTGCTGGGCGGGCTGACGCTGCTGGTGGGTGATGATGAGGGAGGCGTGCGGGCTTATCAGCCGGCGCGGGACGTGACTTCGCCGGCGTTTGACAGCGTGCGGCTCGTGCAGTCTTCATCCTTCAGCGCGGGCGAGGGAGCGGTTGTGAGCCTCGCGGCAAGCCCGCGGGAGCGCGTCATCGCGGCGGCGACTCAGCGAGGGGACGTGGTGCTGCGGCACATGACCAGCCGCAAGGAAGTGGCTCGCCTGCGGGCCGAAGCAGCGGGATCGTCGCCGACGCTCGCGATCAATCAGAAGGGGGACACGCTGACGGCGGTGGATGTGCAGTCGCGTCTGCACGCCTGGAGCATCGCCCCGGGTCATGCGGACGCGAGCTTCGCGGCGCTGTTCCTTCCGCTGCGGTACGAGGGCGAGGCCGAGCCGCGGTTTGTGTACCAGAGCTCGGCGGGGAGCGAATCGGCGGAGCTGAAGCTGAGCCTGGTGCCGCTGATCTTCGGCACGCTCAAGGCGACGGTGGTGGCGATGCTGATCGCGGTGCCGCTGGCGGTGCTGGGCGCGGTCTACACCAGCGAGTTCATGCACCCGAGCCTTCGCCGCGTCGTGAAGCCGACGGTGGAGCTGATGGCCTCGCTGCCGTCGGTGGTGCTGGGGTTCATCGCGGCGATGGTGGTCGCGCCCGTGATGGCGCGGAATCTGCCGCAGGTGCTGATCGCGGCAATCGTCGCGCCGGTGATGCTGGGGCTGTTCGCGCACCTGTGGCAGCTCGTGCCCCGTCACGCGGCGGTGAGAGTTACCCGGCGCGTCCGTGTGGTTCTGGTGGGGGCGGCGCTGGCCGTTTCGATCATCGTCGGCGTCGCGGCGGCGGGGCCGGCGGAACGGGTGCTCTTTGCGCCGAACAGGACGGACCTGCTGCTCGCCGCGGGCTCGTATGAGCCCCTGCCGCGGGAGCAGTGGCCCGCGTGGGTGGGGCGTCGCGCCACGATGAGCCCCGATGAAGAGCGGCACTTGCGGCGTGAGGGGATGGCGTTCCGGGCCGGGGGCGTCGTGCGGGTTGTGGAGACGGATCAGGCCCTGGCGGCCGATGCCGCGGGTGAACCGAGCATTCGCCGGTGGCTTGATGGGTCGATCGGCGGTGCGTTCCCGGGGTGGCTGGTGGCGCTTGCCATTCCCGTGCTCGTGGCGACGTTCCTGCTGCAGGGGCGGTACGTCAATCGCGAGTGGTTTGAACGCTACCTGGGGAACTCGCCCGGCGCGATGGCCGTGGCGGAGCTGGGGCGCTACCTGCTGACGCTGGTGGTGGGAGGGGTATTCACGGCGGGGCTCGCGTGGGCGCTGACGCGCGTGGGGCTGGACCCGCGCGATTCGGTCTTCGGCCCCTTCAGCCAGCGGAACACGCTGGTGGTGGGGGCGATCATGGGATTCGCGGTCATCCCGATCATCTACACGATTTCGGAGGATGCCCTGCGGAGCGTGCCCAACCACCTGCGCTCGGCCTCGCTGGGCGTGGGCGCGACGCCCTGGCAGACGGCGGTGCGCGTCGTGCTGCCCACCGCGGCGTCGGGCGTGTTCTCCGCGACGATGATCGGCCTGGGGCGTGCGGTGGGTGAGACCATGATCGTGCTTATGGCGACGGGCAACACGCCAGAGATCACGCCCAACATCTTCTCCGGCCTGCGCACGCTCTCCGCGAACATCGCCGTGGAGCTGCCCGAAGCGGTCCGCGGCGGGACGCACTACCGCGTGCTGTTCCTCTGCGGGCTGGTGCTGTTCGTCCTGACCTTCATCGTGAACACCACCGCGGAAGTCGTCCGCCAACGCTTCCGCAAGCGGAACGCAGCCCTGTGACGCAGACGCCGGCCAACTCCGAACCCTCGACGCGGCACGCGAAGCGCAAGCCCGCGCTGCCGTCGGCGCACGGAGAGCCGGCGATCTGGGTCATGGGCGCGGCGCTGGTGCTGTCGGTGGTGATGATCATCGGCGTCTTCGCGCTGATTCTGGTCGAGGGGGCGCGCACCTTCTGGCCCCGCCCGATCGAGCGGCTGACGTTGAGTTCGGGTCAGGTTGTGCTCGGAATCGAGACCGAGCGCGACGAGGAAGGGCGAACGCTCTTCCGCACCGGAAACCGGGACATCGGCCAGGCCCCGTTCCGCTGGATCGCGGACGATGAGATCGTCTCGCGCGAACGGCCCGCCGAGGTCGTGATGCTGGAGCGGACGGACTGGGGCGTGTGGCTCGGCGAGCCGCAGGCGGTGGTCAAGATCGACTCCTCCGGCGATCGGACGACGCTGGCCGAAGGACCGGGCCCGGCGCTCGCCAAGCTGCAGGAAGTGCTCGCGGATGTGCGGGCGCAGGCGCGGCGGGTCGAGCAGCGCACGAAGCACGAGCTGGGCGACATCAACCGGCGCATCGAGCAGCTTCGGTTGAAGGTGCGCGGGGCAGAGCTAAAGGCGGAACGAGCCGCGACAGCCCGTGACCCTCTGCTTGCGTGGTGGGGTGTCGGGCTGGTGCTGGTCATCGCGGCGGGGTGCATCGGCGCGGGCCTGCGGCTCAAGCCTCTCGTGGAGGCGTCGCCCCTGCGTCGGGCCGTGCGTGGGGGCGCGCGGGCGCTGCTGATGGCTGCGGCGGCAGGCTGCGTGCTCTTCGCGCTGCTTGAGAGCCCGGCGCGCCGCAACACGATGGACGCGGCAAGGCTGACGGAGATTCGTGTCGCGGCACAGACCGAGATCGAATCGCTGGAGCGGCGATACCAGACCGTGCAGGCGGAGATTCAGGCGCAGCGCGAGGCGAGTCAGGAACTGCGGCTGGTGATCACCGAGCCCACGACAGGGCAGATGTCGCCGACGCGCCAGACCAGCCCCGGCGATCCCATGTACGTGTCGCAGGTGGTGCGGGTGATTCCGGCCAATGCGCTGTCGTGGGGCGGCAAGATGCGCGTGTACCTGAGCCGCTGGACGGAGTTTCTGATGCAGGAGCCGCGGAACTCGAACACCGAAGGCGGCGTGTTCCCGGTCATCTTCGGGACGGTCACGCTGACGATTCTGCTCGCGGTGGCAGTCGTGCCGCTGGGTGTGATCGCGGCGCTGTACCTGCGCGAGTATGCACGCCAGGGAACGCTGGTGAGCCTGATCCGCATCGCGGTGAACAACCTCGCGGGCGTGCCCAGCGTGGTGTACGGCGTGTTCGGGCTGGGCTTTTTCGCCTACTCCGTCGGTGCGTACATCGACGCCGGGCCGCGTGCGCCGGTGCCGTCCGGGACGTGGTGGTGGGGGATCGCGGGCTGCGCCGTGCTCATCGCGCTGGCGGTGAGCGCCGGGGCCTGGGCGCGGGGCGTGAACGAGCCGGCCGTGCGCCGCAGGCTGGGCGGGGTGATGGGCGCGGGCTGGCTGCTGGCGACGTGTCTGGCCGTGTGGGCGGTGTGGACGACGCCCTACTTCGGCGGCTTCTTCGCGGAAAAGCTCCCTACCTCAACGTTCGGCTCAAAGGGAATCCTGTGGGCCTCGCTCACGCTCGCGCTGCTGACGCTGCCGGTGGTGATCGTGGCGACGGAAGAGGCGATCGCCGCGGTGCCGCGGTCGATGCGTGAGGGGTCGTATGGGTGCGGGGCGTCCAAGTGGCAGACGGTCCGGCGGATCGTGCTGCCGCAGGCGCTGCCGGGGATCATGACGGGCGCGATTCTGGCGATGGCGCGCGGGGCGGGCGAGGTGGCCCCGCTGATGCTGCTGGGGGCGGTGAAGACGGCCCCGGAGCTGCCCATCGACGCTCAGTTCCCGTACATCCACGCGGAACGCAGCTTCATGCACCTGGGGTTCCATATCTTCGACCTGGGTTTCCAGAGCCCTGATTCGCAGGCCGCGCGTCCGCTCGTGTGGACGACCACGCTTCTGCTCGTTCTGATCGTGCTCGCGCTAAACTTGTCGGCCATCATCATCCGGGCCCGGCTGCGAGCGAAGGTGGTCAACGCGACCGTGTAGCCGGAGCCGTTATGCTCGCAGCCCCACCCGATCCCAAGGTCATGCGACCCACCTCGACCGAAGCCGTGCCGGTGCGACCCTCGCGCGAATACCGCGTCATCAACGCGATCCGCGCGGCGGCGCCCTTCACACCCTACGTCTCCCCCGCCCTGGCGTCGGAGCGGCCGGTGCTGGAGCTGTCCAAGTTCTCGCTGTGGTACGGGCAGAGCCGGGCGCTGTACGACATCGACATGGTCATTCCCTCGGGCAAGGTGACGGCCCTGATCGGCCCCTCGGGGTGCGGCAAGTCCACGCTGCTGCGGAGCGTCAACCGTCTGAACGACCTTGTGGAGGGCGTGCGCGTCAGCGGCGCGATGCGCCTCAACGGCGATGATGTGTACGCGCCGCACGTGGACGTCATCGACCTGCGCAAGCGGCTTGGCATGGTCTTCCAGAAGCCCAACCCCTTCCCCATGTCCATCTTTGAGAACGTCGTCTATCCCCTGCGGATCGACGGCGAGCGCCGGCGGCGCGTGCTGGAGGAATCCTGCGAGCGGGCGCTGCGTGCCGCGGCTTTGTGGGACGAGGTCAAGGATCGGCTCCACGAGTCGGCCCTGGGCATGTCGGGCGGTCAGCAGCAGCGGCTCTGCATCGCGCGGGCCATCGTGGCCGACCCGGAGGTGCTTCTGCTCGACGAGCCCTGCTCGGCGCTGGACCCGGTCGCCACGCTGAAGATCGAGGAGCTGATCCTGGAGATCAGCGACCGCTACACGGTGCTCATCGTCACGCACAACATGCAGCAGGCGGCCCGCGTGAGCGCCTACACCGCGTTCATGTACCTGGGCCGGCTGGTTGAGTACGGCCCCACGCGCGACGTCTTTCAGAACCCGCACCTGCCCGAGACCGAGGATTACGTCTCCGGCCGCTTCGGCTGAGCGTCGTAGCGGAGGGATTCATCGAGCAGGGCTTCCATCTGCGCGTCCGTCAGATAAGGCGAGCCTCCGTCGCCGCGCTGGCGGGACTGAACGCTGTCGGCGACTTCAAGATTGGGGATGTGGTTGAAGGCGATGCCGCCGGTCCCGTGGAAGCGGGCGCCGTGCATCGCGGCGGTGTACACCTTGTTGGCCCCGAACTTCCTGTTGACCGCGTCCATCGCCCTGGACAGGCTCTCGCGCCGGTACTGCTGGTTGAACAGAGGCAGCGTGAGGCTGCCGGGGGCGACGAGGTCGTGGAGCGTGACGCTGACGAGCAGCGGCGCGCCGGAAGGGGCCTGCTGCCACAGGTCGTCCAGGGCTTCGAGCATCGTCATCGTGTCGAGGCATCCCGGCCCAAGCGAGATCCACTGGCTCCAGGAAACGCCGTTCCAGGCGCTGGTCGAAGGTCCGTCGCTCGGAAAGCGCAGGCCCAGCGTGAGCTTTCTCGCGGCGTAGTTCTCGTGACGCATGCGTGCCGCGGCCTTGAGCAGCAGGCGGATCGCGACGCTCCTCGCCCCTTCGGGCGTCCGCACTTCCGGCGCAAGGACGTGCTGATGCCCGACGGAGCTCTTGCGCACGGGCTTTTCGAAGACCTGCCTGCCGCGGAGGATGTGATACCAGCATTCGCCCACCATGCCGCCCCACAGCGTCCGCAGCTCGGCCTCGGAGCGGCGGTAGAGGTCGCCGATGGTCGTGATCCCGGCGCGTGCCAGCCGCTTCATCATCCGCGGCCCGATGCCCGAGAGCTCCTGCGGGGAAAGATGCTCGATCTTCCGCGGCAGGTCTTCGTCCTGGAGGATCACCAGCCCGTCGGGCTTCTGCAGGTCGGTGCCGAGCTTGGCGAGGACACGATTGGGCGCGATGCCGATGGAGCAGCGCATGCACACGCCGCAGGAGGCGCGGATTTCCGCCTTGATGCGGCGGGCGAGCTCCGCCGCGGCTTCGGGAGTCCGCTGCGTGCGGTCGAGGCGGCAGGAGACCTCGTCGATGGAATGCACCCGGTCGATGGGGATGTGCCGGTCGATGGCCTTGAGGATGCGGTGGTGCATCAGCACATAGAGACGCGGCCTCGCGTCCACGATCTGAATCTGGGGGCAGAGGATGCGTGCATCGCCCACCCGCGTCCCTGTTTTGACGCCGAAGGCCTTGGCCTCGTAGCTCGCGGCGATGCAGCAGCCGCTGTCATTGGTGACCGGGGCCACGGCGACGGGCCGGTTGCGCAGGGCGGGCTGCACCTGCTGCTCGACAGAGGCGAAGTAGGAGTTGAGGTCAAGGAAGAGTGTGGTCAGCACCGCCGTGGAGTATAGGTAACAAAGCCCAAACTTTGGCAAGAAATGGCGATCCCTTCTGACACGGGGTCGGGCGGCTGGAGCCACTTTGAGGAATGACCGATAGCCTTCGACGCCTACCATCACAGACCGCGCAGTTCAGGGCCGGACTCGGGTTTCGTTCGGACTGCTGCGTGCTACAGGAAGTGTCATGAGGCCCGGTCAGAACTCCGCAAACGCGAACGGTCAATCGATGTCGCACCCTCGAGCCGTGGCCCCTTCGGTGAACAGCTGGAGCGCCGAGTACCTGGATGCGCAGTACGCGCGCTTCCGGGCTGATCCCAGCTCGGTTCCCGCGGACCTGGCGGCGTTCTTCCAAGGCTTTGACCTGGCGCTCGCCGGCGGCGGTCCCTCGGGCGGCGGTGGGGATGTTTCTTTCCAGCGTGGAGTGGACGCCCTGGTTGCCGCGTACCGCGCGAAAGGTCACCTGGCGAGCAAGCTCGATCCCTTCGGGCGCGAGCGGACGCGTCCACCGGAGCTTTCGCTGGAGCATCACGGGCTGAAGGAGTCGGACCTCGACCGGCCCGCGAACGCGGACGTCAGCGGCCTGAGCCCCGGCGCGACGCTGCGGCAGGTGATCGAGCACCTGGAGGCGACGTACTGCTCCACGATCGGCGTGGAGTACATGCACATCAGCGATAGCCGCGAGCGTGCTTGGTTCCGCGAGAAGTTCGAGAAGAACCGCGGCCGGATGGAGCTCACGCGGCAGCACAAGATCGCGATCTTCGACCAGATCGCACAGTCGCAGACCTTCGAGACCTTCGTCGGGGTGCGCTACGGCCCCGCGTACAAGTGGTTCAGCCTCGAGGGCGGCACCTCGCTGATCCCGATGATGGAGACCGCGATCGAGCACGCGACCGACACGGGCGTGGAGGAAGTGGTGCTCGGCATGCCTCACCGCGGGCGCGTCAACGTGCTCAACACGGTGATGGGCAAGACCTTTGAGCAGATCTTCACCGAGTTCGAGGACAACTGGGATCAGGGCTACCTCGACGGCGGCGGTGACGTGAAGTATCACCGCGGCTACTCCATCACCCGCACGCTCGCCAACGGCAAGACGGTGCGGCTCGCGATGGCGAGCAACCCCAGCCATCTCGAGTCCGTGAATCCGGTGGTGATGGGCCGCACGCGGGCCAAGCAGCGCCTGCGAAACGACACCGAGCGGCGGCGCGTGGTCCCGCTCCTGCTCCACGGCGACGGCGCCGTGGCCGGCCAGGGGATGGTGTTCGAAACGCTGAACATGTCGCAGCTCGATGGGTACACCGTCGGCGGCACGCTGCACATCGTGGTGAACAACCTGATCGCCTTCACCACGCTCCCCGAGGACGACCGCAGCACGGTCTACTGCACCGACGTGGCCAAGGGCATCGAGGCTCCCATCTTCCACGTCAACGGCGAGGACCCCGAGGCGTGCGCGATGGTGGCCCGCTGGGCGGTGGAGTATCGGCAGGAGTTCCGCAAGGACGTGTTCATCGACCTGTGGTGCTACCGCAAGTACGGCCACAACGAGGGCGACGAGCAGAGCTTCACCCAGCCCAACCTCGCGGCGCTCATCAAGGCCCGCAAGCCCACGATGGACGGCTACGCGGCGAAGCTGATCCGCGAGGGCGTCCTCACGGAGCAGGACGTCAAGAGCCGGATCGACCGCTGGATGGACGTGCTCGACAAGGCCCAGGCCAAGGCCAAGAAAGAGCCGCAGATCCCGGTCATCGATCCCGGCAACGACCGCTGGAAGGGGATCACGGGGCAGTACTCGCACGCTCCCGCCAACACCGCCGTGCCGATCGAGGTGCTGAGCGAGGTGTGCGCCGCGCTGGGCCGCGTGCCGGAAGGGTTCAACCTGAACCCCAAGCTCAAAAAGCTGCTGACCGAGCGGTCGGAGCTGCCCCGCAACGGCATGGTGAGCCACGCGGACGCGGAGCTGCTGGCCATCGGCTCGCTGTTGCTGGAGGGCTGCCCGGTGCGGCTGAGCGGTCAGGACTCTCGCCGCGGCACCTTCAGCCAGCGGCACGCCGTGCTGCGCGACTTTGAGACCGGCGCGCCCTACGTGCCGCTCAACGCGATGCGGGAGATCGGCGATCCGGGCACCGACCACGCGCCGGGCACGCCCGGCCCCGACGGCCGCCCGCGTCAGGCCCGGTTCTGCATCTACGACTCGCCGCTTTCCGAGGTCTCGGTGCTGGGCTTCGACTACGGCTACAGCCTCGCGGACCCGAACATGCTGGTGATGTGGGAGGCGCAGTTCGGCGACTTCGCCAACGGCGCGCAGACGATCATCGATCAGTACATCGCCAGCTCGGAGATCAAGTGGAACCGCTGGTCCGGCCTGGTGCTGCTGCTGCCCCACGGCTACGAGGGCGCGGGGCCCGAGCACTCCTCCTGCCGTCTGGAGCGGTTCCTCATGCTGTGCGGCGACGACAACATCCAGGTCGTCAACTGCACCACCGCGGCGCAGACGTTCCACGTCCTGCGGCGTCAGGTGAAGCGGAACTTCCGCAAGCCGCTGGTCTTCGCGACGCCGAAGAAGTACCTGCGCGTGCCGACCAGCCACATCGACGAGTTCACCAGCGGGCACTTCCGCGAGATGCTGGACGATCCGGCGTTCGAGGGCAAGGGCGGGTTCGACCGCAAGGCCGTCACGCGGGTCATCATCTGCACGGGCAAGGTCTTCTACGAGCTGTCCGAGCGTCGCAAAGCCACGGGCCGGACCGACGTCGCGATCCTCCGTCTGGAGCAGCTCTATCCCTTCCACACGGAGATGGTCCGTGAGATCCTCTCCCGCTATCCCAAGAAGGCGGAGATCGTGTGGGTGCAGGAGGAGCCGCGGAACGCCGGCGCGTACCTCTACGCCGCCGACACCTTCCGCAGCGAGCTGGGCATCGAGCTGCCCTACATCGGGCGCGAGACCAGCGCGACTCCCGCGGTGGGCAGCAAGAAAGCGGATATCGCCCAGCAGGAAGCGGTCATCGCCGCGGCGATCGGGCCTGCAAAAAAAAATGAAGTGACGGCCGGGAAGGGCTCTCCGTCCTCCAAGCAGGTCGTTCAGTCCGCGCGCCGGTAAACCAAGTCAGGAAGAGAACACATGGCGGTAGACATCGTGATCCCCGCGTTCGGAGAGTCCGTCACCAGCGGCGTCGTGCAGCGGTGGGTCAAGAAGGACGGGGAGTACGTCACCAAGGACGAAGTGATCATGGAGCTGGAGACCGACAAGGTCACCGGCGAGATTCGCGCCGAGGCCTCGGGCACGCTCCAGACGCTGGCCAAGGAAGGCGACACGGTGCAGGTCGGCCAGACCGTCGGTCGCATCCAGGAAGGGGCCGCTCCCGCCGCCGCGGCTCCCGCCAAGGCCGCCGCCAACGCCGAGCCCAAGCCCGCTCCCCAGCCCGCCCATGCCGCGACAGTCGCCGAGCACACGGAGAGCGACGTTCGCGCCACGCCGCTGGCGCGCAAGCTCGCCGCGGAGCACGGCGTTGACCTGGCGAAGATCCCCGTCCCCGTCGGCCAGCGCATCCGCGAGCAGGACGTGCTGAACTACGTCAACGCGGGCCGCAACGGCCCCGCCGCGCCGGCCCCCGCTCCCTCGCCCGCCCCTGCGCCCAAGGTCCAGGCCGCTCCCGCGGCTTCGGGCCAGCGCGGCGTGACGCGCGAGCGCATGACCCCGCTGCGCCAGCGCATTGCCACGCGCCTCGTCGAGGCCCAGCACACCGCGGCGATGCTCACGACCTTCAACGAGTGCGACATGACCGCGGTCATGGAGCTGCGCCGCCAGTACAAGGACGACTTCGAGAAGAAGCACGGCATCGGCCTGGGCTTCATGTCCTTCTTCGT
>CALJIV010000003.1 GCA_937974035.1 uncultured Phycisphaerales bacterium
GCCCCCGCCCCCGCGGACGCTTCCCGCGGCGCCGGCAAGGTCGCGCAAGTCGGGGGCGGGGCCGCAGACGCCGGGGCTCTTCGGCTGACTGGCGTGGGAGAGAGAAGCCGGATACGTTCACGCCGTGAGCCAGACTTCAAGCCCAACCGGCCCGGAGGCGAACCTCAGCTTTGAGGAGGCGCTGTCGCGGCTGGAGCAGATCATCGAGCGGATCGAGTCCGGGGAAGCGGGCCTGGAGCAGGCCATCGCGGAGTATGAGCGCGGCGTCGCCCTGATCAGGCGGTGCAAGGACATTCTCCAGAAAGCCGAGCAAAGGGTCGATGAACTGACCCGCCAGGGGCCGACGCCTCCCCCCGGCGAGGAGTGACGGTTGCCGGTGCCGGCCCTGGACAACCTGGAGCGCTTCGAGATGATGGCCTCGCTGATCGCCGTGCTCTTCGTCATGGCCTTCGGCGCGTGCATCGGCTCGCTGCTGAACGTGCTGGTCTACCGGCTGCCGCTGGGGCTGGACGTGGTGACGCCCACCTCCCGCTGCCCCTCCTGCGAGACGCACCTGACGTGGCGGGAGAACATCCCGGTCTTCGGGTGGCTGCTGCTGCGCGGGCGCTGCCGCTTCTGCCGCTCTCCCATTTCGCCCGAGTATCCGCTGGTGGAGGCCTTTGTCGCGGTGCTGTGGGCGCTGGTGTTTCTCGTGCTCTACGCGCCGGGCGGGACGTTCTTCGGCGTGGACTTCGGGGCTCTGCGACCGGAGTGGGCTGAAGGGGGCTTCCGCGCCACCTGGCCGATGTTCCTGGCGGTGGTGGGGGTCTTCTCCTGTCTGGTGGCGATGACGCTGGTGGACGCCAAGTCCTGCTTCATCCCCATGCAGCTCACGACCACGCCGGTGGTGATCGGGTTGCTGGCGCATCCCATCGCCGCGGCGTGGGTGCAGCATCAGCAGGGAGGGCTGACGCGGACCGCGGCGGGGTGGACGTGGGCGATCGCGACGCCGGGGCCGCAGGGGTGGTGGTGGATCGGGGCCTCGATCGGCGGCGCGGCGGGGCTGGTGCTTTCCAACATCCTGCTGGCGAAGAAGCTCATCCGCCGCAGCTTCGAGGGCTACGAGGAGTGGGAGAAGGAGCAGATCGCCAGGGCGAAGGCCGAGGCTCCGCAGGATGCTCCGGCGGAGGAGCCCGCCCCGCCCGTTCGGCAGGGCGGCTCGGCGGGCCTGCGCGTGCTTCTGGGGCTGGTGCTCTTCATCGCGGCGATGAGCGTTGCGTCGGCGTTCTCGCAGGACGCGGCGAAGGTGCTGCCCTGGGCCATCACCCTGCTGGTGCCGACGGTGGGGCTGTGGGGGATCATCCAGCTCACGGGGGATGACCCCGAGACGCACCCGACGGACATGTGGATTCAGTACCCGCACGCGCGGCGGGAGATGTTTAAGGAGTTGGTCTTCCTCGCGCCGTGCATCAGCCTGGGGCTGGCGGGGGGGATGATCGCCACGAGGCTCGCGGGGCCGATGGTGCCGCTGCCGGATGGGACGCTGGGGTACAGCGCGTCCGCCCCGCTGTGGCTGGAGGTGCTGGCGGGGGTGCTGATGGGGTACCTCATCGGCGGCGGGGCGGTGTGGCTGATGCGGATCGGAGGCACGCTGGGCTTCGGGCGGGAGGCGATCGGCCTGGGGGACGTTCACCTGATGGCGGGCGTGGGGGCGTGCCTGGGATGGACGGACGCGGTGCTGGGCTTCTTCGGCTCCGCGTTCATCGGGGTGTTCTTCTGGGTGCTGGGGCTGCTGATGTCGGGCAAGTACCGGAAGGCGATGCCCTTTGGGCCCTATCTGGCGATGGGGACGATGCTGGTGTGGTTCGCCAAGCCCGGGATCGAGGGGCTGCTGACGTGGCTCTCGAAGGCGAGCCCGGCGGTGAGCCTGCCTTGAGCGCGGGCTCGCCCTGATCCGTCCCGGAGCGCAAGTGACAGATCGCCCTGCACAACTTGTCGTTTGAGGGCTGATTTCAAAGCGCCAAAGCGTGGCGCAAAGGTTGACGGCAGGGCGCTGAAGTTGCCGATAGACTCCCGACCGACGCGGGGCGGAGTCTGCCCCGAGCTCCAACGGATTGACACGAAATGGAAGGGATTGTCATGGATCGGAAGGGTGTGCTTCGTCGCGGCGGCCTGCTCGTCCTGGGGATGATGGGCCTCGCGCTGGTGATGGGCGGGTGCTCGAAGGACAAGAAGGCGGCCGAGCTGGCGCAGGCCGAGAACGCGGAGCTGCGCGAGCGGATCGCGACGCTGGAGGAGAGCCTGCGTCAGAAGGACGCCCAGCTCGCCCAGCAGCAACAGCAGCAGCCCATCGGGTGGGAGACCCAGCCCGTCCAGGCGAGCAACAGCGGCTCTGGCTCGATGTTCTCCCAGAACAGCAGCGGCCTGCCGCAGGCCACGATCGCCGGCGACGTGCTCTTCGCCAGCGGCTCCGCGGACATCAAGCCCGAGGCGAAGAAGACGCTGGACCGCATCGCCACGGAGATCAAGCGTGACTTCCCCGGTGCGACGATCCGCGTCGAGGGGTACACGGACAGCGACCCGCTGGTCCGCACCAAGAAGAAGTGGGGCACCAACGAGAACCTCAGCCAGGCCCGCGCCGACGCGGTGAAGAACTACCTGGCGACGCGCGGCGTGAGCAGCAGCCGCATTGAGACCTACGGCTATGGCAGCGCCAAGCCCAAGGCCACGAAGGCCGCCAGCCGCCGGGTTGAGATCATCGTGATTCAGTAATCCCTGATCGCTGAACCTCCTACGACGCCGGTTCCCCTCGGGGGCCGGCGTTTTTCATGCGCCGGGCGGGAATTGGGTGTCATATCCGCGGTCAGGGAGCGTTCAGCAGGCTTTCAACGCTCCCTTCCGTGTGCGCCTTCCTCTCTCTTAGAATGAACCGGTCGCGGTGGTTTCCCGGCGCCCCGCGGCCATGTCGAGCGTCCGGGTACGGTGCCTTATCGCTTCCGAGTATCTCCTCCATCGTGTCGCCGCCGGTGACTCCGCCGCGATTCAGGAGTTGATTGCCCGCTTCGGCGGCCTGGTGTGGTCGCTTGCGCGGCGGCTGGGGTTGCCGGACGCGGAGACCGAGGACGCCGTCCACGAGGTCTTCACGGAGCTGTGGCGGAACGGGGCCAGGTATGACCCCTCGATCGCCTCGGAAACGGCCTTCGTGGCCACGATCGCCCGGCGCCGGCTGATCGACCGCAGGCGGAAGGTTGGACGCCAGCCCGGCAAGACCCAGCTCACGGAGTCGGAGCCCGCCCGGCAGACCAACGGCGTGGGGAGCACGGAGATCGGGGAGGAAGCCGCGAAGGCGGCCAAGGCCTTTGAGCAGCTTTCGCCGGAGCAGCAGCGGGTGCTGCGGCTGTCGGTGTACGAAGGGCTGTCGCACGAGCTGATCGCCCGCTCAACGGGGCTGCCGCTGGGGACGGTCAAGACCCACGCCCGGCGCGGGCTGATCCGCCTGCGCGAGATGCTCAACAAGGACCGGCCCACGCCGGGGCGGGGAGCGGGGGCGGATGAGTCCTCCGGGCGGACGCCCGAGCCTCCGCAGGATCAGCCCACGTCGCAGGAGGCGGGTGCATGAACTCCGGGGCCGCCGCCAACGAGCGTCTGACGGAGCTGCTCGTCGATCAGGCGCTGGAGGGGCTGAGCCCGGAGCAGGATCTGGAGCTGGAGTCGCTGCTGGCGGCGGGGGGCGAGCCGGACATGACGTACGGCCTTGCCGCGGCCGTGCTGGAACTGGCGCTGATGCGGCCGGGGGAGTTCGTGCCGTGCCCGGGGCGGGTGCGTCGGAGGCTGGAGCGTGCCGGGCGGCAATGGGCGGAGGGGACGGCCTCCGTCATGCGGACTCCGAGGTTTTCGAGAGAGGCGCTGCCGGAGATGGGGCGGCTCGCGGCTCGGGTGATCTTCAAGGGGGGGCCGTGGATTGCCGTGGCGGCGAGCCTGGTGCTGGCGGTGGTGGCGTGGTGGATGTCGAAGCCCGCGGCGGACATCACGGGTGCGGTGGACTCGGATCCGTCGCGCGAGGTGATGCGGTTCGCGGCGTGGGGGGAGTCGGGCTGGCCGGGGATCGAGGGAGAGTGCGTGTGGTGCGAGCGGACGCAGAAGGGGTATCTGCGTCTGGTCGGCCTGCCGCTGAATGACCCTTCGCGGGAGCAGTATCAGCTCTGGATCATCGATGAGCGCGGGATGGAGCAGCGGATCTCGGGGGGGGTGTTCGACGCAGCGGAGGATGGGGTGACAGTGGTTCCGATCAGGCCGGGGATCGCGGTGCGGAACGTGCGGGCGTTCGCGGTGACGGTGGAGGAGCCGGGAGGAACGTGGGTATCGGACCTCTCGCGCCGGGTGGGGATCGCGTCGCGCTGAGAAGTGCGAGCGGCGTCAAAGAGGGGCGTTTGCCGCGGCTGGGGCGGGGCGAGCCGGTGCTATGCTGGGCCATGCCCCGTGGCAGGGAAAAGAGTTCGTGCGGGGACCGCTCGGTGCCGCTGACGGTCCTTCCCTCCAAGCCCGCGCGGAAGGTGGCGAAGAGCCGGATGTCCAAGTGGCGGGCGGGGGTGCTCATCGCCGTTCACGTGCTGATGCTGGCGCACCTGGCGCAGTGGCTGTGGTCGCGCGAGCACGGGAGCGGGCGCACGATCGCGCCGGTCGAGCCCTCGGAGTCGATGTACACGATCGAGGTGGGGACGATCAACGCGGGGTTCGTGTTCTTCGCGCTGGCGCTGCTGGCGACGTTCATCTTCGGGCGGTTCTTCTGCGGCTGGGGGTGCCACATCGTGGCGCTGCAGGACCTGTGCTCGCACATCATGAACAAGGTGGGCGTGCGGCCCCGTCCGCTGCGGTCGCGGGCGCTGCTGATGGCGCCGACGCTGCTGGCGCTGTACATGTTCGTGTGGCCGACGTTCAAGCGGGTGGTGCTGCTGCCCGTTGAGCGGTTCACGATGGAGCGGTGGGGCTGGATGTTCCCGGAGTGGCTGATCGAGCTGCCGCGGGTGGAGCATCCGGGGTTCGTGAACGCCTTCGTGGTGAAGGACTACTGGCACACGTTCCCGAGCGAGTGGTACATCATCGTGCCGTTCTTCTTCACTGTCGGATTCGCGGCGGTGTACTTCCTGGGGAACAAGGGGTTCTGCACCTACGGCTGCCCGTACGGCGGGTTCTTCGCGCCGATGGACAAGGTGTCGCTGGGCCGGATCGTGGTCAACGACAACTGCGAGGGGTGCGGGCATTGCACGGCGGTGTGCACATCCAACGTGCAGGTGGCGCAGGAGGTGCGGGACTTCGGGATGGTGGTGGACCCGGGGTGCATGAAGTGCCTGGACTGCGTGAGCGTGTGCCCCAACGACGCGCTGAGCTTCTCGTTCGCGCGTCCCGCGGTGCTCGCCAGGCCCCGGACGGATGAGGCGAAGGAGGGGAAGATCAAGCGGCCCGCGTGGGACCTTGCGTGGTGGCAGGACATCCTGCTGCTGGCGCTGGTGATCGGGCTCTTCATCGGCTTCCGGCAGATGTTCAACAAGATCCCGCTGCTGATGGCGGGGGGGATGGCGCTGATCGGCGGCTTCGGCGCGTGGAAGCTGGCGACGCTCGTCACGCAGCCCAATGTGCGGCTGCAGAGCCTGCAGCTCAAGCTCCGCGGCAGGCTGAAGCCGTGGGGCGCGGTGTTTGCCGTGCTCGCCGCGGCGTACCTGGCTTGGGGCGCGTGGGGGTTGACGATCCGGGCGATTCAGTTCCGGGCCAATGCGTGGGACCTGGAAGTACGCACGCCGGCGGAGCTGGTCTTCAGCCCCGGCTATACGCCCACGGAGCAGGACAAGGCCAACGCGCAGCGGGCGATTCGGCTGTACACCATTTCCGACGGGCCGCGCCACGGCGGGTTCGGGTGGAACCACGCCGTGCCTCAGAACCTGCGGCTGGCGTGGTTGTACGCCGTGGCGGGCGATCTGGAATCCTCGGAGCGGTATCTGCGGCGTGCGATAGAGATCGGCGAGCCGCCGTCGAGCCAGGCGGTGTTCCAGTACGGGCAGATTCTCTCGCTGCTCGGCAAGTCGCCGGAGGATGTCCGCGCGGCGCTGCGCGAGATCACGGCGAAGAAGAAAGGCGTGTACCCCGTGGAGATGGCGCTTGCCGAGGAGGCGCTGGCTGGCGGTGACGTGACCGCTGCCGTGGCGACGGCGGAGGCGGTGATCGCGGCGCGCAAGCCCGAGCCGGATCTGCATTCCGCGGTGCGTGCGGGGGCGCTGCTGTGGCGTGCGGGACGCGGGGAGCAGGGCCTTGCCGCGATCGATGAGGCGATTGAGGGTGTGGTGGGCAGGGCGGACCTGATGGGGCTGGTTCTCGCGGCGGACACGATGCTCCAGGCGGGGCGCGTGAGCCGGGCGCAGGAAATCATGGCCCTTGCGGTGAAGCACCACCCCAGGGCCGGCGCGGCGCACTTCCACCGAGCGCGGATGCTGGCGCTGGGGAATGACTTTGAGGGGGCGTTGGCGGAGCTGGTGGAGGCGTCGCGGTGCGAGCCGCGGAACCCAGGGTTCCTGGCGGCTCGGGCGGAACTGCTAATGGCGATGGGGCGGATGGAGGAGGCGCAGCGTGTGATGCAGCAGGCGCAGGAAGCGGCAGGGATGGGGGCGGGACGCTAAAGCCCGAGAACTCTGCAATAGGGCTATTTGTGCGGGAAATAGGTGAGAGACGCCTGAAGCAACGGAGGTATCCGTGTTGACACGACTTGCCGCTCTGACCGTGACCTGCGTGGTGGCCGCCGGTGCGGCTGCCGAGGTCGTCACCCTCTCCGCTGTACGCGACAACACGGTGTATGAGATCAATACGTCGGAGGAGCAGTACAGCAACGCCCTTGGGCCTTTCCTGTACTGCGGCAAAAACGCGGGGAACCAGGCGCGGCGGGCGCTGATTCAGTTTGATCTCAGCTCGATCCCGGCGGGTTCGGTGATTGAGAGCGTCAACGTGCGGGTTGTGTTTGAACGGGGCGGGCCGTCGAGCTCCGGGCGGAACATCACCCTCCACCGTGTGACTTCGGCGTGGGGTGAGGGGACTTCGAACGCGGGCCTGCCGGGCGGGACGGGGGCGCTCGCGACGCCCGGCGACGCCAGTTGGGACTTCCGCATCTTCCCGAACCAGGCCTGGACGACGCCCGGCGGGGACTTTGTCGCGACGCCCAGCGCCACGATCGTGTCGGGGCTGGGGCTGAAGACGTGGCTATCGACTCCGGAGCTGGTGGCGGATGTGCAGGGATGGGTGAATGACCCCTCCAGCAACCACGGCTGGGTCATCATCGGCGCCGAGGGCACGCCGGGCTCCGCAATGCGGATGTTCTCGCGCGAGGGCGGGGCAGCGCCGGAGATCACCGTCACGTACTCCCCCGGCCGCCCACCCTGCGGAACGGCGGACTTCGACGGGGACGGCGACGTGGGGACGGACGCGGATATCGAGGCGTTTTTCGCCTGCCTGGGAGGCAACTGCTGCGATACGTGCTTCGAGCTGGGGGCGGACTTTGACGCGGACGGGGACGTGGGCACGGACGCGGACATCGAGAGCTTTTTCCGCGTGTTGGCGGGAGGGGATTGCTGAGCCGCCGAAAGGGCTGAATCGCTGAATGAAAAAACCCCCGCTCAAGGCGGGGGTTTTTCTTCAAGTGGGCGATCCGAGACTCGAACTCGGGACCTCATGCGTGTCATGCATGCGCGCTAGCCAACTGCGCCAATCGCCCATGACGCTGTCGAGCAAGGCCAGAGTATATCGGCCTCAGGCGGCGTCGTCCTGTACCGCCACGAAAGTGTTGGCGGAGGGGGGGCTATCAGGCCGGAACGGGGGTGTCGAAGAGGCTGGGGGCGTCCAGGGCGAAGGACTTGTCCCGGGTGGCTACGGCGAACTTGGCCCCCTTGTAGAGGGAGCAGGCTCCGTAGGCCCCGTCCTTGCGCAGGGCGTAGAACTTGAGGTCGAACCTGGGGCGTCCGCCCGCGGCGAGCAGGCGCTTTTCCTTGGTGCGGTCCACGACGCGCCGCGCGGCGGCGAGGCAGGCCTCGGTGGGCGTCATGCCACGGCCCATGCACTCAACGATGTAGAAGGAGCAGAGGTTGGCGAGGTTGGCCTCGCCGCGGCCGGTGCTGCCCGCGGCTCCGACGTCGTTGTCGCAGTAGTTGCCCGCGCCGATGATGGGAGAGTCGCCCACGCGACCGGGGATCTTCCACGAGAGGCCGCTGGTAGAGGTGCAGGAAGCGATGTCGCCCTTGGGGGTGACGACGGAGCAGTGGACGGTGCCGGTGGTGTAGGCGATCGCCGCGCGGGCGATGGCGGCGCGGCGGCTTCTCTGATCGGGTGTGCCGTCCTCCCAGACCTTGCCGACGGGCTCGTCGCGCTCGTCGTCGTTGAGGCGGTCGTCGTCCTTGCCGAGGTTCTCTCGCCACTTCTGCCATTCGAGGCGGGATTCCTCGGTGAGCAGCTCTTCTTCCTTGAAGCCCATCTGCTTCGCGAAGCGCAGAGCGCCTTCGCCGACGATGAGGCAGTGGTCGGTGCGGCGCAGGACGGTGAGGGCGACCATCGCGGGGTTCTTGATGTTGCGCAGGCCCGCGACCGCGCCGGCCTTGTGCGTGGGGCCGTGCATGACGGAGGCGTCCAGCTCCACGACGCAGTCCTCGTTGGGCAGGCCGCCGAGGCCGACGCTGTTGTCGGAGGGGTCGTCCTCGATGATGCGGATGCCCTGCACCACGGCGTCGGCGGGGTCGTAGCCCTCCTCGACCAGCTCCATCGCCCGGCGAGCGGCGCGGAGGCCGTTGACGGAGGCGACGGAGACCGGGCCGCGGTGGTCGTCGCCCTGGAACGCGCCGGCGCGGGGCTGGTGGGCTCGTGTCGTGCCCGCGGCCAGCGCCAGGCCGACGCCCGCGGCGAGGAAGTCACGCCTGTTCAGTTCGCTCATGGCGGGGGTATAACAGGCGCGGGGGCAGCTGTCGAGGGGCTACGGTTCCGGCGTGGATCGACCAGTGATCATCGGGGCGGGGCCTATCGGGCTGGAAGTCGCCTGGGCGCTTCAGCGCGAAGGGCTCTCGCCGCTTGTCCTGGAAGAGGGGATGATCGGGGCCACCATCAACTGGTGGGCTCCGGGAACGCGGTTCTTCTCCAGCCCGGAACGGATCGCCATCTGCGGCGTGCCGCTGCCCACGCTTTTGCAGGACAAGGCCACGCGGGAGGAGTATCTTGCGTACCTGCGTGGCGTGGCGGCGCAGTTCAAGCTGGAGGTCCGCACCTTTGAGCGCGTGACGCGGGTGGAGCGGGCGGAGAACGGCTTTGCCGTGCGCACGGAATCCGCGGCGGGGGTGAAGACGCACCCGGCCTCGCACGTGGTTTTCGCGGTGGGGGATATGCAGAAGCCGCGAATGCTGGGGATTCCGGGCGAGGGGCAGCCCAACGTCAGCCACTACTTTCAGGACCCGCATCGGTACTACGGCAGGCGAGTGCTCATCGTGGGCGGGAAGAACTCGGCGGTGGAGGCGGCGATCCGGAGCCACCGCGTCGGGGCGAAGGTCACGATCAGCTATCGCGGCGCGGAGTTCGACGAGAAGCGGGTGAAGTACTGGCTGCTGCCGGAGCTGAAGGGGCTGATCAAAGACGGGACGATCGAGTTCCTGCCGCGGAGCGTGCCGGTGAGCATCGCCGGGAACGTCGTGACGCTGGCGAGTGTGGACGAGAACCACCAGCCGACGGGGCAGACGCGCACGGGCGAGTTTGACGACGTGCTGCTGCTGGTAGGGTACGAGATGGACGGCTCGCTGCTGGAGGCCAGCGGCGTGAGGCTGGAGGGGCCGCAGCGGGCCCCCGTGTTCAACCCGCGCACGATGGAGACGAACGTGCCGGGGCTCTATGTCGCGGGCACGGCGACCGCGGGCACGCAGACGCGATTCCGGGTGTTCATCGAGAACAGCCACGTCCACGCGGAGCGGATCGCGGCGCACATCGCCGGGCGGACGCCGCCCGAGTCGGGCGAAGAGCGGCCCGAGCCTCTGCTTGAGCAGTGAGCGTTACTGAGCGGCTTCGCGCTCGCGGGCCTGACGCTCGGCACGCTTGCGCATGCTTTCGTCGAGGATCTTCTTGCGCAGACGGATGCTCTTGGGGGTGAGCTCCACCAGCTCGTCGTCCTCGATGTACTCAAGCGCGGCCTCGAGCGTGAGCTTGCGCGGGGCCTTGAGCACCACGGTGGCCTCCTTGCTGGCGGCGCGCATGTTGTCGAGGTGCTTCTGGCGGGTGACGTTGACGGTGAGGTCGTTATCGCGGTTGTGCTCGCCGACGATCTGGCCGGAGTAGACCTTCTCGCCGGGGGTGACGAACATGACGCCGCGCTCGGCCAGCTCCTTGAGGGCGTAGGTGGTGACCGGGCCGGTCTCAAGGCTGATGAGCACGCCCGCCTGGCGGTGGGGGATCGAGCCGCTGACGGGCTCGAAGCGCAGGAAGGAGTGGTGCATGACCGCCTGGCCCTGTGTGGCGGTGAGGATGCGGTTGCGCATGCCGATGAGCGAGCGGGAGGGGATTTCGAAGAGGAGGTGCGACTGGTTGTCGCCGCGGGGCTCCATCTTCTTCAGCTCGCCCTTGCGGGAGCCGACCAGCTCCATGACGGGGCCGACGACGTCGTTGGGGCAGTCGATGACGAGCTCCTCGACGGGCTCGTGAGGAACGCCGTCGATCTCCTTGATGATGACCTCGGGCTTGCCGACGGCCAGCTCGAAGCCCTCGCGGCGCATGGTCTCGATGAGGATGCTGAGGCTGAGCGTGCCGCGGCCGGAGACCATGAACTCGTCGGTGGTGCGGCCGGGCTCGACGCGCATGGCGACATTGCGCTCCAGCTCGCGCATGAGGCGCTCGCGGATCTGGCGACTGGTGACGTACTCGCCCTCCTGGCCCGCGAAGGGGGAGTCGTTGATCTTGAAGAGCATGGTCATCGTCGGCTCGTCCACGCGGACGGGCGGGAGCTGACGCGGGTTGTCGGGGTCGGCGACGGTGTCGCCGATGTCGATGGACTCCAGGCCGACGATGGCGCAGAGGTCGCCCGCCTCGACGCGGTCCACCTCGGAGCGCTTGAGGCCCTGGAACTGGAGGAGCTGGGTGACCTTCGTCTGGACGATCTTGCCGTCGCGCTTGATGACGGCGACGGGCTGGCCGGCGCGGATGGAGCCGTTGACCACACGCCCGATGCCGATGCGGCCCACGTACTCGTTGTAATCGATGTTGGTGATGAGCACCTGGAGGGGCTTGGTGGTGTCGGCGGGGGGCGCGGGCACCTCGTTGACGATGGCCTCAAAGACCGGGCGCAGGTCGCGGGGGGCATTCTCGCCGGTGGGGACGGGGAACTCGCGGGTGGCCCAGCCGTCGCGTCCCACGGCGTAGATCACCGGGAAGTCGAGGGCGTATTCCTCGGCCCCCAGCTCGACGAGCAGGTCGAAGACCTCGTTCACCACCTCCTGGACGCGCTGGTCCTGGCGGTCGATTTTGTTGACGATGACCACGGGCTTGAGGCCCTGCTCGAGGGCCTTGCTGAGTACGAACTTGGTCTGGGGCATCACGCCCTCGGAGGAGTCCACCAGCAGGCAGCAGCCGTCGGCCATGCGGAGGACGCGCTCGACCTCGCCGCCGAAGTCGGCGTGGCCGGGGGTGTCGAGGATGTTGATGCGGTAGGTCTTGCCGTCGATGGCGGTGTAGTTGACGGCGCAGTTCTTGGCCAGGATGGTGATGCCCCGCTCTCGCTCGAGGGGGTTGTTGTCCATGATGAGGCCGTGCTGGCCGCCTTCGAGTTTCTCAAGCTCTCCGGCGCGGAAGTTGCCGGACTGCTTGAGGAGGTTGTCCACGAGGGTGGTCTTGCCGTGGTCAACGTGGGCGATGATCGCGACGTTGCGGATCCCGTGGTTGCGCGGGATGTCGGCTTGAGCGGGGGACTTGGGCATGGGATGGGATGAGAGGGTGGGCATAAGAAAAGCGTCGGGTCCGGCGTTCAGCGGGGCTCGGCACGTAGCGAAGCTGGCCTTTGGGATTGGGGTTTGTGACCGCCGCTGCCGCGGTCCCCGGCACGGGCCGGGTGGATTCCTTGGGGTCGATCAGGGCGGGGAGTATAGGAAGGCCGCGGGGGTCGCGTGGAGGTTGTCGGACCCTGCTTTGGGTAATCGGACTCCGCATAACCCCCCCAGACGGAACAGGCGGCACGCCTTCCGGGTGGTAACGGGCGGTTCGTGCAAGTCGGTGGGTTCGTGCGGGGGCTGTGGCACAGTCGGTGTGTAACGCGCGTGTCGCGCACGCGGCAGGCGTGGAACAACCCGGCACGGGCCGTTCATAGCCGCGGAAGGCGAGCGCTGCGCTTCGCTCCGGCATCGGTGCGCCCAGGCCGGGAGGAGAGAGGGAGGCGCGTGATGAAGGCTGCTGCTGCGTCGCTGGTTGTGCTGGCCGCTTTGGCTCCGTCGGCCCTGGGCAACGTGATCTACTCGAACGACTTTGAGTCGGGGGTGATCGGGCCGGAGTGGAGCTCGAACACGTACACGAGCGAGGCGCCGATCTTCACGCGCTTCAACGGCCGGTATTCGCCGGGCTACACCGAGCTCACGCTGGCCCACCCCAACGTCACGACGCCCGCCAACGGGCTTGGCGACGGACTGACGCGGTTCCGTCTGAACTTCGACCTGTACGCGATCGATTCGTGGGACGGCGACGCGGTGGCGGAGTATGCGCCCAGCCTGATGGGGCCGGACAGCTTCCGAGTTCTGGTCAACGGGGACATCGTGTTCGATGAAACGCTCTCGAACATGCCGGGGGCGAGCCAGACGATGCGACAGCCGGACGTGGGGCCGACGCACCTGGGGTACAACAGCACATACCTGGACTCGATTTATCGGGGCATCTCGGTGGAGTTCACCGTCCCCGCGGGTGAGCCGTTGGTGATCCGGTGGGAGGACAGCGGGATCGAGGGGCTGACGTACGAGTCGTGGGGGATCGACAACGTCACGGTGAGCGTGATGTCAGTTCCGACTCCCGGCTCGATCGCGCTGCTCCTGGCGGGGGTCGCCACGCTGCGGCGCCGCCGCTGAGGCGGGGATGTTGAAGTCGAGGGAGATGGAGCCGTCCACGAGGCCGGGCGAGCCGCGGGAGACGCGGGACTCGATGCGGCGGAGCCAGCGGAGGGCGGAGGCGCGTACCTCCTGCAGAGCGGGCTCGTCCCCTGCCGCGGGCGCGTCGTGCGTGGCGATGACGCCCGCGAGGCGGCGCGGCTCAAGCACAAGGCGGAAGAGGGTTGAGCGGTCACGCCCGGGGTCCCGTGCCAGCAACGAGGAGACGCGGCGGGCGGTGAGCACCGGGTCTTCGCCCTCGCCCAGGCGCAGGGTCATGACGATCCAGCCGGGGGCGCGGCCGTCGCGCATCGGGCCGGGAGAGGCGTAGCACCACGCCAGGCGTCCGTCTTTGTGCGCGGCGAGCATGATCGGACGATCCGGCGCGAGCGGGGCGGTGTAGATGCCGTCGGCGATGCGGACGGTCTCGCTGACTCGGTCCACGGTGATGCCTGCGATGCTGAGGGCCCAGGCGTCGGCGAGGGGAGCGGAACGAGCGATGTCGCGCAGGGGAAGGACGATCACCAGGCGGCCACCGCCCGCGATGCCTGCTTCATCCACCTCCAGAGAGATGATGGCGTTGCCCTCCATCCCGTTGCGGAGGGCGGGGGGGAGGTTGAGCATGCCCAGCAGCGTGGACATGAGCGTCTGGCGACCCGCTGCGGGCTGAAGCTGCACGGACCCCGCCACCAGCAGGCTGGCCCCGCTTTCCAGGGCGTCCACGGCTTCGGCGGGCCAATGGACGGCGATTCGGGGCGTTGAGGCCAGGCCGGCGAGCACCATGCCGTCGGTCGCCGTGAACCTGCCCGTCCAGCCGTCCTGTGTGAACTCTCCGCCCAGGGCGAAGAAGGACGATGGAGAGGAACTTTCTTCCGCCGGTTCCCGGAGCAGGAGGAAGAGGTCGGACTCGGACAACTCGGCGTAGTGCCGCCATTCCGGGCTTCCGGCGAGCATGGGGATGTCCTTGCTGGCTGCCTGCGCGGCTACGACGCGGTCGAAGAGCGGGCGGTCGCCGGAGAGCACAAAGCGCGTCCCTCCGCCCGCTGGAGGCAGGGCGGCCAGTTCGAACCGCCCGCCTTCAAGGGCGAGGATCGGGGCTCCCGCGACCACAGATCGCGGCACGACGTCGAGCTTGGCGTTCAGCAGGCGGCGCGTCTCGGCATCCACTTCGCTGATGATCGCGAGCGGGGCGTCCGTGAAGGGGCGGTCGGCATCGGTGCTGACGATGACCGCGCTGCGGCCCAGCAAGGTGTCGGCGGCGGCGCGTGGATCGAGGTTGAGCACCGCGGCGAGCCCTTCCCAGGCCTGGGTCGTCCGGGTCCAGTCAGCGGTTTCGGAGATGAAGGACTCGAAGGCGCGGCCCGCGGGCGTGGCACGCTGGCGGGCGAGGTCGGTCGCGGCGACGACGACGCGGGCATCGGAGGGCAGCATGCCGACCACGTTTCGCGTGGAGGTGGGAGACTGGCCAAAAGAGGCGTGTCCGGTGAGAACGAGGGCCAGGAGCGGGGCGAAGTTGGATCGTCGAAGGATCAACGCGCGAGTTCCCACCACGAGAGCCCGGACGCTACTCGCGCAGGACGCCCAGCGGCGGCGCCTGCGGCGGCTGACCGAAGATGACAACGCCGTCCTCGTCGATGTGCAGCAGTTCCGGCCAGGGGGAGGTCCGGACGGGGGCGTGTGTGTTGTGGGTGGAGAGCAGCATGATGGGCCCTTCGTCGAGCATGAGGAGAGGCTCACGGGCGGGCGCGGGGAGAACGGCGATGGTCCTGCCGCGGGGCGGCTGAGAGGTGGGAAGACGGAGGGAAGCACGCGGCTCAAGCTCGTAAGGGGCGATGCTGCCGAGGGAGAGGGGGGCGTAGGCGGGGAGAGGCTCGGGAGGGCCGATGACGGTGGAGACGGGGGCGGCGATGTTTTCGCGCAGGTCGGCGACGGCGTCTGTGAGCGACTGCACCGTCGCGGAGGCGTCGGCCCGGGAAGCATCAACGAGCGTTCCCACCGGGGCGGGCTGCTGAGGGGCGAGCTGCGGGTAGGAGCGCTGCAGAATCGCCATCAGCGACGCGGCGAGCACGACCGCCGCTGCGATCGCCAGGCGCGAAGCGGAAATCTGCCGGCGCTCGTGGCGAGAGAGGAAGGGGCGGAGGGTATTGACCTCCACCAGCACTTCGGTGCGCTGATCGGGGACGAAGACAGGCGAGCGCAGGCCCTTGATGGCGGCGCGGGTCGCCGCGAGGCGAGCGCCGAAGCCGGGGTACTCGGTCACCCCCTTGCGGATGAGCATGAGGGACTGAGCGTTGCGGCCCTCGCTTTCGGCGTCGAGCACTTCGTTGACGAGCGCGTCGATGGCGTCGTCCGGGGGCAGGCTGAAGGCCTCGCTGCGGCGGGGCTGGCGAGGGTCGTTGGAGAAGCGGAGGTCGCTCATGGCCACACCTCCACCTGGCGAAGGTTGCGCTCCACGGCCATGTCCGCGAGAGCTTCTCGGAGCTTGATGCGGGCGCGGTGCAGGTGGCTCTTGACGGTGCCCTCAGGCATCCCCTGGTGCTCGGCGATGAGCCAGATGGGCCAGTCGTGCTGGTGGAAGAGGACGATCACCTCGCGCTGCTCGAGGGAGAGGGTCATCAGGGCCTTCTGCACGGCGTCGCGGGTGTGGTTGTGATCGTCGGTGACTTCCCAGTTCTGGAGTGCGCCGCAGCTTCTGCCGCCGGCTTCGCCCACGCGGTCGGTGTCGGAGATGGGGCGGCGCTTCTCACAGACGTTGAGGAAGACGCGCCGGGCGATGGTGAACAGCCAGGTGGAGAAGCGGTACTGCGGGTCGAACCGGTCGAGATTCGTCAGCACCCGCACGAAGGCTTCCTGCACGATGTCCTCGGCGACGTCGGGGCGGCCGGAGAGACGCAGGATGTACGCGTACACGGAGGCCTGGTGCAGCTTGATGAGCTCGCCGGCGGCTTCGCGGTCGCCCGCGGCGGCCTGCCGGATCAGCTTCAACTCGCGTTTATGCTCCTCGGACCGGCTCATGGGGAGCTCCCGTGTCAATGGAGTGTACATGCGGCGGCAGACGCCGGTTGCACCCTTTCCATCGGTCCGGGAGGGGCCGTCAAGCAAAAAGGCCCCCGGAGCCGGAGCTCCGGGGGCCTGACGTGTGCACGGAGGGCTGATCAGCGGTTGCGGATCAGCAGTTGCCGCCGGCGAGGACGCGGAAGAAGCTCTCGATGTCGGCGTCGGTGCCGATGTCACCGTCGCCGTCGAAGTCCGTGCCGCCGGAGAAGCAGGTGTCGCAGCAGTTGCCGGCGAGGCAGGCGAAGAAGGCCTCGATATCGGCGTCGGTGCCGATGTCACCGTCGCCGTCGAAGTCCGCCGTGCCACAGACGGGGCCGCAGGGCTGGCCGCTCACACCGGTGAGGAAGATGGTGTAGTCGCCGCTGCTGGTCGTGGTGGAAGCCCAGTGATCCAGGACGGCCGTCGGAGAGAGCGGCAGCATCTGGCAGCGGAAGGTCGAGCCGAAGCAGGAGGTGGTCGAGGAGTTGGGGAAGATCGCTGCGTTGGAGCTGTCCAGCGGGTCCTTGTTGTAGGCGGTGATCGCCAGGTAGTACTCGCCGGCCGGACGGGAGGCGACGTGCTCGCTGGTGATCGTGGACTGAGAAGCGCCGTTGGTCACGCCCTCGTCGTCGTTCATGACGACGCCGGTGCCGTCGGCGGCGAAGAGGAAGAGCTGCGAGTCGAGCGTGGTGCCGCCGACGGTGGAGGCGCTGAAGTTCGCCGGATCGCAGATGTAGATGCGGAACAGGTCGGCATCGTTGGAGGTCAGGATGCCCGAGATGGAGGTCACGGGGCCGACGCCGTCGATGGGCTTGGCCGTGGCCAAAGTCTCGCCGGCGTCGTCCACCTGGATGGTGCCCGAGCCGGAGCCGGAGCGGCTCTGGTCATCGGTGACGGTGAGCGGGACGGTGTAGTTGCCGCCGGGCAGGGAGGCGGGGATGGGGACGATGAGCGAGAAGACATTGTCACCGGCGACGGCGTCACCGTTGGTGCCGTCGTCGTACATCGCGTTCGTAGCGGAGCCGCCCAGGTTGGTCAGGTCGGCGTTGACGGCCAGGCCGGTGCTGTTGGGCGCCAAGCCCGGGGTCACCGTGGCGGTGAGCAGCGCCGTGCCGCCCGCGATGCTGTTCGCGATGCCGCCCGTGACGGACGGGTTGGTGGGGGCGGGGCCGAGGAACAGGAAGAGCACGAGGTTCGTGCCCGAGCCGCCCGTGCTCGTCACGTTGAACGCTGTCGTGTTGAACGTGACGTTGAAGGGGCCGACGGCGAGGTAGTAGTCGCCTGCCTCCAGCGTGCCGTCACGCCCGTTGTGGTCAACGCCGCCGGGGAGCGGACGGATCGGGCTGGCCATGCCGAAGGAGAGGGCAGACAGGGTGCTGGGGCCGTCGTCGTCATCCGAGGCGACGAGGGTGCCGTCCGCGCGGTAGAGGCCGATCTCGGTGTCCGAGACGCCGCCGCTGGTCCAGATGTCCAGCCAGTTGGTGTTGGCGGGGCTGATCTCGGGCACGGTGAACTTGTACCACTTCACCTGGCCCGCGACGGGGTCGTGAGTGACCTCCGTCTGGCCGATGGGCAGAGCGCCCAGGTCGGTCGAGGGCGGCGGCCCGAAGGTGGTCAGGCTGATGGTGCCGTTCGAGACGCGGCTCTGCGCATCGCTGACCTCGAAGGGCAGGGTGTAGGAGTTCGCGCCGAGCGGGGTGGTGACGGTGAAGGAGAAGATGTTGTCGCCCGCGACGGCGTCGCCGTTGGTGCCGTCGTCGAAGAAGGCCTGGTTGGAGGAGCCGCCGATGCTGCTCAGGTCTGCGACCACCGCGATGTCGGTGCTGACCGGGTTGGTGCCGGGGGTGACGCTGACGGTGAGGAGGCTGGTGCCGCCTTCAATGACGGTGGACGGAGTGGCGGCGCCCACACCCATCGGGGGGATGCTCATGGTCTGAACGGTGAACTGATAGAACTGCACCTCGAAGGCGTTGCTCTTCATGCCGGCAACGGTCTGAGTGCCCATCCCGTCGATGATGTTCATCGACAGGTTGGACACCGTGGTGGTGGAGCTGTTCATCACGAAGCCGGGCAGGTTCGCCACACCGTTGGCGCGGGTGGAGGAGTCGGCGGGGCTCGCGGTGGAGTCCGTGGTGGTGGCGTTGGAGACGGCGAGGTAGTAGGTGCCGTCGGTGAGCGTGCGGTTCATCGCCCCGGTCGTCATGCCGTGCCAGCTGGCGACGGTGTTGAAGTCGCTGTCGAGCAGCAGCACGTCAATGGTGTTCGTGTTGCCGGCGCCGCGGGAGAAGGAGACCGAGCCGGCGGCGACGGTGTTGGGAACAACGACCGGGCTGATCGGGGTGCGGTTGAGGGTGGCGACGTAGGGATCGGTCGTGCTCGCGGTGCCGGTGACGCGGTAGTGGACCATCTCGCCCTTGCCGAAGCCGTACCAGCGGTTGACGCGGGTGGTGCCGACGTTCGTGCTGGCCTGGAAGGTGCTATCAGAGCCGATGCGGATGACGCCGGGGAATCCGGCGCCGAGGTTCGAGCTCTGAGTCGCGCCGCGGAGAGAGGCCGTGTGGCCGGTGATCGCGGAGGTCAGGCCCAGCTCGTAGAGATAGATGCCCGGGACATCGGGCACGGTCTGGATCAGGAAGTTGTCAATGGTGGCGCCCGTGCCCGGGAGGGTGGTCGTGCTCGAACCGGTCGTGGTGCCGGTGATGGAGTTGCCCACGCCAAGGGTGACGAGGTTGGCCGCGCCGTATTGGGTGGCCAGGGGGGCGGACGCGTGCTGCATGTTCAAGAAGCTCGCGTCGTTGGGCTCGACCTCTTCGAAGACGCCGCCGCCGAGGTCCGTGGCGGGCGTGCCGAGGACGACGAGTTCATCGTCGAGGGTGAAGGTGATGGTGTCCCAGATGGCGTCCACGCTGGTGGTCCCGCCGTCGTCGGTGCTCTCGTAGAAGCGGAAGGTCCACTCGCCCGCGGCGTCAGCCACGAGGGAACTGGCGGGAATGGGCAGGGTCACGTCAACGACGTTTGCGCCGGTCCAGGTCTGGCCGCGCAGCGAGACCTGCATCTCGAAGGAAGTTCCACCGGGAGGAGTGACCATCACCTGGGCCTCGCTGGCCCACGTGGCGCTGTTCACCTGGAGGAGTTCGCCGGTCACGCGGATGGACTTCGGGGCGTAGCCGCCGACGAAGGTGTGTGTGCGGATCTGGTTGGCGGCGTTGTTGGCACTTCCGTTGCTCTCCACGCTGTTAAAGGTGACGCTCTCCTGCGGAGCCGCCACGGCCGCCGCCGCGAGCCACGCGGCGGAGATGGCGGTAATGCCCGCAACCGACTTCTTCATCTTCTTCATCCACAGTCTCCCCAAAAATGAGTGCACACAAAACCCCACGCGCATCGCATCGATGCGCGTTGAGCCCGATTTCGTACACGTACAGATACCAGTAGGTCATAAACCTGTCAAAGCAAAAGAAAGATCCCTTCATCCCGATTGGCACCAAAGCTGCGCGTCGGGTGCGTTTTCGAAGGATCGGTACGGAAGCGAAACCGATCAATAACCAAAGAACAGACCCGAACTCCATCCGCACGTTGCGCAAGTCGTGCCAAAAGAAAACCCCGGCCTGGGCCGGGGTGGTGGTGGGTTGAAGGGAGTGATTGAAGGTCAGCAGTTGCCGCCGGCGAGGATGCGGAAGAATGCCTCGATGTCGGCGTCGGTGCCGCTGTCGCCGTCCGCGTCGATGTCGGCGCCGAGGGGCCAGCAGGTGTCGCAGCAGTTGCCGGCGAGGCATGAGAAGAAGGCCTCGATGTCGGCGTCGGTGCCGGCGTCACCATCGCCGTCGAAGTCAGAGGTCGCGCAGGTGGGGGTGCAGAGGTCGCCGGGGAGGTAGACCAGAACCTTCGTGGCGCCGGTGAAGCCGATGCTTGGAATGCTGATGGCGATGGTGCCGTCGGCGTTCTCGACACCGATGGTGGCGTCACCGCCGCTGGCGTCCTGGCCCGCGCCCTGGTTAATGCCGGAGGTGTTGATGGGCGAGATCGGGCCGTAGCGGAACTCGATGTTGTTGGAGCCTTCGTAGAGGATGACCTGGAAGGTCTCGCTGGTCAGCGGCAGGAAGCCCAGGCCGGTGTTCTGGGTTACGTTGTTCCACTCGATCACGAAAGAGCGGTTGGGGGCGACGCCGAAGGTTTGCACGTAGATGTCGCCCTGCTCCGCGGGGTTGTAGTCGTCCCACAGCGGGTAAATGGCGTTGTTGGGGTTGCTCACGGAAGGGATGGGGTGGTTGATGGGCTCGGCGCTGATCGTGGGACTGGGGAACTGCACGTTCCCGTTGGAAGAGACGTAGGCCGTGGTGTAGGGCTCGCCGAAGAAGAAGAACTGGAAGGGAAGCGTGACGGACTCGGTGCAGTTGTCGCAGCTGGAGACGGCATCGAGGCGAGTGCCGGTGCCTGCGATGCTCGAGAACACGCCGCTGCCGTTGGTGAAGGCGTAGATGTCGCTGCACGTGGTGCCGTCGCCCTGGTAGGCGCCGCCGAGCGTCATGCAGCTGTACGCGGTGCGGATGGAGCAACTGCCCGCGATGCAGCAGGCGCCGGAGGGCTCGGGCAGGAGCTGAACGGCGATGCTGCCGGCGCCGGTGCGGTCGAGGTTGTCGATGACGGTGACGGGGACGCTGAAGTGGCCCGGAGCCTGCGCGTCGGCGTGCGGCACGGTGGCCAGGTAGCTGAACACGAGGTCGCCCGCGACCGCGTCGCCGTGTGTGCCGTCGTCGTAGAAGGTCTGCGTCGGCGAGCCGCCGATCGCGGAGAGGTTGCCCTGCACCGAAAGGGTGGTGCTCGGAGGATTGATGCCGCTGGTCACATTCGCGGTGAGCAGGACGCTGCCGCCCACGTAACCAACCGCCGGGTTGCCGGTGATGTGGGGGCTGGGGTCAACGGCGTGGGTGATGCGCAAGCCGACGGCGCCGCCGGGGCCCGTGCTGGTGACGTTCCAGTTGGCCGTGTCGAAGGACATGTTGAAGGTGCCCACGGCGAGGTAGTAAGTTCCCGCTGCGAGCGAGCCGTCGCGGCCGTTGAACGGCACGCCGTCGGGCAGCGGGCGGGCGGGGTTCGTGAGGCCGAAGCTGAGGGCGCTCAAGGAGCCCGCGCCGTCATCGTCGTCGCTGAGGATGAGGTTGCCGGCGTTGTTGTACAGGCCGATCTCCGTGTCCGGGCCGGAGGTGGTGGCGATGTCCAGGTAGCGGTAATCCGCGGCGACGATGTCGGGCACTGTGAAGCGGAACCACCGCACCTCGCTCGGGGCCAGATTGACCGTCGTGATGTGATCACCCTCGCTCAGCCAGCCCATGTCGGTGACGGTCTGCACGCTGAGGTTGATGGAGCCGTTCGCGCTGCGGGATTGGGCGTCGGTGATCGTGAAGGGCAGGCTGTGCGAGCCTGCGTTCGTCGCCACGGGAAGGGCGAAGGAGAAGATGTTGTCGCCCGGCTCTGCGTCGCCGTGGGTGCCGTCGTCATAGAAGGGCTGGTTGCTGAGGCCGCCTACGGCGCTGAGGTCGGCGGTGACGGCCAGGCCGGTGCTGATGGGGTTGAGGCCGGGGTTCACCGAGACGGTGAGGAGTGAGCCGTTGCCCTGCAGAACATTCGCCGGAGTGGCCGAGCCCGTGCCGTTGGGGTTGGTGGGCGTGGTCAGCGCCTGGACGTTCATGCGCACCCACGTCACGGAGAAGAGCTGGTGAGAGGCGGGCACGATGACCGGCTCGCCGGTGGAGTCGGTGAGCCGCAGGTTCATCGAAGCGATGTTCGCGGTGTTGCTGTTGGCCACCGCGTCGGGGAAGTCGAGGACGTTGTCGCTGCGGACCGAGTCGTCCGAGGCGGCGGGCTGGTTGTTCGCGGTGTTGTAGTTGGACCAGGCGATGTAGTACACGCCGGGGTTGAAGTGGCGCGTGAGGGAGTTCTGGCCGTCGTTGGAGTATTCGGGGATGGGGTTGAACTCGGCGTCGTAGACGATGAAGTCAACGTCGGTGGAGTTGCCGGGGGCACGGTCGATGGTGATGAGCCCCGCGACGAGGGTTCCGGCGTCCACAGGCGTGACGGGCGTCACGGTGTACTGCGCGGTGTAGGGCGAAGTGGTGGCGGCGGTGCCGGTGACGCGGTAGTAGATCTCCTCCGCCTTGCCGAAGCCGTACCAGCGGTTGGTGCGGGCCGGGGTGGAGGTGGCGCTGCTGGTCTGGAAGGCGACGTCGGAGGTGTAGTTGATGATGCCGGCGTTCTGCGAAAGGCCCCGGATCGTTCCGGTGTGCGCGCCGGTGCTGGTGAGCGTGAGCTGGTGCTGGTAGATGCCCGGCGCGGCCGGCGCGGTCCTGATGCGGAAGTTGTCGGCGGAGCTGTTGCCGGGGACGGTGGTGCTCGCGCCGGTCGTGGATCCGGTGATGACCTGGCCGTTGGTGATGGACTGAATGACATTGGCGCGGAGCTTGGTGTCATTGTCCTCAATCTCGGTATAGACGCCTGCGCCGTTGGGGGTGAGCACCGTGGGCGCGGCCAGGACGATGAAGGGGATAGCGCTGGTGGAGGTCTGCGCGAAGCTGTTGTTGGCCGTCACGGTCAGCGTGGTGGGGCCGATCGGCGCGCCGCTGGGGACCGTGATCATGCAGGAATACACACCGTTGCCGGGGATGACGTCGCCGTTGGTGCCGTCGTCGTACATCACCTGGGCGGATGGGCCGCCGATGCTGGAGAGGTCCACGAGCAGGGAGGTGATGTATGCGCCGCTGCAGGAGGGAGCGATCGTCGCGGTGAGCAGCACGGTCTCATTTTCCGCCGCGCCGAAGGGAGCGGCCGACGTGTTGGTGATGTTGGGGCTCTCCAGCGGGGCCGTGCCGAAGTCGATTTCGACGGTGGCCGTGCCTGCCTCGCCGGCGGAGAGCATGGTGGCATTCCACGGGCTGGAGAACTCGTAGGCGGTCCGTACGACTGCGAGGTAGTACTCGCCCGGGGCAAGGCCGCCGTCACGGCCGTCGTGGTTCACGCCCGCGACGTTGGGAGGATCGATGTTGGGGCGGGGGGGGCAGCTCGCGCCGAAGCTCAGGGTGCTGCCGGCGCCGGGGCCGTCGTCGTCGTCCTCGGCGATCAGGTTGCCGTAGGCGTCGAAGAGCGCGATCTCGGTGTCCACGATCGCGCCGCCCGCGCCGTGAGTGCGGATGTCGAGGTAGTCGCCGATGATGCCCGACGCGGGGATGTAGACGGGAAGGACGAACTTGTACCAGAGAACATTGGATGAATCGACGACGACGGCTCGGGTGATGGGAGCACCGTTGACGAGCTCGCCGAGGTCTTCGGTGAGGGCAGGCTGGGCGTACGCCATGGCAGCGAGCATCATCGCCGCCGAGGCAGACATGTTTCGAACAATCCTCCGCTGCGACATCAAGAACTCCCTCTGGATAACCTGGGCAAAAAAGAAAGTCCACGGAATACCCCCGTGGACTTCGAACCATTCGATTTAGCACCTTCCGCCACGATCGTCAAAGCAAAACACTTTTTGGACTTACGGAAAGTGACGGCGGGCTAACGCGATCCGGACCAAGCCCTTACGTCCAGGGCGGCGCGCCCAGGCTGCTGCTGCCAGGGCAACATTGGGCGAGGCCAGGAAGAACGCTGGCCCAGAGCATCGGTCCGGACGATCGCGATCCGCACGGTTCCATCCTTTTCAACAGCTCCGGGGGGGAGCGTGAGGCGGAAAGACCATCGGTCCGCGCCGCGGACGATTTCAACCTTCTGCGGAGGTGGAATGAGTTCTGGTGGAATGTCGGGGTTGGGCGGCAGCTCGTTGGTGACGGTGCCGGTGAGGTCCACACGGAGGGCAGCGGTGGGGCGGTCGGTGGGCCCGAAGTAGATGCGTACCGCTTCACGCTTCAGGGCTTCGACATCAAGAATGCCGGGGGCCATACGGCACTCGACGAGCAGTTCCCAGCGCCGGGCTTCGACAGCGGATTCTGGGACGGTGGGGTCGGGCGGCGGACGGTGGAGAAGAGCCGCGGTGGACCATTCGGCTCGAGGCACGAGGTCCGGCGCGGCGTAGGGCCCTGCAAGCCAGGCATGCATCGTGTAGTCACGCAGCAGCGGGCCTATGGATAACCCTGGGGGCTGGACGGGGATTCGTGTGCAGAGCACGGGGTGCACGGCGGAGGCGGAGCCCACGTGCGCGGTGAGCGGGGTGGTCAGCACGGGCTCGCCGGTGCAGGACGGAACAGGCACCAGCAGCTTGAGCGTGGAGAGCGAAGGCAGCGGGCGGAAGTCGGCGTCGGCGCGGGTGACGGTGTCTACCCACGCGCGGGTCGCGTGGTCGGCGAGGTTGGTGAAGCCCACCGTGGCGATGATGGAGGTGCGGTCGTTGTCCAGCACGCCTCCGTCGTCGAGGATCCAGGAGACGCCGGAGGGCTGCGTGCGCAGCCACGCTTCGGCCAGGTCGCGCCGACGCTCGGGCGTGATGGCCGGGCTGAGCATGTCCTCGAGCAGGCGGTCGAGCGCGGCATGATCGACGGACCATGCGGGGGCGTACACACCGCCGAAGTCCGCGACCGCCGCGAGACGCTGCTTGAAGCGCCATGCAAGCTCGGGGCTTGCGGACCAGAGCCATGCGATGGCGACGCGCCAACGGTCCTCGTTCTGGCGTGCGATGGCTTCGATGATGGGATCGGAGAAAGGCTCCGCGGCAGGGTGGCCGTCGAGCGTGGTGAGGCCGTCGAGCAGAAGGCGGAAGCGCCAGCGGGTGATGGGGCTGGCGGCTTCGTCGAGGACGCGCGCGAGCAGGCCGGTGTCGGAGGCGATGGGCTCTTCGATCACCGGACGCCAGGGGTTGAGGAGAGGCTCGCTGACTTCCAGCCGCGGGGAGGGGAGCAGTGCGGTGGAGGGCAGCCAGTTGACCTGGTACTGCTTGCCCGCGACTTCGAGGACGCGGGCCTGCGAGTCTTCGGGAGTGTCGATGACGATCACCCAGGGGCCGATGCCGCGGGGGCGTTCCTTCGCGGGGATGGTGGACCATCGTCCTGGCGCAGGGAGCCATGCTTGGGAAGTGCGGCCGCCGTCGGGCGGCATCTGGACGTAGACGCGGTACGCGGCCGTTGGGATGCGGCGGCCGTCGAGGATGGCGTCGGCGTCGGGAGGCTCGGGCGAGGGCGGAAGAGTGATGACCAGGCGCGAGCCGGGGAAGGCATCGACCCTCGGCAGCTTCGCAGGGTCAACGGGCTGCGACGGAGGACGCGAAGCACAGGAGACGACGAGCAGGAGTGCTGCCGCGAGGCACGCGAGGACGCGGATCAAGGGGCCTCCAGTGGGAGCGTAGAGACAAGGTTGGAAATGATGGCGTCGGCGGTGATGCCCTCGGCGTGACTTTCGAAGTTGAGGATGAGCCGGTGGCGGAGGGCGGGGATGGCGACGGTGCGGAGGTCGTCTGTGGAGACCACGCTGCGGCCGTCGAGCAACGCGCGGCACTTGCCCGCAAGGACCAGGGCTTGTGCGGCACGCGGCGAAGCGCCGAGCCGGACGTACTTGTTGACCATCGGCGTGGCGTAGGTCCCGCCGAGGGATGCGGGGTGGGTCGCCAGAACCATGCGTACGGCGTAGTCCTGGACGTGCGGGGCGATGGCGACGCGCCGGATCAGGCGGGAGTGAGCGAGGATGGCAGGGCCGTCGAGCACGGGCTGAAGCTCGGGCTCCGCGGCGGTGGTGGTGCGGTTGAGAATCTCCGCCAGGTCGGCGCGGCTGGGGGTGGTGGACAGGAGCTTGAAGAAGAAGCGGTCGAGCTGAGCCTCGGGGAGGGGATAGGTGCCCTCCTGCTCGATGGGGTTCTGCGTCGCGAGCACCATGAAGGGCTCGGGGAGGCGGTGGGTGACGCCGCCGACGGTGACGCTGCGCTCCTGCATGGCTTCCAGCAGGGCGGCCTGGGTCTTGGGCGTGGCACGGTTGATCTCGTCGGCGAGGACGATCTGCCCGAAGATGGGGCCGGGCTGGAAGGTGAAGCGGCGCTCGCGCCCGCCGCGGCCGTCGTCGAACTCGGCGACGATGGTGGTGCCGGAGATGTCGGCGGGCATGAGGTCGGGCGTGAACTGGATGCGGGAGAAGGAAAGGTTGACGCAGCGGGCGAGCGTGCGAACCAGGAGGGTCTTTCCGATGCCGGGGACGCCCTCGAGGAGGACGTGACCGCCGACGAAGAGGCAGGTGAGGACGCCGTCCACGATGTCGGCCTGGCCGACGACGGCGCGTGCGACCTGTTCCTTGACGGCGGCGTAGTCCCTGCGGAACTGCTGGGCCGCGGCCTGCACCTCCTCAGGGGTGGAGGGCTCCGGGACGGCGGGTGGAGTGGCCATGCGGGCGGATGGTAACCAAGTTACGGGACGCTCTCACCCGCGCAAAGAAAAACCGAGACCGGGAAGGGCCTCGGCTCGAGTGGTTGCTGTGTGAAGCGGTTTACTTGTCGGCGACGTTGAGGGTGCGGCCGACGCGGCGCTTGCGGTTGAGCAGCTTGCGGCCGTTCTTGGTCTTCATGCGGGCGCGGAACCCGATGGAGCGCTTGCGCTTGATGCGGCTGGTGCGGTGTGGGTAGTGCATGGAATCCTCTTCAGCTAGCTTGGGGCCGGAACAATAGCCTCACACGGGGCCGTCGGCCACCCCCGGGTTGAGGGCGATCACCTGCAAGAAATTCGACCGGAGGGGCGGGAGCAGGGTACGCTAGGCGGTCTTAGCCGCCGGTTTCGTGCGGCGGAAATGGTCGGACTCACTGCTCCTGCTTTCATGCCGCCCGTCCGGCTCGGGGCCGGGAGGGGGCGGCGTGCAAGCGGCAGCACTGGGCCGCCCGCCGAGTGCTGTTCCATGGATGAGTCCGTACGCGCGCAGTGTGAGGCCATTCTCGGCCACAGGTTCAACGACCCCTCGATTCTGGAGCTGGCGCTGCGCCACGCCAGCACCGCGGACACGCCGCTGTCGTCGAACGAGCGGCTGGAGTTTCTGGGCGACGCGGTGTTGGGGCTGGTGGTTTGCGAGCTGGTGTTCCGCCGCTATCCGGCGCTGCGCGAAGGGGACATGACCAAGATCAAGTCGCACGCGGTCAGCCGCGAGATGTGCGCGGTGATCGCGAAAAACCTGGGTCTGGACCAGTTCCTGACGCTGGGGAAGGGAATGCGGAGCGGGGCGGGGATGCCCGCGTCGCTCGCCGCGGCGGCGCTGGAGGCGGTGATCGGGGCGCTGTATCTGGACGCCGGGTTTGAGAAGGCGGCGGAGTTCGTGCGTCCGCTGGTGGGGCCGGTGATCGAGAAGGCCGCGAGCAGCGGGCATCAGCAGAACTTCAAGAGCGTGCTGCAGCAGTACGCGCAGCAGGCGTTCGGGACGACGCCGTCGTATCGGACGCTGGACGAGCAGGGGCCCGATCACAGCAAGTGCTTCAAGGTGTGCGTGGAGATCGGGGGGCGACGCTTCGATGGCTGCTGGGGGCAGACCAAGAAGAAGGCGGAACAGGAAGCCGCGCTGGCCGCGCTCAAGGCGCTGGGGATCGTGCGTGAAGGCCCCGAGGGCGAGCTGCGGCTGGTGACGCAGGCTTCGAGCACGTAGAAGTCGAGCGAAGAACTTTCGCGCGGAGTGCGTGTGCGCGCCGAGATGCGGCGCGGGGGGGGCCGTTGCGCTGGGGGGTTGGGTTGAACGGAGGATGCCTGTAGACTCCGCCGCGACTTCAAGACGGAGACTGCCACGTGACCCAGAAGGCCCCTGCATCGAGCACGAGTGCGACCGTTTCCGGAACCGCCGCCGCGGCCGCGGCGGGCGGGCCGCAATCGCTCGAGCCGATGCCGGTGGACTTTCAGGCCCCACAGCTGACGTGGCGGTCGATCTTCACGAGCGTGCTGCTGGGCGGAGTGCTGTGCATCTGCAACATCTACACGGGGCTGAAGATCGGCTGGGGGCTGAACATGTCGATCACCGGCATTCTGCTGGCGTTCGCCATGTGGTACGCCATTTCCAAGGTGTTCCAGACGCGGATGTACGGGCGGCAGGAGAACAACATCAGCCAGTCGGCGATTTCCGCGGCGGGCGCTGTGAGCAGCGCGGGGCTGGTGAGCGCGATCCCGGCGCTGACGATGATCAACGGCCATGTGCTCGAGTGGTGGCAGCTTTCGATGTGGGTGATGTCGGTGTGCCTGGTGGGTATCGCGGTGGCAATGGGGCTGCGCCGGCAGATGATCATCGTGGACAAGCTTCCCTTCCCCGGCGGGCTGGCGTGCGCGGAGACGCTGAAGGAGATTTACAACACCGGCAGCGAGGCGTTGAAGCGGGTCGGGATGCTGGGCGCGGGGGCGCTGGCCGGTGGCGGTCTGAAAGTTCTGGACATCCTGAAGGTCACGAGCAGGACGGACTTCGGGGCGACGCTGTACGGCAAGCCGCTGGGGGCGACGTTCGGATTCGCACTGGACAACACCGCGCTGATGATGGGCGTGGGCGGGCTGGTGGGGTTGCGCGCGGGTGTGTCGATCCTGCTGGGCGCGGTGCTGGGGTGGATCGTGGTGGGCAACCACCTGCTGGAAACGGGGATTGCCGCGAATCAGACGGCCCTCAAGGAGTGGATTCTGTGGCCAGGGGTGACGCTGATGGTGGTGGCGTCGCTGACGAGCTTTGCATTCTCGGCGCCGTCGATTGTGCGCTCGTTCAAGCGGACGCCAGGACGTGAGCTCGGCGGCGCGGCCGACGAGGGCGAGGTCTCGCGGGCGTGGTTCCTGCGGTCGATGATGATCGCGCTGGTGTGCGCGACGGCGCTGCAGACGGCGTTCTTCGGGATCGCGTGGTGGGCGGCGGTAATCGCGGTGCTCCTGAGCTTCGCGCTGGCGGTGGTGGCGTCGCGCGTGAGCGGAGAAACGAACATCACGCCGGTGGGGCCGATGGGGAAGGTGACGCAGCTTCTGTTTGCGGGGATTGCGCCCAGCAACCCCTCGGCCAACCTGATGACGGCGAACGTCACGGCGGGAGCGGCGTCGCAGTGCGCGGACCTGATGCACGACCTTAAGTGCGGGTATCTGCTGGGCGGGGTGGCCCGCAAGCAGGTGATCGCGCAGATCGTGGGCGCGGCGACGGGATCGGTGGTGGCGAGCGGTTTCTACCTCGTGCTGGTGCGCGACCCGGTGAACATGCTCGGGTCGGCGGACTGGCCCGCGCCGGCGGTCATGCAGTGGAAGGCGGTGGCGGACCTGTTCGCGAAGGGGTTTGATGCGCTGCCGCGGGGGGCGATGACGGCGATCGGGATCGCCGCGGCGGCGGGGATTGTGCTTCCGGTGTTGGAGAAGCTGGTGCCGAAGAAGGCTCGTGTGTGGGTGCCGAGCGCGGCGTCGGTGGGGCTGGCGTTCGTGATTCCCCCCTCCAACAGCATCTCGATGTTCCTGGGAGCGGTCGTGGGGACGGTGCTGAGCAAGGCCTTCCCGCGCTGGACGGAGCGGTTCTTTGTGACGATCTGCGCGGGCATCATCGCGGGCGAGAGCCTCGTAGGCGCGGCGGAGGCGATCCGGCTTGTGCTGAAGGGAGCTACAGGGGAGTGAGGCTCACGCCACGCCGGTGGCGCGCTTGAGGGCGCGGTTGGCGATGACGGAGACGATCACCAGCGCGAGGACGCCGGTGGCGATGCCGACGATGGGCATCCACTTGGGCGTGGCGGCGTGGAGATCGGACTTGGAAGTGAGCGTGTCGAGGTGGGAGCCGATCCAGACGGCGGCGGCGGTGCGCGGACTCATGCCGATGAGCGTGCCGATCCAGAGCGGCGCGCGGGGCACCTGAACCGAGGCGAGCAGCAGGTTCGTCAGGGCGAAGGGGGCGTTGGGAGGGACGCGGATCAGCGCGACCATGCCGGTGGTGCGCCAGAAGTTCGCGACTCCGCCGGGGCGTTCGCCCGCGAGCGTGGCGGCGCGGTCGCGGACGAGGGCGTCTCGCACCGCGAGCCAGCGGGGCTTTTCCGCGAGCATCTGCATCACGCGGTCGCCGGTAGCGCGGCGTGCGATCTCGGTGCCCAAGCCCGCGCCAAGCGTGAAGGCGGTGAGGGCGGCGGGGAGGCCCAGCGGCATGCCGAAGGCGAACCCGCCCAGGACGGACTGGGCGTAGGTGGGCAGCAGAGCCAGCCCGGCGAAAACAGCAAAGGCGATGGTGTAAAGGAGCAGGCCGGGCACGCCCTGGGCGCGGAGCCATTCGCTCACCACACCCATGAAGGCGAAGAGGGCGATGCCGCAGATGGGGGGAAACGCGGTCGCCGCGATAGCGAGCGGGCCCGCAGGGCCGAGCCGGCGCAGGAAGCGTGCGAGGCGGGAGGATGGCTGAGCCGGCTCTGGCACGGGGTGAGAATAGGAGCGGCATCGGGCCCGGCGGACCGTACACTGGCGTTGGCAACCGGAGCCCGCAGCATGAGCACACAGGGGAACACCGTCCGTCTGCACAGGGTTTTGCGCGCTCCGCGGGAGCGGGTGTATCGCGCGTTCATCGAGCCCGCGGCGATGGAGAAGTGGCTGCCGCCGCACGGGTTCACCGGCAAGGTCCACAGCATCGATGCGAGGGTGGGCGGCGGCTACTCGATGTCATTTACAAACTTCGGCACGGGGAAGAGCCACTCCTTCGGCGGGCAGTTCCTGGAGATGAAGCCGCCGGAGCTGCTGCGGTACACGGACAAGTTCAACGATCCGAACCTTGCGGGCGATATCGAGGTCCGAGTCACGCTGCGGGAGGTGCTGTGCGGGACGGACCTGGAAATCGTGCAGTCGGGGCTGCCCGCCGTGATCCCCGTGGAGATGTGCTATCTCGGCTGGCAGGAATCGCTGGGACAGCTTGCGGCTTTGGTGGAGGCGGAGATTCCGGACGAGGGGCAGTAGTTAGACTGCCCGAATGAGCCGAAAGCTGGGGTGAATCTCATCTATCCGGTTCTACTGACTGAGCTGCGCTCCAGCGGGGCTGCTGTGGTATGTCGAGCGGCGGTGTACCCCTAGGCCGGGGTATTGCCAGTGCGGGTATGAGCGCGGGGGTTTGGCGAGCGATGCTCTTTGCTCCGAGTGTGGCAGGAGGCCGTTGGCCCAACCGGCGTCTGAGGAGAGGCAAAGTGCCCTGCCACAACGGCAGGCTGGTCCCGTGGCGGATTATGAGCTGGCAGGGGGGCAGTGAGGGGCTGGCGGCGGGAAGAGATGGGGTTGTGTTCTAAGTAGTGGCTCCGGTGTAGTTTGTGCTGTGGGTGCCGGGTGGGGGTAAGAGTGGCACCGCCGTTGCCATACGGTCTGCTGGCCCACTGGGGTATCACTGCCGACTGACCGTAAGGGTGTTGGCAGGGGTGCCCGAAGAGGGCGGCCTTTGAAGGCGGTCGCGATCGAGAGGGTCGGGCCACCCGGATGACAGCAGAAAGGACGGCGGTCGAGCGATCGGCGCCGTCACAGAAGAAGCAGAAAGCGAACCCAGGACTGGATCAGACATAGAGGAGCTTCGAAAGCCATGGCAGCGAAAGAACTCGTCTTCGACGTTGACGCGCGGCAGTCTCTTCTGGCGGGCGTGGAGAAGTTGGCCCGTGCGGTGAAGGCGACGCTGGGGCCGCGGGGTCGCAACGCCGTGCTGGACAAGTCCTGGGGCGGCCCGACCGTGACCAAGGACGGCGTGAGCGTCGCGGAGGAGATCGAGCTGAAGAACAAGGCGGAGAACATGGGGGCGCTGCTCGTCAAGGAGGCGGCGAGCAAGACCTCCGACGCCGCGGGCGACGGCACCACGACCGCGACGGTGCTGGCCGAGGCGCTGTTCCGCGAGGGCCTGCGGCACATCGCGGCGGGCGTGGACGCCAACGCGCTGATCCGCGGCATGAAGGCCGCGGTTGAGACCGCAACGAAGACGATCGATTCGCTGGCGACGCCGGTCAAGGGCAAGGCGGACATCCAGAACGTCGCGACGATCTCCGCCAACAACGATCCCGAGATCGGCAAGATCATGGCCGACGCCTTCGAGAAGGTCGGCAAGGACGGCGTGATCACGGTTGAGGAGGGCAAGAGCCTCGAGACCGTGGTCGAGGTCGTCGAGGGCATGCAGTTCGACCGCGGCTACCTCTCGCCCAACTTCGTGACCGACGCCGAGTCGATGAAGTGCGTGTTCGAGAAGTGCCTGGTGCTGGTGCACGAGGACAAGATCGACTCGGTCACCAAGCTCGTGCCGCTGCTGGAGAAGGTGATGGCGAGCAAGAAGCCGCTGCTCATCATCGCCGAGGAGGTGTCGGGCGAGGCGTTGGCGACGCTGGTGATCAACAAGCTCCGCGGCACGCTGCAGGTGTGCGCGGTGAAGGCTCCGGGCTACGGCGACCGCCGTAAGGCGATGCTCGAGGACATCGCGATCCTCACCGGCGCGACGGCGATCATGAAGGACCTGGGCAAGGAACTCGACAAGGTCGAGATCTCCGACCTGGGCCTGGCGAAGCGCATCGAGGTGGATTCGGAGAACACCACCATCATCGAGGGCGCGGGCGACACCAAGGCGATCCAGGCGCGCATCGCGCAGATCCGCCAGGAGATCGAGAAGTCCGACAGCGACTACGACCGCGAAAAGCTTCAGGAGCGGCTGGCGAAGCTGGCCGGCGGCGTGGCGGTGGTGAAGGTCGGCGCGGCCAGCGAGGCGGAGCTGAAGGAGAAGAAGGCCCGCATCGAGGATGCGCTGCACGCGACCCGCGCGGCGGTGGCCGAGGGCATCGTCCCCGGCGGCGGCGTGAGCTTCCTGCGCGCCCGCAAGGCCGTGGAGGAGATGAAGGAATACGTTCGCGTCTTCGGCAAGACGGATGACAAGTCCGACGACAAGACCGTGGAAGAGGTCGGCCGCAGCAAGTTCGACTTCGCCGCGGGCATCCGCACGGTGGTGACGGCGCTGGCGGTTCCGACCTACACGATCGCGGAGAACGCGGGCGTGAAGGGCAGCGTGGTGGTGAACAAGGTGCTCGAGGGCGGCACGGGCAAGAACGCCGCGAACTACGGGTACAACGCGCTGACCGACGAGTACGGCGACTTGGTGCAGATGGGCGTCATCACGCCGGCGAAGGTGGACCGGATGGCGCTGCAGAACGCCGCGAGCGTGGCGACGGTGCTGCTGGCGGCGGACTGCATCATCACCAGCAAGCCGGAAGAGAAGAAGCCCCGTCCCGGTGCCAACGGCATGGGCGGGATGGACATGGACTTCTGAGGCCGACCCCGCGGCGGAACTCTCACGCAGGCGTATGAGACCGCATGAGCTCTGTTCTCCCCATCACCACACGGAACTACCACGCGAAGATCGTGCTGCTCAACGGCACGCGCGTGGTATTGCACGAGGTGATGTTCGGGGAGCAGGTGCGCCTGCCGAACGGGAGCTACGCGCGGGAAGTCACGCCGATGAAGGACGGCCGCTTCCGGCTGATCCAGTACAAGAACGGGGTGCGAGCCCCGATCGACCTCTACGCCCAGCACGTGGACCGCATCGCAAGGCGCGGGGCCACGGGGGGGTTGGGGCCGATGCCGCGGCCTGCGCCGGAGGATGTCGATCTGTTCGACATCATCCAGCAGGGGCTGCCCTTCAGCGGGCACATCTTCAGCTTCCTGGGCAGGCCGGCGTTCCACGGGACCGACGAGAAGACGGGTCAGGAGCGCACCATCCTGCTGAGCGATATTCAGATCGCCGAGACCAAGCGCCGCAAGCCCGAGCGTCCGCCGCCGCGGACCGAGGTGGCTCTGGAAGCGCTGGAAGAAGGGGTCGAGTATCGCGAGGTCGAGGTGGTGATCACCGCGGCGGACCTGGTGAACAGGCCGGGTCTGGAAGCGGTGGAATCCGAGCCGCAGGCAGAGCCGGAGCCGCAGGCGGAAGCACAGGCGGAACCCCCGCCGAGCGGGGAGGAAGCCTGAGTCATGGCGGAGCTGTTCGAACAGTTTCTGGCGCTGATCCGGGACATCCCGGGGTTTCTGAGCGGCTTCATCGTTCAGCACGGGGTGTGGGTATACGCGCTGCTGTTCGCGATCATCTTCGCGGAGACGGGGCTGGTGGTGATGCCGTTCCTGCCTGGGGATTCGCTCCTCTTCGCCGTGGGTGCGATCGCCGCGGGAGAAGGGCGTCCCTTCGACCCCTGGGGCGGGGTGTGGGCGGTGTCCGCGGTGATGATCGTGGCGGCGATCCTCGGCGACGCGGTGAACTACCACATCGGGAAAGCCGTGGGGCCGAAGATTTTCCGCGGCGAGGGCGGTGGCTTCGTTGGGAAGTGCCTGAACCGAAGGCACCTGGACCGGGCGCACGAGTTCTTCGAGAAGTACGGCGGCAAGGCGGTGGTGCTTGGGCGGTTCGTCCCGATCGTGCGGACGTTCGTGCCGTTCGTGGCGGGCGCCGGCGCGATGAACTACCCGCGGTTCTTTCTGTACAACGTGAGCGGGGCGGTGTTGTGGATCGGCCTGTGCGTCGCCGCGGGCTGGTTCTTCGGCAACATCGAGTGGGTGAAGAAGAACTTCGAGACGGTGGTCATCGCGATCATCGTGGTGTCGCTGATTCCGATCGTGATCGAGTACATCGCCGCCCGGCGCAAGAAAGCGGCCGCGGCGGCAGCAACGCAAACCTGAGTGCTCAAAGAGGAGGAATGATCCCATGGCCGTGAAGCCGACTGAAGACCGCGTTCTCGTGAAGCCCATCGAGGCGGAGACCAAGACCGCCAGCGGCATCTACCTGCCGGAGACCGCCAAGGAGAAGCCCGTGAAGGGCGAGGTGGTGGCGGTCGGCCCCGGCAAGCGGCTGGAGAACGGCAAGCGCGCGGAGATGTCCGTGAAGAACGGCGATGTGGTGGTGTACGGGAAGTACGCCGGCACGGAGGTGGAGATCAAGGGCGTGAAGCACCTGATCATCCGCGAGTCCGAGCTGCTGGGCGTCATCGAGGGCTGAAGAAGGCGAACACAGAGTTCACAGGGCTGAATCAGGAGCGCACGGAGGAAGGCAGGAGGAAAATCGGAACCGGAAGGAACGAACCAGTCTTTTCTTCCGCTCTGAGCCGGCCCTGTCCCCTCTGTGTTCGGCTGAAAGGAACACAGAATGGCAACCAAGCAGATCATGTTCGAGGACGCCGCTCTTCTCGAGATGAAGAAGGGCGTGGATCGTCTGGCTGATGCGGTGAAGTGCACCATGGGCCCCAGCGGGCGGCACGTGGTGATCGAGAAGGGCTACGGCGGACCGCACGTCACCAAGGACGGCGTGTCCGTGTCCAAGGAAGTCTCGCTGCCCGAGCCCTTCCAGGCGATGGGCGCGAAGATGGTGAACGAGGTCGCGAAGCGCACGGCGGACAAGGCCGGCGACGGCACCACGGCCGCGACGGTGCTTGCGCAGGCGATCTTCTCCGAGGGCCTGCGTCACGTCGCCGCGGGCGCGAACCCGGTGCTGCTGCAGCGCGGCATCAACGGGGGCGCGAACGCCGCGGCCGAGGCCATCGACGCGATGGCGATCAAGTGCAAGGGCAAGGAGGACTACAAGAAGGTCGCGACTGTCTCGGCCAACAACGACCCGGTGATCGGCGAGCTGATCGCCGAGGCCATCTCGAAGGTCGGGGCGGACGGCGTGGTGGAGATCGAGGACGGCAAGTCCGCGGAGACCACCCTGAACTACGTCGAGGGCATGCAGTTCGACAAGGGCTACCTCTCGCCGTACTTCATGACCGACCTGAAGACCGGGGAGTGCGTGCTCGAGGATGCGTACATCCTGGTTTACGAGAAGAAGATCAGCAACCTGCCCGACCTGCTGCCGCTGCTGAACAAGGTCGCGGTCGCGAACAAGCCGCTGCTCATCATCGCGGAGGATGTTGAGTCCGAGGCGCTGGCGACGCTGGTGGTGAACCGGATCCGCGGCATGCTGAAGATCTGCGCGGTGAAGGCGCCGGGCTTCGGCGACCGCCGCAAGGCCATGCTGGGCGACATCGCCACGCTGACCGGCGGCGTGTTCATCGCCGAGGACCTGGGCCGCACGCTCGAGAGCGTCGAGCTGAACGAGCTCGGCCGCGCCAAGAAGATCGTCGTGACCAAGGACGACACCACGATCATCGAGGGCGCGGGCAAGAAGGCCGACATCAAGGCCCGGGCCGATCAGATCCGCGCTCAGTGGGAGAAGTCCACGAGCGAGTACGACAAGGAGAAGCTGATGGAGCGCCTCGCCAAGCTGACCAGCGGCGTGGCGATGATCAGCGTCGGCGGCGCCACCGAGGTCGTGATGAAGGCGACCAAGGACCTGGTGGACGACGCGCTCAAGAGCACCCGTGCCGCGGCGAAGGAGGGGTACGTCCCCGGCGGCGGCGTAGCGCTGCTCCGCACGCAGGAGGCGATCCGCGCGGCGGCGAAGAAGGCGAAGAGCGATGACGAGCGGCTGGGCTACGAGATCGTCGCCCGTGCCGTGGAGGCGCCGATCAAGCAGATCGCCGAGAACGCGGGTTACGACGGCGACCTGGTGGTCGATCGCGTGAAGGAGTCCAAGGGCAACAACGGCTTCAACGCCGCGACCGGCGAGTACACCGACCTGGTGAAGGCGGGCATCATCGACGCGGCGCTGGTGGCCAAGACCTCCCTGATCAACGCGGCGAGCGTGGCGGGCCTGATGCTCACCACGGACGTGCTGATCACCGAGCTGAAGGAGGAGAAGGAGGCTGCGGTCGGCGCGATCGTCTAAACCCCGTGCCCGGCCAGAAAGCCCCATGAGTTCAGCGGGCCCACGAGTCGAGAGACCGTGGGCTCGATTCACAATCGAGGACCGCGAGCGTTGGGTGAATCAGCCAACATCCCGGAGCCGCTGCTGGCCTTTGACGACAAGGCCGAAGAGGTGCAGGCCGCGCTGGCCGGGCTCGACGCCGCGCACGCGCGGTATCGCGAGCGGCAGGGGCGTTCCGGCATTCTGCCCAACACGCTCGAAGCCCTGCGGCTCGAGCCGATGTACCACTCGAACGCCATCGAGGGAAGCACGCGGCGTTTGCGTCATTCGTCATTGCAAGCATCGAGCGATCTATCCTGAGACTGATCGGAAGCGACTGAGAGCATGCCCACCACCCGCGACTATTACGAGATTCTCTCCGTTGCTCGGAACGCCGATGCCGAGGAGATCAAGCGCGCGTATCGCCGGCTGGCGATGAAGTATCACCCCGACCGCAACCCGGGGGATGCGGAGGCGGAGCAGAAGTTCAAGGAGTGCGCCGAGGCGTACGAGGTTCTCTCCGACCCGGAGAAGCGCAAGCTCTACGACCAGTACGGGCACGAGGGGCTGCGCGGACGCGGGGCCGCGGCTCACGACTTCTCCCGGATGGATGTGTCGGACATCTTTTCGATGTTCAACGACATCTTCGGGGGCGGGTTCGGGGGCTTCGGCGGGGGGCGGCAGCGGGGCGGCGTGCCGCGGGGCTTCGACCTCGAGACCGAGGTGGAGCTGACGCTGGAGGAAATCGCCACGGGCACGTCGCGGGACGTGGAGTTCACGCGGCTGGACATCTGCGATGCGTGCACGGGCACCGGGGCCAAGCGAGGCAGCAAGCCGGTGAAGTGTCCCACCTGCGGCGGTCAGGGGCGAGTGCAGCAGTCGGGCCTGGGCGGGATGTTCCGCATGGTGACCGCCTGCCCGGCGTGCCACGGACGCGGGCAGATCGTGCGGGAGTTTTGCGAGAGCTGCCGCGGCAAGGGGCGCGTGCCGCGGAAGCGTGAGCTGACGGTCAAGATCCCCGCGGGCATTCAGGAAGGGCAGGCGGTGCGCGTGCAGGGCGAGGGCGAGCCCCCGCCGCCTGAGATTTCGCCTTCGGGCGAGGGCGTGCGCGGCGACCTGCACGTGCTGATCCGCGTTGCGCCGCACGAGATGTACCAGCGGCAGGGCGATCACCTGGTGCTGGAGATGCCCATCGGATTCTCGCAGGCATCGCTGGGGGCGCAGATCCAGGTGCCGACGCTTGAGGGGCCGGCCACGCTGACGGTCCCGCGGGGCACGCAGTACGGGGCGCAGTTCCGCCTGCCTGGCAAAGGGCTTCCCAACCTTCGCTCGGGCAAGCGAGGCGACCTGGTCGTGGTCACGAAGATCGAGATTCCGCGGAAGCTGACGAAGAAGCAGGAAGAGCTGCTCCGGCAGTTCGCGGAGACGGAAGACGCGGCCGTCTTGCCGGAGAGTCAGGGTTTTCTTAGGCGTGTCGCGGACTTCCTGGGTGGGAACAAGTAGCCGGACGGAGGGCAGGACGGATGTGGCCTCGCAAGAAGGCGGAAGAACAGGCGGAAGAGCAGAAGGCGAACGTTCCCGAGTCGGGCGAGGGCGCGGCCGAGGAAACGCCGCAGCCGAACGCTTCAGAGCAGGCGCCCTCGGGGAACGAGTTTCAGGATCGCATCGCGCAGCTTGAGGCTGAGCTGGATGACGCCCGCGGACGCGCCCTGCGGCTGATGGCGGACTTCCAGAACTATCAGCGCCGCGCCATGCAGAACGAGGTCGTCGCGAAGCAGCAGGGGATCGCGGGCCTGGCGGGCAGCCTGGCCAATGTCGTCGATACGTTCGATTCGGCGTTGGCCCAGACGAGCCCGACGGCGAGCGCGGAGCACGTCATCACCGGTATGCGGATGATCCGCGAAGAGCTGCTCAAGGCCTTGTCCGAGCACGGGGTGACGCAGATCAATCCGAAGCCCGGCGATCTGTTCGAGCCCGGCAGGCACGAGGCCGTGATGCAGCAGAAGGCCGAGGGTGTGGAGCCGGGCCACGTCGTGTCCACGTTCCAGGCCGGTTACGTGCTGTCGAGCGGACTCAGCGAGCGAGTGATCCGCCCCGCGAAGGTCGTGGTTGCGCCTACGGAGTGATGCATGCCCACGTATGAGTACAAGTGCAGCGCGTGCAAGCACGGGTTTGAGATTTTCCAGTCGATCAAAGACGCCGCGAAACGCAAGTGCCCCGAGTGCGGGAAGAACACGCTGGAGCGTGTGATCGGTCCGGGGGCGGCGCTCATCTTCAAGGGCTCGGGCTTCTATCAGACCGATTACCGCTCCGAGTCCTACAAGAAGGCGGCGGAGGCCGACAAGCCCAAGGCGGAGTCTTCGTCCAGCGACAGCAAGCCCGCGGAGACCAAGGCGGAGAAGAAGACGGAAAGCAAGTCTTCGGAGTCGAAGTCTTCGGGGGGCAAGTCCAAGGCGAAGAAACCCGCCGGGAGCGGCGCCTGACTTATGCGCATCATCGCCCACGGCATCGACCTGGTGGAGGTTTCTCGCATCGCGGAGATGCTGGAGCGGCACGGAGAACGCTTCAAGGAGCGGGTATTCACCGCCGCGGAGATGCAGCACGCGGAGGGCAAGCGCCGCGAGTCGGAGCATCTCGCGGCGCGGTTCGCGGCCAAGGAAGCCGTGTTCAAGGCCCTGGGGACGGGGTGGAGCGGGGGCGTGGCGTGGACGGATGTTGAGGTCGTGCGACTGCCCTCGGGTCAGCCTTCGCTCAAGGTCACCGGACGCGCGGCGGAGATCGCAGCGCAGCTTGGTATCCGCGAGTGGCACATTTCCATCACACACACTGATGCGCACGCGATGGCGTCGGTGATCGCCGCGGGCGAGTAATCGCGAGCTTTTCAGTCCTTGTCCGCGGCGGCGCGGGCGGCCTTCTCTGCCTGGTAGGGCAGGAACTCCTTGAAGTACCACTCTTTCCACGCGGGCGTGTTCCAGCCCAGGTGAGCGAGGTTCTGGCCGTCCATCGCGCGGCTGCCGAGCTGCATCAGCGCGTTGTGGACATCGATGTTGTAGGTGTAGACCACCGCATCGAAGACGCGGAGGATCACGCCCTCAGTGACGACGGAGAGCTGCGGATCGAAGGTCGCCGCGCCGGGAGCAACCACCGGCGTGAGGTCGCTGACAAAGGCGGTCTGCGTGCCCACGAGAATCCAGGCAAGCGCGCCGTCACGATTGCCCGCGTTGCCGAAGGATGCGCCCGTGTTGTTGGGGCCGCCCATCAGCTGCGCGTTGATGAGCCACGGAATCGCCTCCAGGATGTTGAGCTCCACCGCAAGGCGGGAGGAGGCCGCCATCGCGGGAACCTTGCCGGAGCGGATGCCCTCGAAGCAGACCTGGCGCACGCCGTCAGGGGTTTCGCCTTCCTGCTGGATGCGCCTGCGGAGGCGGCTGACCGCCGCGGCGCGGACCTCGGGCTTCTCATCGAAGATGGCGACCCAGGTAAGGGCGGTGTCGCCCTCTTTGGTGCGCGACTCTTCGAAGATGTCGAGGGTGGCCGTGCGGACGTCGAGCTGCTCTCGCTCGAAGATTTCGATGAGGCTTGGGAAGAGGGCGGGGTCGGTGTACTCGCGCAGCTTGAGCAGCCCTTCCTGGCGGATCTCCTCCTTACGGATGGGGCCGAAGTGCTTGACGCGGAGCCGGCGGAGCTCCTTTTCGTGCTCGCGGCGAACCTTCTGCTGCTCGGCGTACCGCTTCGCGGCGGGGCTGTCCGGGTCGATCGCGAGCTTCTTCACCCACTCCGGCACATCGGTGCCTTCCTGTGCTGCGGCGGAGCCGCAGAGCACGACGAAGGCGCAAATGCCGGACAGAACGGCGCGGTGCGGGTGTGACATGCGGATCCCTTCGGGGCGGCCTGCCACATTGTGGCGGCCCTGGGCCCGGCGAAGTGCTCGCGGCGGGCATTTTGCCAGTTAATACGCCCCGCTCCTGGGGTGGTTCCCGAGGGCAGCTTCATTCCACCGTTGTGACAAACGCCGAACGGCCCAGCCCGCGGCGGAAGCGTTCGGCTTCCTGCTTGGTCTGGAAGTAGCCGACCTGGACGGCGTAGAGGGTTCGGCCGGTGCGGTCGCGGATGGGCAGCGTCCGGGTGACGCCGCGGCGGGCGAACTTGGCTGCCTCGCTCTGGGCCTTTGCGAGCGTGGAGAAGGCTCCGGTCTGGACGGTGTAGCCCTTGGCCGGGCGTGCAGGGGCGGGGGCAGCCGTGGGACCGCCGCCCGCAAGCCGGTCCCCGAGGGCGACCTTGAGCTGGGAGTCTGTGGTCAGGTATCCCTGAGCCCGGAGGTACGCGGCACGGGCCTCTGCGGGCTGACCGAGGGCCTTGAGGGAGTCGCCGGCATACATGAACGCACGGGCGGCGTCGTCGCCCTTGAGCTTGTTGCCGGCGGAGAGGAAGTACGCCGCGGCTTCGCGGTGGCGGCCTTCCTCCTGAGCGATGGAGCCCAGGACGGCGGAGGCCTGGCCCGCGATGCTGGGATCGGCGTTGTTGGCGAGGGGTGTCAGCCAGCGACGGGCATCTTCTGTGCGGTCGAGGGCGCGGGCGGAAAGCCCGGCGACGAGGGCGGCCTGGTCTTTATGGAGCGTGTTCTTGGAGCCAGCGACCCGTGCCGCGGCGTCGTAGCTGTCGGCGTAACGGTGCTGAGCGAAAAGGGTGTTGTAATCCGTCTGGCTGGAGGACTGGGCGGCGCAGCCGGGCAGGCACGCCGCGAGGATGAGGAGGGCGGCGATCTTGCACCCGCCGCGAAGAAATCGGTCACGCATGGTCTGCATCCGTCTGGGGGTGGCGTTGGGGCGGCCGGTCGTCCGGGCATCCTCGAACGCCATCCGTTAGCATACTTGTCGGTCAGGACCGTCCCGTGGCATGAACGGGCGGCCGAGGGGGCAGGGAGCAAGCTGCATTGAGCATTCATTGGCCGATCATCAAGCGACTGGCGCGGTCGCCGCTGCGTGTGGCTCTGGTGGACGACCGGCGGACGTACCGGGCGATCGACCTTCTGATTGGGGCGGCGCACGTCGCCGGGGTTCTGCGGGCACGATGCGCCACCCAGACGGTGGGGATCATGCTGCCCACGAGCGCTGTGTTCTCCGTCTGCGCCCTGGCGGGGTGGATGGCGGGCAAGGTTGTCGTGCCCCTGAACTACCTGCTCAAGGCGGAGGAGCTGCAGTACGTGGTGGACGACTGCGGCACGGACACGGTGATCACCTCCCGCCAGATGACGGAGCACATCCCCGCCCCGCAAGCCAAGAACATCGTGTATCTGGAGGACATCAACTTCCGGAGCGTGCCGGAGCCGGCGTGGCCCGCCACGGCGGAGGACGATGACCTTGGGCTGCTGCTGTACACATCGGGCACGAGCGGGCGGCCCAAGGGCGTGATGCTCACGCACGGGAATATCACCGCCAACCTGGAGCAGATTCGGGAGTGGGTCTCGGTCACGTCCGCGGACGTCATCCTGGGGGTGCTGCCGCAGTTCCACAGCTTCGGGCTGACGGTGCTCACGCTGCTGCCGCTGGCGGCGGACCTGAAGGCGGTGTACACGGCGAGGTTTGTGCCGCAGAAGATGGTGCGGCTGATGCGCGAGCATCGCCCAACGATCTTTGTGGCGATTCCGAGCATGTACAACGCGCTGCTGAGCGTGAAAGACGCGGGGCCGGAGGACTTTGCCAGCCTGCGCCTGGTGGTGAGCGGCGGCGAGCCGCTGCCGGATGCTGTGTTCCAGAAGTTCCGTGAGCGATTCGGTGTGACGCTGAACGAGGGGTACGGGCTGACGGAGACGTCGCCGGTGACGAACTGGTGCCGGCCGCACGAGTGGCGTCCGCATTCGGTGGGCAAGCCCCTGCCGCGGGTGCAGGAACGGATCGCGGACATCAACGACGGGCGGATTCTGGACGTGGGGCAGGAGGGGGAGATTCAGATCAAGGGCCCGAACGTGATGCGGGGCTATTACCGCCTGCCCGAGGAGACGGCGAACGCCTTCACGGCGGACGGCTGGTTCCGCACGGGCGACATCGGTCGCTTCGACGATGACGGGCACCTGTACATCACCGGGCGGCTGAAAGAGATGCTGATCATCGGCGGAGAGAACGTCTTCCCGCGGGAGATCGAGGAAGTCATCAGCCTGCATCCGGCGGTGGGGGGCGTCGGGGTGATCGGCATGCCGGACCCGATGCGCGGCGAGGTGCCGATCGCGTTCGTGGAGGCGAGGGAGGGGATGAAGGTGGAGCCGCTGGAGGTGCTGGCACTCTGCCGCGAGAAGCTGGCGGGGTATAAGGTGCCCGACGAAGTGCGCGTGGTGGAAGCCCTGCCGCGGAACCCGACGGGGAAGGTGCTGCGGCGGGACCTGAAGAAGCTGCTGTAGAGGCGGCGGGTCGGGGGGGACTGAAATCAAGGCCAATGAAAAAGGCCCGGGCGGAGGTCAGCCCGGGCCTTTCGGTTTCGCGGCAAGCCCGATCAGCTGATCTTGCTGAGCGGAGTGGTGACGCCGAAGGGCACGCCCGCGGTGGTCCAGCCGCCCGCGAGGGCGAGGTCGTAGTGGGTCATACCCGCGACGAAGGGCGCCATCGAGAAGACGTCGATGGCGAACCACGTCGGCTCGGTGCGGTTGCGGATCACGTCCAGCTCGTGGAGCTGGATCTCGGTGAAGCGGCGAGCGCCGAGGGAGCGGGTGATGACGTCCACGGTGCCGTCGATGTAGGTAAGGCGGATGGTGATGTTGTTGGTGATGTCGCCGGGGTTGTAGAGAACGAGCGACTCGACCTGAGCACCGGGGAAGCGCGGATCCACGTAGGCGTCGCCGAAGAAGAACTGCGTGGCGGCGTTCGTGGTGGCGTTCGTGGAGTCGGTGTCGCCGTTCTGGTACTGGATGCTGGAGACGACGATCGGGACGTTGGAGGTGTAGGTGATGCCCACGGGCTGGTCGGGCGAGGAGCCAAGCTCAGCACCCGAGAGCCGCACGCTGCTGCGGGCCGGGATGACGAGGATCTTGTTGAAGCTGGGCAGAGCGGTGCGGATGTAGGAAGCCGTGAGGGTCACGGTGGCGGGCGTGCTGCCCGGGTTGTAGAAGTTGGCCTCGCTGCTGATCGAGGGGCCCTGGGCGATGCTGGTGATGACACCGGAGGTCGCGCCGGAGCCGGCCTCGCCGAGCATGCCGGAGGCGGCGCCCGAGGTGAGGTCGTAGTGGCTGATCGAGGCAACGACGCCGATGAAGTCGGCGTTGTTGGCCGGGTTGACCGGCTTCACGGTCAGGGTGGCGCCGTAGACCCCGGTGGGGAAGTCGGCGATGTCGTTGATCGCGAAGCCGCCGCGGCGGTTGGCGCCGAAGATCAGCGTGTGGGAGATGGCGACGCCGTTGACGTGGGCCGTGAGGGTGGCCTCGACGTCAAAGTTGTTGGGGTTGTAGAAGACCACGAAGTCGAGCACGCCGGCGTTCTTCTCCACGCGGGCGAAGTTCCAGGTGGGCGAGGTGGTCTCGGTGAAGCTGTCGCCCAAGCCGTTTCCAAAGTCATAGTGGGCGAGGGTGGCGCCCAGCGGCTTGTCGGAGTGGATGACGATGGCGTAGGGCGTGTCCAGGCGCAGGCCCGGGGTCATGTAGGTGGGGTCGATGATGGTCAGGCCGTTGCGGCTGTTGGCCTTGATGATGGAGGTGGCCACGACAGTCTCGAGATCGCCCGTCTCGTAGCGGAGGTAGATGGTGTAGGTGACGTCGGTGTCGTTGGGGTTGATGATCGAGACGAACTCGCGGGTGTTGGCGCTGGCGTAGCCCTCGGGGTAGACCAGCTCGTTCACCAGCGGCTGGGTGTTCACGTTGATGGTGTAGGAGCCGATGCTGTCGCCCAGGCCGTCCACCACGACGTAGTAGGTGGTGAGGGCCGAGCCCATGAAGGAGAGCTGGGCGATGGCGCCGGGGACGCCGTCGGAGTCGAAGGCGACCTCGGACTCCGGCAGCTCATTCGGAGCGTTGAGGACGCGGATCGACGCACGCAGCAGCGAGCCGTTGCCGCCGAGGAGCTGCACAAAGACCTTGCCCGCGGCGGTGGTGGTGAAGCTGAACAGGTCGCGGTCGCCGACGATTTCGATGACATCGGACTTGCTGCCGTCGCCCGTGCGCGGGTTCAGCGTGATGATGCTGGGGGAGGAGAAGTCGATGGCGTCGGGCGTCGTACCGCCGCTGCCGCCCGGCGAGGCGGGACCCGCGACGGTGATGCGGTACTCGCCGGTGGTGGTGGTCAGCGGCACGCCGGTGCGGGCCTCGACCAGGGCGTAGTAGCGGACGCCCGCCGCGGCGTTGGAGATGGTGAAGGAGATCGTCTCGAGACGGCCGCCGTCCACCGTGCCGATGACGTTGCCCAGGCTGTCGTAGATGGTGAGGCTGGGCGCGATGCGGCCCGTGGCGGTGTCGTACGGCGTGATGGTCACCGTCACGCCGCCCGCGCGGATGGTGGTGAAGGTGAAGAGGTCGGTATCACCGCTGTACTCAAGGACGGGGTTGGTCGGATCGCCGCCGACATCGGCACCGATGCCACCCGCCCCGGTGGAGAAGTTGATCGGGATGTTGGAGGCGGCGTTCGCGAGAGCGAACTCGCCCTTGTTGGGGTAGTCGTCAATGCGGGGCGAGATGACGCTGACGGTGTAGTTGCCCAGACGAGAGGTGTTGACGTTGGGGTTGAGGGGATCTTCGAAGCCCTCGACCACGACGTAGTAGGTGGAGCCGCGGACCACGTCGAGCGTGGCGATCGCCGTGCCGATGATCAGGTCGTCGGCGGCGGTGCCGCTGGCGATGACCTGCGCGGAGGCGTCGAGGATGCTCACGCGGGTGCGGATCGTAGAGCCGATGGGGCGAGAGACGACGATGGAGGCCGGGCCGGAGGCCGCGGCGGTGAACATGAAGAGGTCGGTGTCGGTGTTCACCTCGATGGTGCCGACTTCGCCGCCCTGGCCGGTGCTCGAATCGATGACAATGCGGGTGGCCAGGTGGTACTCGCCGGTGTCGAAGACGCCGTCGAGGTCGGTGTCGCCGTCGGCGTGGTCGTCGGTCGGCGGGAAAGTGAAGCCGATGTTGTACGCGCCGAAGTCGGTGGTGGGGTTGGCGCCCTTCACCACAAGGTAGTAGTAGGGGTACTCGCGGATGATGTCGCCGTTCTGGTCAACGATGTGACGGTTGGGCGTGACCGGGAAGGTGACGACGGCGACGTTGCGGTCGTTGATGATGGTGTTGCCGACGGCGTAGCCGACGCGCAGGAGGATCGGGTTGCCGCTGCGGTCCTCGCTCACCTCGTAGATGGTGACCTCGGGAGTGAGGGTGGTTTCGGAATCAACCGTGATGGTGATGGGCTGGTAGCCGCTGACGCGGAACTTGAAGGCGTCGGTGTCGCCGGCGGACTCGAGGCTGCCCGAGGCTGAGCCGAGCCCCTGGAAGTCGTAGAGCACGATCTCTTCTGCGTCGTGCAGCTCGATGTTGTCGGCGTGGTCATCGACGACCGGGATGCCGGAGATGTCGATGGTGTACGCACCCTGACTGCCGCCCTGGCCGACGACCTGCAGGACGAACTTCTGTCCGGTGAAGACCTGCAGAACGGCCTCGACGCCGCCGGCGATCGGCTGCGACGTGGCGACGGGCGCCGGGTTGAGGAAGCCGTTGTTGTCGTAGGCGAAGAGTTGGAAGCTCGGCTGGAGGCCGTTGCCGGCGCCGGTGGGGGTCACGCGGATGGTCATCGTTCCGTTGCCGGGAGCGATGAAGGTGAACAGGTCGGTGTCCTGCGGGTTGAGGGGGGTGTTGCGGATGACGCCGGTGATCGAACCGCGGCCGTTGGTGTCCGGGTCGTTGGGGTCGTCGCCGATGGCGATGGGCGTGGCGAACTCGCTGTTGTTGTTGGCGTGATCGTCGAGCACCTGCTGGCCGTTGATGATCTCGGCCTGCTGGAAGGGCATCTGGTTGATGATGAGGCGGTAGGCGCCGTGGGTGGCGCGTGCCTCTCGCTCGCGCGGGTCGGTCTCGACACGGTCGGCGGGGTCTTCTGGACGGCCGTCCACCCACTTCTGCCCGCTCTCGACCTGGATGAAGTAGAAGTTGCCGGCGATGACCGGGATCACCACGCGCGGGTCGCGCCGGTGGAACACGGCCACTTCCACGGCCTGATCGTTCTCGCTCGGGTCATCGTTGAAGAAGGCGCCGCCGATGGAGCCCACACGGGTGCCGCCGGAAGTGATATAGGTCGCGTCGTTTTCGGTGCGGACCATGAACTCGCCGCCGACGGCGTAGTTGTCGTCGTTGTAGGCGATCTGCACGAAGTCGTTGCGGAAGACGCGCAGCGCGGCGTCCAGGTGGCTGTTGATCAGCGACGTGTCGGGACGGAAGGAGTTGTTCACATCGCCGACGAGCGCCTCGCCGTACTCCGTCTGGAGGAAGGTGGTGTCGATGCGGATCTCGACCCAGCCCGTGAACTCGGCGCGGAAGGAGTAGAGGTCGGTGTCGTTGATGTCGTGGATGTTGCCCAGGTCGTAGCCCTGGGTGAAGGAGTCGCCGATGGAGGGCGTCACGTGCTGGACGCGACGGGTGTTGCCGTTCAGGGGCGTCTGGCCGGGGTTGGTGGCGGACTGGCGGTAGTTGGTGCCGTCGCCGTTGTTCAGAGCGGTGTCAATCTTGAAGCTGAAGGCGTTGGAGAACTCGCCCGCGTTCGGCTCCTCGAGAATCTGTGCGTTGACATCGTCGAGGATGTCGTCGCCGTTGAGGTCCGTCGCGGCGGCGGCGGCGACGACCGTCAGGTTGTAGCGGCCGGTGCCGGCGCCGGTGATTTCGATGTAGTAGGTCGCGCCGGCCCAGACCTTGATGCCCTCGAAGTCAAGGTTGAAACCGCCGCCGGGAGCGTTCGGGGGCGTCTGCAGCGAGGCCGTGAGCATGCCCGAGGGATCGGGGAAGGGCGGAGAGATGGATTCGCTGCCCGGGCGGTCGAAGTCGTAGATGACGTTGAAGTTGGAGTCGAAGACCCGCACGCGGGTGTTGAGGAACGAGGCCGTGTCGGGGCTCACCACGATCTGCAGGCGCTGAGAGCGGCGGTCGTGGCGGTCCCACTCCAGCGGGTTGCCGTCGTCGAAGGCGACGAGGGCGAAGACGGTCGCCGGAGCCAGGTTGGGATCCGTGTAGTCAACGCCGGTGCTGACGGTCGGCACGGCGGTGTTGCTGGGCAGGGCCCACTCGAAGAAGTCGCCCAGACCGAGGTTGTGGGCGGAGAACTGAGCAACGTGCAGGGCGTCCCACGGGTTGCCATCGCCGTCGAAGACCTGCGTGAAGTCGCCGCCGACGTAGAGCACCTGCTGGGGAGTGTCCGAGATGGTCTCGGAGATGTCGGGCTCCTGCTCGTCGGTCAGCGCAGCCAGGGCGCGAACGATGCCGTTGGTGCCGCCGTTGAAGGCGAAGGCGGCGTTGATGCCATCGGTAAGGGCGATGTTGCCGAGCGAGGGCAGATCGCCGCCGACCGCGATGAAGGGCGGGATTTCGTTGCCGTTGAGATTCGCAGGATCCCAGACTTCCAGGGCGAATACGGTCTCGCCCACGACGCCCGCGCCCACTTCACGGAAGATGAGCTGCGGGTTGTAGATGTCGACCGAAGAATCCTGGTTGGGATCGACGTAGCCGAAGGCGACAAGGTTGGGGGCCGTCAAGGGCGTGCCGTTGACGGCGGTGAACTGACCGCCGATGTACAGCACGCCGTTCTGCGGAACCTCGAGGGGGCCGTCCCCGTCGGGGTCTTCCGGTGTGAAGACCTCGAGCGCGAACACGGGGCCGTTGAGGTTGAACACGGGCGGCGTGCCGCCGTTGCCATCGCCCGGGGAGGCGTTGACGCGCCCGGTGCCCAGGTTCTCGAAGTTCACGCCGTTCCAAGCGACAATGTTGTTCGCGGCAACGCCGTTGGCGCTGGTGAACTGTCCGCCGACGATCAGCGATCTGGGACGATCAGGCGTGTCGTTGACCTTGCGGATAGAGGGCGGGCCCGCCTCGAACTGCCGCTCATCGCCCGGATCTTCGAAGTCGTAGGTGGTCAGCGCGAACACCGGGCCGGTGGTGCCGGTGCCCATGGCCCCCCAGGCGAGCTGGACGACGTCGAAGAACGCGATGTTGTTGGCGGCGACGCCGCCGCCGACGCTGGTGAACTCGCCCCCGATGATGAGCAGGGGGATTTCGCTGTTGTTGGGATCATCCACTTCGCCGCCGGGCTCGTTGCCGTTGGCATCGAACGGCTCGGGGTCGTAGGTGGTGATCGCGCGCACCGGGCCGTCCACGTCGCCCAGGCTCAGCCAGCCGAAGCGGCCGGTGGTGGGGTCCTGGATCCAGAAGGCGAGGTTCTTGATCGTCACCACCTGGCCGGTGGCCGGATCGATGAAGTTGAGGTCAAAGTCGCCGCCGACCACCAGCACGTGATCGGTGAAGCCGTCATCCGGATCGGAGGTGGGATCCAGATCCCAGTCGTAAAGGGCGTAAATCTCGGCGCGGTTGGTGCCCGGCGTGTCGGCGTTGTCCACGAAGCCGAGCTGGATGCCGGTGTTGGGATCGACATTCTGGGCGCCGGTGAAGAACCAGTCCGCGGCGTCCCAGATCGCGAGGTTGCGCGAGGCCGTGGGCCAAGGCTCGTTGGGGTTGGCGATGTCGAACGCGCCGCCGACGTAGAGCGCCGTGCCGGCATCGTCGTTGTCGCCTTCGTGCTCGTCGAGCATGCTGACCTGCGGCACGAAGCGGAACAGATCGCTGTCGCCGGCGCCTTCGATGCGGCCCTGGCCGGTGGCGATGGTGATCAGGCCGTGGTCCTGCACCACGTTGCCGTCGGCGTCCACGATCGGCTGCGCGGGGCCCCAGATGAGCGCGGTCGCCAGCTCGAAGGCGCGGCGGGTGGCGTTGGGCTCTGCGGTCTCGGGGTCGAGGTCCGGAGTATTGGGGTGATCGTCGAGCGGCGTGTTGGGGTTGAAGGTGACGTTGGACTCGATGCTCATCAGGTACTGGGTACCGCTGTTGAGCTCGAAGCCGTCTACGACGAGGAAGTAGCGCTTGCCGCCTTCCAGGAAGGCGCTGATCTGCGGGTTGGCGCCGGAGAAGTTGTTGTTGAAGGCGACGAGGTTGCCGTTGTCGTCGTACAGGCGGAGGGCGCCGTCGGTGAGCGGGCTCAGACCCGTGGGCGTGAGAGAGATGATGGCGAGTCCCGCACCCATCGAGGTGAACTCGAAGGAGTTGGTCTGGAACCGCGGGGCCGGCATGTTGGGGTCGGGCTGGGTAGAGGGGTTGTCGAACCCAACCATCCCCCCCTGAACGCGCGCCACACGGGTCACGCGGTCAAGCTCGATCTTGTCGGTGATGGCGTCAAGGACGAGATAGAACGGTCCGGTCGCCAGCTCGATGTTGGAAGTGCGGATTTCATCGCTGCGGACGCGGATGTAGTACGTCTCGCCGGGCTTGACGCGGAGCGTGGTGAACGCGTCGTTGATGCGGCCCGCGTCCGAGTCGCTCGCGACGAGCTGGCCCGAGGCGTTGTAAATGTCCAGGCGCGTGTCGAGGCGGCGGGAAAGATTGGTCTGCGTTGACTGGGCGTTGATGGTGACGAAGTTGTCCCACTGGTCGCCCTGAGGCACCACGAACTTGTAGACGATGTTGTCCTGGCGGAGGCGCGAGGCGATCGGGCCGGTGCCGCCGAGCTGACCGAGGATGGGCAGCGGGGGGATGAAGGCGTAGTCCGGGAGCGGGTCCTGGCCCTGCTCGCGCGCCACGCCCAGCTCGGGCGTCTCGCCGCCGATGTCGAAGGCGAGGTTGCGCGCCACGACGCGGACGGTGTAGGAGCCGAAGGTGGGGCCGGTGCCGTCGCTGCTGACCACCACGTAGTAGCGCTGGCCCGCGGTGGCGACGAAGCCCGCCCAGCCGTCGGAGGCGACGCCGGAGGTGAGCACGCCGTTGGTCGTGCCCGCGGCGACCTGCACCTGGTTGGCGTCGAAGATCTGGATGCGCGTGTTCAGCGTGCTGGCCGGGCTTTCGTTGGAAGTATCGGCCAGGACGGTGACGAACCCGTCCTCCAGCGCATCAAAGAAGTAGAAGTCGTTGTCGGTGGAGGGGCTCGCGGAGTTAATGAAGTTCGTCCCGGCGCCGATGTCGGTGATCGACTCGCCGCGGCCGGTGACGTTGTCCAGGTTGATCTGGACAGCGGTGGCGAATGAGCCCTCGAGCATCATGCGGCTCTCGAGGGCTTCGAACGTGCCGTCGCGTCCGGAGAGCCCGGCGCCCACGGCCTTGCCGACGCGCTTCAGGAGCCGCGTGGGCGAGGAGACGCTCTTGGTACCAGCAAGCTTCGAGAGGAGAGAACGGAAGTCCTTCCGATCCATACCGGGCTCCATGAGGATGACCTTGCTGCTCCGCCGAGTCCGCCGGCAGTCAACAGCAGGGCGCCGTGGGGCGTGTCGCGTAGGTCCGGGGCGTCAGACCCCGAACGCCTGCCTCTGCTCCGCTGTGGGCAGCGGCGTGGACCTTGCCGGAGGGCATCGCTCCCCCGGTTTGGTACCCCTGCGCGCCAACTTCGCCAGCATAACTGGAACTTCGGGGTGGTGTCCAGTCTGTGGATGGGAGGACGCATGGCCGGGCGTCACCCCACCATCCGGCGGCCACAGCTACGCTCCCGAACAGGCCGCGGACCGAATGCGATTCGGCTCCACGGAGTGGACGGTTCCCGTTCTTGGACGTTGTGACGCGGAACGGGAGGTATTGCAAAAAACCGCGGTATTTCCCTGTTTTCAGCGTTGCGTCGTGCGTCGGACGCTCGCCTCGGCGAGCACCTCGGAGGAGTCGTACACGGGCAGGGGGGAGTTCTCTGCCGTGATGAGGAGGGAGGCCTCGCTGCTCGCCAGGATGACCCCCTCGCACCCCTTCCGGGCGAGATCCCCGATGATGTTGAGGACCGCCACCTTCGATTCGGGGCGGGTGTAGCCGTAGACGAGCTCGCCGAAGATGATCTGGTCGATGGTGTCGGCTGCATCTTCATCCGGGGCAAGCACTTGTATGCCTCGGAGGCCGAGGTGGGTCTGGTAGGTGCTGGAGTACATGACCATCCTGGTCCCGACGATGCCGACGACCTTGCGGCTGTCATGGGAGATGGCCTCGGCCACGAGTTCGGTCATTGTCAGCCACGGGATTGGGGAGCCGACCTCGGCGAGCTGAACGCCGTGCTGCACCGCGTTATCGGGTGTAAGGCAGAAGTCCGCCCCGCACCGGGCCAGCAGTTCGGCGGACCTGCGGAGCAGCTTGCCGACGGTGTGCCAGTCATCCTTGCGGATGGCGGAGATGTACGCCTCCAGGGGCTCGTTGTGGACAGAAATCCGCGGCTGTTCATTGGGGGGCAGCACGCGCGACGCGTGGCGCGTGACCTGCCTGTAGAACAAGGCGGCCCCTTCGGGGCTGACTCCGACAATGCCGATGTGGCTGCTCACGCGTTCACCGGACACTTCCTTGCGGCCACGCCGCGAGCCCAGGGTTCCGGCCCGGGTGGTCACAGCGTACCGCGCCGAGCGGGCTTGTGAAGCGTGGGGCGTAGGGTAGCGTTCCCCCGGACCTCGAGCTCGCTAGAGTCGTCTCGTGGAAGATCCCTTTGCTGCTCTCGGCCTGCCCGCACGCTTTGATCTGGAAAATGGGGTGATCGAGCGGGCATTTCTTGCGCGTGCCGCGGCGGTACACCCGGACATGGTGGGGGATGACGAAGAAGCGGCGGTGCAGTCGGCGCGGCTGAACCGAGCCCGGGCGGTGCTGCTGGACCCGGAACAGCGGGCCAACGCCCTGCTGAGGGTGCTCGGGGGGCCGTCTAAAGAAGAAGACAAGTCACTGCCCGATGGCTTCCTGATGGAGATTATGGAAGTCCGGGAGGCGGTGGAGCAGGCGGTGGGGAGCGGGTCCGAAGAGGAGCGGGAACGCTGGCAGTCTTGGGCGAGGCAGCAGCGGGCGGAGTATGCCGCGAAGGTGGAGGCGCTCCTGGTGGAGCCTTCGCCCGACAACCTGCGTGCCGCGAGACAGGAGCTGAACGCCTGGCGGTACATCGAGCGGCTCATCGAACAGCTCGATCCACGCTATGACCCCAATGTCAGCGACTTCGAAGGGGTGTGATCACTCGTCGGGCAGGGCATCACCCGGAACCGTGCTGGATTCCCTGCGCGCCCGCCGCCTGCGGCCCCAGCTCCAGAAGGCCCACGCGCCTACGAGCGCCACCGCGGCGATGAACGTCGGGACGAGCACGAAGGCGGAAACGGCGAACACGGCCGTGAGCACCAGCGCCGTCAGCAGGGCGCCGATGATGAGGAAGGTGGCGCCCACCGCGGCTATCGGGTGGGCGGGCTGCTCGCGGGTGGCCTCCTCGTCCTCGATGGTGTTCTGCCGGCGGACCGTGTCCATCTCGCTCTGGGCCCGGCCGTAGCGGCGGCGTATGTCCTCGTCGATCTGCTTGCCGGTATCCGACAGCCGTCTCATGACGCACCTCCTTCCGATGCGTCACAGTCTCCGTTCGGGCCGGTGTAACGCGGGTAAAAACAGCCTTAACCGGCAGGAACAGTGAGGGGGTCATAGGCTTGCGCATGCTCACCCCTGAGTTCCTGAAAGCGAAGTTTCAGCACGGTCTTTCATACGAGCGGTATGTCGAACAAGGGACGCCCGATCAGCGGGCGCGATGGGAGCGGCATTACAACGCGGTGGCCCTGACTCCCGAGCAGGAAGCGTTGCTGCGCGGCTTTACGCGCCGCATGAATGTGCTGGTGACCAGCGGCATGTGGTGCGGGGACTGCGCGGTGCAGGTGCCGATGATGGCCCGCATCGCCCAGGGCGCGCCGGTGATCGACCTCAGGATGCTCGACCGCGATCAGCGCTTGGACCTCGCGGAGCAGGTGATGATCTGCGGCGGGCTGCGCGTGCCTACGGCGATCTTTCTCAATGAGGACTTCGAGTTCGTGTCCATCCTGGGGGACAAGTCCCTGGCGCGGTTGAGGGCTCAGGCGGCGCGGGCGGTGGGGGAGGGGGCGTATTGCCAGCTGCCGGGAGTGGAACAGCCACAGGACGAAGCCGCGGCGACCCTGGCCGACTGGTTGGCGGAGTTCGAGCGGGTGCAGCTTCTTCTGCGGCTGAGCCCGAAGCTGCGGGAGCGGTATGGGGACTGATGTTTTTATAGGGCCCAAACGTGATCCAAAACTGAGTTCGTGCAACCGAGCTGTCAGAAAAAACTTGACAGATATGGTGCGTTTTGGGATAGTGCGGCCGGTGAGGGGAGGGGAGAGAGACAGGAACCCCTTCCCATCGCGTCACGCCTGGCTTTCGGCCTTGGAGGTCGAAGGGGCAGCGTGTGCTTGGGCCCTGCGGGTTTCAGGGCTGCGTCACTGTCGAACGGAGCCACTCCCATGAAGTTGTTTGTTTCCTTGGCCTCGTGCGTCGTTCTTGCCGGCGTCGCGCACGCCCAGCTCGAGAGGGTGGAGGCGACCGCCAACCTCGCCGACGGGCACCTCAGCCCGCTCGCGGGCATCGCGAGCCTGCGCAACGGTGGGTACTCCACCCGCGGCATCACACCCGGTGACACCTACGACGCGGCGATCATCGGCCAGACCGCCACGGCCGCCGCTTTCCTGACCAGCGCAGGCCGGGTAACCACGTTCGAGTTCGACAGCCTCAGCACGCTGCACGGCACACTCGTCGGCAGCAACGCTGAAGTGGCCATCGGAGAGGCTTTCATTCAGGTGAACCCGACCACCTACTTGGCTGTGGTCGCCGCGTACACCACCGACAGCAGCCCGCTGTGGCTCAACGGGATCAGCGTCGGCGGGAACCCCATCATCCAGGGGCGCTTTGATGTCGGCGCAGGTGCGTTCACGAACGGCATTCTGTGGGACAACCTCCCCGGGGAGATCTCCGATGTGACCATCGTCAGCGCCGTGTACGCGGATGGCACGTTGCTGGCCACCAGCTCGGCCCTCCCCAACGGCCACACGCTGCCCGAGATGGGCGCTCTGGTGGTCTGGAACGGCATCGTGGGCTCCCCCGTTGACGAGATCCACATGATCTTCGAAATCACGGTCGTGCCCGCCCCGGCCTCTCTGGCGCTGCTGGGCATCGGCGGGATGGTCGCCACCCGTCGCCGTCGCGCCTGATCGCCTCGCACCGCAACCAAGAGTTTCGAAGAGCCGCGTCGAAAGGCGCGGCTCTTTCTTTAGTGCAGCTTGTGCAGTCCCGCCGCCTCCCTCGCCTGGTTCAGCATCAAGAACGCGGGCGGGTGGTCCTTGATGAGCTTGAGAAGCTGGCTGGTGGAGCAGCAGAGGCGCAAAGCCGCGGCGGGCACGTCGAGCCCGCAGGCCCACACGATGTCGAGGGCTTCGGCCAGGAGCGAGGGATAATCGCGGTGGCGTGGATTGCACGCGATCTTGCCCTGCACACAGCGGGACTTCCAGAGCTCGGACCGAACGTCTCCGGCGGGCATCGACGTGCGCACGCGAACGGCGAGGGCGAGGCGCAGGCGGAACATCGCCACTCTCCGGTTGTCCACGGCGCTGCGGCGCTCGCCCGCCATCGCCTCCACGCCGGTAGGCGTGTGGATGATGGAGATGCGGGACTCGACCTTGTTGCGGTGCTGACCGCCCGGCCCGCTGCCCCTGTCCTTCGTGACTTCGCACTGCGAGGCGAGCGCTTCTTCGTCGATCGTTGCCGGGTGCGGGGGCGCGACGAAGATCGGCTCGGGCGCGGGCTTGTCGGGAGTGTGCTTGTACCGGAAGGGGTTGAGCATGCGTCAGCAGGCGGTGGTGGGGGTGGCCTGCAGGTCCATGGCGTGACGGTGACCGGCGCGGAGCAGCTCGTAGCCCAGGCCCGCGATCATCGCGGCGTTGTCAACGGTGTACGCCCGCGAGGGGAGGCGGAGATCGAGCTGTTCTTCCACGGCAAGCTGCTGGAGTGCTGAGCGCAGGCGGCTGTTCGCGGTCACGCCGCCTCCGGTGAGCAGCGTGCGCGTCGGCCCCAGCTTCTCGCGGGCCAGGGCGCGGCGGAGTTTCAATAGCACCGCGTCTACTGCCGCGCGTTGGAAGCTGGCCGCGAGGTCGGAGCGACGGGCAGGATCAAGCGGCGGTGTGACGGGGGATTCGCCGTGCCGGCCCGGCACGCCGCGGACGGCGTACAGGACGGCGGTCTTGAGGCCGGAAAAGGAGAAGTCGAGGGAGTCTGGGCCGAGGCGGCTGATGGGAAGGTCGAAGGCACGATCGTCGGCGCCGGGCGTGGAGGCAAGGGCGTCGAGGTTGGGACCGCCGGGGTGCGGCAGGCCGAGGATCGTTGCGGCCTTGTCGAAGGCTTCGCCTACGGCGTCGTCGATGGTTGCGCCGAGGCGGGTGAGGCTGGTCCACGAGTCCACGCGATAGAGCGACGTATGCCCGCCGCTGACCACCAGGCCGAGCGCGGGGAACTCAACGGGCCGGCGGTCATCCTGCGGGGTATCTCGCTCCTGCAGCAGGCCGGAGTAGAGGTGCGCCTGAACGTGGTCTACGCCGATCAGCGGCTTGCCCAGTGACCACGCCAGCGCCTTCGCGGCCGAAACACCCACGAGCAGAGAACCGATGAGGCCGGGGCGGTTGCCCACGGCGACGGCGTCGATCCAGCCCAGTCCCACGCCCGCGCGGGCCAGGGCCTCGCGGACAACGGGGACGATGCGCTCGACGTGCGCGCGGCTGGCAAGCTCGGGGACGACGCCGGCGTAGGGCTCGTGCAACTCGAACTGGGAGGAGACGACGCTGGAGCAGACGCGCATGCCGTCTTCCACGACGGCCGCCGCGGTTTCGTCGCAGGAGGATTCGATCCCCAGGATCAGCATCAGTCGAGCTTCTTCACGTCGGCGTCGAGCAGCCAACGCTCCAGGTTGTTGCCGGTGATCTGAAGCTTGGCGACGAGCTTGCCATCCTTGTCGCGGACCTCGAGGATGCCGCCGGTGAGGTCGATGGTGTCGGCCCACAGGTCAGGGCGCGGGGCATCTTTCGCCGCCGGAACGGCGTCCTCGATCGCCTGGATGCGCTTCTCGGTGCGGACGATCTCGCGGGCGAGGCGTTCGCGGAGCATGTGGAGCTGGCGCAGCTCAGAGACTGAGATCTGACCGGTCTCCACACCCTTCTCTCCGGTGGGCACCCAGCGGCCCTGATCGACGTACGCCTGGACGGCACGCACCGCGGCGGAGAGCTGGTCGTCCTTCAGCTCGCTCAGAATCCAATCGGGGTTGGACCAGTCGCCGGCGGGGACGGAGGTCTGCGGGGCCTGCTCGCCCGGCTTGCGGGCGCTGAGGACTTCCTCACGACGGCGGACTTCGAGCATCGCGGCGACCTGCTGGTCGGTCATGGGGACGTAGAAGCCCTCGGTGGGGTCCACGCCCCAGGTGGCGGAGTCGTCCTTGCGGGTGATGCTCCGGCCGCTGGGCAGGTAGTAGCCCTGCTCGGTCATTTTGAGTTCGCTGCCGCGGCCGCTGGGCAGTTCGATGACGACCTGCACGCTGCCCTTGCCGAAGCTGCGCGTGCCTACGGCGATGGCGCGCTGGTGCTCGGTGAGCGCCCCGGCGAGCACCTCGCTGGCGGAGGCGCTCTGCCCGTTGATGAGCAGAGCGAGCGGGAAGTCGGGGAGGGTGTCACCGGGCTTGGCGCGGGTGACTTTTTCCTGGTAGGCCCTGCCGCGGGTGGAGACGATGATGCCCTCGTCGAGGAAGAGGTCGGCGATGGCTTCGGCCTCGTTGAGCAGACCGCCGGGGTTGCCGCGGAGGTCGAGGACCAGGCCCTTCACCTGCCCCTTGTCGGCCCCGATGCTCTTGAGGGCGTTGAGAAGCTCCTGGGCGCAGCCGGGGGTGAACTGGGTGAGGCGGACATAGGCGATGCCGCGGGCGGGATCGATGAGGTAGTGCCACTTCTCGGGGTCGTCGGGGTCGCGGTGGAAGCCCTTGACGCTGCGGGTCTTGATCTTGTTGCGTTCGATGTCGATGTCGAAGCGCTCGCCCTGGCGTTCGATGGTGAGCTTGACAGTGGTGCCCGCCACGCCCAGGAGCATGTTCACGCACTCGTCGAGGGGGACGTTCTGGGTGGACTTGCCGTCGATGGCGACGATGCGGTCCTGGGGCATGAGCCCGGCGCGGAAGGCGGGGGAGTCTTCGAGGGGAGAGACGATGGTGAGCCAGCCGTCCTGGCCGTTGACGGTGGCGCCGATGCCCACATATTCGCCGGTGAGGTCCTTGTTGAAGGAGGTCTTTTCGGAGGCGGGGACGTAGACGGTGTAGGGGTCGTTGAGGGCCTCGACCATGCCCTTGATGGCCCCCTCGCGGAGGGCCTGCTCGTCGGGGGCCTCGATGTAGCGGCTGGAGATCAGCTGCTTGACCTCGATCAGCTCATCGAAGAAGGCGTAATCGCTGTTTCGCTGGGAAATGGCGAGTGTGGAGCCCAGCACCGCGACGCCCAGGATGACGATCAGGGCCGATTCGAAGACGATCCGTCGTTGTGCCACGCACGACCTCCTTATGCACCCCGTCCGCAAACAGTAGGTTCGACGCGACGCCCGCCCCCGGGTTCACCGGTCGGAGGGGCTTTGCATTGGAACCTGGGGCGGGGCGTCCTTACGCTTCGCGGCTATGCCATCGGTCTACCCCTTCCGTGCGGTGCAGTTCGCCCCGCGTCCCGACCTCTCCACCTTCGTTGCTCCGCCCTACGACGTGCTGGACGGCCCGGCCAAGCGGCGGATGCTGGACCGCAACCCCAAGAACATCGTGGCGATCGACCTGCCGCACACCCCGGCCAAGGAGCTGGGGCCGCCGGAGGCGTACGCCGCGGCTGCCAAGCTGTACCGCGACTGGCTGGCGGAGGGAACCCTGAAGCGGGGGGATCGCCCGGCGATGTTCGCCTACCGCCAGACCACGAAGACGGCGGACGGGCAGGTGAGCCGTCGGAGCGGGATGGCCTGCTGCATCGACGCGGTGCCCTTCGGACCGCGGGAGGGCGGCGGGATTCTGCCGCACGAGGAGACCTTCAGCGGTCCCAAGGAGGACCGCTTCGCCCTGATGAAGGCGACTGCGGCGCAGCTTTCGCCCATCTTCGGCCTGCACGCCGACGAGCAGGGGACGGCGACGAAGCTCCTGCAGGAAGTGATGAGCAAGTCGCAGCCGGACATCACGGCCGACATGGGTGACGGCGTGCTGCACGAGGTGTGGACGATCACCGACGAGCAGACCATCAGCGCGTACCAGAAGGCGCTGGCGGGCGAGGATGTGTTCATCGCCGACGGTCACCACCGGTACAACACGGCGCTCAACTACATCCGGCACCTGGAGGCCGAGAGCGGCAAGCCGCTGCCCGCGGATCATCCCGCCCGCCGGTGCATGATCGTGCTGGTAGGGATGAGCGACCCTGGCCTCATCATCTGGCCCACGCACCGCGTGCTGGGCGGGATGAAGGACTACTCGATCGACCGGTTCATCGAGGCCGCGAAGCCGCACATGACCGTGACCCCGGCCGGGGATGACATCACCCGCCTGGAGAGCGCGATGCAGGCCGCGGCGGAGGGGGCGGCGGGCCGGAACGTGCTGGGGCTGTATGACGTGGCGAGCGGGCGGACCTTCGTCGCGACGCTCGCCGCCTCCGATCCGCTGGCGGAGAAGTTCCCCGGCAAGCCCAAGGCGTGGCGTCAGCTTGACGTCGCGGTGATCCAGTACCTGCTGGTGAACCAGATCGCCGAGCCGGTGCTCAACGGCGGTCAGCCGGTGAAGTGGGCCTTCCCCCACACGATCAAGGAAGTGCGGGAGATCTGCTCGGGGAGCGAGACGGGCGCGGGCGGCGGCAAGTCCTTTACGCCGCAGCTTGCGGTCATCGTCCGGCCCACGCCGCTCGCGGCGGTGCGGGACGTCAGCCGCGCGGGCGAGCTGATGCCGCAGAAGAGCACGTTCTTCTACCCGAAGATCGCGACGGGCTTGTTCGTGAACCCGCTCGAATAAGGGTTCAGGTCAGCCATCCGGGGAGCGCGGCGGCCTGACGAACCCAGTCGATGAACTGGGCTTCGTCGATTGTGTCGTGCTCGTGGATGTCGAGGTGGCGGGCGTACTTGTCCTTGCTCGGGCCGGGCGGGAGTGGCTCGAGGGACGAGCCGCGGAAGAAGGTGACCTTGACGTAGCGCGTGAAGGTGTGGAAGGAGAGGAACCAGCCCTGGCCCTCGACGCCGTAGAAGGGCGAGTTCCACTTCACAGCCTTGCGCACGTCGGGGACGGCGCGGGTGATGAGCTGATCCAGCTTGCGGCCCACCTTCCGCTTCCAGGGGGCGCTTTCGCCCATCGCGGTGATGTAGGCCCGCACAGGGGCGTTGCCCTCAGCCTTGGCGATCTGCGGGTTGCCGCCGGAGAGGAGTTTTACCTTCTTGCGAGGCTTCGTGGTGCGCCTGGCCGAGGCGGACGTGCTCTTGCGCTTGGCGGCCGTGCGAGGATTTCGCGCTGTTGATGCACGCTTGTGGGTGGCGGGCACGGTGCCTCCGTTCAGGAATCGGCGGTCAGTTCGGTCAGCTTGCGGAGCACGTCGAAGGCCTGCAATGGTGTGAGGGTGTCGAGCTTCACTTCTTTCAGGACATCGATGGCGGGGTGCTGGATGTACTGGGTGAAGAGCGGGAGCTGGCCGTCGTCGTCCGCAGCTCGCGCCTTGGGGACTTTCTTGGTGTCCGGCTTGATCGTGGATGAGGTCGGGCCGTTGACGGGGCCCGCGGTGTGGACGGCAAGCGAGGCGAGTACTTCCCGGCCGCGGGCGACGACGCTGGCGGGGATGCCCGCGAGGCGCGCCACGTGCAGGCCGTAGGACTGATCGGTGCGGCCGGGGAGGATGCGGTGAAGGAAGACGATCTGGGCGTGGTCGTCGCCTCCGGGCCACTCGCGCACGGCGACGTGCAGGTTCGTGACCTTGCCCGGCATGCGGTCCTCAAGCTCGGTCAGCTCGTGGTAGTGAGTGGCGAAGAGCGTGCGCGGGCCGGTGGCGGGGCCGGTATCGCCGGGGGTTGAGGGCGGTGAGGCGAGATGCTCGACGATGGCCCAGGCGAGGCTGAGGCCGTCGAGGGTGCTCGTGCCGCGGCCGATTTCGTCGAGGACCACGAGGCTACGCGGCGTGGCGTGGTTGAGGATGTTGGCCGTCTCGATCATCTCGACCATGAACGTCGATTGGCCCGCGTGGAGGGCGTCGTCGGCACCGATGCGGGTGAAGATGCGGTCGATGAGGCCGATGGTGGCGCGGTCGGCGGGGATGAAGCTGCCGGTGTGGGCGAGCAGGCAGAGCAGCGCGGTCTGGCGGATGTAGGTGCTCTTGCCGGCCATGTTGGGGCCGGTGATGAGGGCCAGAGAGGGGGAGTTGGCGGAGGCGGAAGAGCCGGAGTCCGTCGGGTAGGCAAAGGCACTGCGGTCGCCGAGCTCGATGTCGTTGGGGACGAAGTCGCCGCCGAGGGATTCATCGAGGACGGGGTGGCGTCCGGCGTGAATCTGGAGGACGGGCTGCTCGACGATGGTGGGGCGGGTCCAGCCGCGGCGCTGGGCCTTGTCGGCGAAGCCCAGCAGCACGTCCAGCTCCGCGACGGTGTCGGAGAAGAGGGCGATGGGGGCGAGCGCGGCGGTGGCCTGCTCGCAGAGCGAAGCGAAGATCTCCCGTTCGCGCTCCAGGGCGCGGACCTCGGCGCTGGTGACTTTGGTTTCGTACTCGCGCAGCTCGGGGGTGGTGAAGCGCTCCGCGTTCTTCAGCGTCTGCTTGCGCGTCAGCTCGGGCGGGGCGTTGCGTGCCTGGGCCTGGGGGAGCTCGATGTAGTAGCCGGTGACCTTGTTGTAACCGACCTTGAGGCCGGGGAGCTTGTAGCGGTTGATGAGCGAGCCCTGATAGTCGGCCAGCCACGCGCCGGCATCGCGCTGGAGCAGCCGGGCTTCGTCCAGAGCCGCGTCGTAGCCGTCACGGACGAGGCCGCCGTCGCGCAGGTGCGCGGGCGGCTCTTCGACGCACGCGGCGAGGATCGCCGAGGCGACGGGTGTGATGGCGTCGCGCGACTGGCGGATGCGCTGCTCGATGGACGCGAGCGCGGGGACGCCTTCGATCGCTTCCAGCAGGGCGTCGGCCTTGTCGAGAGAGCGGGCCAGGCCGACGAGGTCGCGCGGGCTGGCGCGGCCGAGCGAGACGCGGCCCGCGATGCGGGCGATGTCCTGAACATTGCCGAGGATTTCGCCGAGCTGCGCGGCAAGGGTGCGGTCTTCGACCAGCGTCGATACGGCGTTCTGGCGGGCTTCGATCGCCTTGACGTTGCGCAACGGGCGGCAGAGCCAGTCGCGCAGGAGGCGCTTGCCCATCGGCGTGCGCACGACGGAACGAGGGCCGGTGACCGCCGCGAGAAAGACGCCGAGCAGAGAGCCTTCAAGCCCGCCCGCGGAAGCGGAGGACTGGCCGCGGATGGTGCGCTCGACCTCGAGGGAGCGCAGGGAGACCGCGTCGATTGTGACGAAGTCCGTCGGATCCTCGCGCCGGGGAGGGCGGAGGTGCTTCAGGCTGGCGCGGCTGGCGGCCAGTCCTGCGCTCGCGGCGGTCTTGGCGTCCTCTTCGCTGAGGGTCTGAGTCTCCTGCAGGTAGCGGATGATCGCGCCTGCCGCGGGAATGGCGGGGTCGTGCTCGCGGATGCCGAAGCCGGAGAGCGTGCCGACCTGGAAGTGGTTGGTGAGGGCTTCGAGGGCTTCGCTGTGGCGGAACTGCCAGCTCGGGCGCGGCGTGCCCGCGAGGCCCAGGGTGTCGAGGACTTTCTTGACGCGCGGGGCGGGCTTGAGGTCCGCCGCGGCGTAGAGCAGCTCTCGCACGCCCCGCCGGGCCAGCTCGTCGGTGATGGTGCCGGGCTTGCAGTCGATCAGCGTGAAGAGCCCTGTGGCGACTTCGACCACGGCGAGCGAAGCGGGGGACTCGTCGCCCTCGCCGGTGAAGACGATCGCCGCGAGTGTGGTGGGGGCCTCGGATTCCAGCAGCGATTCGTCCACGAGCGTGCCGGGGGTGAGCACGCGGGTGACGGCGCGGGGCACCAGGCCCTTGGGGGCCTGGCTGGCCTCCACGAGCTGCTCGCACACCGCGACGCGGAAGCCCTGGGCGATGAGCCGCTTGAGGTAGGTTTCGAGCTGGTGGTAGGGCAGGCCGCACATGGGCACGCCCTCGGTGCGGCGGGTGAGCGTGAGGCCGATGGCCTTGCTGACGGTGATAGCGTCGTCGTCGAAGAGTTCGTAGAAGTCGCCGATGCGGAACAGAAGCACGCAGTCCGGGTGCCGCTTCTTGAAGCGGTAGTACTGCTGCATTGCGGGTGTTTCGCGGGGATCCGACGCCATGGGAGGGACAGGGTAACGCGCAGAGGAGTACTGAGTGCTGAGTGGGAAGTGCTGAGTGGGCCGGGTCCGGAGTGGCCGGTCAGGAGCTGGCTCGCCTGAGAAGCTGGGCAATTTCGCGGGCCATGGCGCGGGCGGCGTGGGCGCGGTGGGAGAGGCGGTTCTTCTCGGCGGGGTCGAGTTCGGAGGAGGTGCGGGCGAAGTCGGGGGCGACAAGGAAGAGGGGGTCGTAGCCGAAGCCGTGGGAGCCTCGGGGGACGTGGGGGGGCGTGCCGATGCGGCCCTCGAACGTGCCGCGGGTGAGGGCGGCAGGAATGGGGGAGTTGGGCAGGGCCAGGGCCATGACGCAGACGAAGCGGGCGGAGCGCTGTTCGGGGGGGATGCCTTCAAGCTCCCGGAGGACGCGCTGGTTGTTGAGGGCGTCGCGCTCCTCGCGAGGCTTGCCGTCGTCGCGCCCGTCGTTGTAGTAGTGGCTGCTGATGACGCCGGGGCGGCCCTGCAGGGCGTCCACCTCAAGGCCGGAGTCGTCGGCGAGGCAGGGAAGGCCCGTCTGCTTCGCATAGCCGAGGGCCTTGATGGTGGCGTTCTCGGCGAAGGTCTTGCCGGATTCGTGTGGCTCGGTGGTGGGGCCGACGTCGGCAAGGCCGACGAACTCGACGCCGGTCAGCCCTTCGCGGGCGAGGATCTCGCGGAGTTCTGTCACCTTGTGGGGGTTGCCGGTGGCGATGACGATGGTTGAGAGGTCGGGCATCGGGGGATTGTTGCTACGCTCGCGGCATGGGCGAGAGGCAGCAGGTTGCGGCGCAAGCCGCGGAGGCTCTGGAGCGGTTGGCTCGCGCGGGTGAGTTTCGCCCCGCGCTGATCGGCTTTGACGGCTTCATCGACGCGATCACCGAAGCAGTGGACACGCGGCATGACATGACGCCGCGGGGCTATACGCGGATGCGGACGATCACGCAGTTCGCCTCCCGCGCTGCCGCGGCGGCGGGGAAGAGCACGAACATCGAGCTTGTGGTGGCGGAGGAGCGGTTCGGCGGCAACGGGCCGTTGATGGCCGGAGCCCTGGGGCGTGTGGGCGTGCCGGTGACGTATGTCGGCGGTGTGGGGCAGAAGGAGCGGCCGACGGAACTGCACCCGGTCTTTGAGCCCTTCGCGCAGCGCTGCCGCGCTGTGTACCCGATCTGCCCACCCGCGCACACCGATGCGCTGGAGTTTGACGACGGCAAGATCATGTTCAACCGGCCCGCGGCGGCGCAGGCGGTGACGTGGGAGCGGATCGTCGAAGTGGTGGGGCTGGATCAGTTGACGAGGCTGGTGGATGAGGCCGCGCTGCTGGGAATCGTGAACTGGTCGCTGCTCGGGGGCGTTGAGGGAATCTGGCGCGGGCTGATGCGGGATGTGCTGCAGCGGATGCGCAACACGAAGAGCAGGCGCGTGTTCATCGACCTGTCAGACCCCGCGAAGCGGACGGACGAGGACGTTCGGCGAGCGATGGAGCTGCTGGCGGAGCTGAATCAGCACGTACCCGTCACGCTGGGGCTGAATCTGGCGGAAGCGGAGCGGATGGCGAGGGTGTTTGGAGGACCGAGTGTTTATCCCCCCCAGCAATCCGCCCGCTCGTTGGGCGAGTACGTCAAGAAGTTGTGCTGCGGGCTGAAGGCACGTTCTCCCTTCTCCGGCATCGACACCATCGTCGTTCATCCGCGTGAAGGGGCCGCCGCGGTGAGGGGAGAGGATTCGGCGTGGTTTGACGGCCCCTTCACGCCCACGCCGCGGCTGTCTACGGGCGCGGGGGACCACTTCAACGCGGGGTTCGCGCTGGGGCAGGTGCACGGGCTGCCGCTGGAGCAGTGCCTTGCCGTGGGATGCGCGGTGAGCGGGGCGTATGTGCGTGACGCGGAATCCCCATCTCTGGAAAGACTGGTCGGCTTCTTGCGGGCGCTGCCGGAGATGGCGTAATCGCCAGCGGCGTCTTTCCCGCTCGCGTCCGCTATTGCGCCGCCGCCTCCACAGCTCCCACCTTCGCTTCGCGTCTTCTGGACGGCTCCACAGGCCGCAGCGCCGGAACGACTTTCCCCGCCGCCAGTCGTGCGTATGTCACGCACGTGCGCAGAATCCGCTCCGCGTGCTCCCCCGCCGTCAGATACCCGCAGGACATCAGCGCCCGTGAGTACCGCAGCCGCTCCAGGTTCCGAAGCCCCCCGGGCGGGTTCCACGGCTTATGGGGTCCGGTGTAATGCACGATTCCCGGCCGCCGCCTCAGCTCCGGCATCGCCTCAAGTTTCCGCTGGAAGGGATGCGGCAGCGAATGCAACGTCCGCATCGCTGCGATCTGCACATTCCACCGCGGATCCAACTCCGCAAACTCGCCATACACCACCAGGTTCAGCGCGTCCTGGTCCGGCATGTCCAGCATGCCCACGTTCGCCCACAGCAGGTCGCACGTCCGCTGCCCGATCCGCTCCCGCCGCCACGTCGCCAGGTCCATCAGCAGCACGCCGCCGTTGAAGTACGGCGTAGACCCGCGGAACCCAAGCTCACGCCGGGCCGCCACGCCCACTTCCGCTTCCTCCATCGTCGGGAACCAGTAGTCCCTCACCGCCCCCACGCTGTGCCCCCGCAGGTCCCACTCCCACAGCGGACGCAGGTCATCCGCGATCACCATGTCGCAGTCGAGGTACAACACCCGGTCGCAGTCGGGCAGCAGCTCAGGCAGCATCAGCCGATACACGATCGCTGGCGAGTGATGCTCCCACGGCGGCTGAAACGACGCCCCGAACCCACGAGGCACCGGGAGGATTGTCAGGTTGGCCCCCGCCTCCCGGCAGCGCCGTTCTACGAACGCCTGGGCTTCCTCCTTCAGCCCATCCTCCCCGGTCACCACCGTGAGCGTGAGCGGCCCCTGCGTTCGCTCCAGCAGCGTATGCACAGTCACGACAAGCCCAAGATCAAACCGCTTATCAGCGGTCAGTGCGACGTGCATGCTGCCTCTCTCCTCAAAGGCTCGGCAGATTGACCATACAGCCAATCCCCGTCTTTGCCCCGCCATGTGAGCGATTTTCAAACCCGCACACTCGGCATCGCCCGCATAACCGCGCACACCCGCACCAGCCACACGCCGAAGCCGTCTCAACCACACTACGCCCCGCAGTCTTGTGGGCCTCTTCTGGGAGGCTGAGCGTCGGAGACGGGCTCCTCGGCGTCGGGAGAGGGCGTGCCCCACGGGCGGGGGCGGGGCGGGGAAGTCGCCGGGGTTGCGGTCCTAGACTCACGCGAGATGACAACCACCACGACCTCTTCCGCGCGTGCCGCGAATCTGCACCATGTGATCACGCAGCTTGGGCTCGACAAGGACCCGCGGTTTCTTCCGCCGCAGGAAGCGAACCCGGACCAGGGAATCGCGACCGTCGTGAACCCCGCGACGAATGAGCCCATCGCAAGCGTCCGGCTCGATACGCCCGAGAGCTACGAAAAGGCCGTGGCCGAGTCCGTGGCGGCGTTCCTCAAGTGGCGCGAGGTGCCGGCCCCGGAGCGTGGGCTGGTGGTGCGGGCCATCGGCGAGGAGTTCCGCAAGCACAAGACCGCGCTGGGCGAGCTGGTGAGCCTGGAGGTCGGGAAGATCCGGCAGGAAGGTCTGGGTGAGGTCCAGGAGACGATCGACATCGCGGACTTCGCGGTGGGGCTCTCGCGGCAGCTCTACGGGCTCACGATGCCCAGCGAGCGTCCGCAGCACCGGATGTTCGAGCAGTGGCTGCCGCTGGGGCCGGTAGGCGTCATCTCCGCGTTCAACTTCCCCAACGCGGTGTGGGCGTGGAACGCGATGCTCGCGGCGGTGTGCGGCGACACGGTGGTGTGGAAGCCGAGCCTGCTCGCGCCGCTGACGGCCATGGCGAGCAATGCCATCGCGGATCGCGTTGCGACGGAGATGGGTCACCCGGGCGTGTTCAAGCTCGTGATCGGGACGGATGAGGCGGTCGGCAAGCGGATGGTCGCGGACAGCCGGTTCCCGCTCATCTCGGCGACGGGCTCCACGCGGATGGGCAAGGCCGTGGGGCAAGTGGTGGCGGCGCGGCTGGGCCGCTGCCTGCTGGAGCTGGGCGGCAACAACGCCGTGATCGTGGACAAGTCGGCGGACCTGAAGCTGACGATCCCGGCGGTGGTCTTTGCCGCGATCGGCACGGCGGGGCAGCGCTGCACGACGACGCGCCGCCTGATCGTTCACGAGTCGATCGTGGACGAGGTGGTGTCGCGCCTTGCCGCGGCCTACAAGACCGCGAAGATCGGCGACCCGCTGAAGGAAGGGACGCTGGTCGGCCCGCTTATCAACCAGCGCGCGGTGGAGAACTTCCTCGCGGCGGTGGAAGCCGCGAAGGCCCAGGGTGGGACGGTGGTGGTCGGCGGCGGGAAGGCCCAGGTGGAGGGGCTGAACGGGAACTTCGTCGAGCCGACGATCATCCGGATGCCCGACGGAAAGGTGCTGCCCATCTCCTGCGAGGAGACCTTCGCCCCTATCCTCTACGTGTCCACGTTCCGGGAGATCAGCGAAGCCATCGCCCAGAACAACTCGGTGGCGCAGGGGCTGTCCTCGGCGATCTTCACCGACAGCCTGCGCGCGGCGGAGCAGTTCCTCTCGCCGTGGGGCAGCGACTGCGGCATCGCGAACGTAAACATCGGCACGAGCGGCGCCGAAATCGGTGGGGCCTTCGGCGGCGAGAAGGAGACGGGTGGTGGAAGGGAATCTGGGTCGGACGCCTGGAAGGCGTATATGCGCCGCCAGACGTGCACGATCAACTTCGGTACGCAGCTCAAGCTTGCACAGGGGATCCGCTTTGACTGAGCCCACGCATTCACCGCTGCCGCCCCGTCCGCACGTGCCTCCGTGCCCGGAGATGGAGCTGGTCATGCCGGGCCAGCCGGGGGTGGATTGTCTCGCCAAGGCCGCCGTGGCGGAGATCGAGAGCGGCATGGTGGTGGGGATGGGCACGGGGCTGACGGCCAACCGGGCCATCCGGGCTCTGGCCCACCGCGTGAAGGAAGAAAAGCTCGACATCGACTGCGTGAGCACGAGCAAGGCGACCGAGGACTTGGCGCGGGAGCTGGGTTTGCCGACGGTGCCCTTCGCCGAGATCGAGGTGGTGGACTACCTCTTCGACGGGGCCAATGAGGTCGATTACCAACTGCGGATGCTCAAGGGCCAGCACGGCGCGATCACGCGCCAGCGGCTGGTGGCGGAGGTCAGCCGCCGCTGCGTGTACCTCGCCAGCGAGGAGAAGCTGGTGCCGCGGCTGGGCACCAAGGCGCTGCTCGCCGTGACCATCATCCCCTTCGGCATCGCGTCGATCCGCCGGCGGCTGCGCGACATGGGCCTGGTGGGGGTGGTTCGCTGCAACCTCGACGGCAACATGTTCATCAGCGAAGGCGGAGGCGTGGTGCTGGACATCCGCCTGCCCGAGCGAGACCTGGAAGAGCTGGCCCTGGAGCTCGACCACGTCGCGGGGATCGTGGACCACGGCATCTTCCTCGATGAGGCCGACGAGGTGCTCATCGAGTGCAAGGGCGGAGCCGTGAAGCGGCTTGTGCGGCCGGAGATCGACTGAGTTTCTGGTTCCCGGTGTGTTCGACTGCGCTGCAAGCCGGGGTTTTGACAACCCGCGGCCGCGCGAGGCTTGCACCTCGGTCGTGGGGGCTTTAGCCGCCTCTTGCCGCCTTCTTTTCAGATCGTCGCGATGACTTTCACTTCGAAGTTGATCGGGGCATTGCCCGCGGTGGGGAGGGCGCCGACCTCGATGGTCGTGCGTGTGGGCTGGTTGGGGCCGGGAGGGAAGTACTCGGCGTAGACGCGGTTGTACGTCGCGAAGTCGCGCTCCATGTCGGTCAGGAAGACCTGGATGTCCACGATCTTGTCCCACGACGAGCCCGCTTCTTCCAGCACGGTGCGGACGTTGTCGAAGCACGCGCGGACCTGGGCCTCGATGTCGTAGGTGACGACCTTGCCGTCGGGGCCGAGAACGACGCCGGGAATGTCCTTGCTGCCGCGGCGGCGCGGGCCCAGGCCGGAGAGGAAAAGCAGGTTTCCGACGCGGCGGGCGTGGGGGTAGGCCCCGACGGGTTCTGCGGCGCGGGTGGAGTTGACTTGGGAGGGGGGAGTTGGGGAGGCCATGCTGTACAATAACGCTGCTGCGTTGCGGCGGCGAAAAGACGCAGGCCGCGGATGCAGGCTCTGCCGCCCATCTTGTCAGGTTCGATCGTGATGCGACCACTTCATACGTAAGTATGTCGGTCGCTTACAGCTTCACACACACATTCTTCGGCTCGGTGAAGAACTTCACTGCGTCCCAGCCGCCCTCGCGTCCTGCGCCGCTTTGTTTGAAGCCGCCGAAGGGGGTGCGAAGGTCGCGAAGCATCCAGCAGTTGACCCAGACGATGCCGATGTCCAAGCCCGCGGCGACACGATGGGCACGCGAAAGGTCGCGGGTCCAGATCATCGCCGCCAGGCCGTAGGGGGTGCTGTTGGCCATGGCGAGGGCTTCGGCCTCGCTGTCGAAGGGCGTCACGGTGACGACCGGGCCGAAGATCTCTTCCTGCTGCGTGCGGCACTTGAAGTCCAGCCCGGCGATGACCGTGGGCTCGAAGAAGTACCCGCCGCGGGTGCGGTCGGTGGGGCCGGGGATGGCGTTGCCTCCGCAGAGGATCGTCCCGCCCTCGCTCTTGGCGAGTTCGGTGTAGCTGGCGACTTTGTCACGGTGCGCGGCGGAGGTCAAGGCCCCGAACTGCGTATCGGGCTCGAGGGGGTCGCCGACGCGGAGCGACTTGGCTTCTGCGACCAGCCGCTCCACGACCTTGTCGTACACGCTGCGCTCCACGAACACCCGCGAGCCGCACAGGCAGATCTGACCCTGATTCGTGAACGCTGCACGCGCGGCGGTCCTGGCCGCGAGGTCCAGGTCCGCGTCCGCGAAGATCAGGTTGGGGTTCTTGCCGCCCAGTTCGAGCGAGATCCGCTTGAACATCGGGCCGGCGTGCTGAGCGATCCACTGACCCACGGCGGTGGAGCCGGTGAAGGAGATCGTCGGCACGTCGGGGTGCGTGACGAGCGCTCCGCCCGCTCCGCGTCCCGTGCCGTGGACGATGTTCAGCACGCCCGGGGGCAGCCCCGCCTCGTTGCAGATCTCTCCGAGCAGGCAGGCGGTGACGGGCGTGACCTCGCTGGGCTTGCCCACGGCGGTGTTGCCGGTGGCGATCGCCGGGGCGACTTTCCAAGTGAACAGGTACAGCGGGAGATTCCAAGGCGAAATCAGCCCCGCAACGCCCCGCGGCCGGCGCAGCGTGTAGTTGATCGCGTGCCCGTCGGTGTCGTGGAAGCTCGAGTCCGAGTGCAGGATGGCTGTTGCGAAGAAACGGAAGTTTGCCGCGGCACGGGGAATGTCCACCGTGCGGGCCAGGGTGATCGGCTTGCCGGTGTCGATGGACTCGGCCCGCGCGAGCCGGTCGAGGTTGGATTCGATCAGGTCTGCGATGCGCAGCAGGATGCGAGAGCGCTGCTCCGCGGGCGTCGCCGCCCAGCCGGGGAACGCCGCCTTCGCCGCGGCGACCGCATCGCTCACGTCTGTGCCGTCGGAGTCTGGGACGCGCCCGTACATCGTTCCCGTGGCGGGCTCGATGTTGTCGAGGTACTGGCCGTTCCGCGGCGGGACGTGCTTGCCGTTGATGAAGTTGGTGAGAGTGTCGGACACGGGCTGCTCAAGCAAAGAAAGTTACAGGCTCGGCGTGCGTCCGCCGTCCACGGGCAGATTGATGCCGTTGATGTACGCAGCAGCGGGGGTGCACAGGAACGCGACCGCCGCGGCGACCTCTTCCGGCTTGCCCAGGCGACGCGCGGGGATCGTGGCGACCGCTTCCTGACGCACCTGCTCCAGGGTCTTGCCCAGTTTTTCGGCCTTGGCAGTGAAGAGCTGGCTGAGGCGTTGGGTGTCTGTGAAGCCGGGCAGGACGTTATTGACCGTGATCCCGAACTGGCCCAGCTCGCCTGCGAGTGTCTTGGCCCAGTTCGCCACCGCCGCGCGGATGGTGTTGGAGACGCCCAGGTCCGGGATGGGGGCCTTTACGCTGGTCGAGATGATGTTGACGATGCGGCCGTACTGCGCCGCCTTCATCGTGGGAAGCAGGGCTTGCAGCAGCACCTGGCCGCAGAGTACGTGCATGCGGAACGCGGCTTCGAACTCTTCCGGTGCCGCGGCGTGGGCAGGGCCTCCCTTGGGGCCGCCGGTGTTGTTGATGAGGATCTCGAACCGGTTGTCCGCGGCGACGGCGCGGGCCACGGAGGCCGGGTCGGTGAAGTCCGCCACCATCAGGGCGTGAGTTTGGTTGTTGGGGCGGGGAAGTTGGGCGAGGGCTTCGCGCAGCCGGCCTTCATCCCTGGCCAGCAGCGTGACTTCGGCCCCCAGAGCCGCGAGCTCGATCGCCGCAGCACGTCCGATTCCCTGAGAGCTGCCGCCCACCAGCGCCCGTTTTCCAGCAAGAGAGAGGTCCATGCACGCAGAATATGGGGATTGGCACCCTGGCGTGGGGAGAGAAGGGAAGGAAGTGGTGGGGGGATAGTGGGGGGCTCTCTCCCCAAACTCGTGCCAACCCCGCTCAGGGGTGAACAGGCCCGTCAATAATCCAGCCCCCGCCTGCCGCGGGGACGGGAGTTCTGCGTGTCCTCACCCAATGCCATCGAACTGAAAGGCGTTCGGAAGACCTTCGGTCCCAAGGTCGCCGTCCATGACCTGGACCTGGTGATCCCCCAGGGGAGCCTCCACGGCTTCATCGGTCCCAACGGGGCGGGCAAGACCACCACCATCCGGATGATCATGTCCATCATCTTCCCCGACCGTGGGGAGATTCGGGTGCTGGGGCGGAACTCTGCCGTGGAGAGCAAGGACCGCATCGGCTATCTGCCCGAGGAGCGGGGGATCTACAAGAAGATGAAGGTGGGGCCGTTCCTGAAGTACATGGGGCGGCTGAAGGGGCTGCCCTCGGCCGGGCTTGAGTCGAAGGTCCGGGCGTGGCTGGAGCGGGTGGGCCTGGAGCGTGAGTACCGCAAGCGCTGCGAAGAGCTCAGCAAGGGCATGCAGCAGAAGGTGCAGTTCATCTCCGCGATCATTCACGACCCGGACCTCATCATTCTGGACGAGCCCTTCAGCGGGCTGGACCCGGTGAACTCGCGGATGCTGCGGACGCTGATCGACGAGCAGCGGCAGAAGGGCAAGACGATCATCTTCTCGACGCACCAGATGTCCCAGGCCGAGGCGTTGTGCGACCGCGTCGTGATGATCCACCGGGGCGTCAAAGTGCTCGACAACACCCCGTCGGCGATTCACTCTCGCTTCGATCCTCGCTCCATCGCGTTGGAGCCGGTGACGCCTCTTCAAGACTTTTCCGTCATCCAGCAGATTCCGCAGGTGGAATCGGTCAAGGAAGTGGGGAGGCTGCTCCACGTTCACATGCGCGACGGCGTCGCGGCGGAGTCGATGATTCCCGTGCTCGCCGCGGCGGTGCCCGTGCGACGCATCGAGGTGGTGCGGCCTTCGCTCGAGGATGTGTTCATCTCGATCGTGCAGACAAGCGACAGTCCCGCCGAGCACGCCGCGCTGCTGGCGAGCCTGCATCCAGAAGGAGTGGGGGCCCCGGGTGAAGACCTGCCCGGGGGGCTGGTTGCAACTGGGGCTTCGGGCGATCAGGGGGGAGACTGAATGTTCAAGACGCTCGAAGTAGCGCGGCGGGAGTTCGTCGCCACGGTCCTCACCAAGGCCTTCTTCATCGGCGTGTTCATTCTGCCGGTGCTGCTCACGCTCACAATTCCCATCGCGGGGCTGCTGGTCTCCAACAAGGCGCCGGACGTGCGGGGAAGCGTCGCCATCATCGACCTTTCCCGCCCCGAGCCGGGCCGCACGGGCCAGGCGATCGTCGATCTGCTCTCTCCGGAGAGCATCGCAGAGCACCAGAAAGAGCGTGCCCAGGAGGAGTTCGATACCGCCAAGCGGTTCATCGCCGAGAAGATGGGCAGCGAGCAGGCGGGTCAGATGGACCGTGCCGCGGCGCTGCTCAGCGTTGCCGTTCCCCGCATCACTCCGGAGCTGCTGTCTTCTGACACCGACATTGAGAAGGCCAAGGAAGCGCTCAAGGAGGGCACGACATTCGACGGCAGCCGCCTGGCCGTGGTCGTGGTTGAGCCCGATGCGGTCAGCCGCGAGCCGGACAAGCCCTTCGGCAGCTACCAGGTCTTCGTCAAGCAGCGTCTGGACGCCCGTGCGCAGCGGTTGATTACCGATCTGGTCACGAAGGCGATCATCCGCACGCGGCTGGCCGTCAACGGAGAGAACCCGGAAGAGATCCTCGCCATGACGCGCCTCCAGCGGCCCGAGCCGCGGAGCGTGACGAAGGACGGCCAGGAGAAGTCCAGCGGCGAGCTGCAGCAGTTCCTGCTTCCTGTCGGCTTCATGATGCTGCTGTGGGTCAGCGTCTTCACCAGCGGCCAGTTCCTGATGACCTCCACGATTGAGGAGAAGTCCAACCGGATCATGGAGGTGCTGCTGAGCGCCGTTTCGCCGATGCAGCTCATGGGCGGCAAGATCCTGGGCCAGATGGCCGCGGGCCTGCTCATCATGGGCGTCTACTCCGGCTTCGGGATCGGCTCGCTGTTGTTCTTCAATCGGGGAGACCTGATCGACGGCACGAACTTCATCTTCCTGGTTGCGTTCTTCTTCATCGCCTTCTTCACGATCGCCTCGATGATGGCGGCGGTCGGCGCCGCGGTGACGGACATCCACGAGGCACAGGCCCTGCTCATGCCCGTCATGCTGGTGGTGCTGATCCCGATGATTCTGATGATGCCGATCATCTCCAACCCGTCGGGTCGGATGGCGACCATCCTCAGCTTCATCCCGCCCATCAGCCCCTTTGTGATGGTCCTGCGGATGTCATCGAGCCAGCCGCCGCCGATGTGGCAGCTCCTGCTGGCGGTTGGGATCGGTGTGGTGTCCATCTACATCGCGCTGCGGGTGGCCGCGAAAATCTTCCGCATCGGGGTGCTCATGTACGGCAAGCCGCCCAACTTCGCGACGCTCGTCCGCTGGGCACGCATGGCCTGAGGAAGCTGTATGTCCGCCGACACGTCAGCGCCCACACGCTACGAGCTTTACGAGCGAGCCGTCACCGGCGGGCCGGCGCTCGCTAAGTTCATCAACGCCCTGCACCGCGGCAAGCCCAAGGTGCTCGCGGAGGACTTCTCCGGCTCAGCGGCGCTCGCACGAGCCTGGGTTGCCCTGGACCTCAGCCACCGCGCCGTTGCTATTGATCGAGACCCCGAGGCGCTGGCCGCGATCCCGCCAACGCCGCGTCTGACGACCGTGCAGCTGGACGTGATGAAGTGCAAGGTCCGGGCCGACATCATCGCGGCGACGAACTTTCCGGTGTGCTATTGGCACACCCGGCGCGACCTGCTGCGCTACCTGCGGTCCTGCCGCGCCAGGCTCAAACGTGGCGGGTTCTTCGTGGCCGATCTCTACGGCGGGCCTTCGGCCTGGCGAACAGGCCGCCAGACCATGCGCCTGCCCTTCCACGCCGGCACGCTCACCTACACATGGCACCAGCGCGTCGCCGACGGCCTGACAGGTCGCGTTCAGAACTCCATCCACTTCCGCGTACAGCCCACGAAGGGCCGCGCCATCACGTACCGCGATGCGTTCACCTATGACTGGCGGCTGTGGTCGATTCCAGAGCTGCGCGACGCCATGCATGACGCGGGCTTCAGGGAAACAGAGGTTCACGACCGCCTGGGGGCCGCGATGGATCACCTGGGCAACATCTTCACCCGTCCGGTAGAGCCCGGAGAGCTGGACGAGGATTACGTCGTGTACGTCGTCGCCCGCGTCTGACAGCCCGGAGAGCAGGGGGGTTAGAAGTCGGCGGGTTCCCAGTTCTCGAACCGTGCGTACTGCCTGGAATGCGCCCGCACCTCCGCACGCTGGGCGGCGGTAAGCACCGCCTCGACGTGCTTACGGAACTGCACGTCCAGCTCGTACCTCTCCCGGCGAGACACATTGATCGGGTGGGATTCGGGCAGCCACGCGCCGTTGTACTGCTGGCCGCGAGGGGAAGTGTCGTCTTGTGCCTGCTCGCCGCGGAGGGCTTGCTCGAGGGATTCCTTGCGGCAGTCTTCCTCGAACTGACGCCACGCCTTGGCTGCGGACTGGCGATAAACCCACAGCCTCGCCTCGTACGCAGCGGCGATCTCCTCGAGCCGGGTCACCTGCTCCGCGGAGAGCGAGTTCAGCTGCCGCGCCGCGTTGATGTACTCCTCGACGCTGGAGGGGCGGCACAGGGCCCTGTACGTGCGCTCGAAGCACATGCGTTCGAATCGCTCTCGCAGCTCCGGGGGCACTTCCGCGGCCAGAAGGCGCGCGTATCGGTCGTTCACCGCACGCACCGCCAGCCGTGCCTCGTTCATTGCTTCCCAGCAGCGACGCGCCTTGGTGGGGTCTTCCGTCAGGGCTTTCGTGTACTCCCCGTAGTTTTCATCCCACGCGGCGCGTCGGGCCACCAGAGCGCGGTCCAGTTCCTCGCTGTAGCGGTTCAGCAGTGCCGCCAGCTCTGGGCTGACTTCGGTGTCACCCAGCAAGTCGCCCGTGATATTCACCAGGTCCACGTTCTCGCCGCTCAGGACGCCGTCGTGGATATACCGAATCCGGCGCAGCTCACGCTCGACGATCGGCCAGCGGGCTTCCTCGTCCCTCGTGAGCAAACTCTTGAGGTCTTCAAGGAAGTTCTTCTTGATCTGCTCCGACCTCTTGGTCCACGCGTGAATCCTTGTGTGGGCATCACTCAGCAGATTGACGTCGTTGAGCGTCTCCGCCCGTTCGACTTCGCCGGCGACGAACTCGCGGACCTCCGCGCCTTCCGACGCGAGCGTGCCAACGTACCCGTCGTACAGGTCCTGCAGGGCTTGCAGCGAATCGCCCTTGAGCCCAAGCACCCGGATGATCACCCTCAGGTCGCGCTGCGAGATATCGGGGTGGAAGCTCGCCTCGTGCAGCAGCGACATCGACATCGACATCGAGCCGCGCTGGCCCAGGCACACAGACGCGGCAACGGACATCACAACCAGCACCCACAGCAAGCGAGCGGAGCAGTGCATGCAACACAGAATGCCGATCTGGCGACCGCACGGCAACAGTCTTCCAGGGCCGCCCGGCAGACCTGTTTAACATAACCTATCTTATAGGACCTTGAATTGGGGGCTCAGGAGCCTGCCGGACGAGGCGTGACGCGTGCATTGGGGCCGGTTGGGTGCATGCCGCCCGCCGTTCTTGTCGCCTCGCTTGATACCGACTGGTTCACCCATTGGCTGATGCGATCCGACTGGCCGGGCAGCAGCAGGAAGAGCACGCAGTGCCCGCCCGAGACCGTGACCTTGTCGGGCGAGTTCAGACGCTGGCTCAGCACGCGGCCCGCATTCGCAGGAACCCATCGGTCGTACTTGCCCCAGTACTGCAAAACCGGCTTGTTCGCCAGCAACGTCGCCGTGTGGTACGGGTCCAGACGCGAGTGCTTCAGGTACGCCTGGAGCAGCTTTCTCTTGTCCTGATTCCCGCCCCGGCCAGGGCCCCAGTTGATCCGCAGGCCGCCGTTGGAAAGGGCGCTGTCCATCGCGATCTCAAGCAGATTCGCCCCGCCGGCGATCAGGACCGCCGACTCCACGTTGTCGCCAAGGCGTGCCGCGGCAGTGGGCACCACCAGCGACCCGGCGCTGAAGCCCATCATCACGACCCGGTCCGTGGGAAGGTCGGGCCTGTTCCGGCGGCAGTATTCCAGGGCGGCCTCGGCGGCGTAGGCGTGCTCGGCGAGCACGTCGTCGATGCGGTGGGCGATCGACGACGCGGCAATCTCCAGGTCCTCGTCGGTGCGGATGTCGTACACCCGCCCACCGCCGGCAACGCTCGGGCTGGAGTCGATGTCGATGACCGCCCACCCCTCCTCGCGCATCTGACGCATCACCTTCGTCTCGTATTCGTTGCCCATCATCGCGACGAAGTGGATGATGAGGCCCCGAGGACGCGTCTGCTGCACGGGCGGAAACCCGATCGGGATTCCCTCACGGATCGCCGTGTCCAGGTCCACGTTGGAGTACTGCACTCCCGCGCCGGGGTTGGAGGCCTCGTCCGCGGCACGCTTCTGGCGCGTCTTGGCGAGGTAGGAGGTTCGGGTCGGGTCATTCAGCATCAGCGACGTCAGAAACCACGCGTTGGGCCTGAACCCCTGCCGTTCGTGGTACTCGCTGGTGTACTTCTGCGGATCGTCGCCGTCCCCGTAGCTCACCACCCGCAGAAGCCCCTGCCCGAGGATCTCGTTATGAACCACGGTGAACATGGGCTCGGTGACGAGGCGAGCGTGCCGCGGCGAGAGCTCAGAGAGCGGGCGTGTGCCGCTGAGGTCCAGACGTCGGTAGACGTTGGGGGTCGCGTCGCGCAGTCGTTCGAGCCTGCCGAGGTCGCGCGCGGGCCAGTCGGCGGGTGTCAGCTCCGCGATCTGCACGGAGGGCTCCGCGTCGCGTTTCCCCGCTTTGTAGGTCGTGCAGCCGCCGAAGCCCAGCGACGCGCCAACGATGAGGGCCAGCACGGCCGGGGCCCGGAAGTTCCGGGGCATTCCCCCCCTGCTTGTTGACCCCACCGCTTTGTGAAACACTTGCCGCATGACCGCTCCTGTCCCGCTGGTTCTCGACGCCAAGCCGCTGACCATCACCGACGTCGTTGACGCCGCGCGTCACGCACGACCCGTTGAGATCGGCCCGCAAGCTCTCTCGGCCCTCGCCTCGTCACGCGCGGTCGTCGAGGCCGCGCTGCGCGACGGCTCCCCTCACTACGGCATTAATACAGGATTCGGTTCCCTCTCACGACAGAGCATTCCTACCCAAGACCTTCGCGCACTTCAGCAGAACCTCGTCCGATCCCACGCTTGTGGCGTAGGAGAACCCCTGCCCGCGGACGTCGTCCGCGCGATGATGGTTTTGCTGGCGGCCTCTCTCTGCCGCGGGATGTCGGGCGTTCGCCCTGTGATTCCCGAGCAAATCGCGAGGTTGCTGAACGCGGGGCTCACGCCCGTCGTCCCCTCCGTAGGGTCCGTCGGCGCGTCGGGCGACCTGGCGCCGCTCGCGCATGTCGCGCTCGCCCTGATCGGCGAGGGGTATATGACCTACCAGGGGCGCACGCTTCCCTCGCATGAGGCACTAGCGGCCGCCAACATCGCGCCGATCTCGCTCGAAGCCAAGGAAGGCCTTGCCCTCATCAACGGCACGCACCTCATGGCGGCGCAGGGAACACTGCTCTGTTACGACATCGAACGCACCTTCGGCGCAGCGCTCACCGCCGCCGCGATGTCCATCGACGCGAGTCGCGCCACCGATGCTTTCCTTGATCCACGCGTGCACGCCGCCCGCAATCAGCCGGGGCAGGCGTATGTCGCCGCGGCTCTGCGCGAGCGGCTCCGCAGCAGCCAGATCATCCCCAGCCACCGCGAGAACGATCCTCGCGTGCAGGACCCCTATTCGCTCCGGTGCACCCCCCAGGTGCTCGGCGCGGCATGGGACTGCCTGGGTTATGTAAAACAGGCCGTCGTCAACGAGCTCGCCGCCGTCACCGACAATCCCCTTGTTTTCTCCGGAAGTGACGCGGGCGTGGTCTCCGCCGGCAACTTCCACGGCATGCCGCTGGCCATTCCCCTCGACGCCGCGGCCATCGCTCTGTCGCACGTCGCGGGCATCTCCGAGCGTCGCACCTTCTGGATGCTCAGCAACGCCGACCCGGAGGCTCGCCTCAAGCCCTACCTCACGCCGCAGCCCGGCCTCAACAGCGGCATGATGATCGCGCAGTACACGGCCGCGGCGTGCTGCAACGAGATCATCTCGCTCACCACGCCCGCCAGCCCCGCCAACGTCGTCACCAGCGCAGGGATTGAGGATTACAACAGCTTCGGCCCCCGCGCCGCCGCGAAGGCACGGCGCGTGCTCGATCTGACGCAGACCGTGATTGCCATCGAGCTGCTCTGCGCGGCACAGGGCCTGGAGTTCCATCGCCCGCTGCGCAGCGGCGACGCCGTGGAGCACGCGCACGCCCGCATCCGCGAGCGAGTTCCCCCACTCTCGCAGGACCGCGTGCTGGCGGGGGACATCGACGCCGTGCTCGCGATGGTCCGCGACGGCTCGCTGCTGCCTCCCGCGTGAACGTCAAAAACAGCACCCCGCGGCTCTCGCACATGCCGCTGGCCGTCGCGCTCTCGGATTCGTCAGCGCGGAGCGGTTGACCCTGCTCCCCCACTGGCGCCGTTGGTTCCCGTGCCCGTCGCGCCGCCCTGCGACGAGTTGCGTGTGTTGTCGTTCGTCCGCGATTCACACGCCGCCACCGACGCCAGCACGAGCGCTCCCGCCACGCACACCATCAACCTCGCCGTTTTCATGTTCCTGCTCCTTGGAGAGTGTTGCGGACGTCAGAGGCTTCCCGCGGCGGATGATGGGCCCGTGAGGCGCGCGTCCCAAAGAGTCTCACCGGCAAGGCGGGCGTCAAAAGCAACGCGGGCCGGAGTTATCCGGCCCACGTGATCACCTGTCGTAATGCAAGGCGGGTGTTTACCAGCCGCCGCGGTTGCCGCCGCCGCGACCGCCGTAGCCGCCACGGCCCCCACCACCGCCGAACCCACGGTTGCCGCCGGGCTCACGGGGCTTGGCCTCGTTGACGGTCAGGTCGCGCCCGCCGACGTTCTTGCCGTTGAGCCCGCTGATGGCGGCCTTCGCCGCCTCGGGGTCGCTGAACTCGACGAAGCCGAAGCCGCGGGGACGGCCGGTGTCGCGGTCCATCACCAGCGACGCGGAGGTCACCTCGCCGTACTGGGCGAACAGATCGCGGAGTTCCTGCTCGGAGGTTTGGAAAGAAAGGTTGCCGACGTAAAGCTTCATGACTGCGTTCCACCAATGCCCGAACTGTGTTGACCGGCTGCTTGAACCTGGGCGGGTGGAAGCGTCGGGGACCAGCACCCCCGACATCGAACGCGAGGCGGGGAAGGACTGAGGCCGTCGTCATGGTAACACACGGCCGCCGATTGATGTGCGGATTTGCAAAAATCGCGGTGAGGCCGACGCGGCACGGCGGGAAGTAAATGGTTTTTCATCATCCCGCCGACGGACGCGCAAAGCGTTGCGGCATCAGCGGTCGCGATCCGGTTCGGCCGCCCCCCGCACTCCCCCCACCGGCGCGTTTGACTGTGGATAAGTCCGGCGTCAGGAGCCCGCGTACTGGCGCGCGTAGTAGGCGCGGTAGTCGCCGCTCTTGACCCGCCGCCACCAGGCCTCATTCTCGACGTACCACGCCACCGTGCGCTCCAGCGCGCCCGGCCATGCGGAGCGTGTCGGCTGCCAGCCCAGCTCGCGCTGAATCTTGCTCGCGTCGATCGCGTAGCGAAGGTCGTGGCCCGGGCGGTCGGGCACCTGCTTGATCATCTCGGGCCCGCGACCCATGACCTTCAGGATCGCGTGCGTCAGCTCCAGATTGCTGCGCTCGTTGTTGCCGCCGACGTTGTAGACCTCGCCGCTGCGACCCTTCTCAAGCACCGTAAGGATCGCCTCGCAGTGGTCCTCAACGTGCAGCCAGTCGCGCACGTTCCGGCCGTCGCCGTACAGCGGCACCTGCTTGCCCTCGATGAGGTTCGTCACGAAGAGCGGGATCACCTTCTCCGGGAACTGATACGGCCCGAAGTTGTTGGAGCAGCGCGTCGTCAGCACGTCCAGCTTGAAGGTGTGGTGATACGCACGCACCAGGCAGTCGCCCGCCGCCTTGCTCGCCGCGTACGGGCTGTTCGGTGCAAGCGGCGTCTCCTCTGTGAACTTCACTTCCGGCTGATCCAGAGACAACGAGCCGTACACCTCGTCCGTGGAGACGTACACAAACCGCGGCGAGGTCTTCCGCTCCGCGTGAATGCGGCGTAGCGCATCCAGCAGCGTCTGCGTCCCCTGCACGTTCGCCTGGATGAAGGGCCTCGCGTCCATGATGGAGCGGTCCACATGGCTCTCCGCGGCCATGTGAACCACGGCATCGCACTCGCTCATCAACCGCCCCACCAGCTCCGCGTCGTTGATGTCCCCCTTCACGAACCGATAGCGGTCGTCGTCCTCCAGGTCCTTCAGATTCTCGGGGTTGCCGGAGTACGTCAGGGCGTCGAGATTGGTGATTCGCAGGTCGGGCCTTGCCGCGAGCGCGAAGCGCACGAAGTTGGAGCCGATGAACCCGCAGCCGCCCGTGAGCAGGATGTGCTTGTACGTCATACCTCGATCCTCCCCATCACGTCTGCGAGGTTGTCCTTCCAGTGCGGCATCGGTCCCAGCAACGCCTCCGTCCCGCTGATGTCCAGCACGCTGTACGCCGGACGCTTGGCAGGCCGAGGATACTCATCGCTCGTGCAGGGCTCCACGGTAGCCGTTCCACCGCCCAGCTTCACGATCTCGCACGCGAACTCGAACCACGTGCACTCGCCGCCGTCCGTGACGTGGAAGATGCCGGAAGCATCTCGTTCCAGCAGGGCCAGCGTCGTGCGCGCCAGATGCTCAGCCGAGGTCGGCCGCCCGCGCTGGTCGTTGACGACGCGCAGCACCGGACGCTCCCGCCCTGCCTTGTGGATCGTCCGCACGAAGTTCGTGCCCCACGGCGCGTACAACCAGCTCGTGCGGATGTGCAGGTAATCCGCGCCGCTTGCCTCCAGCGCCGCCTCTCCCGCGGCTTTGCTCCGCCCGTAGGCGTTCAGCGGCCGGCGGGACTCATCCGTTCGATACGGGCGCGACGCCTTCCCGTCGAAGACGTAGTCGGTCCCGAAGTTCACCAGCTTCGCCCCGATCTCGCGGCAGTGATGCGCCAGTGCCCCCACCGCTTCCCCGTTGCACAGCGTGGCTTCCTTCTCCTGCGATTCGGCCCCGTCCACGTTCGTCCACGCGGCACAGTTGATCACCAGCCGCGTGCGTGCCGGGATGGTCAGCGGGATCATCTCCGGCTGACGCAGGTCGAGCTGTTCGCGGTTGAGCGGCGTGAAGGCGCGGCCGCGGGCGAGCAGCTCCGTAAAGAACGCCCGGCCCAGCATGCCGCGGGCGCCGATGAGCACCAGTGGCGCCTGTGTCATGTCCGCCTCATCCGTGCCGGACTCCCCACGGGAAGCCCGCGACGCTGTCGTAAGGGCGGCGCTGCTCGTCGGGCTGCTTGGGGTTGTAGGCGTGGGTGACGTAGTACAGCAGCCCCGCGGGCTCATGCCCCACCGTCGCCGCGCCGTGCCACAGCGGCGGCGGGATGACCACCACCCCCGGGCGCTTCTCGCCGATCACCGCCAGCCAGGTCGCGCCGTCCTCCTCCCGATGCACGCCCACCTTCAGGTGCCCGTGCAGACAGAGCCAGAAGTCCGTCTGCAGCGAGTGCCGGTGCCAGGCCTTGATGACGCCGGGATAGGTGACGGAGAAGTTGATCTGCCCTTCCTTGCTCATCACGCCCTGAAGCTGGTTCATGATGGACCAGCCGCGGTCGTCGGTGTACAGCGACGCGGGCACGAAGAGCGGCTCGCGCGACGCGAGGGCCTGTTCGAACGCCCCCGCGATCCCGTCGTTGAAGATCTTGATCGCCTGGGGTTGCATCAGTTCGCCGTCCCGATGGGGACCTCCTTCGGGGCCGTGCCGTGGCGGTCGAGGTGGTTGGCCCCGTCCTTCGCCACCGCGGCGTTGGCGCGGAACAGGCTCTCGAACGTCCCGGCGTCGGTCCACCAGCCTTGCAGGATGTCGTAGGTGAGGTCGCCCCGCTGCAGGTAGGCGTTGTTGACGTCCGTGATCTCCAGCTCGCCCCGGCCGCTGGGCTTGAGCGTGCGGCAGATGTCGAACACCGTGTTGTCGTAGAAGTAGATGCCCGTCACGGCGTAGTTGCTCGGGGCCTTCTGCGGCTTCTCCACGATCTCGACGATGCGGCTGACCCCCGGCTCGCCCTCGAAGCGGCAGACGCCGAAGCGCTCGGGATCGGGCACTTCCTTCAGCAGGATCTTGGCCCCTGTCGCCTGCGTGAAGAAATCGCCAGCCGCGCGCCGGATGTTGCCCTCGATGATGTTGTCGCCGAGCACGACGCAGACCTTCTCGCCGTCGGCGAAGTCCTCGGCGAGCTTCAGGGCGTCGGCGATCCCGCCCTCGCCCTCCTGGTAGGCGTACTCGAGGTGCCGCAGGCCCAGGTGCTTCCCGTTCTTGAGCAGCTTGAGGAAGTCGCCAGCGTGCTCCCCGCCGGTCACGATGAGCACGTCCCGAATGCCTGCGTTCAGCAGGCACTGGATCGGGTAATAGATCATCGGCTTGTCGTAAACCGGAAGCAGGTGCTTGTTGGTGACCAGCGTCAGGGGACGCAGACGCGACCCCAGGCCCCCGGCAAGGATGATTCCCTTCATTCTGGTGCTCCCTCGTCACGCCGGCCTCGCCCGGCCTGTTTCATTCTCATCGGCTCGCCGGGCCTGGGCCAGCCCGCTCCCCGTCGCAGAGCCCCGGCACAACCCCTCCAGTTTCACATACAAACGGTCCCCGTGCAGGGTTGGGGGCAAAAAAACAGGGCCGGCGAAAAGCCGGCCCTGCGAACACTTGGCGTTATCCGGCGGTTAGCGGCGGCGACGGAAGGCCGCGAGCCCCGCCAGGCCCAGCAGGGCCGCCCCCGCGGGAGCGGGGACCACGAGGACGTTGGCCGCGAAGCCGAACTCACCGCTAGCGCTGAAGGTGACCTCGCTGGGGTCCACGGAGATCAACTCCCAGTTCGAGCCATTCCAGTCCACGAACTGGAAGGTGGCAGGTTCTGTCAGGCCCAAGGGGCCGGTCTTCTGGAAGCGCCACGTGATCGAGGTGCCCTCGCTGAGATTGGACCAGGCGAAGCCGTCGCCGTCCCCCAGGCTGTCCCATGCGAACTCGCCGAAGGCGATCCGGTTCGGCCCGCTGGGGAACACCATGATGGGGTCGCTCGCCAGCGCGATGGAGGTGACGTCGCTGACGCTGTCCATATGGACGCCAACGTTGTCGGCCCCGCCGCCGAGTCCCGCCTGATCGATCAGAGCGACCATCGCCAGGCCGGTGTCTGTGTCCACCGCGGCGAAGGTGATCCGGCCGTCGGTGATGATGCCGTCGGCGTTGAGCTGGGCGTTCAGGGCGGCAAGGCTGCCGGAGGCAAAGTTCAGGCCGGGGCCGAAGGCCGGGGCCGGCCCGGAGTTCAGCGTGAGGCCGCCGCCGATCGGGGACACGTTAATCACGCCGGCGCTGGACGCAGAGGCCAGCGCCGCGAGAGCGGCGACGGAGCACACAAGACGCTGCATGTCTCTCTCCTCAAACGAACGATCACATGCGGCGCCGGCGGCGGAAAGCCAGCGTCGCAAGGGGAACTCCCGCCATCAGGGCTGCCCCCGGGAGCGGGATGACTACAGCTGCAAATCCGAACTGCCCGGCGGACGTGAAGGTCCCGTCCACCAAGGGGTTGTTGACCACTTCCCACTGCGATCCGTTCCAGCTCACGAACTGGAAGGTGCCCGGATCATCCAGGCCCAGGGCCTGGTCGGTGGGACGCGTGAACGAGAAGGTGAGCGTGTTGCCGATGACGAGGTTGGCCCAGCCGAACCCGTCGCCGTTGACCGTGGAATCCCATGTGAAGCTGCCCGTCGCCAGGCGGGACGTGGCGCTGTGCGGAGTGATCAACACGCTGTCGTTGATGTCGTTGATGTAGGCCAGGTTCGCCCCATGCCCGAAGCTCGTCATGGCGAGCGAAGCGTTGGTAGGCCCCTCGGGCCCGCCAGACTCGTTATCGATCAGGATGAGCAGGGCCAGGCCCTGGTCGGTGTCTGCTAGGAGGGTGGTCACCTTGCCATCGGTGGTGATGCCGCTGGAGGCCAGAGCCGCGTGGACGCTCGCGACGGAAGACGCGGACCAGTTGGGCTGAGCGGCACCGAACACTGTTCCGCTGAGATCACCGGAGTGGAGCGTGAGGCCGCCGCCTACGCCCTCGATGAACACCGAGCCGGCAAGCGCGGACGTGCCGAGCGATGCCGCGGCGGTGCAGAAGACCAGTGCCTTGAACTTCATCTCTCAACCCCTTCTTCACAAATATACCGCAACCGTGTGGTTGAGGCCCCCCACTATTCAGGATGCCATGATAGGGAAATCACACCACCTGGAGAAGGAAATTTGGGCGCATATTCGCAGTTTTTTGACTGTTATCGCCCATCAGTGAACGGTTCTCGGGCGGCGGGGCGTCCGGAAACGAATATGGCGCACAAGTCTGGTTTTTCGATCGGCTTATGTCAGTGCTGCGAGGGAGTGGCAAGCCCCCGTTCGGCCTGCAGCAAGGCCTAAGAGGTGAGCTTTCGGACGGCCGCCCCCCCACTTGGGGTTGGTCTTTGTACGCAGATCACTTGTTCGGGGACAGGCGAGCCCGGAGTTGCTCCAGCCGCTGGGGGAACTCGTTCCCGGTGGGCTTGGAGGCGGCCGCGTCGATCCGTTGCAGGATCGGGCGTGCGTCGTCCAGGCGCTCCTGAGCGACCAAGGCCTCGCCTAGCCCCAGCCACGCCTCGAGTGCCGTGGGGTTCAGGTCTGTCGCCCGCCGGAAGGCCTGCTCGGCCTCCGCGGCTTGGCCTGCCCGCAGGTGGCAGACCCCCAACGTCTCCAGGAAGCTGGTCCGCAGGTTGGGGGCCTGAACCGTCTTCTCCGCGATTTCGACGGCCCGCTGGGCGAGCGTCACCGCCTCCCCCACCGTTGCCGGGTCGGAGGAGAGCAAGTACGCGAGGTTGTTGAGCGATGCCGGGTCGTTGGGCACCTTGTCGATCGCCATGCGGTAGTGGCGGATCGCCTCGTTCCGGTTGCCGCGGGCGTCGTAGCAGCCCGCGGAGTAGAGCGCCGCGGCGGCGCGGGCGCCGGGGTCCTCCAGCGCGGGGCGGAGGACTTCGATGGCGCGGTCGAACATCGCCGGGTTGTTGCTGGCGGTGGCGGAGATGTACATCGCCCGTCCCAGCGCCACGCGGTGCGTGGGGTTCTTGCTCAACGCCGGTTCGAGCTTGGAGAACCACAGCTCCTGCTCGCCGGGCGAGAGCCGTTCGGCCACGCGCAGACACGTCGGGGCCCACGCCTCGTCCTTCTCCAGGCGAGGCCAGAGCAAGTTCTTGGCTTCGGAAACTCGCCCGACCGATGCGAGCCCCAGCGTGAGCTGCTCCAGATAGGACGGGTTGGTGCTTTCCTCCGCGATGATGCGGTTGGTCCACCGCTCCATCCGCTCCACGGCTTCCTGATGGCGGAGCATCGCCGAGAGGATCCCCGCCACGGCCATGTCGGCCTCGAAAGGATCATCCACTGCGCGTTCGCGCCACGCGTTCGCCATCACCAGGGCGTCTTCGAGCATGCCCGAGGCGAACATGGCCTCCGTCGCGAGGCGCGTGGGGCGCGGGTCCACGGGCAGAGCTTTCACGGCCATGCGTGCCGCGTCCACCGCTTCTCGCATCTGGCCGCGCTGCGCCCGCGCCTGCACCAGCATCTTCCACGCAGGAAAGAAGGCGGGGTACTTGTCCGTGATGGCCTCGAGGCGAGACAAGTACGCGTCCACGCGCGTGGTGTCCGTCTCGTACTCCTGGATCGCTTGCGCGAGCATCTTCATCGGCTCGCTGGTATTCGACTGGTCCATCGCGGCGACGATGTCCGCCAATGCCGCGGAGTTCTGCCCGCCGGTGCCGAGCTTGATGAAGCCTGCGATCTGACGCAGGCGCGGGTTGTCGGGGAATGCCGCGAGCCCTCGGTCCACCACGGCCTGCGCGTCCGAAGAGCGCCGCTGTTTCAGATAGAACGAGGCCAGCTCCGCGAGGGATTCGGCCTTGCCGTCCTTGACCTGCTCCAGCAGGTGCTTCTCAGCTTCCTCGTACTGCCGGTGACGGTCGAAGAAGAGCGCCAGCACCAGCGAGCGGTGCGGAGCCGAAGAAGCGGGCAAACGCTCCTCCAGCAGCTTGCGGCCCAGCTCGATGTCCCCTTGCAGGGCGTAGAAGTCCGCGATCCCAACCACCACCGGCTCGCTCAGGTCCGGCATCGCCGCCGCGGCGTCCATCGCGCGGCGGGCGCCGGCGGTATCACCCTTGCGGACCAGCACCGCGCCGTAGGAGAAGGTGTCTTCGGCGCTCCCGCGGTCGGCAAGAACCTTGTAGTCAGCCGCGGCGAGATCCCACATGCCCTGCGCGGCGAGGAGCTGCGCCCGGCGACGCTGCACTTCGGGCGCCAAGCGGACAATCTTGGTGAACGCGAGCAGGCGCTGCGCGGCCTCGTCGCTGCGGCCGGTGGCCTGCAGCAGCTCGATGAGGCGAGGGTAGAACGTGGGGCGGGAAGGCTCGGCCTGGACCGCCTGACGGAGCAGCTCAATCGCCTGGTCACGGTCGCCGAGCATCAGCTGCGCCTCGGCGGTGAGCGCCAGAGCGAGCGTGTTGGTGGGGTCCGTGTTGATTACAGGAGCCAGCAGTTGCACCGCCTGCGCGGCGCGGGCCTGGCTGGGGGAGAAGGTCATCAGCCTGCGGCTCTCATACGCCTTCCACGCGCTGCCACCGTCGCCGGTGATTCGCCGCAGCCTTTCGATCGCGGCGATCACGATCTTTTCATCCTGCCACGCACAGCCGCTGTCGAGCAGCGTGGTCTGGACGGCGGCGGCGTTCTCGTACTCGCGTGCAAGGCGGTCGAACTCCTCCAGGGCGCGCGGGTCGCCGATGCGGTCGAGGTACGCCGCGTAGCGAATGTTCAGGTCCAGCGAGCCCTTCTGGTTCTCGCGGGCGCGTTCGAGCAGCTCGCGGCCCTTCTCCGGCTGTCCGGCGTCGGCGTACTGCACCGCGGCCTGGTAAAGAAGCTCGGGCGTGTCCGCCTCGACGCGGGCACGGGCCATCACCTGCTCGCTCAGTTCCGGGCTGGTCCTGCGCAGCGGGCCGGCGAGCGAAGCAAACACTTCCGGCGATGGCGGCGGGCTCTTCTCAAGAAGGCCGCGCACCAGCCGCTCCCCATCCTGGGTCATGCCCATTCCCAGACAGACGCGCGCCACGAGCGCCGTCAGCTCGGGATCGAGGTCATTCATCCGCGACAGGTCGTTGGCGAAGACCTGCACGCGCTCCAGTTGCTCCTGGCGTGCCTGATCGCTCTCCACCAACGCCGCGTACGCGCGGGCGAGCAGCATGAGCTCGGCGTTGCCGGGGCGAACCTTCGCGGCGATTTCCGCCTCCTTCACCGCCTGGGCGACCTCGTTGCGCTGCAGCAGCAGCGTCACCAGCGCGATGTGGATCACGCGCCACGTCGGCTGCGACCGCGCCAGGCGAGTCCAGCGGGCGACACCAAGCCTCCATTCGCCCACGCGCTGGTCAATATCACCCTCGATGAACTCGGCGAGGTCGCTGTCGGGCCGCAGGTTCTTGGCCGCGTTGACTTTGGCGCGTGCGTCCTGCGGCTTGCCCTGGTCGAGCAGCACCTGGGCATCAATCAGTGCGAGCCAGAAAGCCGCGTCAGAGTTTGTACGCCGCGACAGTTCATCGACCAGCGGCTTCACGTTCGCGGCTTCGCGCGAGTGGCTCTCGATCACGTGCAGATACGCCGCCCATCCCAGCGCATTGTCCGACGCCTTGCCCAGATCCGACGCGTCGTACGCCTTGGAGATCGCTTCCTGCGCGCTTGCGAGCTGGCCCAGCTTCCAGGCCCGCTCCGCGGCGACCGTTGCAACTTCCGCCGCGAGCGGCCCCTGCATCTCACGCTGCAGCAGCCTGTCCCCCAACGGCACGAGCGTGGCGTCGATGTTCCCGAGCACGTCCAGCAGCGACAGCAGTTCGCCCAGAGCCGCGGCGGACTTCACCGGCAGTTCCGCGGCACGCTTGGCCAGCACGATCGCCGCCGACGGATCGCCCTGGTGCGCCGCGACCTGCGATTGCATGACCAGGAAGCGGGAATCGTCGGGGTGCGCCTCCACGGCGTCCGACACGAACTTTTCGACTTCGTCCTCGGGCGTGCCGTGGAACACCATCAGCCGCACCGCGTCCTTGGCGGCCTCGATGTCGTCGGGATACTCGCGGTAGAGCGTGAGCCCGGTCTCCACCGCTTCGGCGGTCTTGCCGGTGTTCGCGAGCACGATGGCCTTGGCCTTCAGTGCGTCGTAGTGACGCGGGTTGATCTTGAGCAGGGCCTCGGCGGTCTTGAGCCGCTCCAGCAGGAAGTTGGCCTCGCCGTACAGCTCAAGCAGCATCTCGAGCGGTGCGGGGTCGTTGGGCAGGGACTCCGCGGCGGCCTTGGCGTAGGGGATCGCTTCGAGGATGTGGCGCCGGTTCTCTTCGGGGGTCTTCCGCCGCGCATCGGCGATCATCAGCAGGGCCTTGCCGTCCTTGCGGTTCTGGCCGACGTAATAGCCCAGCTTGTCCATCGTGCCGCGATAGTCCGCGGCTTCATACGCCGCGGTGCCCTCGCGCAGGGACTCCGCCATGCGGTTCTTGCGGTGCACGTCCTTGACGACGTACGCACCCAGCAGCCCCGCGCCGAGCACCACCGGCACGCCCACGAGCAGGGCGATGCGCTTCTGAGTCCTGCGCCCCATGTCTCACCCTCCGAGAACTTTGCGGATCGTCAGCATGATGATCCAGAGATCCAGCTTCCAGTTCGCGTGCTGCACGTACTCAAGGTCGTAGCGGATCCATTCCTGGAAGTCCGTCTGCGGCTCGCGGGTGCGGCGGACCTGCCACAGCCCGGTGATGCCCGGCCGCACGCTCAGCCGCGCTTCCCGCCAAGCGGGGCAGAACTGGTTTTCCTTGTCGGGGCTGGGGCGCGGCCCCACCACACTCATGTGCCCCACCAGCACGTTCCAGAACTGCGGCAGCTCATCAAGCTGGAACTTCCGCAGGAACCTTCCCACCTTCAGCACGCGCGGGTCATTCTCGATGTAGAACTGCGGCCCGTCGCACACGTTGGCCGCCACCAGCCGCGCCTTGAGGTGCTCGGCGTTGCGGTACATCGTGCGGAACTTGTAGCAGGGGAAGGGCCGGCCCCCGATGGTCTGGCGCGTGTGCGCGAAGAAGGGCGGCCAGCCGTCCTCGATCGTGATCGCAAGGATGATCAGCGGATACAGCGGCGCGGTGAGCAGCAGCACGATCGTGGCAAACACGATGTCGAACGCCCGCTTGAACACACGGGCCATCCGCGTGTTGGGGATGTGCGGCAGCAGCCGGTAGGCCGGGATGGACAGGTTCTCCCACGAGATCTCGGCCACGGGCATGTGCGCGCCGGGGGCATCGCCGAAGGCGTGCGGGCCGATGTAGACCTGTCCTGGCTTCAGCGTGATGCCCGCACCGGCCCACACCGGCGCCACGAACCGAACTCCCTGCGGCACGTCCGTGTCCTCGTGGAGCCACACGCCGGGCTGGTACTCGTAAATGTCGTCGATCAGCGCCGAGGGCGTCTTCCAGCGCTGCACGAGGGCGCTCACGCACTCCGAGCTTTCTCTGTGCGCGCCGAAGACACGCCCCGTGCTCGAGACCGAAATGAACCGGCGCGGCCCGCAGGCTTTCTTGACTGCCTCACGCCCGGCGGCCACTGTCGTGGCGTTCGCCCACAGCTTCGCGATTTCAGGATCGGGCGTGAGCCACACCCGCGCGGTGGAGTGCGTGCGGGGGCGGTAGAGCCTGCGAATCGCCACGAAGCGGTCCGTGTTGTCGGCGAGCACCGTTTCGGTGTAGGGCTGATCCGCCTCGTCGCGCACGCGCAGGCGTGCCGCGCGCGGAGCCACACGGTTGAACCGCTGCATGACCGGTCGCAGGTCGAAGATCACGAGCACCGAGGGCTCGATCAGCAGGTACATCCCCGGCCCCTTGGGGGCCACTTTGCCGCAGCCCAGCCGCACGACCTGGACACGCTTCGCCGCCCAGTAACGGTCGTGCAGCTCCGCCGGCGTGAGCCCCCAGATGCGCTCCAGGGGCGCAGCCGCGGCGTGCCGGCTTGAGTGTGCAGAGGTAGGAGATGGAGCGCTGGTCACCACGGGAGCCGCCACTGTACGAACACGAAAGACTCAGGACTCGATCGAATCCTCCACCGTCGGAGCATTCAGCGCCCGGATCAGCGCCGCGCGGCCGGGGCCGCCCTGGGCGTGGCGCTGAGCGTTCGCCTGCATGGATCGGGCGCTCACCGCCGTCGTGCTCACGCTGGTCTGGAAGTCGCGTGCGCCCGCGCGGTTGAAGATGAGGCCCGAGCACGTCGCACCGAGCCGCCGGAGCCGCTGGATCGAGGCCCGCACGAGCTTCGGGTTCTGGCCGCGTGCCACCACCAGCACCACGCCGTCCGACGCCGGCGCGACGACGTTCGCCTCCAGGCTGCCCAGGATCGGGCCGGTGTCGAGGATAATGGCGTCGTAGCTCTCACGCAGCTGCCGCAGCAGGTTCGCGATCATGGTGCTGGACAGGTGCTCCGGCACGAAGTCCTTCACATCGCCGCTGGGCAGGGCCCACAGCGACTGAATCTTCGTCTCCTTGATCTCGCCGTTGAGCCGCTCCTTGCGGAGCGCTTCACAGAGCCCCACCTGACCGTTCATATCGAGCTGGCGCGTCAGGCCGCGGCCAACAAGGTCCGTGTCCACGATGATCGTTCGTCGTCCCGTCGCCGCGAAGGACATCGCCAGGGCGATGGAGAGGCTCGTCTTGCCGTCACCCGCCGAGGAGCTGGTGACGGTGAAGACCTTGCCGCCGGGCACGCCGTCGAACTGGAGCTGCAGCATGTTGCGCAGGTGGTGAACGCTGAGGGCCGCCATCTGCTCCTGCTCGGCGCCGCCGTCGGTGAGGTCGGGCACCGTGCCCAAAAGCGGCACGGCGGCGCCTTCCAGCCGCTCAACATCGTCGATGTAGCGATACCCGCCGCGGACCATGCTGAAGGCCAGCACGATGATCCCGCCCAGGCCGAAACCGACAACACCGCCGATCGCCGCGAGGGGGATGCGCCGGTCGGTGGTGGGCTGGATCGGGTAATCCCCCTTCTGCAGCACCGAGACGCGGCCCATCGTCAGCGCCTGGCTCTCGAAACGGCTCTGCTCCAGCGTCTTCTTGGTCTGGTCGAGCGCTTCCTTCAGGTTCGCGATCTGCTCCTTTTGCGCGGCGATGGCCAGCTTCGTCGTCTGCAGCTCATTCGCCTCGTTCAGGCGGGCGTCGCGCATGGCGCGGTACTTCACGATTCGATCCTTCAGCTCCTCGTCCGTCAGGCTCGCGACGTTCATCGACTTCGCCGGGCTCATCCGCGGCAGCTTGCGCACCTCCTCCGCGGTGTTGGCGATCTGGGCCTCCACCGCTTCGAGCTGCTGCTTCGCCCGCCGCATCTCGCGGTGGTCGGGCCCCACCTTCTTGGAGAGGGCGTCGATGTGACGCTCGATATTGCGCTTATCGTCGAGCAGCGCCGCCAGCGTCGGGGACTCCAGCGCCAGCATCGGGATCGTGTCCTTCAGGTCGGGAGCGGCGCTTTCAGCCCGCTCCGCGGCACGCGCAGGATCCTGGCGGTTGGCAAGCTCTCGCTCCAGGATGTCCAGGTCCTGGTTCAGGCCGTGCAGCTCGGCGATCTTCGCCGCGTGGAGGTCGTCCAGCTCGTCCGTCGCGTACTTCTTGGCGAACTCGTTGATCAGGGCCTTGTGCGTCTCGATCTGCGCGGCCAGGCGGCGGGCGTGCTCGTCCAGCGTCTTCTGACGCTGGGTGAAGCTCATCGAGCTGCCCTCGTCGTAGACGGCCTCGTACGCGCTGAGAATCGCGTTCACGGCCTTCTGCGCGAGCGCCGGGTCATGGTGCTTCACCGTCGCGGTGATCAGCTCCACCGCGCGGCGGTTGGAGACTTCCAGGTTCTTCTGGAGCAGGGCCAGCCCTTCCGGCGGCGCTGGCCACCCGGCCGCGCGAAGCTCTTCGTTTTCGATGGCGATGTCGAGCACGCGCCGGCTGCTCAGCAGAGACGCCTGCGTCGCCACCAGCGACTCAAAGAGCGGCGGAACGTCCGTCTCCTTGCTGTGGTACATCACCGTGTTGATCGTGGGCGCGATGCGCACGATCGCCGTGCTCGAGTACGTCGGGGGCACGGCGTGATACCCGGCGATCGCCAGCGGGATCGCCAGCAGCACCCCAAGCAGGAACGCCCGCCCGTATCGCCCGCGCAGGTGCCTGTGCAGGATGAGCAGCGGGTTCTCCGGACGGGGCGCCGGTTCCGCGGTCTCGTACCCGAAATCGCCCTGGTAGTTCTTGGGAAGGATGTCTTTCACCTTTGAACCCCTTGTCCGATCACCCGGAGCGCCGGAGCGATGGCCTGCATGGTTTCGTGGATCATGTGCTCGCGCCACTGCGGTGACGCGTTCTCGTCATGCACGATCTGGATCTGCGCCACGCCCAGCCCCCCCACCGGGCTGGCCCTCGCCGCACGCTCCATGTCGTCCATGCTCGCGAAGATGGTCCCTCCACCTTCAGGAATGATGAAGAAGTCCAGCACGGCCATTCGGTGCGAGACGACCGCCTCCTGCTTGGAGAACCTGAAGACCATGGCCTCCAGGTCCTTCCCGTCCAGCTGAACGCGCGCGCGTTCCGCTCCTTCCGGCTTCCAGCCGTGGGCGGGGTAGCAGTTGGGCGGGAAGTGTCCGGTCATGTCGCGCACGTCCTTGCAGTGGACGATCAGGAGGGACTGCGACCACCCCGTCACCGGGTCTACGTACCGCCGCTGGAAGATTTTGTTCGGAGAGAGCAGCAGGATCGCCGCGCGGGTGGGCTCAACGTCCGTCCCCACCGCGGGGCCGATCTTGTAGGGAATTGCGTCGATCGCCTGGCGCACCTTGGCGCGGTACTCCTCCGCGCCCGCGGGCGTGCGGGCGTCCAGGCCGCCCATCAGCATGAGCGCGACGAGCAGCACGCCGCACAGGTACGGCGACCACCTCGCGATCCCACCTTTCCGGCCTGCCAGGCTCATGGGCTCAGTCCTCCGCCACCGCGTAGGGAGCGATGGGAACCTCGATCCAGCGCAGCACCGCCACAAAGCCCCACAGCATGCCCAGGGCCAGCAACAGCACGCCCCATCCGCTCAGGTCGTGGAACACGTCCGCCGTGTGCTTGTCCGAATAGCCGTACAGCAGCGCCGTGGGCACCAGCCGCACGACGTTCACCACCAGGGCCACCAGCGGGCTGATCGCCAGGATCAGCAACCGAACCGACGAACGCATCGGCACCGTGTAGACAAACGCGAAGGCCACCAGCGCCAGGGCCGCGACCATACGCATTCCGTTGCACGCCTCCGCGATCGCCACCTCGTGGCCGGCGATGCGCAGCACGTTTCCTTCGCGCTCGACCGGCACCTCGAAGATCATCAGGAAGAACTCGGAGATCTTCGCCGAAATCTCCTGGAGCGGCATCGCGATCATGTGCCGGATGCGCCCCGGCACGGGAATCAGGAACAGCAGCCCCGCGAACGACGGCGCAAACTGCCGCACGAACTCCAGCCCCACCACACTCAGCACCGCACCGAACACCACGAGCAGCGCGCCGCCGTGCCAGGCCAGCTCTGTCCCGTTGAGGTACCCCCACCGCGAAATCACCCACCCCGCCGCGATCACCAGCGGCCCCAGCAGCGTTCTGTGCGGCGGGGCGTAACGAAGGCGATCCCGCCGCACCCACCCCAGCCACAGCGCCACCGGCAGTCCCAGCAGAATGTGCGACTGCTCCTCGACGTTCCACGCCAGGTACGCCACGTCCTTCCACGGCGCCAACGTCACCACCAGCGCCAGCGCGATCAGCGCCGACAGCAACAGGCCATCCGAGAACTTCCACGCGCCCGCGGCGTTCATCCCTCGATCTCCTGTCCGGCCGGAACCACACCGTCGATCACCGTTCCTCCCGCCCCCACCTTCGCGCCCGCGCACACGATCGACCGCGCCACCACCGCGTCCTCCTCGATCCTCGCCCCGGGCATAACCACTGAATCAACCACAACCGCCCGTGGCCCGATCGACACCCCCTCGGGAAGGCCTTCCCCCGCGCTCCCGGTTGGAACCGTCGCCACCGCTCCGGTGCACGCCGCCGACGACGTAATTCCCCCCGCGGCACCCGCCGCACGCAGGAAACCTTCCCGCGTTCGAAGTTCGTACGAATAACCGTCACGAAGACGGTAGACGCGAACGCTCCGCCCCGCCTCCACCGCCTTGCGCAACCACTGTTCTTTCAAGTCGGTGAAGCCTCGGGGCTGGATGAGCGAAAGTGTCTCGCACCGTACTACGAACAACCCCGCCGGCGTGTTGTCGTTATTCACCCCAACGGTGATATCGCACCCTCGGCTGACGTGATCCGCCAGCATCCGCGTCAGGTCTCCGGAGACATACCGCGACGCCTCGGCCACGACCACCGTGGCCTCCGGCGGGTATTCCTGGCACGCGTCCCGCACGGCCCCCGCGGGCCCGCGGAACTGCTGCGCGTCCTCTTGGAACTTCACCTCCAGCGGCGTGGCGATGGGCAAGTCCCGTTTCGGCGGGGCTATCAGACCGTGGATGATCTTCACCACCGGCCGTTGCCCGAACGCCTCCGCCATCGCCCCGAACTGCCGCAGCCATACCCCCAGGACCGTTTCTCGGGCGTTGAGGTGCAGATCGAGCACCGAGCACGCCGTGGCCACCGTGAGGGGAGAGGGGCGCAGGCTGCCGGCCAGCAAAATGCACGCCGCGAGCGACAGCCCCGGCGCGGCCCGGACCTGCTCTGGCGATGCCGATGCGGTCATAGTGCTAATGTGCCACCGTCTTTCATCGTTGGTGGGCGAAGCGCGAACCTGGACTCCAAACGTCTTCCGAAACCGGTGTCGTAACCCGTACAGGCGCCGCAGCCCTTACGGATATTCAAGATACGGCCGCGGCAGGAGATACGTTAGCCGTGCCGCGGGAGGAATCGCGTCCCAGGAACACGTCCTGATACCAGACCTCCGCCGCCAGCAAGGTCCATAACTGGAGGTTGGAATCGACCGCTCCGGAGTCATGAGCGGCCAGGAGTTCCTCCACCCGCCCGCGGTCGCCGTAGCGGGCGCAGAGGCCGCGTGAGCTTCGCAAGTAACCGTGCAGCATGTCTTTAAGGTGCCCGCGGAACCACTGCGCCAAAGGCACGCGGAAGCCCCACTTCGGCCGCTGGAGCACCGCCGCGGGCAGCCGCTCCGCCGCCCAGCGCCGCACGATCCACTTGCCCCGCCGTCCCCGGACCTTCATCCGGTCGGGCAAAGAAACTCCGAACGGAACCACCGCTCGGTCCAGGAAGGGCACCCGCATCTCCAGCCCCGCGGCCATCGTCATCCGGTCGCCTCGCTCAAGGAGGTTTCCGGGAAGCCACGTCAGGCAGTCCACCGCCTGCATCCGCCGCAACGGCCCGATCCAGTCCCCCATGCCCAACGCCGCGGCGTGGGGCGCCGTGGTCTGGGCCCATGTCTCCGCACTCCACCCCAGCCCCGGCAGCAGTGTCTGCAGGGCGGAGCGGTCGAGGTAGCTGAACCATTGCGAGAGGCGGTCGATCTCCGACGGCAGGCTGATCGCCCGTGCCGCGACCAGAGCACGCCGCTTGTCCAAGCCGAGCCGCCCCGCCATCGCTGCGACGCGCTCCGCGCCCAGCTTCCCTATGGCCGTGCGCACGATCCAGGGCGTGCGTGCGAGCGTGTACTTGGGATAGCCGCAGAAGGCTTCGTCGGATCCCTCCCCCGAGAGCACCACCTTCACGCTCTGCTTGGCGACCTCACTCATGCGCGCAATCGCGGGGTCCGCGGGCTCGCTCAACGGGGCATCGCGACAGGCGGTCATTTGCGCGAACAGATCGGCGTAGTCCTGCTCGCGCAGCGCCACTTCCGTGTGCGTCGTGCCGATCGCGTCCGCGACCTGGCGGGCAAAGGGCAGCTCGCTGTGCGCATCGCCCGCGAATCCCACCGAGAAGGTGCGGACTTCTGCCCCCGGCTCGCGGCAGGCGCGGATCAGCGCCACGATCACGCTGCTGTCCAGACCGCCGGACAGAAACGCCCCTACCGGCACGTCCGCGATCAGTCGTTTGCGCACGGAAGCGGTTATGAGCTTGTCGAACCGCTCCAGAAGCTCCTGTTCATTCAGCGATCGGGTTTCTTCGCCCGCCCGGCGGGTTTGCTCGTACAGGTCGAAGAAGCACCCTGTGCGCACGCCGTCGCGGCTGAACTCCAGCCATGAGCCCGGCGGCACCTGCCGGATGCCCGCGTAGAGCGAGCGTTCGCCATACACCGCGCGGAAGCGCACCACCTGCCGCAGTGCGTCTTCATCCAGCACCGGCTTGACGGCCGGGTGTTCCAGCAGCGCTTTGATCTCGGAACCGAAGACGATGACCCCCGGCGCGGGCATCGCGTAGAAGAGCGGCTTCTTGCCCAGTGGATCACGCGCCAGCAGCAGCTTCTGCTCGCTCCGCTTCCACGCGCCGAAGGCGAACATGCCGTCCAGCCGCTGCAGGGCCATCTCCCACTCCCGATCCACCAGCCGCAGGATGACCTCCGTATCGCCGTTCCACGTCAGTTCGACGCCTCGCGCTCTCAGGTCGCGCTGCAGGTCCTGGTAGTTGTAAATCTCACCGTTGAAGGTGAGGCTCACGTCGCTGTCCGCGACGCGCATCGGCTGCGGGCTGCCTTCCAGGTCGATGATCGAGAGCCGTCGGTGCCCCAGCCCGCAGGCCCCGTCCACGAGCACGCCTTCAGCGTCAGGCCCGCGGCGGTAGAGCGTCCCCGCCATTGCGCGGAGCACCTCTTCCCGCACGCCGCCGTTGAAGTCCACGTATCCCGCGATGCCGCACATCAGCACGGCCCTCCCAGCCCCAGCAGCTTCGCGGCACGGTCGGCCAGCGCATCCCAACTGTCGTTCCGAACCGCCGCGCGACGCTGCTCCACGAGAGCGGGATCACGCTCTTCCAACGCCCGGTTGATGCCCTGCAGGAACTCATCATGCGAGTCCGCGCCGTACACCAGGTGCGCATACTGCTCGAGCTCATGGAAGTTGATCGACACCACCGGGAACCCCAGAGAGAGGTATTCCTTCAGCTTGATGGGATTACACCCTTTGATCCAGTCATTCTGGAGCCAGGGCATGAGGGCCACGTCGAACTGTGCCGCGTACTTCGGCAGCGCCGCATAGGGCACCGGGCCCAGGTACTTGACGTTCGGCTCGGCCTCCAGGCGGGAAATGTCCATCGCTTTGGGGCCGATGATGAGCAGTGTCGCGGGCTTGATGTGGCGGGCAGCTTTGATCAGCAGCTCCAGGTCCACAGTGTAGTCGTCCAGCGCGCCGTAGAACCCAACGATCGGCCGCGGCAGGGACCGCAGCTCCTCCGGGCACTCATCCGGCGGATTCACGCCGGGCCGGGCTCCGGCAAAGTGCTCAAAGTCCACGCCGTGGCCGATGAACTCCGCCGACTTCACCGATCCCCGCTCTCGCTCGAAGAGCAGCCGGTTCACGTACACCGCGTGGTCGCACGCACGCAGCAATCGCTGCTCGAGAGGGGCGATCAGCGAGGCATCCGCCTCCGGGAACGCGGAGAACTCGTCCGACCTGTTCCACACGGACGCCGCCCACCGCCCTCGCTCCACCATCGGGGCGCACGTCGGCACCGTCGCCCACACTGCGGGACGCCGGATCTTGAGCTTCCTCAGGAGCGCCCGCACCTGGGCCCCCACCAGCCGGCCGTTCAGCTCCACCATGCCGCGGCTGTACTTCGGGATGAAGATGGGGCTGTAGACCCACATCCCCGTGCCTTCGTCTCGCCGCAGGCCCTTGAGCGTGCTTTTGAGCTTCCGCACGTAACGGTGCAGCACCAGCTCCGTCTTGCCCGGCGCGGGCGCACGCATGCCGATGCTGTTGACCCACAGCACCGGCGCCCGCTTCGCCAGACGCGACATGATCTGACATTCACTGTGCCCGCGGTTGTGATACCACCAGTCCACCGCCGCGAAGCAGACAACCCCATCCGCCGCGGCTTGTGCGGAGCGGACGGGGGCGCTCGGCGCATCAGTTGGGCGTGCGGACGCCGTGCTCACGCCGGTGCCTCCTCCAACGTGCGTCCCGCGGCGCTGGGCAGCGGCCTGTTTTCGATGAACGCGCGGACCGCCTCCAGCAGCGGCGCCGTCGCGTAGGGGCTCAGCTTCCCCGCGCCTCCTACCGCTTGCAGCGCATCGAGCCGGTCGGGCAACTCGTCTTCGTTCATTGCGACCAGCACGCCCTCACGCTCCGCGAACCGGCGCACCGTCGCAAGCTGGTGGTCGTTGCGGTGTTCGCCCAACGCGGCCCGCCGCGGCATAATGAGGATGGGCTTGCCCAGCTCCAGCGCGCCGATGATCGAGCCCATTCCGGCGTGCGCGACGATCGCGTCGGCCTTCCGCATGTGCTCGGCGCACTCCTGAGGGGACATGAAGGGCCGGGCCTCGATGTTCTTCGCGGCGTAGCTGCCAGGCCCCACCTGCGCGATCACGTCACGCCGCCCGCGCGAGCCCGCCCACTCATCCACCGCGCGGACGAGCCGGTCAAAGGGGAGCTGTGTGCCGACGGTGACGAAAATCACAGCACTGCCCCCTCGTATCGCACCGCGCCCTGCGCCAGGTGCGGCCACTGCGTCAGGCAGAGCGTCGCGTGCTTGCTGGCCATCTTGCCCGACAGCGAGAGTTCTTCGACGTTGGCGATGCTGTCGATCCACATCGTGCGAGCGCCTACCAGCTTTCCGAAGCGGATGGCGAAGTATCCCGGCGCCGCCCCGGTCGAAATCACGACGTCCGGCCGCTCCTTCAGCACGACCAGCGCGATCTTCGCCGCGCTGATGAGCAGCTTCAGCTTATTCCATCGGCTCGCGTCCTTCGTCGTATAGAAACGCGCGGGGGCGACTTCATCCCTGTGGCCTGGGTCGGTCGTCAGATAGGCCACGTCGCAGCCCTCGAAGGCGGGGCGCAGCCGTCGGAGCTGCACCCAGTGCCCGCCGCTGGAGGCCACCGCCAGAATGCGAGGACGCTCACGCATGGCTCGGGGCTCCCGTCGCGGACGGCTGCGAGGGCTGGTCCAGCCACTCACGCCGCCGCTGCCACACGCTCGACCACACCTGGGCGCTCTCCCGTCCCGATGCGCCCTTGAACCCCGCCAGCAGACCCCACGCCAGCGCGCGCGTGAGCGGCCACATCGTCAGCATCCCGACGCCGAACTTCGCCGCGGCGGGGCTCCAGTGCCGGCGAATCAGCAGCACCTTGGCCTTCAGCAACCGCACGAGCTTGTCCGACCGCACCCGCTCGCTCGCGCCGCCCAGGTGAACGATCGTCGCGTCCATGGTGATCCGCGGGCGTGCCCCCATCGTCCGGGCTCGCAGGCACATGTCCGCCTCTTCGCCATACATGAAGAAGGCCGGATCAAACCCGCCCAGCTTCTCCCACAGCGAGCGCGTCATCAGCAGAAAGCAGCCGGACACGATATCCACTTCCGGCGTGCGCTCCCGGTTCCATGCCCCCATCGCTTCCGGGTCGAAGATGCGAGAGCCGCGGAAGACGGAGTTGAGCCCTGTGCCACAGCAGAACGTGCTCCACACCGTCTGCCGCTTCCAGCAGTACGTGGGGTTCAGCGATCCATCCGCGAACACAGTCCGTCCGCCCCAGATTCCAGCCTCGGGGTTCGCGGCGGCGAAGGCCATGAGCTTGTCGATCGCCCCGTCGAGCACCACGGTGTCGGGGTTGAGCAGCAGCAGGTACTCCCCCACCGCCTCCTTTGCCGCGAGGTTGTTGCCCCCCGCGAAGCCGAGGTTCGTCGGGTGCCGGATCAGCTTCGCCTGCGGGAAGCGCTCGGCGATGGCGTCCGCGGAGCCGTCAGTCGAGGCGTTGTCCAGCACGATGACTTCAAAGCTCGTTGCTTTTGTCTGCGCGTACACCGACTCCAGGCACGCGAGCGTGATGTCGCGCGTGTTGTAGCTGACGATGATGATGGAGAGCTGAGGCTGCATCACCCGCCCTCACGCTCCAGCACCGCCACGATCTCGGTGCCCCTGCCTTCCCGCTCAACATCGCGTGCCGACCACCGCTTGGACGCCGCTTCGGCGCGCCGCTCCGGGGGCATGTTTTCCAGCGACTTCTCGGCAAAGCCGCGGAGCTCGACGGTTCTCATCCACTTCACACGCAGCCCGGCCTTCTCAGCCGTGCGGCGCAGGGTTTCGCGGGAAAAGTGCCACAGATGCCGCGGTATGTCGTAACCGATCCAGTATTCGCCGAAGACCTCCGCCTGCTTGGCCTCAACGTTCGGCACGGCGATCAGAATCAGCCCGTGGTGGGTCAGGCGATCGCCCAGGACCGCTGTTTCGTCCACTGGGTGAGGAACATGCTCCAGAACGTGCCGCACGATCACCCGGTCAAAGCGCTCGTCGAGGCTCAGATCTTCCAGCGAGATGACCGTGCGCACGCCGCGGGCCGCCGCGGCTGCCCTCGCCTGTGCATCGGGCTCTACGCCCACCACGTCCATCCCAAGTCCCAGGCCCAGCACCGCGATGTCCCCGCCTCCGCAGCCGAAGTCCAGTAACCGCATGCCCCGGCGCAGGTCGAAGTGGCCGGGCGCGAACCGGCTTGTAAATCGGCTGATGTCGGAGTGCTGCTCCAGCAACAACCGCAGGTGTGCCAATGGGCCGCGGAGCTGCCATCGTCTCGTCCGCGTACGCAGGCGCTCCTTCAGCCCCGGCGCGGCGTGGGTGTAATACTCCTTCGTCTCGTAGAGCCTGGCCCGCGTCTCGTCCGTCGGCTGCGGGTTGGTGAGCATCATCCCGCACGCGCACCGCCGAAGGCTGGATATATCGTCTGTTCCGAAGATTCGGTTGCGTGCCTCGAACACAAGCTCGTGCTTCGTACCGCCGCACAGCGGACAGGCAACCCAGCACCACCCCACGCCTACGGGTTCAACCGGCGTGGCGTCTTGGTTCATGAGACGGTCTCCCGCGTCAGGCAGCGCCTGTACGCCGAGGTCAGGCGTTTGGCGGCCGCTTGCCATGTCAGGGTCGGAACGCCGGCGAGGCTCGCCGCGCGCAACTTTTCCAGCAGGGCCGGATTGTCCGCGAGCATGTCGAACTGCTCCCGGATCGCCTGAACGTCTCTGGCGGTATGCACCAGCCCGTCCACCATGTGCTCGCACCGGGCGCCGGCCGCGTCCGAGACCATGAGCACGCACCCGCTCGCCCGGGCTTCGTAGGTCACCAGGGCGCTGCCTTCTTCGATGGAGGGCAGTACCAGAACATCGCACTCGCGCATCACTCCTGGTACGTTCGTGGTGAACCCCAGGATCTGGACCGTTTCGTCGGCCAGCAGCGGCTCGAGTTTTTCCCTGTACCCCTTCACGAAGCGCCCGCAGATCAGAAAACGCCCGTTCTTTTTCGCCCGCGACTGAGACCAGGCCTCCAGCGCGAAGTGCAACCCCTTCCGCGGCTCGCAGCTCCCGATGAACCCCACCGTCAGCCCCTCCTTGCGCGGGCGGGTGGCCGGGGGCCAGAACTCCGCGGGGTCATAGCCGTACTGCGTCATCGCGATGCGCGAGGGCGAAAAGCCGCGGTCGGTGAAAGTCTTGGCGACAAAGTCCGCCGGGCAGAGCAGGAAGTCGGCGAGCTTGTATTCCTCTTCCTCCCGCGCCAGGCGGCGAGGATCCGCGCGGTGGGAGTGCCCCGAGGGCAGGGAAAGCTGCAGTTTCTTCAGCTCCTCCGCCACCACCTCGAACGCGAAGCGCGTGTGGGTGTTGGGGCGCTCCAGCAGCGTCGGTATGCCGCGCTCCTTTGCCGCAACGAAGGTTTTGGCGGCGGCCAGCGGCCAGGCGTGGACCAGGTCCACGTCGATCCCGTTCCGTATCGCGCGGGCGACGCATGAATCATGCCAGCTCCACGCCCGCTGGTAGCCCATCAGCCGGTACGGAATCTTGATGCCCACCGGCCTCATCGTCTCGGTGAGGCTCGCCGCTCCGGGCACATCTCGGTCGCAGGTTCCGCAGAAGAGATGGACCTGCACGCCCTCGTCCACCAGGCCCTTTACCTGGTGCCACGCGGTCACACCGATCCCGGTGCGGCCCAGACGACCGGCGAAGCTGTACAGGACTCTCAGCGGCTGCTCCACGCTTTACTCCACGCCTGCCCCCGCGGGCCGAACGACCTCCGGCGCGAATGACGCCCGCACCCTGGCCGCCGCGTTCCTGCGACGATCGATCAGTTCCACCCACTCCGCGCAGCTCACCGAGCACCCCATCGTGAGGAAGCTCAGGAGCAACGGAGGACCATACAAGCCTACGGACAGTTCGCTGAAGGAGAGTGCCACAAGACCGGCCGCAAGTCCAAAGGCGACGGGTCGAACCGGCTCGTGGCCGCTCCGATAGCAGCGGATAAGTGTTATCAGCACCGCAATCTTGGCCGCGATGTACAGGAACAGGGCAAAAACCCCCGCTGTGGTCGCGACGATCACGTAGTTATTGACCATATCCACTTTGGCCCGTCCGTCGATGTCGGGGCCCCATGCTTCCGCCGGCCTGCCGCCGTACCCCAGCAACCAGTATTCGGGCAGGTACTTCACCGCCACTTCCATCAGCCGCGTGCGGTAGTAGCTGCCCGCGTTGCTGCGGTCCAGGGCGAGGTAGTCGATCAGGTGATAGAAGTGCCTGTTCGACAGCGCTTCCATCGCCACCATCATCAGCACCACCATCGCGATCGCGGGCTTGATGAGCTGAGGGCGCCAGTAAAGCGCGTTCAGCGCCGTGAACACCGCCAGCCCCATCCACGGCCCGCTCGAAAGGCTCGTCAATACCGCCAGGATCGACGTGCCGAGCGCCAGCAGGAACCCCCACCGCGTCTCGAACACACGTCGGCAGCTGAAGATCAGCGACGTGACCAGCAGCATTCCCATCCCGAAGAAGATCGGCTGCTCCGTGCTCGTGAAAGCCCGCCGCATCCCCATGCGGATTTCCGACCCGCCGCCGTCTATGTGCACCTTTCCCAGGCTGTAGAGGTACTTCATGTACGGCGACCAGCGCGTCACGTTCTCCACCATGCCCAGCGGGGCCATCACCATCGCCGTCACCACCAGGCCCTTGACCATCCCCGGAACTTCACGCGGGTCGCAGAACACGCGCCGGCCTACCAGATACATCATCACCGTGTCGAACCCGCTCCCGACGATCGTCTTCAGCAGCTGCGCCGGTGTCCCCGCCAGAAGATTCGCCCCCACCATCCACAGGTAAAAGCACACGATGAACAGGTCCGCGCCCCGCAGACGCGCCGGGTTCGCGCCCGGCATCATCAGCGTCCGCAGGAGCAGCACCAGCGCCGCCATCCGCGGCACGGACATCTGCGCGATGCCGATGGGCATCCGCAGCCACTCCGGCCACAGGAACATCGACGCGACCACGATCCCCAGGGCGGCCCCTGGCCGCACGACCACCACCAGCAGGCATGCGATTATTGAGAACAGGATCGTGAGCGCCAGGCCGTCCATGTTCGTCCGTTCGCCCGCAGTTCAGCGCGGGACGCTTAGCTTCCGTCGCGACCGAACCCGCTGCACCACCGCCGTTGGAAGCACTGCATACGCCAGGGCCTTCAGATAATGAGGGTCCGTCGGGTGGAACCGGCTGCACGACAGGCCCGTGCGGATCGCGTCCATCAGCCGTCCCTTGGACCGCAGGTCAAGAACACTCTCGATGAAGTGTGCCGCGAGATTGTTGTCCCGGTCGCGGTTGCTGAGCCGTTTTTTCTCAGTCACCATGCTCGGGAACGCTGCCTCGAACGTCGTGCCCCGGCGCACCGCGGCACGGCGAAGCACCTCCCGGACCAGCCGTTCTCGCGTCATCGGCGACCGTTGCGTAATCGACGTGGGATGCACCCGGTACGAGTACAGGCACTCCCCCAGCACCATCATCGGGAACTGTTCGCCGATGCGCAGAATGTAGTCGTACCCCTCCACCCCCGGAAGATCGGGCTCGTAGCGGAAGGATGAAACCAGGCTCAGACGCCACATCGCCGTGGGATCGTGCGCGGGCATGCGATATGCGCTGATGTCCTGCGCGCACTCCTCCACCGACTTGGCGCGGAACTGCGGAGCCATCCGGCGCTCCTGCAGGATCAGCTCATGCCCGCAGAACACCGCCGCGACTTCCGGGTTCGCCTGCAGGCACTCCACCTGCTTCACGATGCGCTCCGGATGGCTCAGGTCGTCGGCGTCGTTGATGGCGTAGTAGTCCGCGCGGCAGTCTTCCAGCACGCGGTTCAGCGCCACCGACTTGCCGGCGTTGGTCTGGCGAATCACCTGCAGGCGGGGGTCATTGAGGTCCGCCAGCGTCTCGATCGAACCATCGGTGCTCCCGTCGTCGATGACGATGACTTCGAGGTTGCGGTACGACTGGCGCAGGACGCTCTCCACCGCAGGGCGCAGGTACTGCCCCGGGTTATACGAGGGAACAAGAACTGCTACCAACGGCTCGCTCATGGGCCCCCATCACTCAATCCCGGTTGCACGCCTTCCCGGTACCTTACCTCACGAGCGGCCACGTGCAAGCCGCGGCGGCCGTTGCCAGAACGGCCAGAACGCCCAACTCCCCTCGCACCAACGCCGGATAGTGCCGCGACAGCCCCCACACGAATACCGCGGCGGTCGGCAATGAAAGCACGCTTAGTCCCCAAACCGCCCCCTCCAGTCCATTCGCGGCGAAAGCCAGCGGCACTCCCACCACCAGCATCACCACCCGCACACAGTTCGCAATCACCGCATACTTGAGCTTCGCAACCGACATCAGCAGCACAGACGGCAAAGTCTGCGCGACTTCGAACGTGGAACGCACCGCCAGCAGCCGCAGCATCCATCCTGCCTCGCGGTACTTATCGGGTAACAGCAACTCCACAATGAGCCCGCTCCCCAGCATCAGCGTCAGGGACATCGCGAGGTTGAGTCCGAGTACCAGCGCCCTGGCCTTGCGGTACTGGCCCAGGGCCTCCGCCGAGGACGAGGCCATCGCCTTTGAGATCGACGGGTAGATCACCTGGGAAATCATCTGGCTGGCCGCCGCGGAGGCCGTGCTCGCCAGCATGAGCGCCATGCTGAGCACGCCCAGACGCTTCATCGCCTCGTCGGTCCCCAGGGCCTTGGTCAGCCGGTCAGCCAGCAGCAGGCCCTCGCCCTGCGACGCGATGAACCACGTCGCGGTGGAGAGCAGCGTCCCCACGGCAAAGTGAATCAGCGCCCGGCGGGCGTGCGTCTCCCACGCGAAGCCGTTGCGTCGCTCCGCGATGATGTACGAGCCCGTCACGTTCGCCACGGAGACAGCCACCGCTCCCGCCACCAGCGCCCAGACCGAGGGCGACAGCCACCCCCACACCAGCGCCACGATCGCCCCCGCCACCTCCGAAGAGATGTTGAGGATCGTCACCGGCCGCAGGTGCATTCGGCGAGTAAGCGTCCATGCGGCGGTGGAAGCAAAGCCGCCGATCAGGATCGACAGCGCGGTCGCGGGGATCAGCCACGCGAGCTGAGGGTTCTGAAGGAGTATCGAACAGGGCCACGCAACGAGACAGGAGATGAGCCACAGCACCACGCCGCGGGCGACCTGCAGCGTGAAGGCGGTGTCGAGGAACTCCCGCTCGTCGCCGCGCGGGTTCTGGATGATCGCCGGGCCGATGCCCAGGTCGGAGACCATCTGCAGACCCGCCTGGATGCTGCTGAGCACCCGCCAGACGCCGAAGGCCGCCTCGGGGAGCACGTAGGTGAGCACCACCGCGCGGCCCATGCGCAAAGCCTGCGAGGTTGCGAACCCTGTGCCGGACCAAAAGCCCGCCCGCAGCGCCCGGCGTGCCCGCTCCCCGGGCCGCCACGCCAGCCGCCGCTTCAACCCTGAGAACGCACCAGGCCGGCGCTGGGCGCCGGCCTGGTGTTCCTTATCGGTGAGACTCTCCACGGCATGGGGGCTCACGCCCCTACTCCATCACGGTTTCTGGTATGCACCGATCGTACCAGGGACCGTGACCGGCTGCTGGTCCAGCGTGCACGGAGCCGTGATCTTGTCCGCGGTCACCCGACCGACCAGCGGCGAGTTCGCGGAGGGCCGGAAGTCGAACGCGTCGGGGTTCACGAACTTCGGGTCGCCGGTGGAGTAGTTGGTGCCCACGACGTTCAGCCCGTCGGTGAAGTGCAGCCTGTCGAGGATGGCGTTCGCGAAGTCGGCCGGGTTGGTCGGGCTCTTCCTCGAGATGACGCTGTTCCGCAGGCTGAAGTTCGTCCGCGGGGCGGGCGACCAGTTCCAGTAGTAGTTGACGCTGGTGATGTTCCACAGCAGGAGGTGGTCCGTCACCGAGCCGTTGCCCAGGTAGGTCTGCTGCGGGTCCGTGATCTCCTTGTGGAGCAGGGCATTGACGATGGCCACGTTGCGCATGGGCTGCGCCGCGTCGCCGATGTTCAGGCCCTGGGCCTGCACGTCGGTGGCCTTCAGGTTGTACACGATCATGTTCTCGATCGCGCCGATGGGTACCTGAATGACGTCCGGGTGCACGCCGGGGTTGTAGCGCATGTGGTGGACGGAGGCGTTCACCACCAGCCTCTTGCAGTTGAGGAAGTCGGCGCCGATGTTCTCCGCCGTCACGTTGCGCACCAGCACGGCGTAAGGGCTGAGGCTGGAGCTCACCACGTTCGTGATGCGGACATCGGTGAAGTACGTCGGCACGCCAGCGGAGGCCACGACGATCGGGTTGCTGGACACGACTGAGCCGATGTACCCGCGCCCCACCATGTCGCAGTTGTCGATCCAGAAGGTGTTGCCGTATGGGTCGCTCCGCTGGATCAGCACGCTCGCGTCATTGTCAATGTGCTTGAGCGTGAGGTTCGCCACGCGGAGCTTCTTCTGGCCGGGGCCGGAGCCGGGGCCGGTGAGGATCACCTGGCTGCGGCTGGTGCCCGGCGCGCCCGAAAGCGTGAACCAGCGGTTCGGCGCGCCCTCGATCATGCCCGTGTTCGGGTAGGTGTAGACGCCGGGCATCAGGTACACCGTGGCTCCCTCGGTCACGCCGTTGGACTCGGCAGCGATCTGGCTGATCGCCTTCGCGATGCTCCAGTACGGCAGCTGGGCCGTGCCGTTGCCCGCGGTGTCGCTTCCGTTCGGCGAGACGTACTTCACCTTGCCGGTGTTGGGCAGGGTGCCGCCGGTGTTGTTGTACAGCAGCAGCGACTTGTCGCCCGTGTCCTGGCCGCTCGCATCCTGGAGGGTCCGCGAGAGGCCGCAGACCGGGACCACGCGCGCCCTGACCTCAAACGGCCCGTCGGGCAGCGTGCTGCCGTTGATCGTCGCGGTGTACTCCCAGACGTTCGTCTGCGGGTTGAGCTGCATCTGCCGGACGGGCGTCCAGGCCCCGCCGTTGAGCGAGAACTCGACGCGGTCGATGCCCGCGATGTGGAACGCCACCACGCCGATGTTGAAGTTGCCGCTGATGGTCTGGAACGGCACCACATCCCATCGCGCGATCGCCTTCGCCGTCGCGCCCACGCCGGAGCTGCACTGCGGCGGGACGTCGGCCGACGGCCCGTTGAACCCGGTGCCCGCGGGCAGCACCACAAAGTCGCCCGTCGGGGGAGGGGGCGGTGGAGGAGGCGGAGGGGGGGGAGGCGGAGGAGGCGGAGGCTGCGTGCCGCCCCCCACCGTCGAGTGGGCAGCGACCCACTGCGTCCACGCCGACCCGCCGTAGTTGTTCACGGCACGCATCCGGTACGAGAAGGTGCCCGGGCCAGGCGTGTCGCCCCACTGCGTCCAGTTCGCCGGAATCTCGATGATGCCGTTGCCGCCGAAGGCGGGGTTGCGCTCGACGTAGTACGCCGTCTCGTTGGCCACGTCCTTCCACTGCAGCGTCACGCCGCCGGTGCCCGTGGGCGTTGCCGTGAAGCCGCTCGGCGTCTCCGGGGGTGTGCCGGGAGGAGGAGGCGGCGGAGGAGGGGGAGGCGGGGGCGGAGGCGGCGGAGG
>CALJIV010000004.1 GCA_937974035.1 uncultured Phycisphaerales bacterium
GCCAGCTCCGCCGCCCGCGGCCCCGAGAGGTGCCCCAGCGCCGCCGCCGCGGTCGCCAGCACGCGCACGTCGCCGTCACCCGCCGCCAGCGCGAGCACGTCGCCCTCGAACTCGTGCACGATCCCCAGCGCCCGCGCTTCCGCCAGCGCGGTGAAGGCCGGGCCGGAATCTCCCGAGCGCAGCCGCCGCCGCACCCCCTCGACGTACGCCGCGCGGTCCGCGGCCATGATGCGCCGCATCGCCAGACGGCCCGCAACCGTGCCGACTCCCTCCTCGCACTGCGTTCGCTCCTGCGAGGCCCACGTCCGCAGCCGCGCGTGCGGCGAGCGCGACAGCAGCCCCAGCAGACGTGCGTCCGTGGCCCGCTCCACCCCGGCGCCGGCGTTGGACCAGCGCAGGAACGCCGAGCACGCGACGCGCTCGTCGCGGTCGAAGCAGTAATCCTCCAGCCCCGCCGCGGGGGTCACGCGGCAGGCGGCGTGGCGCACCACCGGGCTTTCGTCCGAGAGCAGCGGAGCAATCGCCGTCTGCCGCGCCGCCACGCCGATGGGCAATGCCATCACGAACCGCGGCAATCCGCGCCGCGCGTCTTCCGAAAGCTGCCGCACCGCCCCCGCCGCGGGCAATGTCGATTCGTCCTCGCCTCTTCCCTTTGCGCGCGGAGGCCGCGGGAGCGTCGGCTTGCTCCCCGCCAGCTTCGCCGAACGCCGCGGCCGGGTGAGCAGGTGGGCGTTGGCGAGCACCAGTTCATGGTCGAGCAACGACTGCGACCGCAGCAGCCGGTTGAGGCAGGCGATCGCCAGGTGCTCGCGGCTCAGCAGCTCCAGCGCCCGCAGGCGGGCCACGGGCACCCGAGACCAGCGAATCACAGAGCGCAGCACGCTCTGGCTGGGGTGGTGTTCGTTCGCGAGCCACGCCCTCAGCGCCGCGGCTCCGTCCCCGTCGCTCCGCAGATGCTGACGGCTCGCGAGCACCAGCGCTGCCAGCACAGGCCCGCGCCGGCGGTGCTCGCCGATCGTCATGGCCGCCTCGGCGACGTGCTCGTAAAGCTCATCCAAAGGCCCGCGCAGGCCGACGTGCACCACGCGCCGCAGGTGCGTGGGCGTCGCGTTCGAGACGTACCGCGCCGTGCCGGGGTTCGCCGCCAGCTCCTGCCGCAGCACGCTCAGCGCCATGAGCAGCAGCGACTGCTCCGCCTGATCCCTCACGTCCTTGTCCTGGTCGTGGAGCATCCCCGAGAGCAGGTACGAGACCCGCGTATCCCCCGCGTCGCCGACCAGCGCCGCGAGCGAGAGACGCACGGGCGTGCTCGGATCGGTGCTGAGCCGCGGCAGAACGGAGGCCCACCGATCCTCCCCTACCGCGAGGACGGCCTGCGCCACTTCGGGGATGACCTGTCGCCAGGAGCGGGCGATCTGCGCCAACGCCAGATCCGCCAGGCGCTCGGTGCGGCGCTGAACGAAAGGAAGTGTGGAACCGGCGCGAACCGCCGGGCCTTTTTCTTCGAATGTCGGAACGACCGCCAGATCAAGGAGTTCGGGCACCAGCCGCTCGGCCTCCTCCGGGGACGCGCAAGCGAGCGCTTCCCCCAGCGCGGCGATGCGCAGAGGCGCAGGAAGCCGCCGAGCAAGCGTCAGGCGATCGGAGAATGTTTTAATCATCCTTGACATGGGCCCGGCGTGCTCGTCAGGATACCCTGACGCCCCATCAAGCCAGCCTTCATCCCGCCTTCACCCGGAGAAATCCACGACAGATTGTGCTTGGCGCGGAGACCCGCAATATATATTGTGGGTGACCTGGGGGCAACGAGGGGATCAGGGAGCAGGGAGGTTCCAAGAGAGAGATATCGGACCGGCGCCCCGGTCTGCTGGAGTTTCGGCCGTGTGCGGCGGTACGTAACGCAAGGCAGGAACTGGCGCTACGACGTTGGGGAGCAATGACTGCGATGAACGTGCCTACGAAGAGCAACGTCCTCCAGACCTATCAGATTGTGCTCTACAACCGTGCCCTTCACCCCGAGACCGTGGGGCTCAAGGGCCGCCGAGTGGTCAAGCACGGCGAGTTCGAGCTTGAGGCGTGGGTTCTCCCCGGTTCCCACATGCTCCGCTTCGACTATCGCACGCTCTGCGCCTGCGAGCTGCTGACCGACCAGGAAAAGGCCCCGCCTCTCCAGGGGCAGGTGACCTCCTTCCTCTGCGCCGGCGAGCGCGACTTTGAGTACCGCTTCGTCAAGGACAAGGTCACCTACATGACCACCGTCCAGACCGAGACCCTCTCGGACAGCCTCTTCGCGGCGACCATGGACGAGATGTCCGAGCACGCCCGCCTCAACCGCTCCCTCAGCCACTCCTGGGACGACGAGGCCGGCCGGTGCCTGAGCCTGATCGACATCCAGCACATGGCGAAGCAGGTCCACATTCAGACCTACCACCTCATCGCCTCCGCGGGGCTCGTCCTCCGCACGCAGTCGATCTTCGAGCACGCCTGACATGCCGCCCGCGCCCGGAATGATCCGAATTCGCCGGCCCCGCTGAGGGTCGGCCGCGCTGCGCTCATGAACCGTCACCAAGGCCGACCCCCAGCGGGGCGGCCTTTTTGTCGTGATCTCGTGCCCGTTCCCGGCGTGCCCCTGCCCCGCTGCTTCACTAACATCACCCCTCCCGAGCGAGAGACGCCATGAGCCATCAGCCCGCCCAGCCCACGCAGACGCCCAAGGCCTCCAAGGGCGACGAGAAAAGCCGTTACCGCGCCACCCTCAATCTCCCCCAGACCAGCTTCCCCATGAAGGCCAACCTCGTGCAGAACGAGCCGGCCTCGCTGAAGCGCTGGGCGAAGATCGGCGTCTATGAGAAGCTGCGGTCTCTCCGCGCGGGCAAGGGCCGCTTCGTCTTCCACGACGGCCCCCCCTACGCCAACGGTTCCATCCACCTCGGCCACCTCATGAACAAGACGCTCAAGGACTTCGTCGTCCGCGCGAAGTCCATGGCCGGGCTGGACTGCCCCTACATCCCCGGCTGGGACTGCCACGGCCTGCCCATCGAGCACAAGGTCATGACCGAGCTGGTCGAGTCCGGCAAGGTCGAGAAGCTCAAGACGCTCGACGAGTGGACGCGCCGCATGGCCGTGCGCCGCGAGTGCCACAAGCACGCGGAGAAGTACATCAAGCTCCAGGCCTCGCAGATGCAGAGGCTGCTCACTCTCGCCGACTACGACCATCCCTATCTCACGATGGCCCCGCAGTACGAGGGGGACACACTTGAGGTGCTCGCCTCGCTCCTCGAGCGCGGCCTGGTCTACCGCGCCCTCAAGCCGGTGCACTGGTCCATCGCCAACGAGACCGCACTCGCCGAGGCGGAGCTGGAGTACTACGACCGCGAGGACAAGTCCGTGTACGTGGACTTTGAAGCCGCGGACGGAGAGGCGGTGTACGACGCCTTCGGCCTCAACGACGACGAAGCCGCCGAGGAGGCGGACGACGCCGACGAGAAGAAGGGCGGCCCGCCCAAGGGCCGGCCCTCGCAGCGCCCCACGTTCATGATCTGGACGACCACTCCCTGGACGCTGCCCGCGAACCTCGCCATCGCGGTGAACCCCAAGTTCGAGTACGCGCTGGTGTGGGTGGACGGCAACATCACCGTCATGGCCGCGGAAGCTGTGGAGCGCGTCACCAAGCTCGCCAAGTCCGAGGAGGTCGCCGTCCTCTCCCGGACCACCGGCGACAAGCTCATCGGACTGCGTTACCGCCATCCCTTCGTCAACCTCGACGCGAAGGAGGGCGTCACCTCCCCCGCCTTCGCCGCCGCGGCACGCCAGCAGGTCTCGACCGACAAGGTCTACTCCATCGTCGGTGCTGACTACGTGACGCTCGAGGATGGCACGGGCCTGGTCCACACCGCCCCCGGCCACGGCGCCGAGGACTACCAGACAGGCCTGCGCGAGGGGCTTCCCATCTACTGCCCCGTCCGCGGCGACGGCACCTACGACGACTCCGTCCCCGCGTGGCTCCGTGGCATGTCCATCTGGGACGCCAACGAGAAGGTCACCAAGCACCTCCGCGACAGCGGCCACCTCTTCTACGACCACACCTTCACCCACAGCTACCCGCACGATTGGCGCAGCAAGACCCCCACCATCTTCCGCTGCACCGAACAGTGGTTCGTGGCGGTCGATCAGGCCTTCGACGTGCCGGCCCACGGCAAGGCGTCGCTCCGCGACCGCTCCATGAACGCCGTCTCACCCGGCGACAACGCGGTGAAGTTCGTCCCCGAGTGGGGCCGCAACCGCATGCGCGGCATGCTCGAATCCCGCCCCGACTGGTGCATCTCGCGCCAGCGGGCCTGGGGCCTGCCCATCCCCGCGTTTGTGCTTGAGGACGGCAGTACCTTCATGACCCCCGCCAGTGTGCGCACAATCGCGGCGGTCGTGAAGGCCAAGGGCTCCGACGCCTGGTTCCAGATGCAGCCCGCGGAGCTGCTCTCGGGCTACGACCCCGCGCAGGACCCCCACGCAAGCCCCGCGGTGAAGGCCGCGCACGCCGCGGGCTGGGCGAACGTCAGGAAGGGCGGCGACATCATCGACGTGTGGTTCGAGTCAGGTTCCTCGTGGAACGCCGTGGTTCGTGCGCGCAATCTCGGTTACCCCGCCGACCTTTACCTCGAGGGCTCCGACCAGCACCGCGGCTGGTTCCAGGCCTCGCTCCTGCCCGCCCTCGGCGTCACCGGCGTGCCCCCCTTCAAGACCCTCCTGACCCACGGCTTCATGGTGGACAAGGACGGGCGCAAGCTCTCCAAGTCCCGCGCTGACGCCGCGCGGTATGAGGTGGACAACCTCACCGTCGAGTTCGGCGTGGACGTGATGCGCTGGTGGGTCGCGTCGCTGCCCTACGAGAACGACGTGAAGGTGGACGTGGAGTTCTTTGCCCTCGCCGGCGAGAGCTACCGCAAGGTGCGCAACACACTCCGCTTCATGCTGAGCAACCTGTACGACTTCGCGGGCCCGGAGGCCGCCGTCGCCGGCTTCCCCCCCACCAGCCTCGAGGCGTGGGTGCTCTCCGAGTACAACAAGGTCAGCGAGACGGTGCGGAAGGCCTACGACGAGTACGACTTCAAGACCGCGCAGTCCAAGCTCTACGACTTCTGCAACGACACGCTCTCCGCGGTCTACCTCGCGGCCGTCAAGGATCGCCTCTACTGCGACAAGCCCGACGCGCCGCGCCGCCGCCGAACGCAGGCCGCGCTGTACCTGATGACCGACGGCCTGGCTCGCCTCCTTGCGCCGATCCTGCCCCACACGGCGGACGAGACCTACCGCGCGCTCCTCAAGGCCGATCAGAACAGCGACGCCTGCGTCCACCTGGAGACCTTTGCTCCCGATCCCAAGGTCGAGGTTGATCCGGGCTGGGCCGAGGTCGTCGCGGTCCGTTCCCAGTCGCTGGTCGAGCTGGAGCGGGCGCGCCAGCAGATCCGCGAGCGTGAGTCGGCGAGCGACCCCGGCGCCAAAGCGGCGGAGCCGCTGGACTTCGGCGTCACGATCCCTGACCCCTCGGGCACGCTCTCGCGCTTCGATCCGGTGGACCTGGCGGACCTGCTGGGCGTCAGCCTCGTGCGGGTCGATCCGCAGGCCAAGGCTATCGGCGTGGAAGACCGCCGCAAGGAGCCGCAGTGCGAGCGCTCGTGGAAGCGGGACGGCACCGTCAAGCAGCGCGGCGACGGCGGCTGGCTCACCGACCGCGACGCCGCGGCGGTGGGCGTCTGATCGATCCTCGGCGTTCCAGGGTGAAATGAACAAGGCCGCGCCACAAGGGCGCGGCCTTTGTTGTTGATTGAGGGGGTCGGATCAGCCGGCCTTCTTGCTGACGCGCAGCTCCATCAGCGGCAGCTTGCGCTCGATGGCCTCTTCATCGATGATGTACTCGGCGCCCGAGTTGTTGTGGTCGGGCAGCTCGTACATCAGGCCGATCATGATCTCTTCCATCACGGCCCGGAGGGCACGCGCGCCGGTGTCTCGCTTCGCGGCACGGCGGGCGATCATCCGCAGAGCACCCTCGGTGAACTCCAGCTTCGCCCCTTCGAGGCTGAAGAGGTGCTGGTACTGACGCACGATCGCGTTCTTGGGCTCGGTGAGGATCGAGACCAGCGCGTCCTCGCTCAGCGGCATCATCGGAGCGATGACCGGCAGACGGCCCACGAACTCGGGGATCATGCCGAACTCGATGAGGTCGTCGGCCGTGACCTGCTGGAGGATCTTCGCCGACTCCTTGGTCTCGTCGCGCTCCTGGTTCGTGATGCTGAAGCCGATGCGGGTCTTGCCCAGGCGGCGGCGGATGATGTCTTCCAGACCGACGAACGTCCCGCCGCAGATGAACAGGATGTTCGTGGTGTCCACCTGGATGTACTGCTGCTCGGGGTGCTTGCGGCCGCCCTGCGGGGGCACGTTGCTGATCGTGCCCTCGAGCATCTTCAGCAGGCTCTGCTGCACACCCTCGCCCGAGACGTCGCGGGTGATGGACACGTTGTTGCTGGTCTTGCCGACCTTGTCCACCTCGTCGATGTAAATGATCCCGCGCTGCGCGGCCTCAAGGTCGAAGTCCGCGCTCTGCAGCAGCTTGAGGATCAGGTTCTCCACGTCCTCGCCCACGTACCCGGCCTCGGTGAGCGTCGTCGCGTCGCCGATGGCGAAGGGCACCTTGAGCATCCGTGCCAGGGTCTTGGCCATCAGCGTCTTGCCGGAGCCCGTGGGGCCGATCAGCAGGATGTTGCTCTTGTCCAGCTCGACGCTGCCCTGCGGCGCGTTCTCGCGGTGCAGCAGACGCTTGTAGTGGTTGTGCACCGCCACGGCCAGGGCCCGCTTGGCGATGTCCTGACCGATCACGTACTGGTCCAGGAACTCCTTGATCGACCGCGGCGAGGGAATCTCCCTCAGCCACGCCGACGCGGAGCTCACCCGACGCTTCTCCTGCTTGAAAATGTTCTGGCAGAGGTCGGTGCAGCTGCTGCACACGTAGACCGCGTTGGGGCCCTCCACCATCGGGCCGACCTCTCGGCTGGTCTTCCCGCAGAAAGAGCACGTCGTCACCTTCCGCCCGCGGAAGTTGTTCGCGTCGTTCGTCGGGGGCTGCTCGTTGCCGTCCTGCCGGTTCTTCGCCATGGATCCCTCGTCCGGGCCGCACAAATGGCCCATTACCGCTCCAAAGTCCTAACAGTTTATCGACGCACACGCCCCCTGGCTGAAACCAGCCCGCGGGGGCCTTGGGCAATCGGCTAACACCGCCGCCCATCCCCACTCCTCCCGCCGGATAGCGCGGGAGGACGTTTGTTATCGGCTCTCCGAGCCTCCCGACCGCTTCGGCGAGCCAAAGCCATCCTTGGCCAGCCGGGCAGCCATATTCCTTCGAACGCTCTCGTACTCCTCCTGAGTCATCTGACCCGAATCGCGCATGCGGCGCAGGTCCTCCATCAGACCGCCGGCGCTGGTCTCCGCCTCCGCCGCCAGCAACCGCCGCCGCAGCAGCAGCACCAGCAGCCCGCCCACGAGGATGAGCCCCATGAGCACCGCCACCCACACCATCACTTCCCCGGCGTTCGCCTTGGCGGGCGGCGAAGCGGGCGCCTGCATCAACACCAGCGCGGTCTTCATGCCTCCAATGCTACCGCGGCACCCCTGGGGCAGGATTCGCCTCGAGCAAGCTCTTCCGCACGCGGCGCGTTACATGTTCCCGGACGCGATCGCCTCGCGGATGGGCACCAGCATCCCCGGCACCACCCGGTGCTCCACAAGCTCCTCGCCCTGGTGAGCCAGGCGCGCGAGGATGCCGGGCAGTTCCTTGGTGTCGTTCACCGCACCGAACTTGCGGAGGGTGAGGTAGACGCTGATGGGATCGTTGCCGCTCTCGCCGTGTTCGCGCTGAGGGTTCGCCCCGGCGCGGGTCTTGACCTCGAAGTAAATCTCCAGGTCTCCGCGCTGGCCGAGCGTCAGGCCCACGAGCGGCTGGCAGTCCACCGGCACCGCGCCGGGGATATCCAGCAGCGCCGAGAGCGGCGAGCCGGGGATCAGCGCGTCCAGCACGATCGCGTCGTGGTTTCCCCCCGCGGTGAGGTCGAAGCCGTACAGCAGCTCCACGTACTCGATGTCCAGCGGCGAAATGGACATGTACGCCGGTGCAACCTCGAGCACGTGCCGGTGCAGGGAATACCCCTCCTCAAGCGAGTTGGGGTTCACCACGCCGCTGCGGATGTTGGTGCTCCGCACCGCCAGCCAGCGGTGAGGCATCTCGGTCTGCGGGCTTTCCAGCGCCAGCTCGTCGCGGTACCGCCGGAAGGAACTCATCCCGGGGAACTGCCGGCGCACCCGCTCGAACAGGTCCAGCACCGTCTCCCTCGTGCGGGGAAGCTCCATCTTCACCGCGATCTTCTGGTTGACGTAAAAGTCTGTGCAGAGGGCTCGGTAGCTTTCCGACATCGCAGACCAACTCCTTGGGTCGCCGCGGTCGCGCGGACCCCAAAGCATACTCTTTTAACCAGCCCTTCAACGCTCATACGCGCCCGTTCAGGCGGGGAATGAGTGGGTTTACTCAACGAGCCGGGTGATTCTCTCATCCCAGGTTAAAGCCCGAGCCAGCTCAGCACCTCGCGAGTGTCTGATAAGTCGGAGACCACGCGCGAGGCGCCGGCTTCCGCCAGCTTCTCCACCCCGTAGTGCCCCGTCGCCACCGCCAGGCTTCGGCACCCGTGCGCCCGCGCGCACGCCACGTCTCCCGGCGTGTCGCCGATCACCACCACCTGTTCGCAACGGAGCTGCTCGCCGCGAACGGCGCACGCACGCGAAACGCCCACCGGCACCAGGTGCTCGCGGCGCGCTGGCGTGTGCGGCGATTCATCCCCCCACACGCGCACCGTGAAGCGCTGGGGATCAATCCCCGCGGCACGCAGCTTCATCCCGCCCGTCTCCTCGAAGTTCCCCGTGAGCACCCCCACCGTCGCCGGCGTGTCTTCGAGGGCTTTCAGAAGGTCCATCACACCCGGCAGCGTGCGGGCGATGCCGCGGGCGAGGTGCTGCTCCAGCTTCGCGGCGTACACCCGCCGCAGGCGAGCGTGCTCCTCCGGCGTGTCCGCCACGCCGTGGCGCGTGAGCAGGTCGCTGAAGATGAGCGGGTCCAGCCGCCCGGCGAAGGCGATGCCGTCGGCGTTGAACGTCGGGCCGTAGAGCTCGCGCCCGGCCTCGACCATCGCCTTCATGCCGCTGCCGCCGGTGGTGATCAGCGTCATATCGATATCAAAGAGGATCAGCACGAACTCCCGCTCCTCACCGGCGAATCTCGAAGCCCGCCTCTCCGGTAACAACTTCCGCCGCGGACGAGGACTCGCCGCGCACGAAGCCCTCCATCCGCTCCCGCAGCTCGGCGAGGCAGCGGTCGATGTCCTCGCGCGTGCCCTGGACCTCCATCGTGACGGTGCCGTCCGGCTCGTTGCGGACCCACCCCGTGACGGGATGCCCCAGGGCGACGGCGCGTGCCGTGGCCCGGAACCCCACCCCCTGCACCCTTCCCGAGAAGACCACTCTCCGCCGTTCCATAGCCGGCCCCCTGCAACTCCCCTGCCCGGACGACCCGGCCGGGGGCCGGGAATCGTTGGCCTGAAAGACCGTTTCATCTTCCCTGGCTTTTCTACTGGTTTCAGCCGTTTTTGGTGCTACCGTCATACCAGCAGCAAGGATCGCTCACACCTCAGATCCCCGCACCCAAAGGTCCATTGCGACCAACCCCCGCGGCGTGATCAAACCCTCCATGAGCGAACCCAGGGCTGCGGCCGGCCTCAACCCGTTCAACGGGTTGAACATCCTGCTTGTTCTACGCCGTCGATCGACGGCTCCGCGCACCGGCCGCCCGCACCAGGTCTTCCGCTGCCTTCGCACCTTCTGATTCAGGTGGAGTGGCTCACTCGGGTGAAGGGTTGGCGCGGAGCGGACTGTGCCGGATCTGTGGAAGTCCAGGCTGAATGACCACACCGACGTGCAGCGCGTCAAGGACGCCACGGACATCGTGCGTCTGGTCGGCGAGCACGTCGCCCTCAAGCCCAAGGGGCGCGAGTTCGTCGGCCTCTGCCCCTTCCACAACGACCGCAACCCGTCGCTCAACGTGATCCCCGCCAAGCAGATCTTCCACTGCTTCGTCTGCGGCACGGGGGGCGATGTTCTCTCCTTCGTCCAGAAGTATCACAAGATGGAGTTCCGCGAAGCGCTGGAGTACCTCGCAGAACGAGCGGGCATCACGCTCACGCCGCACAAGCCCAGCGCGAGCGACGCCCCCGCCGGACCGAGGCGGGCCGACGTCCTTTCCGCCAGCGCGGTTGCCGCGGACTTCTTCCGCCTCATCCTGAACCACCCCGAGCACGGGAAGCTCGCGAGAGAGACCATCGCCCGTCGCGGCATCGCGCCGGACATGGTGGAGCGTTTCATGCTCGGCGCCGCCCCCGATCGCTGGGACGGGCTCATCGTGACGGTGCAGAACAAACGCCTCGACCCGCGCCCCTTCTTCGAGGCCGGGCTCTTCAAGAGGCGTGAAAGCTCGGAAGGGGCCTACGACACCTTCCGCAACCGGCTGATCTTCCCCATTCAGGATCAGATCGGGCGCGTGATCGCCTTCGGGGCGCGCAAGCTGCGGGACGAGGACGAGCCCAAGTACCTCAACAGCCCCGAGACCCGCATCTTCAATAAGTCCGCCACGCTTTACGCCCTCAACCACGCGGCGAAAGCGATTCAGGCCGAACGAACCGCCATCATCACCGAGGGGTATACCGACGTCATCGCCTGCCACCAGGCCGGGTTCTGCAATGCCGTGGCGACCCTGGGCACGGCCCTCACCCGCGAGCACGCGGCGGTGCTGCGTCGGCTGTGCGACCGCGTGATCCTGCTGTTCGACGGGGACGAGGCGGGGCAGCGTGCCGCGGATCGGGCGGTGGAGGTGTTCTTCGCGGAGAACATCGACGTCTCGATCGCGACGCTGAGCGCCTACACCGACGCGAAGGACCCGGACGAGCTCCTCAAGCGCGAGGATGGGCCGGACGTGTTCCGCGCTGCCCTGGCCGGGGCGACGGACCTGCTCGACTACCGCTTCGCCCGCCTGCGCGAACGCCTGGAAGGGGCGGGGATGGCCGCCCTCTCCCGCGCCCTCAACGACGAGATCGCCCGGTTGGTGGATCTGGGCCTGCGGGACGTCGAACCCATCCGCCGCAAGCTCATCATCAAGCGGCTCTCCGCCATCGCGGGGATCGACGAAGCGACGATCCAGAGCGCGATCCCGGCGGGACGCCGCCCGCGCATGGCCGCCGCGGCAAACGACAACCCGCCCACAGAGAATGACCTGCCGCCTCTGGCGACGGCCATCCTGACTCCGGCGGAGCACTTGCTCGGGTGCATCCTCTGCGACGGGTCGCTGATGGACACTCTCTCGGAACAGGAACGGGACTTCGTCGCGCCCGCGGCGTACCGTTCCTCCTTGTTGCGGCTGGTTGCACAAACGATCCACGACCTCCACGAAGACCACGGGTCAGCCGACCTTGCCTCGCTGCTGCGCCACGTCGAGGACGAGCGCGTGAAGGAGGCGGCCGTGGGGCTTGCCAGCCGCATCGATCTTGAGACCGACCGCAGCCGCGAGCGGCTGCATGCTCACTGGCGCTCCTGCCTGCACACGGTGCGCCAGGACGCTCACCGGCGCCAGCTCCAGAGCGCCGGCGACCTTCTGGAACAACTCAGGCGAGCCCGCGAAACCCACCGAGCGCTGGGGCCCAATCGACGCGTGCTTCCCAAACCGGGCGGATGAACTTATGAACCGACTCCCCGTGTGAGGACGCGCGGGGCGTGTGCGACGGAGCGCGTGTTCGCAGACAACTGTGCGATGGCGTGTAGAAAAGACAGTGCTGAGGAGATCGGCGTGATCGGCGAACTTCACCCCGCAGTGGCGCAGCTCATCGAGGTCGGTCGCAGGCGTGGCTGGCTGAGCTATGAGGAGCTCAACAACACCCTGCCCGACGAGATGGTTGACCCCGCCCGTCTGGACGAGCTCCTCGTCGTCATCGACCGCCTGGGCATCGAGGTGGTGGACGAGCTTGAGTACAAGGCCCGCATGCACCGCCTCTCCCTGGAGCGCGGCGACGCGGCCCCCTGCTCCAAGGGTGTTCTGCCCACCGTCTTCCGCGCCATGTCCGTCTCCGGCGGCGAGCGTGCCGCGGAGACCGCCAACCTGCGCAAGAGCCTCAACAGCGGCTCGGCGGCGCTCGCGGCCGCGGCGGCGGAGGACTCATCCACCGACCCGGAGGAAGCGGAGATTTCCCGCGACGTCGCGGAGGTGGTGGCCGAGGAGGCCGGCGGAAAGCGCATCGACGACCCCGTCCGCATGTACCTCTCCCAGATGGGCGCGATCCCCCTCCTCACCCGCGAGGAGGAGATCCGCCTGGCGAAGAAGATCGAGACCACCCGCATGATCTTCCGCCGCCGCTGCCTGGAGAGCGATTACGTGATCAGCCAGGCCGTGGAGATCCTCAAGCAGGTGCACAAGGGCGAGCTGCCCTTCGACCGCACGATGCGCATCTCCACCGCCGAACCCGACGCCAAGACCAAGATCGCCAAGCGCATCCCGGTCAACCTCCCCACCATCGAGAAGCTGCTCACGCTGAACCGCAAGGACTGGGAGGAGCTTCAGAAGGCCGCGGCGGAGAAGGACGAGGCGCGCGTCGCGGAGTTGAAGGCGCGCATTCAGTGCCGCCGCCGCCGCATGGCCGCCCTCACCGAGGAGCTCAGCCTGCGCACGGGCCGCATCATCCCGCTCATGCGCAAGCTCCGCTCCATCGGCAAGAAGATGACCGATCTGGAGAGCGAGCTTCGCCGCGCGGCCAACCCCAAGGAGCAGCGCCGCTCGCGCCGGCCCGCGCGTTCCTACGACCCCGAAGACCTCGCCGTGATGCGCGAGGAGCTGGACGGCCTGCGCAACCTCGTCCTCGAGGACACCGCCGACGTCGCCCGCCGCATCCGAGAGGTCAGCACCGTCTTCTGGGAGTATGAGCAGGCCAAGCGCGACCTTTCCGGCGGCAACCTGCGCCTGGTCGTCTCCATCGCGAAGAAGTACCGCAACCGCGGCCTGTCGTTCCTGGACATCATCCAGGAGGGCAACACCGGCCTGATGCGCGCCGTGGACAAGTACGAGTACCGGCGCGGCTTCAAGTTCAGCACTTATGCAACGTGGTGGATCCGCCAGGCCATCACCCGCGCCATCGCCGATCACGCCCGCACCATCCGCATCCCGGTGCACATGATCGAGACGATGAGCAAGCTGCGGAACATCCAGAAGACGCTCCTGCAGGAGAACGGCATCGAGCCGACGATCGAGGAGCTGGCCGAGCGTGCGGGCATGAACAGCGCCGAGGTCCGGCGCGTCATGAAGATCAGCCGCCACCCCGTCAGCCTCGACCGCCCCGTGGGCGAGAGCGAGGACAGCTACTTCGGCGACTTCATCGAGGACGAGAGCCAGGAGGCCCCCGGCGACGTCGCGGCGCAGGAGATGCTCAAGGCCCGCATCGAGGGCGTGCTCAAGACCCTCACCTATCGCGAGCGTGAGATCATCAAGCTCCGCTACGGCATCGGCGACGGCTACACCTACACGCTCGAGGAAGTGGGCCGCATCTTCAAGGTGACGCGCGAGCGCGTCCGCCAGGTCGAGGCCAAGGCGATCCGTAAGCTGCAGCACCCCGTCCGCGCCCGCAAGCTCCAGGGCTTTGTCGAGCGCTCGGTGTACAAGGAAGTCCGGGGCGAGAACACCCCTCCCACCCCCGCTCCGGTTCAGAACCAGCTTCCTCCGCCGCAGGTCGTCACCATGCCGGTGCAGGTCTCGCCCGCGCCGATGGCGTGAACCCACATCACCCGGTGAACAAAACGCGTCACGCGGCACACGCCACGTGACGCGTTTTTCATTTTTGCGAGCCTCAGCAGCTCCCGCCGGCGAGCGCCCCGATGGCCCCCTCACACCTCTCCCGCAACGCGCTCGATCACGTCGGTCAGAACCTCGACGGCCTTGTGATACTCCGAGATCGAGATGTGCTCGTTGGGTGTGTGGTCCAGGCGCGAATCGCCGGGTCCGTACGCCACGATGGGGCACTGCCAGATGGGGCCGACGATGTTCATGTCGGAGGTTCCGGTCTTGACGCGCAGGTGCGGCGTGGCCCCGTGCCGGCGAATCGCGGTCGTGAACGCCCGGACCAGGCCCGTGTCGCGCGGGCTCTTGTACGCGACCTCCGACCCCGCGGCGGTTACCTCCGCCCGCGCATCGCCGGGCTCCTGGCCGGAGTCGTCCAGACGCTCCGCCTCCTCGCGGCAGATCTGCTCAAGCTGATCCGGCAGGACGTGAAGCGGAATGCGAAAGCTCACCACCGCGTGCACGCGGTCATAAAGGCCGTCGGAGCTTGTGTTGATCGTCCGCAGCGTCGCCTGCACGATCTCGAAGGGGCTGGTCCTCGCTCCGTTCAGCTCGCGCACACGGCGCTTCACGTTCTCCCACCACGATGAAACCTGTTCCGGCGCCGACGGCCCCGGTCCTGCCGAGTGCGAGCAGGGGCGCGTCAGGCGGTACTCCACCAGCAGCCTGCCCTTGTAGCCCAACGTCACCCCGTCCCAGTGCGAGGGCTCACCGATGATGCACGCCGCGGGACGGAACTGCGTCGCGTTGAACCTCGCTCCGCGGCTTGAAACCCCTTCCTCGTCCGTCGCGCCGATCACCACCAGCCGCACGCCCGCGGGGAGTTTCGCCCTCGCCGCCGCGATGATGAACGTCGCCAGCGGGCCCTTGGCGTCCACGCTGCCGCGGCCATAGAGCAGATCGCCCTCCCTCCGAACAGGCACCACGCCCGGCACTGTGTCCATGTGCCCGAGCAGCACGATGTCCTTCGTCGGCAGCCCTTCCACGCGCGTGAAGGGAGCGATTCCCACGGCTGAGCCGGACTCGTCCACGCACGACTCGAACCCCAGCGAACGCATGACCTGCGCGAGATATCGCGCCACGGCCTCTTCCTCTCCAGAGACGGAGGGAATGTTCACCATATCCATGAGAAGCTGCGTGGCGAACTCGTCGGTCGCTCGCATCCTTGCGTCGTTCGTTCCTACGGCCGGTGCTGTTGTCATTGGATCACCGTCCCCGCCCCCGCGAGGGCTCGTGTGATGGGAGACTCCACGCGCCCGTCGCCGAGGATGACGCGCGCCACGCCCTCCTCCAGCGCCTCGGCCGCGCCCAGCACCTTCTTCTTCATGCGTCCCTGCGCGTACTCGCTGACCTGAGCGATGGCGCTGCGCTTCACCTCGCGGATCACCGTCGATTCATCCGGGAAGGATCTCATCAGCCCCGCGACGTTCGACAGCAGCAGCAGAGAGTGGGCCCCCAGCGCCGCCGCGGTCTTTGCTGCGGCACGGTCGGCGTCCACGTTGATGGGCTCGTGGTTCGTCGATATCGCCGGCGGCGAGAGCACGGGCGTGTATCCCGTCTCCAGCAGCATCCGCAGCAATGCCACGTTCACCGTGTCGACGGTGCCCGTGTAGTCGTCACGAAGGATCCGCGTGCGGCCTTCCTCGACGATCCTGATCGCGTCCTTCCGCGTGCCCTGCCACGTGCGGCCGTCCATTCCGGACAATCCCACCGCGTTCACGCCGCAGCGCTGCAGGTGCTCCACGAGCTGCTGGTTCATCTTTCCGCGGCAGGCCATCTGGAAAATTTCCAGCGTCCGCCGGTCGGTGCGGCGGCTCGTGTGCCCCGAGGGGGACGTGACGAACCGCGGCGGGTGACCCAAGGCCTCGCTCAGTGTGTTCGTGTCGTGCGAGCCTCCGTGCACGATCACGAGTACGTGCCCGGCTCGAATCAGCGCCGCGGCGTCCGCGGCGAACGCCGCGAGGTTCGTCCCCTCGGACCCTCCCAGCTTGACGACGGTGACTTCGTTCGTGTGTGTCATGGTTCAGATCGGATGGAGCCCGGAGAACGTCAGCGCGGTCCGCTCCTCGAAGCCGCACATCAGGTTCATGCACTGCACGGCGGAGCCCGCCGCGCCCTTCATCAGGTTGTCGATCGCCGAGATCACCACCAGCCGCCCCGTGTCCGGGTCGCGCTCGAAGCCCACGTCGCAGTAGTTCGTTCCAGCGAGGAACTTCGGCTCCGGATAGCGATGAATCCCCTGCTTCTCCTTCACAATGCGGATGAACGGCTCGCCGCGGTAGGCCTCCCGGTAGAGCTTCCAGACGTCCTTTTCCTGAAGGTCCTCGGTCAGCAGCACGTGCGCGGTGCACAACACGCCGCGCACCAGCTCGACGCTGGTAATCGACATGTGCAGCTCAAAGCTCTGTTCACCCATCAGCTCCTGCCGCACCTCGGCCTGGTGGCGGTGCCCCGTGGGCGCGAACGATCGCACCGCGCCGCTGCGTTCGGGGTGGTGGCTGCCGGGATTCACCGCGTTTCCGCCCTCGCTCGAGCCGACCTTGAGGTCCGCCACCACGCTCCGGATAAGCCCTTGACGCGCCAGCGGCAGCAGCGCCAGGTTCACCGCCGTGGCGTTGCAGCCAACGCCGCTCGCCAGCTTCCCGCCGCGCAGACGCTCGCGGTGCAGTTCCGGCAATCCGTACACGGCACGGTCCAGCCATTGCGGCGCTGGATGCGGTTCTCCGTACCACTTCTGGTACGCCGCGGGGTCCTTGATGCGGAAGTCCGCTGAGAGGTCGATGATCCGCGGCGCCAGACGGGCGTAATGCTCGATGCGCCTGCTCGCCTCGCCGTGGGGCAGGCACAGGAAAAGCACGTCACATTCCCGGAGCTGGTCGGGTGGGATGAACTCAAGATCGGTCCTGCCCCGCAGGTTGGGGTGCGCCGACGTGACGAAGTTGCCCGCCTGCTGGCGGCTCGTCACCTGCGCGACCTCAACGTGCGGATGATCGAGCAGGAGGCGGAGCACCTCGCCCCCTCCGTACCCGGAACCGCCCACGATCGAAACCCGCAGGCGACCGCTCATGAGAGCACCCCCACTGCCTCGGGCTTGGGCCCGGCGATCGACGCCCCCACAGCCGCGCTCGCCAGCACGAAGTCGATCATGCGGCCGGGGATGTCCACGCCGGTGGGCTCGATGGAGTTGCGGAACTCCATCGTGTGGTTGATCTCACTCACCAGCAGCCCGCGCCGGGGACACTCCAGCAGGTCGATGGCGAGGATGCCCCCGCCCACGGCCTGGGAAGCGTTCCGGCAGATGTCCGCGATCTCGGCTGTAACGGGGACCGCCGTTGCCTGACCGCCGCGGGCGGTGTTGGTGATCCAGTGATCCGAAGCTCGCGCGATGGCGGCGATGGCCTCATCCCCCACCATGAACACGCGCAGGTCGCGCCCCGGCTTGTTCACATACTCCTGGATGTAGAACACGCTGTGCTGCACCGAGCCCAGCGTCGCCTTGTGCTCCAGGATCGCCTCCGCGGCGTCACGGTCGTTGACGCGGGCCAGCAAGCGTCCCCACGAGCCCACGCCGGGCTTGAGCACGCACGGGTAGCCCATCTCTTCGATCGCCCTCAGCGCCGCGCCGGGCTCTACAGCGACCTTCACCCTTGGCGTGGGAATGCCGTGCTGCGCCAGCAGCAGCGACGTCGCCAGCTTGTCACCACAGGTTTCGATCACCGATGATGAGTTGACGCATGGCACGCCGAACCGCTCAAAGCAGCGGATGGCGGTCGTCGCCTGCGTCTGGCTGATGCAGCGTTCAAAGACGACGCTGAAGCGCCGCCACGGCGCGGGATCGTGGATGTCGAACACGGCCGTGCGCACGTCGATGAGTTCGTGCGGCACGCCGCGCCGCACCAGCTCATCGATCAGCAGCCGCTCTTCGACGCGGATGCGCGAGTACAGGAATGCGATGTTCATGGGTTGGCTCGCATGGGGGCGCTTATTCGCCCCAGTCCTCTTCCACCTGCGGGGCAAGGGCAAGCTCGACGGGCTCGGTGTTGGTCACCTCCAGCTCAGCCTTGCACTCGCGGCAGCGAACCACCTCCCCTTGCAGCGGGGATCGGGGGAAGGAGACATCGGCGGCGCACTCGGGGCACTGGGCGGGTGTGGTCTGCGTGGCGGACATGAGCAACTCCTTTCTGCAACGGGAAAGTGCAAAAACACAGCGGGCCTGCCATGACCCGGCAGGCCCGATCAGACGGCGATGGTTACGAAATCACCAGTCCAAAAGGGACAGCCGGGCCTTGGGGCCTTTCGCTTTGACGGCTTTGGATTTGGTGGAGACAGCCGCGCCCGAAGCGGCGATGACGAGAATCGGGCTGTGCAGGTTGCTATGCACGGGCTTGAAACGTACTCCTGGCCGCAGCCGAGGTCAATATCGGCTTTTTACTTGGTCATGATCGCACTTTCCCGCGCTTCCTCGATCATCCGGGGCAAGAGGTTCTCCCCGTCCAGCTTCATCCGCGGCACGTAGCGCCCATTGATAAAGATCATCGGGATCGACTGAATCCCCAGCGCGCGGGCGGCTTCCGCGTCCCGCTTGATCCGTGCGAGGATTTCGGGGTGGTCGATCGCGTCCACGACCGTCTGCGGGTCCAGGGTCATGGCGTGGGCGTTGTGCGCCAGCGTCTCATCCGTCGTGACGCCCCGCACCGACATCAGCCAGCCGTGCATCTGCCAGAACACGTCCGGGTTCACCAGGTACACCGCCTCGGCGATCTGTGCCGCGCGGCAGGAGGAGAACTTGGTGACCTGCGTCACGGGATTGCACGTCTTGTCCACGGGGAAGTGGCCGAAGGCGTAACGTATCGTCGCGCCGGGCCCCTCCGCGAACATGCGGACGATCGCGTCCGCCTCCTGCGTGTTGGGCTCCATGTAGTCGCCGAAGATCACCACCGTCACCGGGGCGCCGGCAGGGCCGATCGCCCGCTCCAGCACCTCCTCGGGCATCTTCCGGACGGGCTGCTCGCGCCAGTCGGACATGTACTTGTCCAGCGCGGTGGGACGCGGGTCCTCGGCAAAGGTCTTCGGGGGCGGGTTGGTCGCCAGCACCGCGTTGACGGCCCGCGTCAGGGCGTTGGGCGCGTTCCACCCCTTCAGCTCCACGCCGTTGATGAACACCATCGGCGTGAAGAACAGGCCAAGCGAGACGCCCTCGTCGATGTCCTCCTTCACACGCTGCAGCGTCTCGGCGGACTGCATCGTCCGCAGGAAGGTCTGCGCGTCATATCCCATCGCCGTCAGCGCCGGCGGGAAGCTGGCGTCGGTGAAGGAGCCCTTCTGCTCGAAGAGCCAGTGGTGCATCTGCCAGAAGCCCTCCTCGCCGCGGAGGATGCCCGCCGTTTGCGCCGCCCGTGCCGCCCAGCAGGCGTTGGGGTGCAGGTTCCCCGGCGCGTGCGGGTTGCATTGGCTGGAGAGCGGGAAGTGCTTGATGATGACGCTGACGCTGGGGTTCTTCTGCAGCTCGCGCAGCTCCGTCTCGATGCGCTGGCAGTCGGGGCACTGGTAGTCGGTGAACATCACGATCCGCACCGGCGCACGCTCCGGGCCCCAGCGGTAGCGGCCCCAGAATCCCTGCTTCGGCGCTTCCGCCGGTGTTGCGGGCTGGGGGGTTGCCTCGGGCGCCGCGGGCTGCACCGCGACCGGCTCGTTGGACGCGGCTGACTGCTCCGTGAGCTTGCGCGTCGTCTCGGCGAGCTGTTGCTCGGCCTTCTGCGTGGCCTTGGTCTGCGCCTGCTGGTCGAGGTAGACCAGCCCCGCGAGCGTCGCCAGACCGACGATGCCGCCAGCAAGGAAGGGTCCGGCGGAGCCGGTGCGGGCGCCGCGGTAGGCCTCGGCCATTACCCAGAACAGCAGATTGCAGGCGTGGGCCGTCAGGCAGTACGGGCACAGCAGGTTATCAAGATAAATCACCGCGAGCAGCACCACAGAAACCAGCGCTCCGAGACGCACCATCCACCGCGAAGCGGTGCTCAGCGCCCCGAACGAGCACACCCACGCCACCAGTGCGCCGATGAAGTACGCCACGCCGACGACCGAAGTCGGCACATCGACGCCCGGCACCTTCCCCCACTTGCTCGCGGCGGCCTGGTCGCAGGCGCTCCCCGCGCCGCATCCGGGCAGTTCAAGCCCGATGAAGTGCTTGAGCGCCATCCCGCCCGAGGCCACCGCCCCGGCCAGCAGCAGGAGCAGGCCCAGCATCACGATGAACCGCGGGGCGGTGTACAGAGGGTCCGACTTCTTCGTCGCAGCCTTTGCCATGCGGGGAGTTTACGGGCAAGTGCCCCGTCGTGACTCCCTCAAAGCTGCAGCGCTTCTCCGCCCCTCAGCGGCGCTGCGCCAGCATGTTCAGGACGAAGGACATCAACACCGTCTGCACGCCCAACGCCATGAGCACCGAGCCCACGATCATGGGCCGCAGGGTGCGCTCCGGCTCAAGGTCGCCGAAGTTGCCCCGCACCCAGAGCGTCACAGGCAGCGCCAGGCAAGCCAGCCCCCCAAGGCACACCAGCAGACCCGCGATCACGCCTCGCTCCAGCGTGAAGAAGCTGAACGTCCGCTGCACTCGCCGCGAGGGCGGACCGATCTCGCCCGGGAGCGCAAAGATCCGCATCGCCGCACCGGTGAGCATGGACTGATACCCCACCAGCACCATCAGCCCCGCCGCGATCAGGGTGTGAACATCGAGCCGTACGCCGCCGATCCGCACCGGCCCCGTCGCCACGAGCCCGCCCAGCACCAGCCCGAGCAGCGTGAGCGCCGCCCCAGGAATAAACAGCGTCCACCGCGGCGAGAGCGTCAGCATGAACCGAAGGTGCCGCCACCCGTCGCGCCACGAGCGCAGGTGCGGGGGACGATCCCGCCCGTCCTTGCGCAGCGTCACGGGGACTTCGGCCAGGCGCATGCCGCGGGTCTGCGCCTTGATGACCAGCTCGCTGGCGAACTCCATGCCGGGCGTGCGCACGTCGAGCCGCTCATACGCCGCGCGGGAAAAGGCGCGCAGGCCGCAGTGGAAGTCCCCCACCGGCACCTTGAAGAACACGCGCCCGATGCGCGTCAGGACCGGGTTGCCCAGGTACTTGTGCTTCAGCGGCATCGCCCCGGGCATGATCCTGCCCTTGAAGCGGTTGCCCATGACCAGATCGTGCCCCTCGCGCAGGAGCTGGATCATCGGCCACGCTTCGGTGAAGTCGTAGCTGTCGTCCGCGTCCCCCATGACGATGTACCGGCCCCGTGCCGCGGCGATCCCGCCCATCAGCGCGCTGCCGTACCCCTTCGCGGGGACATCCACCACCCGCGCCCCCAACGCCGCGGCGATGGTCTGCGACCCGTCCGTCGAGCCGTTGTCCGCGACGATCACCTCGCCCGAAATCCCGTGCTCTGACAGGCAGCGCTGCGCGGCACGGATGCACGCCTCCAGCGTCCGCGCTTCGTTCAGGCAAGGCATGACGAACGAAACTTCCAGCTCCGTTGCGGGCGCGTGCATCTGCGGAGAGGCGCTCGGCGTCATTGTCGTCATTGTGAAAAACCACCGTTTCTGGCCGCGTCCGCCCCACCCGGCGACGCCGGAATGTTAGGAACTCGGCCCCGGATACGTGAGCACCGCCGCGACGTGGTTCAGATTCGTCCCCGTTGGGGGGAGTCGCACCAGAGCCCCCAGCCGATCCAGGGCCCGATAGGCGTCGTGATCGCTTAAGGCCTGCTCCAGAGACACCCCTTCCCGTCGCGCTTCCTCCGCCGTGTGTGTGCTCACGATCGCTCCCGCGGCGTCGGTCGGCCCGTCGCGCCCGTCCGTCGAGAGCGTGAGCAGGACCGCGCTCTGCAATCCTCTCGCCGCGTGCGCCCACGCCAGGGCGATTTCCTGGCTCGGCCCGCCCAGTCCGTGCGCCTCGCCCACGGTGACGGTGGTTTCGCCGCCCATGATGTACGCGCCGCGTACCCCTTCCCGGAGCATCTCCCCCGCCTTCGCGGCAAGCGCCTTCCCCACTTCGCTCGCCTCCCCCTCGCGGTCGTATTCGATCGTCCTGGGCTCAAACCCCAGTGACGCAGCCGCGGCGGCCACCGCGTCCACCACGATCCGGTTGCTCGCCACGATCGTGTTGCGAACACGCCCGAACGCAGGGTGACCGGGCTTGGGCGTTTCTTCAACGCCTCCCACGGCTCCCTTTTCCAGATGCCTCACGACCGCGGGAGAGGCTACTTCACATCCTCTCGCGCGGAGCACGCGCAGCGCCTCGGCGCAGGTCGTGGGGTCCGGCACGGTCGGGCCGGAGGCGATCACGTCCAGCTTGTCCCCCATCACGTCCGAGAGGATGTAGGCATTCAGCCGAGATGCACCGCAGAGCACGGCCAGCCGTCCGCCCTTGAGCTGCTCGCAGTGCTTGCGCACGCAGTTCAGCTCGTCGATCGTCGCCCCTGCCCGCTGCAGCGCCTTCGTCGCCGCGGCGATGTCCTCGATCGTGAGCCCCTCCGCAGGCAGGGTCAGGTGGGCGGAGCCCCCGCCTGTGATCAGACACAGCAATGTCTGATGCGGCTGCGTCGCGGCGACAAGGTCGCGCGCGGCACGCGCCGCCTCCAGGTTGCGCTGTGTCGGAAACGGATGGTCGCACGCCATCACCCGCACCGGCCAGCGGCTGAACTCTGCTGCGTCCGCCTGCTCCGGCGGCGTCGTGATAAGCCCGGCGACCACCCGCGACCCAAACCGCCGCAGCGCTTCCAGCGCCATCGGACGTGACCCCTTGCCGATCGCCAGCAGCACCACTTCGCCCTCGTCCGACTCGTTCCATCGACGGGCCAGGGCCGCTGCGGGATCCGCGGCTTGCAATGCCGCGCAGATCAGCGCCTCGGCGTGGGCTCGGTGGTCTTTGAACTGGGGCACTGGCATTGGCGTCAGCAAGGGCGTTGGCGGACGGGCTCACAACCCACCGGTCAGGCGCGGAGCTTCTCAAGTCGGCGAATCGCCTCGTCCATCGTCTCCGGCTTCTTGCAATAGGCGAAGCGCACCAGCGGCCGGCCCAGGTCCTGCCGGTCATAGAACACGCTGGGCGGAATCGCGGCTACGCCGATCTTCTCGATCAGGTGCGTGCAGAACTCCCAGTCGTCCTTGAATCCCAGCGGCGTGTGGTCTGCCATCACGAAGTACGTGCCGTGGGAGGGGTGAACGCGCAGCCCCGCCCGAGTGAGCGCCTCCGACAGCCGGTCCCGGCTCTGCCGGTACAGCTCGCGCGTGCGTGCGATGGAATCGCCGGGGTTCTCGATGACCGCCGCTGCTCCGTACTGCAGCGGCGTGGCCGTGGAGAAGGTGTTGAACTGGTGCGCGGCACGCACGCAGGCCGTCAGGTGCGGCGGCGCAATCGCCCAACCCACCTTCCACCCCGTCAGGCTGAAGGACTTGCCCAGGCTCGAGAGCGTGATCGTCCGCTCGCGCATCCCCGGCAGCGTGGAGATCGGGATGTGCGGCAGCTCCGGCTCATACGTCAGGTGCTCGTACACCTCATCCGTGATCGCCACCGCGTCGTGCTTCATGCACAGCTCGGCGATCAGCTCCAGCTCCGCGCGGGTGAACACCTTGCCGGTGGGGTTGTGCGGTGTATTGAGAAGCACCGCCCTTGTCCGCGTCGTGAAGGCACGGCGCAACTCCCGCTCGTCGAACGTGAACGCGCCCTTGCCGTCCGCCGGAGGATGCAGCGCCACAAACCGAGGCACCGCACCCGCCATCGCCGCCCCTGCCGTGTAGAAGTCGAAGAAGGGCTCGAAGATCACGACCTCATCGCCGGGGTTCAGCAGCCCCATCAGAGCGCAGACGATCGCCTCTGAACAGCCGCTCGTCACGGTCACGCACGTATCCGGGTCGTACTCGCCGTAGCCGCGGGAGGCCCACGAACGCGCAATCGCCTGGTTCAGCACCGGGACTCCCTGCATCCGGGCGTACTGCCCATGCCCCTGGCGGATCGCCTCGATCGCGGCTTCCTTGGCCTGGTCGGGGCCGTCGAAGTCCGGGAAGCCCTGCGAGAGGTTCACGGCGTTGTGCGCGATGGCCAGGCGCGTCATCTCGGCGAAGATGGACGAGCCGAAGGGTCGGAATCGTTGTGCGACGTAGTTCATGGCTTCGAAGCACCCACCCGCTCCGGGTCGGGAAAGTCACGGTATAACCCCGAGCGGAAGTCGGTGACCATGCTGTACACCGCCCGGTGCAGCTCTTCCAGCCTGCCTTCGCGTGGGGCGACCATGCTGAAGGCCGCGTCCAACTGCTCCATGTCCCGCGTCGAGATGGTGATGTTGAACTCGCCCAGCTCGCTGGGGCCGAAGCCGAACTTCCGGCGCGTGATGGTGAAACCCTCGATCTTCCCCGCGTCCTTCAGGTGCCCCAGGTACGCCCGCACATTCTCGCAGAACTCAAGGTCGCGGTGCGAGTCCCGCAGGTTGCACCAGATCTGGTAATACTGCATGACCGCCAGCCTAGCACGGCGCACGAAAAAGGGGCGGCCCGAAAAGGGCCGCCCCCCGACCAACGTTCCGCTCACGCGGTTCAGCAGGCGCCGCCCGCGAGCACGCGGAAGAACGCCTCGATGTCCGCATCGGTGCCGATGTCGCCGTCGCCGTCAAAGTCTGCGGAGCCGCAGCGAACGCAGCAGTCGCCGGCCAGACACGCGAAGAAAGCCTCGATGTCCGCGTCAGTACCGATATCGCCGTCGCCGTCGAAGTCGTTGGAGCAGAAGTCCTGCTGCTCGGGCAGGAGCTCATCGGGAATCTGCTCGGGCAGCGGAGGCTCCGCCTTGGGCCGGGTGATCGCGAGGCGGAAGACCTGGCCCGGGGGCACGACCGTGCCCGCGTAGAGGCTGTTCTCCTTGGGCAGCCAGCCCGCGCCGGCGACAGACTCAAACTCCTGCACCACGCCGTTGTTCACGAACATCACCGAGCCCGTGTCCGTCCACGTCGGGCACGTGGGCTGAGAGCCCGGCTCCAGCGCGATGGTCTCCACGAGGGTCCAGCCCCCCGCCGCGCCCATCGCCAGGCGGTAGATCGCCCCCACGCCCGGAGAAGAGCACAGAACCTCGCCCGTCTGCGGATGCAGGGCGATCTCCACCGGGCCGTCAAACTCCACGCCGGGCGGGCAGGGCAGCTGCGGCCCCTCCGGCAGGGCAAGCTCCAGCGGACGACGGACGATCATCGCGCCCGTCGAGCCCTGGCAGATCATCACGATCTCGCCCGCGGCGTCATCCTCGCCCATCGCCATGACCTGCGTTGCAAGCAGGACATGCTCACGTGTCTGCCACAGCCCCTCGTCGTCGGGAGCGATGCGGAAGAGGTCGGTACCGGTTGACGCGTACACCTCGCCCTCGTGGGAGATGAAGCTGGTGACGATGGGATTCTCAAACTCGTACTTCGTCTCCACCGTGCCGCTGCCCATGCCCACGCTCAGCAGACGCGTGCCGCCGTTGGGGTTGTCCGCGAGCACGAAGGCGTACGCGAGGCTGGGGTCGATGTGCACCGCGCGGATCGTGCCGGTGCCGGGGGGCATCAGGCTGCCGCCGCCGTGCGTCGGGTGGACGTTGTCCGTGAGAACCAGGGGACGGAGGAAGTCCACACCGCTGGGCTCATCGCCCACGACGGGCTTGCCCATCAGCGCGATGGTGGGCATCAGCGTCGCGTACCCGTCCATCAGACGACGCGCGGTCCATCCGGTCGATGGGTTCACGCCCGTGAAGTCGTTGAACTTCCACACCATGCGGCTGTACACTTGGTCGTCAATCGTCACCAGCAGACTCACCTTGGACATCCGGTCGTAGCGCGTCGCGAAGAACGACTGCGCAAACAGCGACTCGGTCTGGGGGTTCGTATTCGGATCGCGGACGCTGATCATCGGCTCCAGCTCGCAGACATCATGCACCCCGCGCACGGTGACGATGTGGCCCCCGTACCACTCCCATGAGGCCGAATCAGGCGGGAGCTGGTAAAAGCCGCGCGTTACCGCGATGAAGCCACCGGCCAGCAGCACTTCCCGCATGTCCTTGGGGCTGCCCGTCCAGTTCTTCCCGCCCCCCACCAGCATCCCGGGGGCGCGATTGTTCAACCACGCTTGGATGCCGCTGATGGAGTTAGCCGCGCCGGTTGAGGTCACGCCCATCAGGGTGCCCAGGGTGTTAATCAGCGTCCCTGCGGCGTTATAAGACGCGGGGTCCTGCCAGTTGTTGAAGGTCTGGTTCTGCAGCAGTTCGGGCAGGCCGTTGTTCGCGATGAAGGCGATGTTGTTCGCCCAGCTCGCGGGCACACAGTGAGCCGAACCGTTCCAGGGCAAGCCGACAATGCCCGGCGCGCTGGCGCGGCGCTGGTCCAGGTCGGGCAGGTTGGTCCGATAAACGTCCTGGCACTGGGCATGGGCAACGCCGCACATCCCTGCGGCGAGAACGAGGTGCATCGCGAAACGATTCATCACTGGCTCCTTGCTTGCGTTCATGGGGACTCTCCCCCGCGAAGCAATGAGCGAAGCCCCCCGCCCGCTGTGACACCCGCTCCGGGGAATTTCTTCACTGTTCGTCGAAAGTGAGGGTGGCCATCGCCCGGGCCACTTCCTCCACCTGCCGCAACAGCTTCTGCCCAGCAACCCCCGCGGCCACGCCGTCCGCCCGCGCCTGGGCCAGGGCCTGTTGGGCCTCTTCCAGCCGCCCCATCGCCGCGAGCGCCCGGGCCTCCGTCAGCAGCACCGGGCCGCGCAGGATCGGCTGCGCCTCCGCGCGGATCGAGGGCGGAACCGCCGTCTGGGTGATCGTGTACGCCGCGTTGGGATCGCGTCTGGCCCGCATCATGAAGTCCGCCAGGGTGGTGGCGGCGTATACCGCCCCCCCGTGGTGCGCCCCCAGCGCGTTGATCGAGTCCTGGAGCAGGGCCCGGTATTCCGCCTCCGCCTCGTCCAGACTCCCTTCGTTCCAGAGCGACTTGGCGAGGTTGTTCCGGGCGTTGAGCACACGCACATCGTCGGGGCCCAGAGCCTTCGCCGCCGCCTCCGCCATCACCCGTCGCAACTGCGTGCACTCGCGCCGCCGTCCCTGCGAGGCGTACATCGACGCGAGCCTGCCGCCCACTTCCTGCCACTCGAGCAGCGAGATCCCCGGCCCGTTCCTCAGCGACGCCTCCGCCTTGATCAGCAGCGGCTCCGCGCCTTTCTCATCGCCGCTGTCCAGCACGATCGTGCCCAGCGCCGCGTACGTCAGCCCGGTGTCGATGTCCGTCTCGCCCAGCGTTCGTTCGCAGAGCAGGGCGAGCGCTTCAAACTCCTTCCACGCCGCTTCGGTCTCCCCCGACTGCAGCATGGCGCTCGCGAGCAATCGCCTGGCCCGCAATGTGTCCGGCGCTTCTGACCCCAGTCGCTCGGCGCGGAGCTGCACCGCCCGCTGCAGGTGCCTCTGTGCGCGGCTGTAGTCCTTGTTCGCCAGCAGCGCCGAGCCCAGCACCACACGCACCCCTGCCTCGATCATCGGGTCGCCGGGAATCGCGTAGGGCATCCGCCGCTCGGCAAGCCCCAGCGCTTCCTCGATCGTTGGCGTCTCGGTCCTGCTGTTGCGCAGCGCGGCAACGATCGTGTCCGCCACGTAGGCGTTCACGGCGAGCGCGGTATCACGCTGCCTGTTGGCCTCGTCCCGCTCCGCGCGCGCCGCGTCGCGTGCCTCGTCCGCGAGCTTGCCCAGCCGCAGGGCCTCGATCTCCGCCGACCGTGCGCGGTCCCGCTCCTGCTGGATATGGGTGATGTACGCCGCCGTTGCGGCGCAGAGCGCCAGGCCCGCCGCCAGCGCCACCACCGCCGCGCCGCGGTGCCGCCGCACCGCCAGCGAAAAGGCGTGCAGGGGCGAAGCGCGGCGAGCCATCACCGGGCGTGCTTCAAGAAAAGCCCGCAGGTCCGCGGCGAGCTGGTCCGCCGAGGTGTACCGATCCGCGGGCCGATGGGCCGTGGCCTTGTCCACGATCGCGCCAAGGTCCGCGGGGACGCCGGGGTGCCCGCGCAGGGGCGGCGCTTCCGCACGCCGGGCCTGCTCCAGCACGTCCTGATGCGGCGCCGGGCTGTAGCGCCCGCCTGCCACATACGGATCGCGCCCGGTCAGCAGGAAACGCAGCGTCGCGCCGAGCCCATATACATCGCTCTGCGGCGTGGCGGGCTCCGCACGCGCCTGCTCCGGGGCCATGTACGCGGGCGTGCCGACGACCCGCTGCTCCGGCGCGCCGCCGAGGTCATGCGCCAGGCCGAAGTCCGCCACCAGCGGACGCCCCCTCGTCGTGAGCAGGATGTTCCCCGGCTTGATGTCCCTGTGCAGCACCAGGCGCGCGTGCGCCGCCGCGACCGCGCGCGCCGCCGCTTCGATGATCCGGGCTGCCTCCCGAGGCGGCAGCGGAGCCACCGCCGTCAACGGGCGCGCCACCCGTACCCGGCGCGGGTCTTCGGGCGTCGGGTCCGGGTCTCCTGCGAGCTGCGAGTCCAGATACCCCAGCCCCAGCTCCGGGAACACGCCCGCATCGTGGATGCGCACGATGTTCTCGTGATCCAACGCCGCCGCGGCACGGGCTTCCGCGATCAGACGCGAGTTGCCCCGCGTCCCGCCCGGTTCTCGCGCCGGAGGCAGTTCAAAGAGCTTGAGGGCCACGTACCGCTCCAGCTCCGTGTCCCGCGCCTGCCACACCTGCCCGAAGCCGCCGGAGCCAATGAGATCCACCAGTTCATACTTTCCCAGCCGCATCCCCGGCTGAAGCTGCACGCGCGGCGTCTCCGCCTCACGCATCACCTCCAGCAACGCGACCAGGTCCTCCACTTCCTCCCGCAGTTGCGGGAAGCGGGTCAGGAAGTCCTGCCGCAGAGTTTCCAGGTCCTCGTCGCGGCGCTGCGCGGCTTCGCACATCAGCAGCGCGCGGCAGAGTTCCGCATTCTCCAGCACACGCCCGTCCGCCGCGGCGTACACCTCCAGCGTCGCCGGAAGTCCCCGCTCCCACCGTTGCTCGGCGTCCGCGACCACCGCGTCCACCACCACCGACCCGGCCAGCACCTGCGCGATGCCGGGCGGCGTCCCCGCCGACCATTCGGCGCGGACCCGCACCGAGGCAGAACGGGATGCAGAACGTGCGAGCGGGTCCATGCGGCGAGTCTACCTTGCGGGGTGAAGAACACCCCTCGTTATGCTGTAAGCGTCATCGGACGGTGGATGTGACACAGGGTGTTCGATGTCCGAAAAGGGACGACTCTCCGGTCTGTTGTCGCGGGCGTGCCAGGGTGAAGACCCTCGTGCCCGCGAAGCCGCCATGGACGAGCTGCTCCGGCTGCTCATGATCTACATCCGCGCCGGGATGGGCCGCAAGCTCCGCAACCACCGCGAATCGATGGATGTCTGTCAGTCGCTCGCCCGCTCCTTTATCGAGGACTTCGAGGCCGGCAAGCTGGAGTTCTCCTCCGAAGCCGCCCTCGCCGCGTACATCCAGCAGACCGTCCGCCACAAGCTCGCGGACCTGGCGCGTCACGACGGCGCCCTCAAGCGCGGCGGCGCGGCCGTGCACGTCGGCGACGCCGACGGAGCCCACTCGCCCGCATTGAGCCCCGCGAGCTTCACCGAATCGCGCGAAGCGTTGGAGCGTGCCATGGCCCGCCTCACCGAGGACGAGCGCGAGCTTCTCCGCCTCCGCACCAGCGGCCTGGAATGGGAGGCCATCGCACGCCAGCTCAACCGAACCCCGGAAGCCCTCCGGCAGCAGTTCAGCCGCTTGCAGCGGCGTCTTGCCTCGGGGGAGTAGCCGCCCCGCACAGAACCGATACGCTCTGGCGTGCCTTCCGACTCACCAACCACCCATACCCCACGCCTGTGCGTCATGATTTCCGGCGGCGGACGCACGCTGATGAACCTGCTCTCCCACTGCCGCGCCGGGCAGCTCCGCGCCGAGATCGCGCTGGTGATCGCCAGCCGCGATACCGCCGGGGTTGAACGCGCCCGCGCGCACAATCTCAATGTTGAGGTCATCCCTGGCCGCATCCCCGCCGCGAAGCTGGAATCGCTGCTGAAGCAGCACGCCATCGACTGGGTTGTCCTCGCGGGCTACCTCAATCTGGTGGATATTCCCGCCTCGTACCGAGGCAAGGTGGTCAACATCCACCCGGCCCTGTTGCCCAAGTTCGGCGGCAAGGGCATGTTCGGCCACCACGTCCATGAGGCCGTGATCGCCGCGGGAGAACGCGAGTCGGGGTGCACCGTCCACCTGGCCGATGAGGAGTACGACCGGGGACGGATCATCCTCCAGCGATCATGCCCCGTATATCCCGACGACACCCCCGACACCCTCGCCCAGCGGGTCTTCGAGCTGGAGCTGGAGGCCTACCCCACGGCACTCAAGCTGCTCCTGGAGAATCCAGAGTCATGACCCGGCTCCCTGTCCTGCTCCTGCCACTGCTGCTCACCGCCCCGATGTGGGCGCAGGAGGTGCCCCTCTTCGACGGCCCGACCTCGCCGAAGGCGAAGCAGAGCACGCGCCAGGAGCCGGACGACGACCTCCGCGTGAACAAGTCCCCGGAGGCCTCGCGCCTGGCGCGCGAATCCATCGAGGCCTTCCGCAAGGGCGACTACGCCAGGTCCGAAGAGCTGCTCCGCAGGCAGCTCGAGCTTCAGCCCGACAACTTCGTCGTCTACTACAACCTCGCCTGCTGCCGCGTGCTGCTCAACGACACCGAGCAGGGCCTGGAGTTTCTGACCAAGGCCATCGAGCACGGCTTCTGCGACATTCGCCAGCTCCGGAACGATCCCTCCCTCCGCGCCCTGCACGAGCACCAGAGCTTCAAGCGCATCCTCGAGCGATGGGACGACATCCTCATCGCGAGGCGGGACGCCAACCTCAAGGCCAGCGAGGAGCTCTTCAAAAAGGGCTACGTCAACGCGCTCGATGAGCGCCTGCGCCTCGCGTACCGCTCCGCCTTTGACGAGGTCTCCTTCCAAGCGGCCAAAGACGAACTGACCAAGCTCGCCGAATGGGGAGACGCCAACGTCATCGAGGGCCTGCTCGACCCCGCGCGCAGCGCCGAGGACGCCTGGGTCGTCGTCGTTCTCCCCACACGACCCGACTTCATGCGCTGGGTTGTTTCTCTCTACGGCCCCGCCGCAGCGAGCACCACCAGCATGATCGCCGGCTCCTACGAGCACGACGCCAAGCGCCTCGTCGCGATGGACCTGGGCTCCACCCTCCGGCACGAGTTCTTCCACGTTCTGCACTGGCGCGACATGACCCGTCGCGGCCAGATGCACCCCATCTGGATCATGGAGGGCCTCTGCTCCCTCGTGGAGGACTACGACCTCGACGCCACGGGCAACCTCATTCCCGCGGCATCATGGCGCACGAACACCGTCAAGCGGCTCGAAAAGCTCAACAGGCTCACGCCCATCGAGACGCTCGCCGCGATGCCCCAGCACAAGTTCAGCGGCGAACGCCCGCTCGCCCACTACGCCCAGGCGCGGGCCATCTTCCTCTATCTCTACAGCACCGGGAAGCTCAAGGACTGGTACCGCGAATACACCAGCACCTACCGCGACGACCCCGCCGGCATCAAGGCGATGGAGACCGTCTTCGACCGCACCATCAAAGACATCAACCGCGACTACAAGGCCTGGGTCCGCGCCCTCCCCGAAGTGCCCGAGCAGATCGCCCGCGGCATGGCCAGCCTCGGCATCGAAATCGACGCCGGCAAGGGCGAAGGGCCGATCGTCGCCTCCCTTCCCAGAGGCAGGCGCGACCTCTTAGTCGGTGACATCATCACCTCCATCGACAACCGCCCCACGCGCGACATCGCCGAACTGATCCGCGTCCTGGGCTCCTGCAAGCCCGGCCAGGTCGTCGAAGTGGGCTACCGCCGCGGCAAGACCTACGGCTCTGTGATGATCGAGCTGGTGGCGAAGCAGTAAGAGGTCGCGGCGTTTCGCGCCACGTTCACCGCCCGCTCAGCCCCCGCTCTGGAGCTTCTGGTACAGTTCGTCGTCAATCCCCAGGAACTCGCGCATGTGCTTGTCGTACAGCGCCGAGTCCTCGTCGCGCGACAGGTCCAGCCGAAGCTCATTGATGACCTTCGTCCCCTGCGCGATCCAGGCGTCGAAGGTCTCCTTGCTGATGTTCTCGTGGATCCACGCACCCACCGGCCCGCGGAAGGGCGGACGCGCCATCTTCGTCCCCACGCGACCCGTCACGCGGTCCACGATCTGACCCTCACCCGCCGCGGTCGCGGGGCCCTTCGTCTCCACCTGCGGCACGGGCGCGCCCAGGCTCTTCAGCAACTCCCCCATCGCCCGCTGCGGCATTCGGTCCCCGCGCTCACCCGCTGCGGTGTACCCCTTCGTCAGTACCTCCACCGCCCGCTCGCGGTCCCCCGCCTTCACCAGCGCTTCGCCCGCGAGCTGGTAAGCCTTGCTCATCCCTGGGTTTTTCTCGATGCACCGCAAGTAGCTCGCCGCGGCGTCCCCCCACCGCTCCGCCTGGGCGTACGCATTCCCAAGCGAGTAGTGGGCCATGTCGTTCTCGGGGTCCGCCTGGACCATGTTCTCGAACTGAGCGATCCGCTGGTTGATGTCCATGCCGCACTGTAGGATGCCGACACCCCCTCCTCGGAGGCGCTCATGGTGGTCCGCGGCCCGCGTGCATGGCTCATTCTGGCGGCAAGCTCCCTGGTCATCGGCGCGATGTTCGCCGTCCTCTCGGCGTGGGCGGGCGCTGCGTTCGGCCGCTTCGACACCTCCACCTTCTACAGCGATCCGGTCGTCTCGCCCTCGTTCCAAGTCGCCGCGCCCCATGGCTGGAAGGTGCGCGCCTGGATCATCCAACACGGCGCCGGCATCGACCACCACCTGGTGAGCGAGTGCGAGTGGAAAGGCTCTCAGCTGTCCATGGAAGTTGGCCCCGACGCTCCCCCGCAGCGCACGATGCTCCGCGTCCTCACGGGCTGGCCCTTGCCCTGCATGGCCTACTCCCTCCCCGACGACACCAACGCCGGATCGGCCCGCACATGGTGGGAGTTCGGCGTGCCGCTGCCGGGCAACAGGCAGCTTGCCACCGGCGACCCGCGGCGGCTCCCCCTGCGCCCCTCTCCGATCGCCTTCGCCGCTACCGCCGGCTTCTGGGGGCTGGTGATGTTCGCGCTCGGCGGCACGCTGCGGATCGTGCGCCTTCGCTCCATTCTGCGCCGCGGCCTCTGCCCGCACTGCGCCTGCCCCTTGAGCGAAGGAAAGTGCCCCGAATGCGGCTTTGCCGCCCCCGCCTCCGTTCGGCCCCTCTCCGACGCACCCTAAACTCCCGGCATGACCACCTCTCTCCCGGCCGGTGACAACGGGCACGCCAACGGCGTCGCAACCAGCCCGACGCCCGTCTCCCGTCTGGAGCGCACTCCCCCGCCTCCTTCAACCTGGAACCTCGAATACGCCCCCGCGCCCGAGACGGTGAAGGTCTCGATCAAGCCCCGCTACGGCCACTTCATCGGCGGCCGGTGGACCGAGCCCCGGAAGGCGGGCGTCTTTGAAACCATCAACCCCGCCACGGAGCAGGTGCTCACCGAGGTGGCCCAGGGAACCGAAACCGATGTGGACGCTGCCGTCGCCGCGGCGGAAAAGGCTCAGAAGTCCTGGGCCGCGCTGCCCGCGACGGAGCGTGCCAAGTACCTCTTCCGCATCGCACGCCGCATCCAGGAGCGCTCGCGCGAGCTTGCCGTCCTCGAGACGCTGGACAGCGGCAAGCCCATCAAGGAATCGCGCGATGTGGACGTGCCGCTGGTAGCCGCCCACTTCTTCTATTACGCGGGCTGGGCCGACAAGCTGGAGTACGCCTTCCCCGGGCGCAAGCCCCGCCCCGTCGGCGTCTGCGGTCAGGTCATCCCCTGGAACTTCCCGCTGCTGATGGCGGCGTGGAAGCTCGCCCCCGCGCTCGCGTGCGGCAACACCTGCGTCCTCAAGCCCGCCGAGACCACCCCCCTCACCGCCCTGCGCCTCGCCGAGATCATCGAGGAATGTGACCTGCCTCCCGGTGTCGTCAACATCGTGACCGGCGACGGACGCACCGGCGCGGCGATCGTCTCTCACCCGCGCATCCGCAAGGTCGCCTTCACCGGCAGCACCGAGGTGGGCAAGAAGATCGCCGCGGCGACTGCCGCGAGCGGCAAGAAGCTCACCCTCGAACTGGGCGGCAAGAGCCCGCACATCATTTTCGAGGATGCCAGCATCGATCAGGCCGTCGAGGGCATCATCTCCGGCATCTACTTCAACCAGGGCGAGGTCTGCTGCGCCGGCTCGCGCCTGCTCGTGCAGGAGTCCATCCTCCCCACCGTCCTGCAGAAGCTCGAACACCGCCTCGCCTCGCTCCGCGTGGGCGACCCGATGGACAAGAACACAGACGTCGGCGCGATCAACAGCCGCGAGCAGCTCTCGCGGATCGAGCACTACCTCTCGCTCGCCGAGGAGGAGGGCGCCACGCGGCACGCCTGCGGCGATGAGCCCCGGCCCCCCGTCCCCGGCAAGGGCTTCTGGTGCCGCCCCTGCTTCTTCAGCAACGTGCAGCCCAGCCACACCATCGCCCGCGAGGAGGTCTTCGGCCCCGTCCTTGCCGTGATGAGCTTCCGCACGCCGGAGGAGGCCCTGACCCGCGCCAACAACACCCCCTACGGCCTGGCCGCGGGGGTCTGGACCGACAAGGGCTCAAAGATCTTCGACACCGCCCGCAAGCTCAAGGCGGGGGTGGTCTGGTGCAACACCTACAACAAGTTCGACCCCGCCAGCCCCTTCGGCGGCTACAAGGAATCGGGCTTTGGGCGGGAGGGCGGCGTCCACGGCCTGCGGCCCTACGTTGAGCTTTGAACGTCTGCCGAAGGCCCCGGACGTTTCCCAAGCACCGGGTTGAGCGAAACTTACCTGGCTCCACCACCACAAAAAGCGTTGCGGGAGCGCTGACACGGCAGTAATGTTTTATTGGCCGTTCCACCGGGCGGCCGGAGAGACAGACAAGACGAGGGAGAGTCACCATGCCCTTGCGCTTGTCTTGTGTCTTTGGCGTGGCCAGTCTTCTGGCCGCCTCCGCCTCCGCTCAGGTTTTCGTTGGTCACGTCGTGATGAACGACAACTACGGGCCGAACCCCGGCGGGGAGTTCCGCGCCATCGTCGAGCCGGACTTCGCCTTCGTGCCCATGGCTACCGGCACCGACTTCCAGTTCGGCCTTCCCGCCGCTCCGGGCCGGTTCGAGACCTTCTGCCTTGAGTACATGGAGGCGCTGGAGTTCCACATCGGCGCCTTCCGCGCCGACCTGGACATCAAGACGCACTCCACAAACCCCGCCTACTCGGGCGGCGCGATGGGCGGCTTCAACGACCCGCTCGACCCGCGCACCGCGTACCTCTACGACCGCTTCATCAATCAGGCGCTGCTCACGCCTTACGACTACCTCGTCGAGGCGAACCGCCAGGCCGACGCCCAGGCCCTTCAGGCCGCCATCTGGTTCATCGAGGAGGAGATCAGCGAGCCGCTCACGGGCAAGGCGCTGGACTTCTTCAACGAGGCCGACGCCGCGGTGAGCTCCGGCGCGTGGACCGGCCTGGGCGACGTCCGAGTGCTGAACCTCTATCAGATCACCGACAACGGGCGCGTGGAGTACCAGGACGTGCTGGTGATGGTCCCCGCTCCCGGCACGGTGGTCATGCTCGGCATGGGCCTTTTGGCCGCTCGCCGCCGCCGCTGAACAGGTTGCTCAACACAGTCACCGATCACGCCTCGGCACGCCGGGGCGTTTTTTATGCGCCCGCGCCGCTGAACCTGGCCCGCCCCCAGTGCATCATGCTCCGCGCATTGCGCACGACGTGCTTCACGTACAGCCGTCGCAGGGAGCCGATCCCCTCCGCCCGGCGCCGCACGAAGAGCCAGTTCATGTTGTCGCTGCCGAAGCGCAGCCCGTCGAAGCCCAGGCTTTCCAACCGCTCCACCACCGCCGCGAGCTGCTCGGGCGTGACCAGCCCGCAGAAGTCGTGGAACTCCATCGTGATCTGATCGATCCGCCGCAGCAGCGCTTCCGGCGTGGACAGAAGCACCGGGACCTCCGCCCCCTCGATGTCCACCTTCAGCAGGTCCACGTGCTCGACCGCGTGCTTTGCCAGCACTTCCTCAAGCGTGCACGTCGGCACCCGCACACGCGAGCCGTTGAGCTGCATCCCCTGCCCCCCCGGCAGCACGGTGGACGCCTCCGGGTTGTCGGAGAGCATCAGCTCGATCTCGCCGGAACGGTCCGTGACCGCCGCGTGCAGCGCTTCCACACCTTCAATGGCTCGCACGCGCTCGACAAGCTGAGGGTTGGCCTCCACCGCGATCACGCGGCAGCCGTACGACCGGCGGATCAGCGTCGAGAAATCCCCCACGTTCGCGCCCAGGTCCACCACGGTGCTCGCCGGGCCGAGCGGCGCGGGCATGAACGTGTGACCGCGCAGGGTGCGCATTTGAAGTAAGCCAGGAGCATCCATCGCTATGCGACCCCTTGCGATCCTTTGGTGAACCCGCACTTGGCGTAGTACGCCCGCCGCTTCACGCCGCGGTACACCCGCAGCACCTCGCGCAGCCCCCGCGTCAAAGGCGGTGTTTCCTGGACCGGCCCCAGCCCGCTCAGCCACTCATGCACCTTCGGGTGGTGCGGCCGCAGCGTCGCCAGGAGCTTCTCCCACAGGTGCGGCTGCATCGAGTCGTGGTAATGCAGGATGTCCACGTTCCGCACCTTTTCCGGGTCGTAGTTGTGGGGCAGCCAGCTCAGCACGGGGAAGTTGCTCGTGTCTGGAAAGGCACGCCACCCCAGCCCCATCCGGAGCACCGTCAGCCCCAGTATCACCTGATCCAGCGCGTGGACCTGCAGGTGATTGCGGCAGATCCGCTCCCGCAGCGCCCGCTCAAAGTCCGACAGGAACTCCCGCCCGAACCCTGTGCTCCGCCGGTAGCTGTACAGCCCCGCGTTCCAGTAGAACCGCACGCGGTGCCCGTCGCCCGTCGTGAGCCAGGGCAGGTCGTCGAGCCGCAGGCCGAGAAGATTGGCGCACCGCTCCCAGAAGGGATCGTGCGGGTCGGTCGAGCCCTGCGAGCCCAGCATGCCCAAGTCCGGCGCGCACGCCGTGAATCCTTCCCCCTCCCTCAACTCCAACTCGTTGGGCTCGTGGAGAAAAAGGATGTCGCTGTCCACCCAGGTGATGATCTCGCTCCGGACCTGCTCCTCCACCGCACGCACGGCGTAGGCCTTGTTGACGTAGTGGTGCCAGACGTACGGATGACGCGGGCGGATTTGAAGGTGCTCGATGCCCAGCTCCCGCATCCTGCGGCGGATCGAGCCCTGCAGGGGCGGGCCCATCCGAGGCGTGACAGCCACCACCGGCGCCTTCGAGAACCGCCCGCCGAAGCGGCGCAGGCTCTCCACCATCCGGCACGTCGTCTCCTCAAGGACGCCGGACTCAATACAGCACACCACCGTCACGGAGGGTGTCTGAACCGTCGGCCCCCCTGCGGGTGCCGTGGCCATCTCAGCCTGTGGTTGCATCAAGCAACAATACCTCAAACTAGGCTTGTGAGGGGAATGATTTCGGGCACGCTAACTCTTTCACAATATGAAAAAAGGGCTTGCGCCGATGACGCAAGCCCTTTGGATTCGACTGATGATCGGGATGTCGCTCAGCGACGGCGGCGCATCCGAGCCGCGGCGACGCCGAGGGTGAGGCCCGCCATCGCGGCCCCGCCGGGCAGCGGGATGACGACGGTCGGGGGCAGCATGATGAGCTGGTCCTGAGCGTGAGCGCCGGCATCCGTGTAGAGGTTCAGCACACGGACATCGCCGATGCCGGTCCACGCGCCGGAGAGAACGGCGGTGTTGGCCTCGTTGTAGAACTGCAGAGCCTTGCCGCTCAGAGCCGTGCTGTCCTCGCCCTCGATGAACCAGATGGCCTGCTGGAGAGCGTTGGCGTCGTTCGCACGCAGGGTCGGGTCGGTGTAGTTGTACCCGGAGGCGAGCGACATCGTCATGAAGCGGGTGAACAGGTACGCCGTCCGCGGATCGAGCGGATCGTTATAACCGCCGTGCGCCCCGCCGGAGTACGCACTGGAGCCAGCCTCGGTCTCCGTGTTGATGTACGCCTTGTAGCTGGTGCCGAAGGAGATGGTCTCGTTCTTCTCGAGGCAGAAGGTCTCCCACAGACCCGTCGCGGCGGCAACGCCGCCCTGGAAAGCGGTGCCCGTCGCGACAGCGTTCGGACCAGTCCAGTCGGGCTGAGCGATGGCGCGGAACTCACCGCCGGGGGTGGTGCCGTAGCTGTCCTGCAGCTTCACGTGCCCGACGTACACGCCCGCAGCGAGCGTGCTCGACGCACACAGGCCCATCCCAACAGCGATAACACAACTGGAGATCAGCGACTTCATGGCAAATCTTCCCCTCTCTGAGTTATAGGACGACAGCGGGAACCCCCCTCTGTGCGAGGGATATTACCACCCGGTTTCAGGGTTGACTCCAGAAAATGGAGAAAAATGCGCAGAATTTTCCTGTGGACTGCATCCAAGGGCCAGATAACAACTACCTGCGCGCAATCAGCGTGCCCACAATGCGGATAGCGCGGTCCACTTCTGGCCGGCCGCGGTCCGCGGCGGCTAAAGCCAAAGCCCGCTTGCACTTATCCAACGCCCGCCGCACCCGCTCCCGCGTCCGCCGCTCCGGCGGTAACGTCTCGAGGTCGCAGTAGTTATCGTACACATCGGCGAGCTTGACCAGCCTCACCCGCCAGTCCGCCATCGCCAGGCGCGCGTCGTACTCCTCCTCGCGCTCCTCCTCCGGCAGGGCCATGTTCTTGGTCAGGAACGAGACCATGTCGGCCACGTCCCGCCCGAATCGCTTCTCAAGGTCTTCGTAATCGGTCGTTGTGTCCTCGATGGTGTCATGCAATAACGCCGCCGAAATTGCGGACTCGTCCTCGCACCCGAACACATGCCGCACAATCATCCCCACGCGAAAGACGTGAGAGACGTAGGGCGTGTGGTCATCTCGCCGCACCTGGTGCCTGTGCGCCCGTGCCGCGAACGCCGCCGCGTCTTGCCACAACGAACCCGCCGCCCGCCGCGTCCTGCGCCGCTCTGCCACGTCGCACCTCCGGCAGCACACTAGGCACGGTCGGCGGTGAGCCGGACCTTGGCGGCGTTGCCGCCGTGCTCGTCGAACAGCACGAGGTCGTTGGGCTCACCCACCTTCAGCCACGAGGGCGGCACCACGTACCGGTCCTGGCCGGGAACCGCCTTGCCGTCCGCCGTCGCGACGAAGTAGCGGCACAGGTGCCGCCCGTTCACGTACACCTGCCCCTTGGTCATGCCGGGCAGTTCCAGGAACAGCGGCTGGTCGGCGCGGGCCACGCTCACGGTGGTCCGCCACCATATCGGGGCGTGGCTCTTCGCGTTGCCCTTCGCCGGCGCGAACATCGTCGCCGCGGGCTGCTCCCACTTGGCGTAGGACATCTCCGCGTCCGCGGTGATGGAGCCCTCCACAACGAAGAATCGCACCGTCGAGGAAAGCTCCTCGATTTCTTCCTCGATGTCCGGGTTGCCCACCAGCGCGATCTGCACGGTGTTGTTGCCGCGGGCGAGCTGATCTTCGGGGATGTACACCTGCTGCGGCCCGCTGCGGTCGAGGTAAGCGATGGGCTTGTCGTTGAGCACCAGCAACCCGCTCGAGGGCGGGCTGGGGATCTGCACCAGGATCGGGGACTTGCGGCGGTGCGCCAGCGTCCACGTCAGCCGCTGCGGGCTGGTCGCGTCGCCCTCGCTCATCTCCCAGAGCGGCGCCCGGAAGCCGAGCACGTCCAGCGGCGCGCCGCCGACAAGCTTGGGCTTGCCCAGCTTGATCGCGCTTACCTCCAGCACGTCACCGTAGAGGCCCTTGCCCTCGCCCAGGTTGGCCCCGCCGCTGAAGCGGCCCAGGTTCTCCGCGAGCACGACGAGCTGCTGCGGCCCCTTGCGCAACTGGAGCGTCGGCTCGAGCGTCGCCCCCGGCCCCACGCCAGCCACGCTCTGGGGCTTGCCGTCGAGGAACAGGTGCAGGCGGTCGCCGGCGAAGGGCAGCGCCAGGTGCGCCTTGCGCGCCCCGTCGCCCTTGAAGCTCACCCGGTACCACCCATACCCCGAGGGGCTGCCCAGGCGCGTCAGGTCCTCGGGGCCGTTGATCTTCGCGTACCGGGCGCTCGTGCCGTCCACGTACTCGTCCATGTGCGCGACAGACCAAGGCCCGATCGAGGGCTTGTCATGATTCGAGCGCGAGCGGCCCGAGTGCGCCGCGGCCAGCGGCTTGCTGGTGCCGTCAGCGGCGATCCGCACAGCCTTCGCCCCGGCCAGAGGTGTGGCGCTGCCATCGGCCGCAACCGATTCCACGCCCACGTACACCGCGTCCTCGGTGAAGAAGGTCGTGTCTGCGCCTCGCTCGTTTACCAGCACGACCGTCACGCCCTCGTGCTCCACCACCGCCGCGGAAAGGTCGCTGGGAACGACCGCCTCCATCGGCGAGCCGTTGATCGAGAGCATTGCCACCGAGCCCGGCGGGCCGAAGCACACGAGCACCTGCCCCACCGTGCCCAGGGCGCACAGGTTGGAGTAGTCCAGCCTGCCGCGGGCCGAGACGTTGACGTTGAAGAAGCACCACGCGACCGTCTGCTCGCCGAAGGGCACCTGGATGGACGAGCCGTCGGGCATCAGCAGCCCCACCGGCCGCTTATCCGCGCCGTTCGCATCGGCGAACACGAAGGCCACGCCACCCTGCGGCCCGTAGGCGTGCAGCACCGCGGGCGGCTGCGCCAGCTCGCTCCTGCCCTTCTTCACGGGCTCGCCGCCCGCATCACCCGGCTGCACCGTGATGGGCTGGTACGACGGATCCAGATTCGAGAAGACCCGCCCGAAGCGCGACGCCGCCATCGCCAGACGACGCACCATCCCGTACGCCGCCGTCGGCCGTCCCGCGGCGTCAATCAGCGCGCCGTGATCCGCCGACGCGGTCACGAACGCCCCAGGGCCGTCCGCCAGACGTCCGCCCGAAAAGCCGAAGTTCGTGCCGCCGCAGAAGGTCGTCAGGTTGAACTGCCCGCCCCCCGCCAGCACCTCCGCCAGCTTTCGCTGCACCGTCGCGGGGTCCAGCGGCGGGTCCGCGGGCCGACCCCACGCATTGGGACGCGCGAGCGCCAGATCAATCACCATCCGCGGCTGGGTGGGCCGCACCGCCGCGAGCTGCCGCATCGTCGCGAGCAGGTTGGTGTTCCCCGCCCAACCGTCGATCTGCCCCTCAACCCCTTGCCAGAGGTTGTTGGAGTTGATGATGGGAACGGAGAGCCCCGCTTCGCGGATGTACCGCGTCAACTCGCCGAGATACTGCGTTGCCAGCTCTTCATGCCCGCAGGTCCACTCGCTCTCGCACTGGAGCAGCAGGATCGGGCCGCCGGTGCCGGGGCTGGTCACCTGCCAGCCGCGGATCTGATCCGCCACCGCTGTGATGAATCGCGAGGTGGCCTCGAGGAAAGGCCCGCCGACGGTCCGCAGGGCGACGCCGTCCTTCTCGCGCAGCCACGCCGGAAGGCCGCCGAAGTCCCACGCGGAGTCGATGAACGGCCCCAGGCCGAGGATGCAGTACATCCCCGCCTTGCCGATGAGGTCCACGAAGTGCCGCAGGTCGTTGTCGCCGGTGAAGTCAAACTTCCCCGGACGGGGCTCGTGCCGGTTCCAGAAGACCGGGGTCTCGATGGTGTTCAGACCCGCCTGCTTGGCTTGGAAGATCCGCTCGGCCCACTGGTCCCGGGGGAGGCGTGCGTACGGAACCCGCCCCGACACCAGCCATACCCGCCGGCCGTCGATCATGAAACTGCGCCCGTCGTGGGTGACAGAGGGCATCCGGAGCCAAACCCCAATCTGTAAACGGCTGCCGCGTGGCTACGCCCTCGCAAGGCCCCGTTTATGGCCGATTGCCGAAGGGGTCAAGGATAGGAACGGGGTTTCTGTCCCGCAATTCGCGGGGCGCAGTTCGGATGTAATGCCCGATAAAAGCCCTCTTTGCGCACCGGCAACGGGCTTGAGGCCCCGCAAATCCAAGGTCCGATTTGATGGAAGCCTGCGTAAGTGCGCAATCGCCGCGCCAAACGTTCACCGAAGATCGGGGTGTGTTCGGTCAACTCAGCCGGCCTTGCTGGTCACCGGGCTGTCGAGCACTGAGCGCGCGTACACCTCGTGAAACTCCCACCGATCCCCGATCCGTATGGAGACCCTGGCGTTGAGCTGCGGACGCAGGCCGAGCTTCGCCGCAAGCCGCTTGCCCGCGATGTTCCCCGGCATGATCGCCGCGTGAATCTTGTGCAGCCCCAGCCCCACTGGAATATCCGCCAGCGCGTGCTCGAGCATCGCCGCGGCGCCCTCGAACCCCAGTCCGCGCCGGGCCTGGTCCGCACTCACCCACCAGTTCGCGTCCGCCTCGAAGGTCAGCCCGCGGGTGATCGCGTTGAGGTTGAACCCCCCCACGATCGTCCCGTCGTCCAGCACCCCCACACGCCGCCACGCCGTGCCCCGCTGGTCCCCAGCCCGGCACATATCGAGCTGCCGCTCAAACAACTGGTCGTCCGTTTCTCCCTCCCGGTGCAGGCAGGAGAAGCGTTCCAGGTGCTCGCGGCTGAGGCGCATCACGCGCAGGAACTCCGCACGGTCGCTGTCACGCAGCGGACGGAGCGTCATCCTCGCGGTCCGCACCAACCCCGGCGCATGCATCTCCACCGTTCTGAAGGCTTGCTTCCACGGCTTGAACGGGAAAGGGTGTACGTTGCGCGCCATCGACACCGCACAGCTCCTCAGAGAGACTTAGAACGAAGTTGATGACGAAACGAACTTGTGCGATATCGGCGCGACGGCCCGCGTCACGCGATTTTGTTTGCAAATAGCGTGCAAGCACCGGCCGCCGCGTGCCTCACTTCGATCCGCCCGCGGCAATCTTTGTTCGCGAAGAAAAGCCTTATTCCCCTTCCCGGGGCAAGTCACACCTTCGCGAGCATTTCTTCCACTTCCTGCCGCCGCGGCATCGAGGGCATCGCGCCCGGGCGCGTCGTCGCCAACGCTCCGGCCACGGTTGCAAACTTCACCGCTTCCTCCACAAGCCTGAACTCTTCCGGGCTCCTGGAACGGATCGCGCTGTGCACCGTCGTCCAGCTCGCCGCGAGCGCCCCGCAGAAGGCGTCGCCCGCGCCGACGCAATCCACGCTCTGCACCGGGACCGAAGGCATCCGGCGCGGGCGTCCCTTGTGCGTCAGGATCGCGCCCTGCGCCCCCTGCGTCAGCACCACCGTCGGCACGCCAAGCTCCGGCATACGGATCGCCAGGCGCGCGGCGTCCACCGTCGCGTCCATCGCCAGCAGTATCGCCGCCTCCGACTTGTTCACCACGAGCACATCCACCTGCTGCAGCAGTTCCCGCGGCAGCGGCCTCGCCGGCGCGGCGTTCAGGATCACCGCGCGGCCCGCCTCGTGCGCGATCGACACCGCCGCGGCGACCGTCGGCGTGGGCACTTCGAGCTGCACAAGCAGCACCCCGCACCCGGCGATCACGTCCCGCGCCGCCTCGACATCCTCCACCGAGAGCGATGCGTTCGCTCCCGGCGAGACCACGATCGTGTTCTCGCCGCCTTCCGCGACCGTGATGAGGGCCAGCCCCGTGGGGTGCTGCTGCGGATCTCGCATCAGCACGTGCGAGACATCCACCCCCTCCGCCGCGAGCGATTCCCTGAGCGTCGTGCCGTGCGGGTCCTGGCCTGTGCAGCCGATCATCACGACCCGGCCGACGGGGCCCAGCAGGCGTGCCGCGGCGACAGCCTGATTCGCGCCTTTTCCGCCGGGGAAAGTCTGGTGCTCACCCCCCAGGATCGTCTCCCCGGGGGTCGGAATCCGCGGCGCACGGACCACCAGGTCCATGTTCAGCGAGCCGACGATGCACACCGACCATTGGCCCATGCCCCGCAGCTTACCGGGGGAGGGGGAGGTGTGCGGCCTCCCCCTTGTCCCCGGTCGCCGCTGACCCCCCTAGTGGGCTGGACACGGCCTCGCGCGGCCCCTCCAACCGCGCAAATTGCATCGCATCCGACCCACCGCCGGGTTAGACTGTGGCCCTGGGGAGCCGAAGGGCTCCCTTTTTTGTCCGTATTTCCTCGCCGCGACCTGTCACGATTTTCTGGGCTCTGCGCATGTCAACGGCCTCGTCAGGGCATGTCACCCGCCTGCTTGATGAAGCCTCCGATGGCAGCAGCCAGGCCGCCGCGGCCCTGCTTCCGCTGGTTTATGACGAGCTGCGAAGCCTCGCGCGCCTTCATCTCTCCCGTTCGCCCGCGGGTAACACGTTGCAGCCGACGGCTTTAGTGCACGAGGCATACCTCCGTCTTCTGGGGTCCGACGAGCGGGGCTGGTCCAGCCGCCGCCACTTCTTCGGCGCCGCCGCGAACGCCATGCGCAACATCCTTGTGGACCAGGCCCGCCGGAAAGCCGCGGCGAAGCACGGCGGCAATCGCCAGCGCGTGGACCTCGACAACGTCCATCCGCCGGCGTGCAGCGACACCGACCTGCCCATCGCCACACCGCCGGAAGAGCTTCTCGCCCTGGACCACGCCCTCTCTCAGCTTGAGCAGGCCAGCGAGCGTCAGGCCGAGATCGTCATGCTCCGCTTCTTCGCGGGCCTCACCGCCGAGCAGACGGCCCGCGCGCTGGGTGTCTCACTTTCCACCATCGACCGTGAATGGCGATTCATCCGCGCATTCCTCCACGCCCGCATCAAGGGGTTCGACGCCGACAAGGCCGCCCTGTGAACCATGAACCCCGACACGATCAGGACCGCCAACGACCTCTTCCAGCTCGCGGCTGATCTGCCGCACGAGGAACGGTCCGCTCTGCTCGACGCCCGCTGCGCCGGAAACCCCGGACTCCGCACGCTGATTGACGAGCTCCTGGCCGAGCACGATGCGCCCACCCGTGGCCCGCTCGACGCTCCTCTCATCGCGGGCCAGCTTTCCGACGAGCCGCCGGTGCCCTCGCACATCGGGCGATACGAGATCGTCCGCGTTCTGGGCGAGGGCGGGATGTCTGTGGTCTACGAGGCGCAGCAGCAGAACCCGCGCCGAACCGTCGCCCTCAAGGTGCTGCGTCCCGGCGTGCTCTCGCCGGAGCTGATGCGCCGCTTCCAGCACGAGATCCAGGTGCTCGGCAGCCTGCAGCACCCCGGCATCGCGCACATCTATGAGGCGGCCGTCGCGGAGTTCTCCGTCGCCCCCAACGTGCGGATTCCCCAGCCCTACTTCGCGATGGAGCTGGTCCGCGGGCAATCGCTCACCGCCTTTGCCGCGAACCTGACCGTCCGCGAGCGCCTCGAGTTGATCGCCAAGGTGTGCGACGCCGTGCAGTACGCCCATCAGAAGGGCGTCATTCACCGCGACCTCAAGCCCGCCAACATCCTTGTCCCCGAGCGCACCGGAACACCCCTTTCGGACACCGATCTTTCGCCCCACCCCAAGGTGCTCGACTTCGGCGTCGCGCGGATGGCCGCGCCCGGCAGCGCCTCCATGAACACCGAGGCCGGCCGCCTCATCGGCACGCTCGCCTACATGAGCCCCGAGCAGGTCGGCGGCAATGTCCAGGAGATCGACACGCGCTCCGACGTTTACGCCCTCGGCGTCATCCTCTACGAAGTCCTCAGCAACGAGCTGCCCTTCGCCGTCACCAACTGCCCCCTGCACGAGGGCATCCGCCGCATCCGCGAAGAGGAGCCCCTCCGTCTGGGCGCACGCAACCCGGTCTTCAAGGGCGATATCGAGACCATCGTCGCCCGCGCCATGGCGCGCGACAAGGCGCGGCGGTACCCCTCCGCAGCCGAGCTTGCCGCGGACATCCGCCGCTATCTCCGCGGCGAGGCCATCGAAGCCCGGCGCGACTCGGCCTTTTACGTGCTGGGCAAGTTCGTCGCGCGCAACCGCGCCATCACCGCCGCCGCGGCGGCCCTGTTCATCGGCCTATCCCTGTTCGCCGTCTACGCCTACAGCCAGGCGCGGCGATTCGAGGCCCTGAGCACCAAGGAGCACAACGCACGCGTCGCGGCCGAAAGCGTCAAAGACTTCCTCGACGGCATCTTCGATCTCGCCACCCCCGCGCCGGGCCGCGGCTACGACCTCACCCTGGTGGACATGCTCGACGACGCCACCACGCGCCTTGAAAAGGGCGAGCTGGCGAACGATCCCAACGTCGAAGCTGAGGTCCGCGACAAGCTCGCCGTCACCTATGACAAGCTCGACCTCATGGGCCGCGCCGCCGTTCACCGCGCCTGGCTCGTCGAATACCACCGCAAACGGCACGGGGGCAAGAGCGAAGCCCTTCTTCTTTCCCTCGCCTCGCTGGCTCGCACATACTCCGAAGCCGGCGACTTCGCCAAGGCCAATACCACCTTCACCGAAGCCATCCAGCTCTACCGCGCCACCAACCGCAAAGACGCCCGCTACTACGACATCATCTGCAAGCTGGGAGACAACTTCCTCCGCGACCGCGACCTCCACAACGCGCTCGTCCATGGCGAGATCGCCGCCGAGAACCTCGAGCGGCTCACCGGCCCCGACTCCGTGGAGACGGCCTCCGCGCACTACCTCCTCGCCCGCGTCTACCACAACCTCGACCGCATCGACGACATGGACCGCGCCTACGAACGCGCCGTCGCCGCTTTCGAGAAGTCCGCGCCCAACAGCATCCCCGCCATCCGCGCCCGGCGGCAGTACGCGCTGTACACGCTCTCGCGACGTTCCCCGGACGAAGCCGAGCAGTACCTGCGCGACACCATTACCCGCTCCACCGAGATGCTGGGGGCTCACCACACGGAAACGCTGAACACCCGCAGCTCGCTGGGCGCGCTCCTCACAAGGCAGAGCCGCCTCGACGAGGCCCTCGCAATTCTCGCTCAGGACATCGCCACGACCCGCAACATCCGCCGCTGGGTGCTCAGCAGCGAAGGGGTCATCGTTCAGGACCTCGCCCGCTGTCTTCACGCCATGGACCGCAGCGAGGACGCCGTTCGCGAGCTTGAAATCACCCGCGCACGCCTGGAGAACTCCCGCGGCAAGACTTTCGGCCGCGTCATCAGCATCCTCGTGCAAAGCGCGGACCTCTACGAGGCCCTGAGCCAGACCGAAGCCGCCGCGACCGCCCTCGAAGAGGCCGCGGCGCGCCTCAAGTCGCTGAACCGCCCCTTTGACACAGACTCCCCGGCATGGCTTGCGCGCGCACAAGCGCTTCGTGCGGGCAAGTCCGCCTCCGTCGGCGACGCCTCCGTTGAGCGTCGCTGAGCGTTACAGGATCTCAAGCACCTTGTAGATCTTCACGCCGCGGGGCGCGTTGTAGCGCACGATGTCCCCGACGCGGGTCTTGAGGAGCGCCTCGCCCATCGGGCTGGTCGCCGTCACCTCGTCGTACTCGTCGGACTCGGTGCCGGAGAAGTCGCCGACGAGGCGGATGGTCTCCGGGTCGGTGTTCTTGGGGGTGTTCTCGTCCACCATTTCCTGCAGCCGCACGGTGGAGCCGATGAACACGACGCCCTCGACGGCCTTGGCCATCTTCTCGTCGATCACCGACATGTTCGCCAGCCGCTCCTGGAGCCGCCGGATCTCGGCCTCCTCGATCCCCTGCTGCTCCCGCGCGGCGTGGTAGTCACCGTTCTCCTTGAGGTCGCCCAGGGCTCGGGCCTCCGCGATGCGGGCGGACAACGGCCCCCGGTTGGCGATCAGCGCCGCCAGCCGAGCCTCGATCTGCTCCCGCTCCTGCTTGGTCACGAGTTCCATCGCTCGATCCTCTCGCCGCAGCCTCGCGTGCTGCACTCCGTGAATAGAAACAAACCCCCGGGGCGTTGGAGCCCCGGGGCGTACCACAATCTAGGCCATACCCCCGCTTTGTGCCACCCCATCCGGTCCCCGGGACCGCCCCAGCCACCCGGCAAGGGTCCAGGTGAGCAGCGCCGCTCCCCACGTGAGCCCGACGCCGGTCCAGTGGCGGGCGTCCACGCGTGCGAGCTGCCCGGTCCACGAGCGGTCCCGCGTGATCTCGTAGACGCCCGTCAGGGGCGAGGTCATCAGCCACGCCACGGGCGGTTCGCTGAGGGCGGGATCCGCCATCATGCTCGGAGAGGGTCGGCGCAGCACCGCCGCGAGCGGACCGGCCAGCACCAGCAGCAGGATCAGCGCCATCATCGCCCAGCGGCGCAGCACGGGCCGCTGGAAGTACACCGCCAGCAGCCCCCCCATCGCCACGCACCAGCCGCTCAGGAAAAGGTCCAGGCACGTCACCACGCTCATCGGCCACGCCGCCATCCACGCCAGCGCCTGCGGCCACACCATCGCCTGCACCGGCCCCAGAATCACGATGATGTCCTGGGTCATCGCGCGCGTCGGGGAGCGGGGAGCCTCCTGCGAAAGCCGGACCATCGGCCACAGCACCGCCAGCCCCACCGCCGTGATTTCCATCATCACCTGCGCCGCGGGGCGGTACACGTCCGCGCTCAGCAGCCCGAACGTTCCCACCGCGCCCACCGACACCACCGTCGCGCCAAAGAGGAACAGGATCCACGCCGCGGCGAAGGTCCGCGGCTCGCCCCGCCGGTGCGCCCAGCGGTCCTGCACCACGGGCGCAGGCGTCGGGGGCCCGCCCTGTTCGTTCTCTGCGTTCACGGCTGCTTCGCCGTCGCGGAAATGTCGAACTGGAGGTTCACCGAGTTCACGTAGATCAGCGGATAGCCCGCGTCGATGCGCTTGTAATCCTGCATGATCTGAGAAATGTGCGCCAGCTTCTGAGCCGTGGACACCTCACCGATCAGCGGCTTGCTGGGCCGGCCGCCCCATACCACGCGCGTGCGCTCGGGCGTCACGATCACCAGCTTGCCGGAGGTGGAATACTCCGAGGCGTCCACCCCCGCCACCTGGCCGAACCAGGGCTTGTCTGACAGCAGTTGCAGCAGCTCAAGGCTTGCGACGATGTCCTCGCCGGCCCACGCGGTGGAGTAGTCGGGCGAGCCGTCGGCGTACGAGGGCGGGCCGAGCACCGGGTCCAAGATGACGCGGAAGTTGCGGTGCAGCCCCGCCTTCTCCACCGGAGGCAGACGCCGCCCGTCCCACGAGACGAGGTAGTCATCTCCCTTGTAGCGGACGAATGCGCCGGGCAGACGCCACTTGCCGGTCACGCGGATGCTGCCGCCGCTGCCGCGGGTGACCTTCGGCATGTCGTCGAACCACCCGGAGTTCTTGAGCGCGATGGCGACCCGCTCCAGCGGCTCGGGGCTGAAGGTCTCCATCCGCACGTCGCCCAGCGCGTCGAGCACGAGCTGCTCCACCTGCGCCTGGCTCGACTTGGGCATCCACGTCGCGGGGCGACCGTCGGGCAGCACGGCGTTCATCGGCCACGCCATCTCCACCCGCGTGGATGACGTGCTCACGAGCATCGCCGCGCGGCCCTCAAGCGGCCGCAGCCCCAGCACCATCGCCACCAGCAGCCCGGCCAGCAGCAGCACCACCACCAGGCTGCCCAGGTACGTGATGAAGTTCGCCCACTGAAACTTGCTCTTCTCGTCGCTCTTTGCCATGCGTCATCCCTGACGTGCCGCGGCCCTCTTGGCCGCGTTGAAAATCAGACCATCGACCGAACCCGGCCCGGAACGTGATCTCTGACCGCCATGTCCACCAGCGCCGCGCACAGGTCCGCGTAGGACAACCCCGCGTGCGCCGCGGCCATCGGCATCAGCGAGTGGCTCGTGAACCCAGGCATCGTGTTCACCTCCAGCAGCCACGCCGTCCCCTGCCGGTCCAGCAGGAAGTCCACCCGCGCCAGGTGCCGCAGCCCCAGCGCCTCCCACATTTTCGCGGCGGCCCCCCGCACCAGTTCCTTCACTCCCGCGGGCAGCTCGGGGTCCACCCTGTACTGCGTCTCGTCGCTGGTGTACTTCGCCTCGTAGTCGTAGAACGCGACCTTGGGGATGATCTCGATGGGTGCCAGCACGCGACCATCGAGCACCGACACGGTCAGTTCCCGCCCGCCGAGCACGGCACGCTCGATCATGTACACCCGGCTTGGATGCTCGCGCTGCTCGCTCAGCACTTTCTCCCGCACCGCGGCCCACTCGCCCGCCTCGCGGACAAAGTGCACGCCCACGCTCGAGCCCTCGTGCACGGGCTTGACCACGACCGGGAACGCGATCGGGCACCCCTCATCCGACGGGTTCCAGACGGCGCACTCCGCCGTGGGGACGCCCGCGCGTGCCGCGGCCATCTTCGTCGCCAGCTTGTCCATCGCCAGGCGTGCCGCATGCGCCTTCGAGCCCACGTACGGCCGTCCGTCGGCTTCCAGCAGGTCTTGCAGCCCGCCGCCCTCGCCCCACCCGCCGTGGAGCACGGGGAAGATCACGTCCCCCGGCAGCGCCGCCAGCTCTTTCTGCGTCAGCTTGCCGATGACCTCATAGCGCACGGGCCGCCCCAGCCCGCGCAGCGCATCGGCCACGCCCTGGGAGCTCCACAGGCTCACCTGACGCTCAGAATCCGGCCCGCCGCCTAGTACAAGCACTTCCATGCGTGCCACGATCGTGCGCTCACGACCGTGTCTTCTCCTCATGCCTTGACCACACCACGACTTCGGGCTCGATCGTCACGCCGAAGGCGTCCCTCACCCGCGCTTTCAGCTGCTCCATCAGCGTGATGACGTCCCGCGCCGTCGCCCCCGGCTCCGTCACGACGAAGTTCCCATGCCGCATCGACACGCTCGCGCCGCCCACGCGCAGGCCCTTGCAGCCCGCGCGGTCGATCAGCATCCCCGCCGAGACCCTCGCCCCCTTCGCCCCGATCTCCTTCACGTCCTCCGTCAATGTCGGGTTCCTGAAGCAGCATCCCGCGGAGTTGTCCGCCATCGGCTGGCTGCCCTTCTTGTACGCCATCACGTCCTTCAGCTTCGCCCGCAGAGCGACGGGGTCACCGGGCGTCAGCAGCAGCTCCGCGCCGGTGATGATGAACCCCTGAAGGCCCGAGTGCCGGTATGCGAAGTGAACGTCCTTGCCCTTCTCCAGCACGCGCTCGCGCCCCTGGCGGTCCAGCGCGAACACGCGCACCACCGAAGAGCCGATCTCGCCGAACGCGCCGCCCGCGTTCATCATCAGTGCGCCGCCGATGGTCGCGGGAATCCCGCCGAGCCCTTCGAGCCCGCCCAGGCCCTGGCGCACGGACTCGGTCACGACCTTCGCCAGGTCCGCGCCCGCCCCCACCACGACGCGCCCGGAGGCCGCGTCCATCTCGATCTTCGTGAACGCCGGCGCGGAAAGCTCCACCACCAGCTCCGGCACGCCGTCGTCATCCACCAGCAGGTTCGCGCCGTCCCCCAGCACGCGGAGCGCCGGGTCGATCTCCACGCACCTCCGCAGCTCTTCCACGCTCCGCGGCACGCAGAATCGCTCCGCGCCGCCCCCGACCCCGAACCACGTCGGGATCGGCGCGTTCCGCTGAATCACAGGCTCCGGCGCGACAGCGGTCATCTGGAATCCTTCACGTCAGCACGGTGAACTTCGTTCCGTGCCCTGCCTTCAAGCCTTCAAAAAGCCTCTTGCCACCTGCCACACGGGCCCGGCCCCCATCACCACCAGCAGGTCGCCCCCGCGGCAGACATTCTCAAGCTGCTCCACGATCGCCTCGAAGGGGTACAGGTGCATCGCCCGCACCCCCTTCGCGCGCAGCCGGTCCACAAGATCGCCCGCCGTCACCTTCTGCTTCTCCTCCTGGCTGTCGCGGACGAAGTAAATCTCCGGCACGATCACGATATCCGCCTGCGAGAAGCTGCTGGCGAACTCCTCCATCAGGTGGCGCGTGCGGCTGTGCTGGTGCGGCTGGAAGACGCACACCAGGCGCCCCGCACGGTCCTGCGGACGCTCCGCCTCGCGCAGCGCGCGCAGGGTGCAATCGATCTCCGTCGGGTGGTGTCCGTAGTCGTCGTACACCCGCACCACGCCCCCGCTGGGCATGGGCCGCTCGCCGAGGAACTGCATCCTCCGGTCGATGCCGCGGAACGCTCCCAGGCTCTTGGCGAGCACCGCCGCGTCGCCGCCCAGCCACGTGCCCAGCACGAAGGCCGTCGCCGCGTTCATTGCGTTATGCGCGCCGGGCAACAGGTTCGTCCACGCCGCGACGACGCCGCGCTCGTGCGACACCGTCACTTTCCGCGTCGCGGGGTCATACCCCACTACCCAGTCCGCCTCGGGCGAGAAGCCGATCGTCTGTACTTCGCAGTCCAGCCCCGCCGTCACCTCTCGCCGGTGGGCGCCGTCGTGGGCGATGAGCAGCTTTCCGCCCGCGGCGCGGGAGGGCACCAGGCGAGCAAACTCGCGGAACGCCTCCACCACCGCGTCCAGCGAGCCGTAGATGTCCAGGTGATCCGCCTCGACGGACGAAATGCTCGCGATCGTGGGCCGGAAGTTGTGGAACGAACGGTTGTACTCGCACGCCTCGGCGAGGAGGATCCCCGGCTTGCCGATCAGCCTGCCGCGGGGAATCTCGTTGCCCCCGAGCCTGAACCCCGTCGAAACGCCCGGGCCAAGCTCCTGCTTCACCTTGCCCTCATTCAGACACCCCGCGGCCAACTGGGAGCAGGTCGCCCCCACGATCACCGTCGGGTCCAGGCCCGCATCCGTGAGCGCACACCCCAGCATCGCCGTGGTCGTGCTCTTGCCATGGGTGCCGGCGATTGCGACGCCCGTGCGTCCGACCATCGAGCGTCCCAGCGCTTCCGCGTAGAGGTACACCGGCACGCCGCGGCGCTGCGCCTCCAGAAGCTGCGGGTGATCGGGCCGCACCGCGGCGGTCGCGACCACCACGTCGCACACCTCAGGCAGCCACGCACGGCTTTGGTCGTAGCCGACGGCGATCCCCTCCGCCACCAGCGCGTCGGTCGTCTCGCTCTGCTCCTTGTCCGACCCGCTGACGAGAGCCCCGCGGCTCTTCATCATCCGCGCCAGGCCCGACATCCCGCACCCACCGATCCCCACCAGGTACACCGACCTCCCTGCGATGTTCGCGAAGAGTTCGGATTCGGAGGATGCCTGCGCACGGACAGCGTTGGGAGTGTCGCTCATCGCCCAAGGCTATCGGATCACCGGCTCCCCAGGCTCAAAACCCAGCCTGTCCACGCCGGATCAAGAAACCACCCTGCCCGTGCGGCCGAGCCATTACCCCGCCGCGCCGACCACCGCCTCGTCGAACTCATCGCCGCGGAACAGGTTCCCCAGATACGCACGCTTCACGACGGGGTCGTTGATCACGTCCCGCGGCGTGCCTTCGGTCAGCTTCTTGCCTTCCAGGATGATGCACGCCCGGTCGCACACCCGCAGCGTCTGCTGCACGTTGTGATCGGTGATCAGGAAGGCGATGCCCCGGTCCGCCAGCCGGCGGATCTCCGCCTGCAGGTCCTCCACCGCGATGGGGTCCACGCCGCTGAAGGGCTCGTCCAGCAGGATCAGCTTGGGCTCGGTCACCAGCGCCCGCGCGATTTCCAGCTTTCGCCGCTCACCGCCCGAGCACGTCCGCGCCGACTCTTTCGCTTTCTTCAACAGGCCGAACTGGTCCAGCAGGGCGTGGGCCTTGTGCTTGCGCTCGCTGCGCGAGAGCGGCAGCGTTTCGAGGATCGCCAGCAGGTTGTCCTCGCACGAAAGCCGTCCGAAGACGCTCGGCTCCTGCGACAGATACCCCATCCCCAGCCGCGCACGCCGGTACATGGGCAGATGCGTCACGTCCTGGCCGTCGAAGTACACGCGGCTGCCCGGACCGCCGTTGGCGGGCGGGTCGGGATCGATCATGCCGATGGTCATACGGAAGCTCGTGGTCTTGCCCGCGCCGTTGCGGCCCAGCAATCCCACCACCTCGGCGCGCTCCACCGAGAAACCCACATCGTCCACGACCACGCGGCCGTTGTAGGTCTTGTGCAGCTTCTGCGTCTGTAACAGCGGCATCAGACCAGAGTTTAGACGGGCCCCTGCCACTCGCGTCGGGGGTCTTCTTCCCCAAATCCGGCTGCCGAGTGGATTTCGCACCCCGTCCCGGTGCTCACCCCAGGAAACGCAGGCACATCGGGTACCGGTAATAACGGCCCTTGCCCGCCGCGACGGCAGCGACCACGGCGAACAGATACCCAAACGCCGCCACCACGAGCCCGAGCGCCAGCCCAACGCAGACAAAGCTGAGGAGATAGCACAGGACGCCGTACACCACGAGCGTGATCTGGAAGTTCACCGCTTCCTTGCCGTGGTCGTCGGCGTACGGCGACTCGTGCCGACGGATCAGCCACATCACCAGCGCCGGAATCACCGGCACGGGAAACACGAAAAGCGCGAAGAGCGTGAGATGATTGAACACCGCCCACGTCTTCTCCCACTCCTGGGCGTGAGGCTCCACGAGGTCGGCGCCGGGATGTCGAGAGGCTTCCACGCCTCCAACTTTAGGGATTTGCCCGCGGGCGTTTCAGCACACACCGCTTCATCGATGTTCTGGCCCAAACGACCGCCCCGTTACCGGGCGGCGCAGACTTCAACAGCGCGGGGACGCCGGCACTGACGCGAACATCGAGGCCTCGCGTGCTGGGGGGCGGCGAGTGCTGAGCCGGCACCACCCTCAGTTGCCGAACAGGTTCCTCTCCCCGAAGTACCCGTTAGCCTCGAAGTACTTCATCGCCTCCTCCACGCTCGAGAAGATCCTGGTGGCCGTCTCGGTGATGAAGGGGCTGGGGTGCTTCTTCGGCTTCCACACCACGAACACCTCCTTGGTGTGCTCGAAGGCGTGGTGCAGCTCGCGCTCGACGCCGCTCGACAGGCCGGGGATGCCGCCGGGCAGCTCGGGGATGTAGCTCACGATCATGTCGCTCTGATCCACGAGCTTGAAGTCGCGCATGTAGATCTGGCCGTCGATGTCCCCGGCGATGTCCAGCACCTCGCGCACTTTCACCTTGATCGGCGGCGCCCCCTTCGCCCCGCCGAAGCTGTGCGGCGCGACCTCCAGGAACTCCTTGCCCTCGCGGGCCGCGGCCATCGACCGCTCCAGCAGCAGCTTCTCGTCCACGTCGCCGGGGTCGAAGGTGATGAAGTGCTCCGCCAGCGCCGCACGGAAGGCGTCGATCTCCGCCAGCACCTCCGGCATGTCCACCACGTGGCTCATCGGGAAGCTCGGGTACACCTTCCGCATCCCCGGCCGGCAGATCAGCCGGAAGAGCTGCCGGATGGTCGGCTGGTGCCTGCCGCGGCTGAGCACGTAGAACTTGCTGCTGGGGACCGCCTTGCTCATCAGCTCCGTCGCGAGGATCTCCTCCTCGCGCCACACCATGCAGTCCTTGAGCGTCGCGTCGATCTCGTGCTCGGCGTGCAGGCGGTGGTGCACCACCTCGATGTTGTCCACCACGCAGATGAACAGGTCCGGGTTCAGCTTCGCGATCTGGTCATAGTCGAACGCGCTGAACAGGCCGTGACGCCACCGGAACGTGGCGTGCGTGTTCACCATCACGTTCTTGTGATCGCGGCTCTCGGCGATGATGTCCTTGAACGCCGCGCGGCGGAGCGTCTCCAGGCGAGAAAGCGGCAGGTCCAGGATCCGCCCCGGACGCACGTCCCGCGCCTCGCGGTACATCATGTCGCCCACGTTGTACAGCTCGATCGGGTCTCCCTGCTGACCGGCGAACCGCACCACCTGTTCGAGGTACGCCTTCTTGTCCATGCCCACCTGGCCGGTCACGATCGCGCGCATAAGAGACGCTCCATGAAAATCAGGGCCTCATAGTAGCCCCACGCGCCCGCGTGCCCCGCCCGGCTCACCGCGCGCCCGCGAGCTTCCGCACCGTCATGTCGAAGGTTCGGACCATGTTGGCGTGGATGCCGTAGCAGATCGCCGCGTGCAGGCCCGCGCTCACCGCGCACCCCACCAGCAGCCACACCCGCAGGCCCGTCAGCCCCGTGCTGCGCATCGTCGCCGACGCGCCGTTTGCAGGGTCCACCACCGCGTACACCAGGCTCGCCGGGCTCAACGCGCCCAGCAGCGCACCAAGCCCTTCCAGCCCCGACGCCGCGTTCCACCCGCACACGCCGATGATCCCCGCCACCACCCCCACCACGCCCACCGTCCACACGACGCTGGAGAGCGTGCCCCGGCTCTTCAGGCTCCACTGCAAGCCCACCATCACGCAGAAGGCCATGAAGGGAATCACCACCACCGCGGCGAGCAGCCCCGCCTCGGGCAGCACGCCCGGCGCCCTCCCCCCGCCCTGCAGCGGCACGTCCGCACGCCCCGTCAGCGCATACAGCCCCGCGACGAAGAGCGTCGCCAGCGGCACCGCCAGCAGCGGCAGCAGATACGTCACCAGGCCCCGGAGCTTGCCCGTCAGATACGCCCCCGCGGTGATGGGCGTGGTCAGGAGCAGGTCCAGCGTGCCGTGCTCGCGTTCCTTGCTGATGGCCGTCGCCGCGGTGTTGATTCCCACCAGTGCGATCACCGCCAGCTCGGCCCACACCGTCGCCAGCAGCACGAACTGATACCGCGACACGCTTGTGATCCAGCCGAAGTGGTACGCCGCGGTGATGCCCAGCCCGAACGCGAGCCCTACGCCGAGGAAAATCCAGCGCATCACGATCTTCGCGGGCGTGGAGTTCCGGCTGGCAGCCTCGCGCCACGCAATGGGGTTTTCCCAAACCGCCCGCGGCGCGCGGTGCTGCTCGCCCTTGGCCTTCAGCCCCAGCATCCTCCGCCACCACGGCACGCCGGAGCTGTCCACGCCGAGCATCGCCAGCCCGCCCAGCCGCACCGTCAGCGTCGAGGCCGCCATGAACACCAGGCTCAAGAGCGCGCTGCCGACGCAGAAGGTTTTCACAGGCGTCTCCAGCAGCCACGCCATCGGCCCCGTCTGGCTCCCTGCCGCGGCGGTGGGATAGGTCGATGGGTTCAGCAGCGCCCGCAGACACAGGAAAGGGTTGAGCGCCGTCATCGGCGTCACGCCCTGGCCGTAAGGCCCGGCCCCCATCCCCGCCTGACGCAGCCCGCCATCAATCGCCAGCGTGACGCCCAGGTACGAGATGATCGCCACGTAGAACACGAAGAACGCACGCTTGCCCACGAGGCGCGACACCGAGAGCGCAATCGCCAGCGCTCCCACCGTCAGCGCCGTGCATCCCGCGATGAGATAGCTCGTGAGAATCGCCGACCCAGGCACGCCGCCGAAGTACTGCGTCAGCGCGAAGAGCGGCATCGAGCACGTCAGCAGCGCCAGGACGAAGAACAGCCGCCCCAGCAGGTTGCCCAGCACGATCTCCGCCGCCGTGAGCGGCGTGGTCAGCAGAACCTCCCACGTGCGCGGGTTCGCCTCCTGCGCAATCGCCCCGCCCATGAACACCGGGCTCAGCACGCAGATCAGGAAGATCTGCAGATACGCCACCTTCGTAAACGCATCCGCGGCGTTGCTCGCGAGTTGTCGCACCGACAGCGCCCCGCCCCCGGCGCTCAACGCCAGGATCAGCCACAGCAGCACCACGATCAGCACCGCCAGATACACGCTCCGGATGTACAGGTGCCGCGTCCGACGAGACCCGTTCTGCACCAGCCTCACGGCGATGGGGTTCGTCGGCCCTAACCGCAGCAGCCATCGGAGGATAATCGGCATGCGCGGGAATGGTACCGGGGATGGGCTCAACCGGGTGCAACCCCGCCGCCTCGCATGCAGTTCCATCTGCCCGCGCCGGCCGTTACACTTTCTCCATGGACTTTTCCTTCTCTTTCAAGAAACCGCCGTCGGGATACTTCAAGCAGCAGCAACAGGCCAATCCCTTCGCCAAGGCGGAGGAACAGTTCAATGCCATCCGCGGCTGCGGCGTGAACACCTATCCCAAGATCACCTGCGCCAAGCTCTGCGAGGGCCAGGACCCCGCGAGCTTTGAGCAGGCCCCCTACGTCCACATGCTCACGCTTATGGGCAGCCTCAACGACCAGGGCGAGCCCGTCTCCGACGACGTCTGGCTCTTCAACCCCCAGAGCATCGGCGAGGAAGGCCACTACTCCTGGGTCATCTCCCACTTCATGCGCATCGCCAAGGGCTCGCTCCCGCTCGAGGACGTTTCCGACACCCTCGACGCCGAGAACGGCACAGCGACCATCACCTTCACCCTCGACAACGAGCCGGTGGAGTGGACCGTCGCGGTCGAGGACGGCTTGGTCGCCGACGAGGTCATCACCGGCCTGGCGGCGATCGCGGCAGAGCGCGGCGACGGCGCCCGCTTCGCCTGGGCCGACGTGGATGGTCAGCGGCTGGTCGTCTTCCTGAACGAGCAGGACCTCAACGACCTGATCGAGACCACCGGCATGGAGTGGGCCTACATCGAGTTCGAGTAAGCCTCACTCTCCGCCGGCGTCCCCGCCGTCGCCACCGCCGCCGTCCGCGCCTCCATCGTCATCCCACCAGCTTCCGGCGCTGTCGCCTGCAGCATGATCGCCGCGCGCAGGGCTCCCCACGCGCTTCATCGACACCACCACGATGAGCGCGAGCGTCACAACCGTGATCCCGATCAGCAGCCCGGCCATCCGCCCCCCTTTCCTTATGTGATGCTCGACGATGGCCGAGCGATCGGTCGCGGCTTACTTCTTCGGCTCGCCCTGGATGGTGTACTCCTCCGGCGCGGGCAGCCCCAGGTCCTTGATCTGATCCAGGATCAGGGCCTTATCACCGACGAGCACGAGCACGCCGCGGTCGATCGGCAGCGCCGGACCCGCGATCTTGTTCAGAATCGCGGCGTCCACCTGACGCATCGCCTCCATGTCGCGGGCGATGGTCTCCCAGGGCATCCCCACTTCGATGAGCTGCGCCGCCGCGCCGAGCAGCCCGCCCAGGCCCGCGAACCGCTGGATCGTCTCGGTGCGCAGGCTCTCGATGGCCTTGGCCGCCTCCTCGGGCGAAATGTCCCCGCGCCGGATGCGCTCAAACTCGTAGATGAACTCCTTCAGCGAGGCCCCGGTCACGTCCGCACGCACCGAGGAGCTCGCGATGAAGTACCCCGCGCTGGGGCCCATCACATACCGTGAGCCCGCGCCGTAGGTGTACCCCTTGTCTTCGCGCAGGTTCTGGTTCAGGCGGCTCGTGAACCCGCCGCCGAACAGTTCGTTGAGGAGCATGAACCGCACGCGCTGTTCGCTGGCGTACGGCACGCCCGGCGCGATGTACCGGATCACCGTCTGCACCGCGCCCGGACGATCCACCACCACGAGACGCATCCTGTCGAACCCGCGAGTGCCCAGATCCGTGCGGGCGGCCTGGCGGCGCTCCGCCGCGGGAAGAGCCGCGAAGTGCTGCTCAAGGATCGTCCTGGCCTCCTGCGTGGTCAGGTCGCCGGCGATAAGCAGAGTCGCGTTCGCGGCGTTGAACAGCTCCTTGTGCCGCGCCTTGATCTGGTCCAGCGTCAGGCGGCTCACCGTCTCCGCCGTCCCGCTCGTGGGCCAGCCGTATGGGTTCTGCGTGCCGAACAGCACGCGCTGCCCCACCTTCACCGCCACGGCCTGCGGGTTGTCGTCCTGCTCCTTCAGCGCTTCCAGGTGCAGACGCACGACGCGGCTCCAATCCTCCTCCTGCATCCGCGGCCGGATGATCGCGTCCGACATCAGCCCCACGGCCTTCCCGATGTTGCGCTTCAGCACCGTCAGCGACGCGCCCGCCGACTCCATCGACGCCCACGCGTTGAAGCTCGCGCCCAGCGACTGCATCGCGTCGCCGAACTCCACGGCGTTCAGGCTCCCCGCGCCTTCCTCGAGCATCTGCGCCGTCAGCCCGCTGCGGCCTGCGTGCTCGGGGCCGTCCAGCGGCCCGCCGGGCACGAACAGCGCCTGCACGCTCACGAGCGGAAGCTCGGGCCGACGCCAGAACATCACCGGCACGCCGTTGCTCAGCGTGAAGGTCTCCGGCTCCGCGGGCGAGAAGGGCTTGGAATCAAAGTCCTGCGGGCGGGTGTCGCGGGCGCTGGGCACGCGCTCCGGCTGCTCGGGCAGGACGCGCACGATCAGGCGCGAGTCCTGCGTCAGCACCTTCCGCGCCCACTCCTGCACGCGCTGCGGCGTGGCGTTGCGGTAGCGGTCAAGGTCGCGCTTGAAGCCGTCGGGCGTGCCGAAGTAGAACTCGTACTCGTTCAGCTTGTCCGCCTTGGCCTGCACGCTCTGGAGCTGCGCGAGCTTCGCCATCTCGATCGTCGCCACGCGCTGGTCCAGCTCCGCCTGCGTCACTCCTTCATCGAGCAGCCGCGCGACTTCCTCATCCACCGCCTGCTCCACGCGCGACAGGTCCACGCCCGGAGGCACCAGCACGTCGATGCGGAAGACGCTCTGCAGCTTCGCGCTGCTCTGGTACGCCGAGACGTCCACCGCGATCTGATCTTCCAGCACCAGGCGCTTGTACAGCCTGCTGGACTTGCCCTCGCTGAGCACCGCGGCGACAAGGTCCATCTCCGCGTCGCCCTCCTCATACGCCGCGGGGCTGTGATACGCCATCGCGATCTTCGGGAGCTGCACCTGGTCGAGCGTGGTGGCGGTCACGACGCGCCCGAGCTTGACGGGCGGATAGGTCCGGTGCACGGGCGGCAGGCCGGGCCTGATCGTGCCGAACAGCTCCGCGATCAGCGGCTTGACGACCGCGGGGTCAAAGTCGCCCGCGACCACCAGCGAGGCGTTGTTGGGCACGTAGAAGGTGGCGAAGAAGTCCTTGACGTCGTTGACGGTGGCCGCCTCCAGGTCCTCGTGCGTGCCGATCACCTCGTTGTGATACGGGTGGTCGCCGGGGAACATGATCTCGGTGATGAGCAGCTCGGCCTTCTGGTACGGCGCGTTCTCGATCACCTGCCGCCGCTCGTTGCGCACGACGTCGCGCTGGCGGTCCAGCTTCTCCTGGGTCATGGTGCGGCCCAGGTCCTCGAAGCGGTCGGCGTCCAGCCACAGCAGCGTGGGCAGCAGCGTCGAGGGGCCGCTGGAGAAGTAGTTGGTGCGGTCAAAGCTGGTGGTGGCGTTGTTGCTGCCGCCGCCGTTCTCCATGATGATGTCGAACTGCCCGCCGGGCACGCGCTCGGTGCCCATGAACATCAGGTGCTCGAACAGGTGCGCAAAGCCCGAGCGGCCCGGGGCCTCCTCCTTCGCGCCCACGCGGAACCAGGTGTTCACCGTCACCACCGGCAGCGAGTGGTCCTCGTGCAGGATCACCGTCAGGCCGTTGTCGAGCTTGTACTTCTCGAACGCCACCTGCTGCGCCGCGGCCAGCGGGGCGAGCGCCAGGACGAGGATCGTCACCAGAAGCCGGGACAGATTCATGCGGTAAGTCCTTTAGATATGGTGCCGTGTGCCGCGCTGCATCGCGGCAGGCCGAAGGATATCCCGGGTTCACGCTGCTCCGACGCACCCGGAGTCCACCCTTCACGTATGATGGTGGAAGCGAACACCCTGGGGGCGCGAGCACCCCGGCCACCGGATGGCCGCCGCCGCGCTCCACACTGGATGGATGCATGAAACTCACGATCCTGTCGGCCCTGGCCTTGTTCCTGATGAGCAGCCTCGCCCTGGCCCAGACGCAGCCCGCGCCCAAAGCGCCGGACGCGACCGAACCGCCCAAGTTCGAGTACGTCGAGATGAAGACCTCGGCGGGCACCATCATCCTAGAGCTCAACCGCGAGAAGGCGCCCATCACCGTCGAGAACTTCCTCCGCTACGTCGCCAAGCGCCACTACGACGGCACCATCTTCCACCGCGTCATCCAGGACTTCGTCATTCAGGGCGGCGGCCTCGACGTCAACAAGCGCGAAAAGCCCACCGACCCGCCCATCATCAACGAGCACAAGAACGGTCTGAAGAACAAGCGCGGCACCATCTCCATGGCCCGCAAGCCCGATCCCAACTCCGCCACCAGCCAGTTCTTCATCAACGTCGAGGACAACGACGGCACCAAGAAGTACGACCTTGACCGCCCCCCGGGCTACGCCGTCTTCGGACGCGTCATCCACGGCATGGACGTGGTGGACGCCATCCGCAACGCCCCCGTCGGCCGCAACGACATGCCCGAGAAGCCGGTGGTGATCGAGCGCGTCACCCGCATCACCGAGGAAGACGTCCGCAAGTACCTTGAGAAGGAAAAGGCGGAGAAGGCCGAGAAGGCCGACAAGCCCGCCGAGCCCGACAAGAAGTGACGCCGGGCGGCGACAAGAATCAGATCGCAGGGGGCCGGTCCCGCGGCCCCTTTTTTCATGCCGCCGCCCCCAGGGTTGTGGCCACGGAGCATCCAATGACCAACGTGAAGCTGACGACGAGCATGGGCGAGATCGTGATCGAGCTCGACGACGAAAAGGCCCCGATCACCACCGCCAACTTCCTTTCCTACGTGGACAGCGGCCACTACGACCACACGATCTTCCACCGCGTCATCCCCAACTTCATGATCCAGGGCGGCGGCTTCACCGCGGACTTGAAGCAGAAGAAGACCGGCGCCGGCATCGAGAACGAGTGGCGCAACGGGCTCATCAACAAGCGCGGCACGATCGCCATGGCCCGCACCAGCGACCCCAACTCGGCCACGGCCCAGTTCTTCATCAACGTCGTGGACAACGACTTCCTCAGCCAGCCGCGGGACGGGGCCGGCTACGCCGTCTTCGGGCGCGTGACGCAGGGCATGGACGTGGTGGACAAGATCAAGGACGTCCCCACGGGCGTGCGCAACGGCATGGCCGATGTTCCCGTGACGCCCGTGACCATTGTGAAGGCCGAGCGCATCTGAGCGCCCGCCTCGCGGTCACCCCTAAGGCATGAGGTCGTCGCGGATGTAGACGTAGTTGTGCGCCTGGCGGACACGCCCGTACGGAAAGGCGGACATATACCGCGTCAGGGGCGTGTCGCCTTCAAAGCCCTCGATGATGAGCATCTTGGGCCGCCAGCGCCGCAGGTCAAACCCCTGCAGCAAAGGCACTTCGTGGCCCTCCACGTCGATCACCGCCACGTCGATTTCGCCCTGGTGGCCTTCCAGCAGCGCGTCCATTGTGGTGTAGGGCACCTCGACCGCGCGTGTGCTGCGAGCCGCACCTGGCGCGGCCAGCCCTTCCCCCACGGACGAAAGCATGCCGCCCCACTGATCCTCGCGGACGTTGAACGTGATCGTGGGTGGTCCGCCGGGCGCTCCCAGCGCCGCGTGAACGACGCGCGCCGTGGGACGGTTTCGCACGCACTCCTCGTAGCGCTCGGGGATCGCTTAGATCAGCAGGCCATTCCAGCCGATGCAGTCGAGCGCGTAGGTGACGGAGAAGTCATATCCGTTGAACGCGCCGACCTCGATGTAGAAGCCGTCGAGTTGGCCGTTGAAGGCGTCCCAGATCAGGGCATCCTCCCCGCACTGGCTCCTGAACTCCACAGGCCGTCGCGGTCGGCGTCCTGCCGCGGCGAGCGCGGCGGTGGCCTGCTGGCGTACAGGACGCGAGGATCGGTCATCAGGTGGAGTGTACGGCCTGCGGCCCGGCCTTCGTGTCAGAACCCCTGATCGTGGCAGCAACGCACGGTCACGGCACAACGAGCCTCACGCGGCCTTGGTCGCCGAATCCTTCTGAGCGTTCGGGGGTGCGGCCGGAACGCGGATGTTTGTCCCGCACGAACGGCAACGGACCGTCTTGCCGCGGCAGGCGACCGGAACGGCCAGCACCTTACGACAGGTGAGGTTCGGGCACATGATGCGGATGTTGTCGGACGTAGTGGACATTGGTTGCTCCCTGGTTCCGTACATCGGGCGACCCGCGACCGGGCTTAAGACGGCATGGACGGGGGTACAGGGATTACCGGGCGTCCGGCCGCGCAGGCCGAACAGACGGGATGGAAAACGGCTACTGTGAGAGGCTGTGGCCCTGATGGACGGGGCCCGTCCGGACCGCACGATCATGACGATGCCGCACAACCAGTCCGCCTGCTCCGCCGTGGTCGGGCTGCAATGGGGAGACGAGGGCAAGGGCAAGGCCGTGGACATCCTCGCCGCGGAGCACGATGCCGTGGTCCGGTATAACGGCGGGGCCAACGCCGGCCACTCCGTCGTCGTCAAAGGGGAGCGTTTCAGCCTTCACCTCATTCCCTCCGGCATCCTCTACCCCGGCAAGCTGGCTGTCATCGGCAACGGCGTCGTCGTGGACCCCTGGAAGCTGGCGGAGGAAATCGAGGGGCTGCGCCAGCGCGGCATCGACACCTCCGGCCTGATCTGCTCCGACCGCGCCCATGCCGTGCTCCCCTACCACAAAACCGAGGACGCCCTCCGCGAAGACCTGCTGAAGCGCAACGCCGCGGAGCTGGCCGTCGATGAGCGAGGCGTCTCCGAGATCGGCACGACCCGTCGCGGCATCGGCCCCACCTACGCCGACAAGGCCCAGAGGGCCTGCGCCATCCGCATGGGCGATCTCCTTCGCCCCGACGTGCTCAAGGAAAAGCTCGAGGTCGCCGCGGCGATGAAGGGCCCCACTCTTGCCGGGCTCGCGGCGACGCTGGGAGTCTCGCTCGAACCGCTGGACCCCGCCGTCCTGCTGCGCGAATGCACGGAGATCGGGCAGAAGCTCGCCCCCATCATCCGGGAAACGACGCACCTGCTGCACGGCCAGCTCGCCGCGGGCAAGCGCGTGCTCTTTGAGGGCGCCAACGGCACGCTGCTGGACGTGGACCACGGCACGTATCCCTTCGTGACGGGCTCCACCTGCATTTCCGCGGGGATCGGGCCGGGCACGGGCGTGCCGACGCAGCGCGTCAGCCGCGTGCTGGGCATTATGAAGGCCTACTCGACGCGGGTCGGCGCGGGGCCCTTCCCCACCGAGCTGAAGGACGCCGTGGGTGACGGCATCCGCAACCGGGGGCGCGAGTTCGGCACCACGACGGGCCGCCCCCGCCGGGTGGGCTGGCTCGATCTGGTGGCGGTGAAGTACGCCGCGATGGTGAATGGCGCGACGGGCCTCTGCCTGACGATGCTGGACGTGCTATCGGGGCTGGATGAAGTGCGCGTCTGCACGGCGTACCGGCTCAACGGCGAGGAAACCAGCCAGTTCACGCCCGACGCCTACGACCTGGAGCGTGTCGAGCCGGTGTACACCACGCTCCCAGGCTTCAGCCAGGACATCAGCCGGGCCCACAAGCGCTCCGACCTGCCCGACGCCGCGAGGCGGTACGTGGAGTTCATTGAGGAGCACGTGGGCGTCAAGGCGGAGATGATCGGCGTCGGCCCGGACCGTGAACAGACGATCATGGGATGAGAGCCGAATCGCGCGCGCGACGGCGGCAAGCGGAGAGTTGCAGATGAGTTCGACATCGCGGTTCACGGATGAGCTTGCGGTGTCCACCCTCGCCGCCATCAAAGCTCGCAATCCGGCGGCGGAGCCGGAGCGACTTCTGCCCGACGTTCACCCCGCACGCATCCCGCGGCACATCGCGATCATCATGGACGGGAACGGCCGCTGGGCTCGCGCCCGCGGCCTGCCGCGGGAAATGGGACACCAGCAGGGCGCGCGCCAGGTCCGCCCCATCGTCGAGGCGTGCGGGGCCCTTGGGGTGGAGGTGGTCACCCTCTACTCCTTCTCGCTGGAGAACTGGAAACGTCCGAAGTCCGAGGTCGAGGCCCTCATGGGGCTGTGCCTGGCCTACCTGGATTCAGAGCAGGAAGACCTGGTGCGCCGGGGGATCCGGTTCCGGGTGATCGGCCGGCGCGAAGGGCTGCCCGAGCCGGTGCTGCGGGCGCTCGACCGGGTGACGGAGCTGACGGCCAACGGCACGCGGGGCACGCTGTGCCTGGCGATCAACTACTCAGGCCGGGCCGAAATCACCGACGCGACGCGGCGGATAGCCCGCGAGGTTGCGGCCGGGCGTCTGCGGCCCGAGGATATCAACGAGGAGCTGCTCGCAGGGTGCATGTACACCGCGGGCTTGCCCGACCCCGACCTGCTGATCCGCACGGCGGGGGAGCAACGGATCAGCAACTACCTCCTGTGGCAGATCAGTTATGCTGAACTCCACATCACCGACGTCCTCTGGCCGGACTTCGGGGTCAGGGAACTTCATGAAGCAGTCCGCGACTACGCCCGCAGAACTCGACGATTCGGCGCGGTTGAAGAAGCAACGGGAGTACCGCAACCGGCTCATCATGGGGCCGCTGATGCTGCTCTTCGTGGCGGGCATCTTCCTCCTGGATGAAATCATGGAGCGCCGGCCCATGCCGGCGTTTCTCGATTGGACGGGCCTTGACCACATCCCCTCCGGCGCGGCCATGTTCCCGGTGGTGGTGGTGATCGGCATCTTCGCGGCGCTGGAACTGGCCGCGATCCTCAGCCACAAGGGCATTCAGGCCAGCAAGCGCGTGATGGCCTCCGCGGCGACGCTGGGCATCCTCGTGACCACATTCGTGCCCGACCGCCTGCCCGGCGCTGCGGGGGCGGCGATCTTCGCGATGGCCGCGGCGTCGGTGCTGGCCTTCTCGATGGTCTTCTACGCCCGCAATCGCTCCGTGGAGGGCGTGGTGGCCGCCTCGGGCGGTGCGCTCCTGGCCTTCGTGTACCTGGGGCTCATGTTCGGAGCGCTGCTGGCGATCCGGCGCGAGCACTCCGCATGGATCGTGCTGTGGGTGCTCGTCGTGACCAAGTCCTGCGATATCGGGGCCTACTTCACCGGCAGGGCGATCGGCCGCCACAAGCTGATTCCATGGCTGAGCCCGGGAAAGACATGGGAGGGGCTGTTCGGAGGCTTGGTCCTTTCGACCCTGGTCTCCTACCTGGGGCTGCGACTGCTGTATTCCTCGACCGGGATGACGATTCCGCCCACCTGGCTGTGCCTGCTCCCTGGCGTGCTGTTCGGGCTGGTGGGACAGGCGGGCGACCTCATGGAGTCGGTCTTTAAGCGTGATGCGGCGATGAAGGACTCCGGCGCGACCGTGCCGGGCATGGGCGGCGTGCTGGACGTGCTGGATTCGGTGCTTCTGGTGTGCCCGCTGGCGTACTGGTGGCTGCGGATTCTGGAAGGAAAGGGGTACTTCGTCTAACCCTTCGGAATGCCCTTCCCCCGGAGGGATGAAGAACGCTACACTTTCTGTGTCCTCCCGGAGCCCTGAATGGACGTGACGGCCAAACTGTTGAAGGTTTTCCAGGTTGAGAAGCAGCTTCGAGGGCTGCAATCGCGCTTGACGCAGGCAGAGAACTTCCTCGCGGCGCAGAACCGGGACCTGGGAGCCATCGACAGCAAGCGCGCGGCGCTGGAGGCTCAGCTCAAGACCTACACCGCGCAGGCGGCGGACCTGGAGGGCGAGATGGCCCGCCTGGACGCCAAGATGGCCACGCTCCGCAAGCAGATGGAGAACGCCCAGACCAACAAGGAATACAAGGCGTTCCTTACGGAGATCAACACCTTCAAGGCCGACCGCGACGCGCTGGAGACCAAGGCCCTCGAGGCCATGGCCAAGTGCGACGAGCTGCGCAAGCAGGTGGCCGAGCTCCAGCAGCTGCGTGCCGAGCGCGAGCAGGTGCAGAAGGTCGCCGAGAGCGACCGCGACGCGCGGTACAAGGAAATCGAGTCGCGCCTGAACGAGCTGAAGGCCGAGCGCGCGACGCTCGCCGCGGACGTGCCCTCGGACGTGCTGGCCCTCTTCGAGCGGCTCGTCGTTCAGCGCGGCGACGAGGCCATGGGCCCGGTCGAGGTCCAGGACCACAAGCGGCACGAGTACACCTGCGGCGTGTGCATGATGACCATCCCCGTGGACAGCGTGAGCGGCCTGCTCAGCAGCGGCAAGCTGACGCGGTGCAAGTCCTGCGAGTGCATCCTTTATCTGGATGAAGAAGCGCGCAAGGCGATGCAGCCGCGGGAGCGGGTCTCCCGGCGGTAAGTCACTTCGCCGCGTTCTTCAGCAGCCTTCCCTGCACAACCATCATCATGACGGCGCCCGCCACGGCGGTGACGCCCGTGACCCACTGCGCCGCGGTCATGCGGTCCTCGGGGAAGATGACGCTTGACGCGATGGCGACCGTGATGGGCTGAAGCTGAACGATGCCCGCGGCGACGACCACCCCCAGGCGCGCGATCGAGTAGAAGTAAAACGTGTGCCCCAGCCCGATCCCGATGACGCTGGAGGCGATGAGCAGCGTCCAGTGAAAGGCGTCGAGCGTCTCCACCGCGTGCCATCCCCGGTCCCTGCCCCACACCAGCATGCACGCCACCAGCGCCGCGGCGGTGTACTGACTCACCACCGCGAACGCCGTGATCGGATTGATCCCCGTCATGTACCGCCGCACGGAGAGGGCGTACATCGCGTACATCACCCCGGCGGAGATCGCCAGCAGCACGCCCGCCCCCTGCCCCGAGCCCAGCCCCTTGGGGCTCAGCGCCACCGTCCCCATCGTCGCGAACAGGACCACCGCCAGACACAGCACGAACGCCGGCGACCGCAGCACCCGCCGCTCGACCGGGAACAGAATCGCCGCCCCCAGGGTCAGGAAGATGATCTGAAGACGCATGGAGAAGGTCATCAGCCCCGGATCGACGTAGTACGGAGCGAGCGCGAAGCAGATCTGCGCAGCGACGTTCCAGAATGAAGGAACGAGCGCCGCCCGCCAGATGCTTGGCGGAAGCGTGCCGCGCCAAAGCGTGTAGAAGATGGAGGGCGCCCAGATGAGCGCGGAGATGGCGTAGCGCCAGCCGTTGGCGGTCCACGCGTCGATGGACTGTTCGCCGATGGCGAAGTACCGCAGGAAGATCGGGATGGAGGTCCACCCCAAAAGCGAGAGGACAACCGCGCCGACGGCCGGAGCGGTCATGGCGATAGGCTGGTGGTGTGCGCGGCCCGCGGCGGGTGAGGTCTGTGTGGCGGACATGGGGTTGGGAAGTGGAGCGGAGGAGACTCGAACTCCCAACCCCTAGCTTGCAAAGCTAGTGCTCTACCAATTGAGCTACCGCCCCCGAAGGGCACATGAGGGTAGGCCGCTGACAGGCCGGTGTGGACAAGGGCATGAAAGCGGGGGTTTCCGTAGAATCGCCCCCACTTTCGGAGGGCTGTGATGCTGCGAGCGGGCGTGATCGGCTTGATGTGCGTGTTGTGCGCTGGGACGGCGGTGGCGCAAAGCACCGGAGCGCCGGAGCGGGCCACCCCCACGACGGGAGCCGCGGGCGAACCCATCCCCGAAGCTCGCTATCCGATCGACGTCGCCGTCACCCTCTTCGGCACCCACGCCTTTGAATCAGACTTCTCCGACATCGCGGGCGGCGTGGGCGTTACCCGCGCCGGGCTGGAAGTCGGGCTTCGCCGCCAGATGGACGAGCGCTCTCGCCTCAGCCTGTCGATCGGCCTCGAGACCTCCAACTACGACTTCTCCTCCGACACCGCCCTGGGGGGCGGCGGGGAACCCTGGGACAACACCGTGCAGGCCTCGATCTCGGCGGTGTACACCCGCCAGGCGACGCAGCAGTGGTCGTGGTTCTTCGGCGGCGGGGTGGATACCTCCTTCGAGCTCGATGCCAACGTGGGCAAGTCCTTCACCGGCGGGCTCTTCGGCGGCGCGGCGTACGCCGTGAACGAAAACCTCAGCATCGGCGGCGGCGTGGCGGTGCGTTCTCGCCTTGAGGATTCGGGGCTCTTCCTGCCCATCGTGAGCCTGGACTGGAAGTTCAACGACCAGTGGCGGCTCTCCAACAGCAACGAACTGAACAGCACCGGAGCCGCGCTTTCATTCTCGCCCAACGAGCGCCTGACGCTTTCGCTCCACGCGGCATACCAGGGGCGTGCCTTCCGGCTCGATGAGGACGGCCCCTTCCCTGACGGCGTGGGACGCGATTCGCGCATCCCCGTCTGGCTGCAGGCGCGGTACGCCTTCTCACCGCGGGCGATGGCGACTGTCGCCGCGGGCTACGTGGTGTGGCAGGAGTACACCATCCTCGACCAGAACGGCAACGAGTTGGACCAGCAGGAAGCCGACGGCACGCCCTTCGTCGCCGCGAGCGTGGTGCTGCTGTTCTAAATCTCTGATCGCCTTTGGACGTGATGCTTACCGCGCTTTCGGCGGCTCGGGCGGACGCTGCACGGGCGGCGGAGCATCTCCATACGGTGGAGCATCGACGAGCCGCGCCCGCTGAAGAATCGGCGGATCCTTGGGGCGATTCCGCGGGTCCTGGCCGGGTGGATCAGGAATCAGCGGCGCCGCGGCGATGGCGGTGATGGTCTCCGCTCCGCGGACCGCGTATCCGAACGCTGTGTAGCGCCCGTCAAGGGCTCGCGTCCCCTCGCGGCTCAGGCACACAAAGACCTGCGACCCGTTCGTGTTGGGCTCGGTCTCCCGTGCCATGGAGATGACGCCGAAGTCGTGGGCGAGCTTGCTGGGCTCAAGGTCGATGGAGTACCCAGGCCCACCGTCGCCCAAGCCCGTGGGGTCGCCGACTTGAATCACGAAGGGCTGGCCGCTGGGCAGCCGCGGCACGATGCGGTGGAAGATGATGTCTGTGTAGAACCCTCCCTCGACCAGGTGGCGGAAGTTCCACACCGTGTTGGGCGCATCGGCAGGGCTCAGGCGAAACTCGATCTCGCCGAGAGTCGTCTCGAAGACGACGTGCTTGTCCACGTACGCACGGATCCCCGTGTAGGAACTTGCCTCGTAGCGCACCCACGCGATCTGGCCGTCGCGGGGGCGAAAGTTCGGCTGCTGCGTGGTGGGGTCGATGAACCACGGCGTCTTGAGCTGCTCGCTATAGAGCATCGCCGCGAGCGGGTTGACCATGGGCTGAAGCACCACCGGCGGGCCGATCTTCCGCGTGCCGACCAGAAGCTGGGCGTACTGCACCCGTGGCGACTTGTCCGTCCACAGGGACGGGAAAAGCGCCGCCAGGTCCACCTTCCCCACTTCCACCGGGGCCGCGTGGACGGGCTCGTGCTCGCCGGGATTGAAGAGGTCAATGTGAAGATCACCGTCCGCGGCAACCCCCTCAGGAAGCGCCACCGTCATCGGGATGGGACGGTTGATGCCGTAATAGATGCGATCAGGTGTGAGCTGAGCGAACGCGCTTGCGCAGCAGAGCAACAGCGGCAGACAGATAGCCGGCAGGAATCGCATATTCATGGATGAGGAGCGTACGCGGCCTACTTTTCGGCGTTGGCCGAGTCGTCCAGCTTCGTCCAGATGAACGGAACGTAGGTCTGATCGTTTTCCGCGGCTTCCTTGGTATCGGGAAGCTGCTGCTGGATCTGATTGCCTACGTCGTTGAACCAGTGGACGGAAAGGTCAGCCCGGAAGAAGTTGGCCCCCACCTGGTGGTTGTAGTCGGAGCGGAGCTGCATGCCGTCCGCGATGAGAGAGGAATAGGCGGGGTCGATGAAGTCGAGGTTGCGGGTCTTGGGCCCGTTGGGGCCGTGGCCCGCGGGGCCTTCGCCGCGGTAGTGGTAGTTGGAGAGGATCTCACCCTCGCCGCCGCTGAAGAGGTCGTCGTACTTGGAGTAGGGCTTGCTGCCGCGGTGAGATGGGCAGTAGAAGACCTTGGGTGCGTTGGTGTAGTCGTTGGCGTAGAGGATGCCCAGCCCGTCCCATGAACCCATCCCTGGGGGAAGACGGAGGGTGTCCATGTTCTGGGGCTGTGCCACGGAGCGGTTGGGCCCGCTGCCGGCAAGGAAGATGCTCCCGGGAAGGAAGCCCTTGTAGTCGTTGGCATAGCTCATCAGGCCGATGCCGATCTGCCGCTGATTCGACTGGCAGACGACGCGCCGGCCCGCCTCATGCACCTGGCTGAGCTTGGGCAGGAGCAGGCCGATGAGGATGGCGATGACGAAGATGGAGACCAGGACGTCGATCAGAGTAAACCCGGCGCGCAGGCTGGGCTGCCGCGCGGGCGACGGGCCGAACTTGCGACCTGTCTTCATCGTGATCTTCCCCTTACGGCCAACGCCGGGTCCCGGCGAAGCCCGTACCACCACTGCAGGGTAACCCTCTCGATCGGTTTCAGCAAGGGTTTATTTCGCGCATGGGCGAACTGAAGGACCCGGGGCGCCCCCAGGAACAGGGGACAAGAAGGGGGAGATTTCCGGACCTTTGGGGTGGCTTGGGGGGGTGCATTGAAGCTGGAGCCTGTGTAGACTGGATTTGCGGAGAATGAAGCATCCTTTGGGCAGAGGCCCCGTATATGTGGTCAACGGGTGCCTCCCAGCATCTTTGGGGACCACTACACGCGCTCGTTCACCCGTTCGTCGGTGAGTTAGGTGGGTAGCCAGATGTCTCGGGGGCCTTCAGACAGCCGCGGGAGCGGCGATCTGGAATTGATGCGCCGAGTCGCGAACAACGACGAGGGCGCGGTAGCTGAGTTATACGACCGCTTCGGGTCGCTGGTGTTTCGCATGGCGTATCAGGCCATGCCGACCCGTGCGGAGGCGGAGGACGCGGTTCAGGAGATTTTTGTTCGGCTCTGGAAGACGGCCGGTCGGTATGACGATGGGCGTTCTGCCCTGGTGACCTGGGTGATGCTCATCGCCCGGCGGCACTTGGTGGACAAGCTGCGGCGGAACCGGGCGAGGCTCAAGGCCTCCTCTCTGGATCAGCCCTCGGCCCCGATCCCCTCGGCGGTGGAGCCGCCAACGCCGCGGCTGGACACGGACGAGCGCATGAAGATTTTGATGAAACGCATCGAAACCCTGCCGGAACTGCAACGAACCGTCGTCACCCGTGCGTATCTAGGTGGGCAGACGCTGCGTCAGATCGGGGAAGAACTCAACACCCCACTGGGAACGATCAAGTCGGCATTGAGCCGTGCATTAGTGAGGCTTCGGGAGCGGACGGGCGAGGAGTTGGCGTTATGACGTTGCAGCAACTTCTGGAGAACGCTCACCTGGACGCCCTGGGGCAGCTCGACGAAGAAGAGCAGGCCGCCTTCGAGGCTGCGTTCGCCATGGCTCCTCCGGCGGTGCAGGCGCAGATCCGGGCGGAGCAGGCGCGGATTGCGAGCATGGACCACCTTCTCCCCCAGGTTGAGCCTCCGCCCTACCTCCGCGAGAAGGTGCTCAACGCCGTCAGCGCTGCGATGCTCACCGAAAGCGCCGGCCAGACAGAGTTCGACATGCGCTCCGCACGCCGGGTTCACACGGCGTGGCGTGCCACGGCTCTGGGGCTGCTCACCGCCTGCGTCGTGCTCACCGTCGCCTTCGTCAACGTCTACACGACCAACCAGGCGATCAACACCCAGGTCGAGGGGGACGCGGTCAGCGCCGCCTTCCTCAAGACCTTCGAGCGCAAGCACCTTCAGGACGTGCTCTACTCGCCCAACACCCAGCGGGTGCTCTTCGAGGCGGCTGACCCCTCCTTCACGGGGCGGGCCTCGGTGTGGGTGAGCCCCGACTGGGAGAACGCGCGGATGTTTGCGCAGCTCCCCGCGCTCACGGGCCAGACCTACGAGGTCGTGGTGCTCGACGCCAACGACAAGCCCGTGCGCACGCTGACGAGCTTCCTGGCCGACGGCACGGCCCAGGTGCTCTCGCTGGCCAAGCTCGCGCCGCGGACCAAGATCGCCCTGGTGAGCGGCACCCAGACCGGCCCGCGGACGATCCTCATGACCGCCGTCGTGTAAGCAGCCGCTCCGCCTGATCGAGAGAGAAATGAACACCGCCCGCGTCTCGACGCGGGCGGTTGTTTTTTCCTGATTGCTCGCCCTGGGCGTTACTCGCGCCCGGACCGTGCCTTGGCGTCGGCGACCTGAGCCGCGGCGCCGAGCGATGCGAAGTTGTTCCACTTCGCGTCGTCGAGGGCGAAGGCGATCTGCGCATCGCTCTCAAAGGCGGTCTTGGCGCCGGCCAGGCGACGCCACAGGAAGATCCACAGCGTGCCCGCGACGAACACGCCGCCGCCCAGCATCGACAGCGCGTAGATGGTGCGGGTGTTGTCGAGGGGGTCCAGCCCCGCCGTGGCGGGCTGGGAAACTTCGGTCACGGAGCCGTCCAGCCGCTGCTGACGCGCCGCGTTGGCGTGGCTGACATAGGCCGCGGTGAAGGTCTCCAGCGCGAGCTGGGTCCGGTTGCTGCCCTTGCCCCGCAGGTGAATGTTGAGCACGCCGGGGTTGATGATCTGAGTCGTCAGGTCGTTGCGGATCATCTCCGCCACCGCGCTGGGCGTGCCCAGGCTCATCATGCCCGCCTTCTTGAAGCGGTCCGCGGCGGTCTCGTGGAAGCGCGGGTCCTCAAGCAGGCCGGTGTGGAAGTTGCTCCACTCCGCAAGCTCGCCCGCGTTGAGCGCACGCCCTCGCCCGTCGGCCTTGATCTGGCTCGTGGCCAGGAAGGTGGCCGGGGCGATCTCCCGGGCCGCCGCCCAGGCGAACCCGGCCAGAATGGCGAACACGCAGACCGCGCAGAGGACCATGACCATCGCCCGTCCGCCCGACTGACGCCGCAGCGCCGTGCGCTCGGCGAGAATCACGCGGTCGCGGATCGCCGCGAGCTCCTGCCGGTGCGCCATGATCTGCTCGCACTGCTCGACGCGCTTCTTGATGACCTCGCTCGCCGCGGCGAGCTTCTGGGAGCGCTCCTTGATGAGTTGGTGCGCCAGCTTCAGGCGGGCGCGCCGCCGCAGCATGAAGTCGTCGCTCGCGGTGACCGGCCGCTTCGCCTTTTCCGCGAGGGCCTTCTGAAGTTCCTTGATCTCGCTGAGCGCCTGGGCGAGCTGATCCTCAAGCTGCGACGAGCGGGCGGTGGCCTGCATCAGCCCCGCCTGCGCGGCTTCCAGCTGCAGCCGCATCTCCTCGCGCTCCTCGAGCTGCATCTTCAGCTTCGCCTGCAGCGCATCGACCGTCTGCTGGAGCTTGCCCGCCGCTTCCTGCTGCTGCGCGAGCGCCGCGGTCACGCGGGCGGTCTCCTCGCGCTCCTTGGCAAGACGAGACTCAAACTCGCTCGCCCGCTTCTGCAGCTCCGTCAGCTTGGCGATCGTGAGCTTGGACTGCTCCGCCGCGGCGGCGAGGGCCTTGGCCTGCTCGGCGAGCTGCTTCCGCAGGACGGCCTGCTCATCGCCCGACTTGTTCGCGGCAAGGACCACCTGCTCCGCAGCCTCCTTCGCGGCCTGGGCGTGACGATCCGCCTGCTCGCGCGCCTGGGCCAGCTCACGCCCGAGGCTCTCCACCTTCTCCTGCAAGGCGCGGCTCTGGGCCTCCTGCGCCGCGAGCTGCTCGCGCTGCGCGGCAAGCTCCGCACGCAGGGCCTCGGTCTCCGCCATCACCGCGGCGCGGGACTGCCGCTCCTGCTCCAGCCCGGCCTGAGCCTGCGCGAGCGACTGCGCCTGGGCCTGAAGCTCCTGGGTCAGCTTTTCAACAGCCTGGGACTCCTCGGCGAGCTTCCGGGCCTGCTCCTCCAGGGCGCGGGAACGGGCTTCGGCCTCCTCGTCGAGGCGGTGCTTCGAGGCTTCGAGAGCGGCGCGGTTCTGGTCGAGCTCCCGCGCGGCGGATTCAAGCTCCGCCTCACGCGCCTGCAGGCGGGCGAGGCTTTCTTCCAGCGCCTTCTGGCGTTGCTCATGCTCCGCGGCGGCGCGCTGAAGCTCCGCTGCCTGCTGGGCCAGCGCGGCCTCCTTGGCCTTGACCTGCTCCTCATGCTGCCGGATGCGGGCCTGAAGCCGCTGGCGCTGTGAGTAGAGGGCCTTGAGCGACTCGAGCCCGGACTCGAACTCCGCGAGGACGTCGAGCACCTCCTCGTCGGGTTTCGTTGGCGGGACAATGTTCTCTTGCTCTTGCATTGATCCCTCGGTTTGGGTCTCGATGGGCCTTGATGAAGGGGGCATGACTCGCTCCAAGGGCTCGCGCGGACCAACAAGAGCGCACGAGGGCCTTGGGACCGGTATCGGCCCCGCCGGAGAGCCCCTGTAGCCAGGGCCGGAAAGTCGCCGTTGGGCCGGGCGGATAAGGCGTTACAGCCCCCGTAGAATCACGCGCAGGAGGCGGATATGCCCTATTACACGAAGCTCGGTCAGGTCCCGCAGAAACGGCACGTTCAGTTCAGACGGCCCGATGGGGCCCTGTACTCCGAAGAGGTTTTCGGAACCGAGGGTTTCGTGGGGCCCACCACGACCATGTACCACATCCACCCGCCCACCCAGGTGAGCGGATGGAAGACGCTCTACTCCACCAAGACGGAGTACGTCGAGACGGACGTGATGCGCATGCGGCACGTCCGCAGCGCCCCCCTGCCGCCCAAGGGCGACATGGTTACCGGCCGCGTGGTGCTCTTCGGCAACAGCGACTGCGAGATGGCGGTCTGCAACCCCGCCGAGCAGATGAGCTACCACTACAAGAACGGCCAGGGCGACGAGTGCATCTTCGTCCACTTCGGCTCGGGCACCGTGCACACGATGCTCGGCACGATCAAGTTCGGCCCCAAGGACTACGTGGTCATCCCCAAGGGGGTGATCTACAAGTGGGTCTGGAACAAGCGCACGGAGGTCAAGGAGGGTGAGCCCTCGATCGAGCAGATGCCTTACGGCAAGTTCCTGCTCATCGAGACGATGAACGGCAGCCACATCGGCCCCCCGCCACGCTACCTCTGCAAGCAGACCGGCCAGTTCCTCGAGCACGCGCCCTACTGCGAGCGCGACATCCGCCCGCCGGAGCTGCCCCTGACCTTCGACGAGCGCGGCGACTTCGAGGTCCGCATCAAGGCGCGCGACCGCGTGCACAGCTACATGTACCACTACCACCCGCTCGACGTGGTGGGATGGGACGGCTGCTACTACCCCTTCGCGTTCAACATCGACGACTTCGCGCCGATCACGGGCAAGCTGCACATGCCCCCGCCGATCCACCAGACCTTCGAGGCGCACAACTTCGTCATCTGCTCCTTCTGCCCGCGCATGCTCGACTGGCACCCCAACGCCATCAAGGTGCCCTACAACCACTCCAACCTCGACTCCGACGAGGTCCTCTACTACGTCGAGGGCAACTTCGGCTCCCGCAAGGGCATCGAGGTCGGCAGCCTGACGGCGCACCCGCAGGGCATCCCGCACGGGCCGCACCCCGGCACCATCGAGGCCTCCCTCAACGCCACCTACACGGCCGAGCTGGCGGTGATGTGCGACACCTTCCGCCCGCTCTACCCCACCAAGGCCGCGCTGGAGCTGGACGACCCCAACTACACCAAGAGCTGGGAGGGCGAGCACTTCCCCGGCATCAAGGCGGGGCGGATCTCCACCAACGCCGTGGGCCCGATGCACAATCCCGACGGCTCGCACGTCAACGGCTCTGCCAGCGGGCTTCCCAAGGATGGCAAAGTCGCCGACGTGTGGACGCCGTGATCGCTCCGGTTGAGTAGCGGGGTGAAAACACGTACCATCCGCCCCAATGACGAGCGGCGGTCGGCTGTCAGTTCACGGTTTGTGGTTGCTGCTGACGGCCGGGACGTGCGCAGGGCTGCCCTGCGCGACCATCGCCCAGGAACGTGCCCCGGCCCCGAGCCCCGCCGCCTCCCAGGGCGGCTTCGCCGGCGTGCGCTATTCGCTCGCGGTAGTCAAAGGTCCGCTCTCATTCGGTGCGACGCGCGCATGGTCTTGGGAAGAAGGCGGTGCTCATCGCCTGGCGCTGGAGGGCGACATCCGCGCGAACATCGCCGGGTACGCCTTCGCCGCGCGACGCGCTGAAGTGTGGCTCGAGCGTTTCGAGGCCGACGGCCGCTCCGTCGTGCAGGTCTTCGCGTACTTCGAAGAGCTCGGCTCCGCCGCGGACCCCGCCGGCGCGGTATCGATGAGCTCCACCCGCCTGCCCGTCCGGGCGCTGGTGGATGTCGAAGGCCCCATCAGCATCACCGCCGACCTGCTGACGCAGCAGCCGGTGGGCAAGGAACTCGGCGAGTTCTCCGCGCGGGCGCGTGCCGCGCTGGACAAGTCTTTGAAGCGCGAGCAGGGCATCGCGGCCGAAGAGCCCCCTCCCCCGCTGCCGCGCTTGTCGCGCCGCAGCCCCGCGCCGAGCCGGTCGCGCGGCCCGCTCATCACGCCCGAGCAGGTCACGACGCGCCCGCTGGAGATGCCGCAGGCCCCAGCCGAGCCGTCGCCCGCCAAGCCCACGCGCACCGCCGCTCGCCCCCCAAGCCCGCCCGTTCCTCCGCCTGCGCGTGCTCCTGCCCCTCCCGCGCCGCCTGCACCACCCCCGCCCCCCACGCCGCAGCAGTCAGCGCCACCGCAGCAGCCAGAGCCCCCGCAGCTTCAGCAACCCGATCAGCCCGACACGCCTCCCGCGCCTCCCCCACCGCTGCCCTGGGATGAGCCCGCGCCGATGCGCGAAGCCCCGCAGGTTCGAGGCCCGGACGTTGAGCGCGAGCCGATCTTTGCCCGCGACGGCATCGTGACGGTCGCCCTCGGCCCCAGCGGGCACATCTCCGTCGAAGCCGGCGAGGAAGAAAACGCGATCATCGCCACCGGCGGCGTCACGGTGCAGTACGAAGACTCCCGCCAGCGCGTCGTCGCGATGCGCGCCCAGCGCGTCGTCATCTTCACAGACCCCGGATCGCTCCAGGAAACCGCTCGCCTCGGCGCGGACGCCGTCCGCGGCATCTTCCTCGAGGGCGGCGTGATGGTCAGCGACGGCACCCAGACCGTCCGCGCCCCGCACGTCTACTACGACCTCCGCACCAACCGCGGCGTCATGCTCGATGCCGTGTACGAAACCTTCGATCAGAAGCGCCGCCTGCCGCTCTTCGTGCGCGCCAAGGAAATCCGCCAGGAAACCGCGCGCCAGTTCGTCGCCAAGGACGCACGCTTCACCAACACGGCCTTCTTCGACCCCGAGCTTGCCATCGGCGCGACGAAGGTCCGCATCACTCGCCAGCAGGACATTGTGCGCACCGACCCCGACGACGTGCCGGAGGGCGAGATTCCTCCGCCCGAAGGCGTCGAGGACCGCACCATCGTTGATGCGCGCAATATCACGCTGCAGGTCATGGGCGTGCCGGTGTTCTACTGGCCCCGGTACAGCGGCGACCCCTCCACCTTCCCGGTGAAGGACTTCCGCGTGGAGAACAGGTCCGGCAGCGGCGGCGCGATCCGCGCCACGCTGAACGCCTACTCGCTGCTGGGCCTGGAGCGCCCCCGCGACTTCGAAGTGGACCTGCTCACCGACTTCTACTTCGAGCGCGGCGCGGGCCTGGGCACGCGCGTGTCGTGGACCAAGCCCGGAAACCGCGGCGGGGTCTACGCCTACTCCCTCCCCAGCGACCGCGGCACGGAAATCACCAAGCCCGGAACGCGCATCAACCATGACGGCGAGTTCCGCGGCATGATCGTTGCCGAGGAGCGCCTCCGCCTCGGACGCAACTGGACGCTGCTCGCCGAAGGCGCGAGCATCAGCGACCCCAGCTTCATCACCGGCTTCTTCCCGCAGATGGGCGAGAACTACCGGGAGTTCACCAACCGCCTGCTCGTGAAGCGCGTGGAGGACAACACCTACTTCTCCGCGGAGGTGAAGGGAACCCTCGACGACTTCCTGAGCAACGAATACCTGCTGCAAAGCCAGGGCTTCTCGGTGAACCGGCTGCCCGAGGCCTTCTACGCCCGCCAGGCCGACGACCTGCTCTCCTCCTGGTCGCCCGGCCTGCTGACGTGGACGAGCGAGTACCGCGTCGGGCGGGTGGGGTTCACGTTCGATGAAGTGGAAGCCCGCGATCGCGGCTTCTCCCGCAACTCACTCTCGCAACGCGCCTTCGGGATCAACTTCAACCAGACGATCGACGAGACGCTGCGTGCCTCCGGGCTCTTTGAGGGCGCGGTGACGCGGGCCGACACGCGCCAGGAAGTCTCCATCCAGACGAGCGTCGGTCCTGTCCAGGTGATGCCCTTCGCCGTGGCCCGCGTGACCTTCTGGGACGACAAGTTCGAGGATTACTCTCCCGGCTCCGACGACAACGTGCGCATCTGGTCCGCCGCGGGCGTGCGGCTCAACACGACCATGCAGCATGTCTTCGAGGGCGTGGACTCGCGCCTCCTGGACATCCACCGCCTGCGCCACCTCGTGGAGCCCAGCGTGACGCTCTGGATCTCCGGCACCAACATCGAAGCGGGCGAAGTGCCCGTGTACGACCAGGAGATCGAGGGAATCACCGACGGCGGAATCATCCGCGCCGGCGTGACGCACACCTTCCAGACGCAGCGCGGCGGGCCCGGCATGTGGCACAGCGTGGACCTGCTCCGCATCAGCACCGACTTCGTCTACAGCAGCGACGACGCCACCCGTCGAAACCCTATCCCCCGCTTCTTCGACTACCGCCCGGAGCTGAGCAGCGCGGGCAAGTTCCTGGTCGTGGACGCCGCCCTGCGCCTCACCGGCGCCACCACGCTCACCGGCGGCGTGACCTACGACCTCGACGCAGACCAGCAGGCCACCAGCAACGCGGGCCTGCTCATGCGCCACTCGCCGGGGTTCGTGACGATCGGCGAAATCCGCTACGTCAACCCCCAGGACGCGACGTATCTCACCGTCGGCACCTCCTATGACCTTACGGAGAAGTACGCCGCGGCCTTCGGCGTCACCTACGACGCCACCAGCGGCGGGTTCCAGTCCACCGCGGTGGAAATGCGGCGGCGCTTCGCCAGCCTCATGCTCGGCATGAGCATGTCGTACAACAACATCTCCGGCGAAACGAGCTTCGGGGTCGTGTTCCAGCCATACGGCGCGAGCGGCAGCGGGCGCATCATGGGCCTCGGCTCGAACGAGACCACCTCCTCCGCGGGCGGAACCAGCTTCTGGCGATAAAACCTACTTGGGCTGACTGGCCGCCTTGGCCTGCTCGCGCTGCACTTCCTGCAGCCGCCCGTAGGCGAAGACGGTGATCATCGCGGGCATGAAGGCCATCTCGCCGGCCTTGCGCGCCAGATCGTCGATCGTGGCGACGCGCCCGGCCTCGACCTCCTTCGTCAGGTCGATGATCATGTTGTCGAACACCGCGATCAGCCCGCCCCAGATCTCGTATTCCTGCGGCGTCTTGGGGAAGATGCGGCTCAGGCCGGGGATGTTGGTGGGCAGGACGAAGTACCACTGCCCGTCGCGCACGTCCCGCTTCATCACCAGGCCGAGGGGCGCCAGCGCCGGCTTGCCGTCCCACAGCACCGCGACTGAATCATCCGTGAGGAACTCGGTGGTCAGCCGCGCCTCCGACTGCTCGATCCACGCGTAAGGATCGGCGAAGAGCTGCTTCATCGAGGCGTCGAAGGCGTCGCGGAGCTTGTTGGGGTTGTCCGGAGCGTTCCTGCCGAGAGGCCCCGAGCCGCGCCGGCGTGACGCCAGGGCCTGCGACAGGAAGGTGCTGGACTTGCCCGACTTCGCCGCGGCTTCCGCCTGCTCGCGGAGCTTGCGCACCTCCTCCGGGAACTTCTCGTTGACGGCGAGGCCCAGCTTCTGGAGGTTGCCGAGAAGGCGGCCGGTGCGGTTCAGCAGCCGCCGCATGTCCTCGTTCTCGGCGTAGATGAACTTGGTCAGCTTGTCGGCGCGACCCTTCTCCACGTACTCGCGCATTTGCGCAATCGTGCGCTCCGGCGTGTCATGTTTTTCCTCGCACGCCACGACGAACATCGAGGCGAAGGCAGCCAGCAGGATGATGAACGAGCGCATGATCACCGGTCAGCTCCGGCACGGCCGGAACCCGGCCGCGGCAACCTGTGTACGCCCGCCCGCCGCCGTCGTTACGAGGAGGTGCGATCGACGACGCGGTACGCCTCGCGCTCGCCCCTGCCGCGGACGGGGTAGTCCTTGCGCAGCGGGTGCGCCGGATACTTCTCCCACAGCAGAATGCGGCGCAGGTCCGGGTGGTTGCGGAAACGAATGCCGAACATATCGAAGACCTCGCGCTCGGGCCACTCGGCGCCGGGCCAGAGGTCGCACACCGAGTCCAGCTCCAGCGCCGGGTCCTTCTCGATGCCGTCGGTGGGCAGGCTGGGGTTGAGATAGGTCTTGACGAAGAAGCGGTCGTTGCGCGAGTAGGAGCAGAGATTCCAGAAGACGCAGAAGCGCCCCGGCATCGGCGCGGGATAGTTGAGGTAGTCGATGCCGCCGACGTCGGAGAGGAAGTTGAAGGTGCAGCGGGGATCATCCCGCAGGAACGCGAGGACTTCGTGGGCGTCCTGCGGCTCAACGATCAGCGTGGACTGCCCGCGAAACTCCGTGGCGCGGAACTTCTTGTTCGGGAACGCCTCCTTCACGATCTTGAACACGGGGTGTTCGAGGCTGGAGGCGGGGGTCTGGGGGGTGTCGGCCATAGGCGGGAGTGTATGAGGTTTAAGCCGGGAGAAGAGCCCGTTGCCCGGCCAGGTCTTCTTCCAGCAGGACCACCGGCCCAGGACGCCCCGCCCGCTCCCACAGCCGCAGCAGCACAGGGGTGAGCGTCCCCGACCCCAGCGGCACGGGGCGCACATCCTCCCCCTCCACCACGCCGTCACAGAGCAGCGTCGCCCACCGCGCCTCGTGCGCCGCCAGCGCTTCGAAAATGCGAATCAGGTGATCCTCGGCGTTCCCGAGCATCTCCGGCGTCAGCATCGAAACGGGATCGAGCAGGAACAGCCAGGGGCGTGCCCGCTCCAGGGCGGCGTTGAGGAAGGCCCGCAGGGAGGGAACATCCGAGACCGCCGCCCGTGCCGCGGGCCAGATGCACAGGGTCGCCCGGGGCGCGGCCTGCTCCAAGGCGAGCACCGAGGTGTGAAACTCGGCCCGGGGGCCTGGCAGCCAGGCGGGAACATCCCCACCCCCGGAGGGACGCAGCACGAGCGTGGACACGAAGTCCGGCGCAACCCCTTGTATCTGCTTGACTTCTATGACAAGGGCACCGTCCTGGGCCTGATCGCCCCCCGAGTTTTCGGGTCCGATAGCCCCGGCTGCCGATGTACCGGGTTGGGCGTGGCGGAGCACGCGTACCTGCATTCTCAACCTCAAAGGTAAAAGTGCGGCCCGGTGCAAAGGAGTGCTTCGGGCGCGGCACGGCCGGCTTGGGTTCAGGCCTGGGCGCGGCGGCGTTGTTGTGCGCTGCCCCAGACCCCTACCCGCGCCGGCAGGGTAGCAGCACGGAGGCCTCGTCGATGGTCAGCACCAGTCAACAACCGCCCCTGCTCCAGCAGGAGCGGCGTCCGGCGTTCCTTTCCCGCGCCCAGTTGATTGAGCGGATCATGCAGCTCAACCCCACGGCTACGCCGGAGTTCCTCGCCCGCTTCTCCGAGGCGGCTCTGGCGCATTACCTCGAACACCTCAGCGTCATGGATGAGCCCACCGTCCCCTGGATCCGCAGGGGCATCTCCCCCGCCATCGTCCGGCGCGAAGCCTCGGAATGAGTTCGGCGAAAGCCCCCGAATCCACTGATTTGGCAGGCTGAATGGTCCGATTGTGAGGGTGGCGCGGCCTGTAGCCGCGGCTTCAAGTCCGCCTCGGGGGCGGTCCGATAAGACGGACCGCGGGGCGGCGGCAGATGTTCCGCACCGCGCGTGCAGAAGTGGACCATTTATGAAGAGCATCGATCAGAGGTTGGCGCAGGTCGTGGCCCTCGCGGGGCTTGTAGCGGTCACTGGGTGCAGTTCGTCGCCCAAGCAGGCTGCTCGCCCGCAGTACAAGACCACCCCGGCCGCGACCAGCGCTTCCACTCCCGGCACGAATCCTCACATCGTCGCCGACTCCTCCACCGGCGGGACGACCTCCTCGAACTCCACGGGGAACACCACCGGCAACCGCCCCCCGCTGAACCTCTCGCTGGTGGCGCTTGAGCTGCAGCCGCCCAAGCCCGGCACGACGATCGCCCAGAACACGAGCAACAAGCCCGCGCCGAAGGCCGCCTCCCGCGGCAACAAGCGCGCCATCGCCTCCTTCGCCTTCTCCACGAGCGGGGCGGATGACTCGGAGGTGGACGGGTTCAGCCCGCTGGTGACGGGCGTCAGCCGCGTGACCTTCGCCGAAGAAGGCGCGGACTTTGATCCCTGCGTGTCGCGCGACGGCACCACGCTGGTCTTCGCGAGCACGCAGCACCGGCAGAACTCCGACATCTATATGAAGCGGACGGACAGCCGCGTCGTGACGCAGCTGACCAACGACCCCGCGCAGGACGCGATGCCCGCGATCAGCCCCGACGGCACCAAGATCGCCTTCGCGAGCGACCGCTCCGGCAACTGGGACATCTACGTGATGCCCATCAACGGCGGACGCGCGGTGCAGGTCACCAACGACCTGGCGGACGACGTGAACCCCTCGTGGTCGCCCGACGGCCGCCACCTGGTCTTCTCCCGCCTCGGTCAGGCCAGCGGCCGCTGGGAGATGTGGGTGACGGACGTTTCCAACCCCGCCATCGCGAACTTCATCGGCTACGGCCTGCTGCCTCAGTGGTGCCCGGTGCCCGGCACCGGCGCCAACGGCGCGGACCGGATTCTCTTCCAGCTCGGGCGTGAGCGCGGCCGCCGCGCCTACAGCCTCTGGACGCTGGACCTGCTCGGCGGCACGACGGGCAACGCGACGGAAATCGCCACCAGCTTCGAGACGGCGCTGATCGATCCCGCCTGGAGCCCCGACGGCAACTGGGTGGTCTACACCGAGGTGCCCGTGAGCGACGATCCCGAATCCGAGGATCGTCCCGCCTGGGCGACGCTCTGGATGATCTCCGCCGACGGCGAGGGCAAGGTCCGCCTGACCGGCGGCGACAGCCTCTCCATCAGCCCCACCTGGGCCTCGAACAACCGGCTGTACTTCGTGAGCGATCGATCGGGTTCGGACAACATCTGGTCGCTGGACCTCTCCCCCGCGGTGAAGTCGGCGCAGGCGATGCTGCGGCCCGGCCAGGAGACCCGCCCCATCGCCACGACCCCGATGGTGATCACGAGCCCGGCGCAGCCCGCGGCTCCCGCCCAGCCCGTGGTGACGGTCCCCGATCCCTTCGAGCAGCCCTGAACGACCTTTCCCCGGCGCGGGGTCGAAAGGCCCCGCGCACGGATTTTCGCGAGATCCCCGGGCGCGCCGGAGGCGCGCGGCGAAGGCAAGGAGGCCCATGAGCAAAGCAGCTCTGATCGTGGCGATGTTGGCGGTGCTCGGCCTGTTCGGCTGCGGCGGCACCAAGGAACAGAAGCTCACCGCGCCCAGGGTCATCGTCGCCCCCTACGACACCAGCCGCGGCGAAGTGTTGTGGGCGGTCGTCCCGCTCCGGAACGAATCCGGCACCAGCTACGCCGACGTCGAAGCCATCAGCGACAAGATCGTCGCCGCGGTGGAGGAAGTCCGCGGCGTGCGCTGCCTGCCCCTCAACCGCACCATCCAGGCGATGAACGTGCTGGGTTACACGACGCTGCGCACCCCCGCCGAGGCGCGGGCGCTCGCCCAGGCGATGGGCGTGGACGGCGTCCTGGTGGGCAGCGTCACGGCGTACGACCCCTACACGCCCACACTGGGGATTTCGCTGGCCCTCTACTCGCGCCCCGGCTCGATGGCCCCCGGACGCCAACCCCTCGACCCGCGCACGCTCACGGTGCGTTCGCGCGACATCGAGCCCTCGCGCTGGTCGCGTGAGGAAGGTCCGGTCTCGGTGGTCTCCGAGCACCTGGACGCCAAAAACCACCAGGTTTTGATGGACGTGCGCAGCTATGCCCAGGGCCGGGACAAACAGCCCTCTGCCCTGGGGTGGCGCCGGTATACCGCGAGCATGCACCTGTTCAGCGAGTTCGCCGCGTACCACGTGATCGACACGCTGATCAAGGAAGAATGGGCCCGACTGCCGGGGGGCGTGTCCGAGGCGAGCGCGGGAGCCGGCCCCGGGAGATAGGTGGTTTTTTGGAGGTTTTCGGGCATGCAGCAGTCAAGAGGTTCCCGGAACGTGCCGAAGCAGTTACCAGACAATCAGAGCCTGGCGCAGGGATGCGCCAAGCCGTAAAGAGACGAACAGCAGGGAGCCTGCGATGTCCACTCTGCCGATCACGGATGCGTTTACGACTTACCTCGCCGACGAACGGCACTTTTCCCCTTACACCGCACGCTGCTACGGGGCGGACCTGCGGCAGTTCATTGAGTACCTCGCGGCGGACCTGAACGTCACGATCGACCCCGAGCGCGAGAAGGCCGCGATGGAGACGGCCGCCACCAACCGGGGCCAGGTGTCCGGCACCGGCACCATCACCGAGGCGATCTGCGCCGCGAAGGCGGACACGATCCGCGGCTTCCTCAACCACCTGGGCACGCAGAACTACTCCGCCGCGACGATGGCCCGCAAGATCGCCACCCTCCGGAGCTTCTACAAGTGGGCGGACCGGCGGGGCCTCAGCACCGGCAACCCGATGACGGTGATCCGCACCCCGCGGCAGGCCAAGCGTCTGCCCAAGGCCATCCCCATCGAGCAGATCGAGAAGCTGCTGGCCGCCCCCGGCGACACCGAGCTGCTGGGCCGGCGAGACCGCGCCATGCTCGAGACCCTCTACTCCACCGGCATCCGCGTCAGCGAGCTGGTCGGCCTCGCCTTCGAAGACCTCGACCTGGCCGGTGAGGCGCTGCGCGTCCGCGGCAAGGGCAAGAAGGAGCGCATCGTCCCCCTCGGCTCCCACGCCATCAACGCCGTCAGCCGCTACATCGAGATGCTGCGGAACGACCCCAAGTTCGGGCCCATGGTCCGTGAGAACGGCAACCGCGTGCCGCTGTTCATCAACAAGCACGGCGGCCGACTCTCCAGCCGCTCGGTGCGCCGCAAGCTCGACAAGTACCTCAAGCAGGTCGGCCTCGACCCCTCCATCAGCCCGCACACCCTGCGGCACAGCTTCGCCACGCACCTGCTCGACAACGGCGCGGACCTGCGCAGCGTGCAGGAGCTTCTGGGCCACCAGAGCCTCAGCACCACGCAGATCTACACGCACCTGACCACCCAGCGCATGCAGGAGGCGTACAACAAGGCCCACCCCAGGGCCCAGGCGAGCTGATCGCCGAACGCCCTTGCTGCCTGAGACGCAGGCGCCGCTTTCAGTGCGACATTCCGTTTACGGGATCAGCGTCGCCTGCGTGATGGCCGCGACGGCTTCCTCCGCGATCGCCGCGACATCATCCCGCTGATCCAGCGGGATGGCAGCGAGCAGCTTCTGCTCCGCGTCGATGATGAGCAACGCCACCGCGCTGCCGGGCGCAAGACGCTCCATTTCACCGGGGCCGTTCGGGCTGAAGAGCCGCTGCGGCTGCGGGGCCGGCCACTGCGCGTCCGCCTGTGCCAGGCGCGTCCGCGTCATATCCCCCAGCCCCATCAGCGCGATGACCGCGGCTACGGTCCTGGGCCGCCGCGTCGGGTCCGGCTGCGCGGCACGGAGAATGTCGGCCACTTCCGCCGCGGCTTTGGCGCCGGTCTGAGCGTCGGCGAATGCGGTGGGTGCGTCGGCCTTGTAGAAGATCAGCAGACCGAACGCCGGTCCGGGCGAGCCGGGCTGCGGCTGTGCCAGCGCCTCCTGTAGAGACCATGCGTCCAGATCGCGGGTCATGAAGCTGAGGGCGGGCAGACGAGCCCCCGGCGTGACCGCCGCGGGCTTGGCGCGAAGGTCGGCGATGGAGGGCACGGCTGTGCGTCCCTCGGCAGAGAGCGTCCACGGCCCAGCTTCAGGATCGAGCGGCGTGACGGTCAGCATGAGACGGGGGCCTTCCCTGCCCAGCGGGATACTGAGGGCCGCAAGCCGCCCTGAGGCGTTGAACTCGATCGCCGCCGGACCGCCGGGGCTCTCACCCTGGAAGATCACCGAAAGCGTCTCGGAATAGCGGGCGGGAAGCCACGAAGTGTGCAGGATCGCCGTGATCGCCCGCCCGAGCCGCGCCGGGTCGCTGCCCAGCGCCCATTCGAGCTGCGGAAGCAAGATCGGCGGCACGGCGTTCCAGAGCTGCGGCAGCGTCAGCGGGACCGACACCGGCGCGGCGAAGGTCAGGTGCGGCGCGTGCGGGGCCTGAGCCTGAATCTGGCTGTCGTCCGCGGCAATGGCCAGGCGCGTCAGGTCGATGAACAGCCGGCGCGGGCTGCCCGGCACCGCGTCCACGCGCAGCGTGATCGTCGACGTGCGATCAGGCCCGACGTTCGGGCTGAGGGTGATGACCACCTCCTCGGCGATGGGCCCCGACTGATACGCGGCGATGGCCCGCGCAAGCGCCTCGTCGATGGTCTCCACATCATGCGGCGCGGGCAGAGCCTCCGCCTGCGGCGCGGGCGCAGGGTCCGGCTCTGGATCTGGCTGCGCGACGACGAATGGGGAGAGGGCGAGAATCGCGGTGCTGGCGAGGACCTTCATCGCCGCGATGGTACGTCACGCCGGAAGTCCGCGAGGATTTCCGCAACGGTCCGGCTGACACCGGGGACCACCGCCTCCGGCCAGACCTGGGCGAGGGGTTCAAGGACAAAGAGCCGCTCGTGGAGACGGGGATGCGGCAATTGGAGTCCCGGCTCGTGCAGGGTTAGGTCGTCATACAGCAGCAGGTCGAGGTCGAGAGTGCGCGGCCCCCACCGCTGCTCGGCGGCGCGGTCACGTCCCTGGTGCTTTTCAATCTCCAGCAGCCGGTCGAGCAGCTCGCGGGGGCCGAGCGAGGTTTCGATCTTCGCCGCGGCGTTGATGTACGGCCCCTGAGGCACCGGCCCCACGGGCTCGGTCTCGAAGGTCTCGGAGAGGGCGATCAGGCGCGAGCCGGGCAGGCGGCCCAGCGCCGCCACCGCCGCGCGGATGTGGGCGTGGCGGTCGCCGAGGTTGCTTCCGAGTGCGATGGCTGCCTGGGGCACGCCGGAGGGTAGGGAGCCGGCAAACAAAAACCCCGCCGGGCGGCGGGGCTGTGAGGAGGTGTGCTGGATCCCGGCGAAATGCTTTACTCGACCGGCTCGAGCTCACGCATACGGAACTGCATCTGGCTCTTGAGCCGGGCGAGGATGGAGCTGTGCATCTGGCTGACGCGGGACTCGGAGAGGTCGAGGGTGGCCCCGATCTCCTTCATCGTCATGCCCTCGTAGTAGTACAGGATGATGATGAGCCGCTCGGAGCGCGACAGCCCCTTGGTGATGAGGTCGCGCAGGTCGCGGCGCTGGATGTCGGTCACGGGGTTGGACTGCGACTCGTCGCGGATCACGTCGATCTCGCGGACGTCCCGCCCGTTGTCGCTCGGATAGCAGCGCTGCGTGAGGCTGCGGGTCGAGACCGCGGCGGAGTCGCGCTTGAGCTTCTCGAACTCCTCCGGGTTCACCTTCAGCCGCTTGGCGACCTGCTCGTCCGTCGCGGGCTGGCCGGTCTCCTTCTCGATCTGCTGGCGCGCCTGATCGACCTTGTTGCTGCGATGACGGACAAGCCGCGGCACCCAGTCCATGGAGCGCAGCTCGTCGAGGATGGCGCCGCGGATGCGCGGGGCGCAATAGGTCTCGAACTTCACCTTGCGATCAAGGTCGAAGGCGTCGATCGCGTCCATCAGGCCGAAGATGCCCGCGGACATGAGGTCCTCGATGTCCACCTCGTCAGGAAGACGCGTGTGGATGCGCTCGGCGTTGTAGCGCACGAGCGGGAGGAACTTCTCCATCAGCCAGTTGCGGATGCTCTCGTCCTGCGTGGCACGATACTTCTTCCACACATCGTTGATGGGAAGATCGTCCAACGGCGAGCGTACTTTGGAAGGTTCCGCGTGCCGGGCGGTGTAGCGTCCGCCCGAACGCATGCCGCTACGCGATGCAGACTTGAGTGCCATGGTCGATTCCCTGACCTGAGTTGTCGCGGGCGAATGCCCGCTGCCGTCGGATCATCCTGACCGACGCGGGACGAGTATATCGAATCCGCGCCGGTGCAACCTGCCTACCGCACTTTTTCAAGGAAAATCTGCGTTCACGCGCCGACGCCCTCCTTGTCGGCCGACTTGTCCACAGGTTCTTCCAATGTGGGATGTAGAGACGGCACCGGGTTCTCCTCCCGGTAGCGCGTCTCGTGCTCCTGGATCACTCGCTCGACGATCATCCCCGCGAACAGGCCCACGACCTGGCACGCCACCAGCGCCAGCAGCGCGCGCAGAAGCACCGTCGCCGCGTCGTTCCCCGCGGCGATCCCCGCGACCAGCGCGATCGCGAACGCGCTCAGGGCAAACACGGCGGCGACGACTTTGGCGTGGTTGCTCACGCTCGAACCGCTCCCTGTCTCCACGCAGTTACCGGCCCACGGGCCTGCATCGGCTCAGTCGGGGCGCAACTTTGCGCGCGGCGGCGGAATTCCTGCGCCGCCGCGCGGTCTAACCCGCAAATCCCGTACCGAACGCGCAGACAGCGCTAGCGACGCGAAAACCATCCGAACAACCCTCGCCTTGTCGGGGGAGTCCGGACGGGAACCTTCAGCGACAGAAGCTCGGCAAGGTTCGCCGCGACTGTGCGCAAGTCCTTGCAAGCCTTAGCCGAAGGGCTGTGGAGCATCACCGGAGTGCGGGCCCGCACGCTCGCGGCCACCGCCGGGTCGTTCACCACCACACCCAGCAGCGGAGGCTCGATGCCCAGGAACCGCTTCGCGGTCGCGGCGATGCGTGCATGCACCGCCTCGCCTTCCTGCTGGTTCGTGGCCTGGTTGATGATGATCGCCGTGCGGAACCCTGTTCCGGGGGCCTTCGTCGCGCGAAGGTGCGTGACGGCCTTGATCATCGCGTAGGCGTCCGCGATGGAGGTGGGCTCGGGCGTGGCGACCACCAGCGTCAGGTCCGCGACCGCGGCAAAGGTGGTGACGGTGTCGGAGAGACCCGCGCCGGTGTCGATAAGCACCGCGTCGGACTCCGCCTCGAGGTCCGTCAGGCCACGGAGGATCAGCTCGCGCTGGGAGGGGGAAAGGTTCGCCATGCGCGTAAGGCCCACCGCGCCGGGAACGAGCCGGAAGCCGCCGGGCGCATCCACCGCAATGTGGGAGAGGCTGCGCCGGGGCGCGGGGCGAGTGACGCCGTACAGCAGCGGATCCTGGCGCACGACCTCCACCGCCGCGTCGAGGCGGGTGGTGGGCGTGATGCCGCAGAGCACGTCGGCGTTCGCCAGCCCCAGGTCGGCGTCCAGCAGCGTCACGCGCTGACGGAGCTGCGCAAGGGCGATGGCGAGGTTCACGCAGGTGCTGGTCTTGCCCACGCCCCCCTTGCCGCTGGTGATGGAGACGACAGGGCAATACCGCGGCGGGGGCGCAGGACGCGGAGGCGACGGCGGCGGGCTCGCGGCAGGCGCCGGCCCGCCGTTCATCGCGTCAACCATCGAACGCAGACGCGAGGCCTGATCCTCGAATCGGAAGCGATTGTCCCCTGTGAAGCGGAGCCCGTGAGGCAGGGTGCCAGTGAACGTAACTGTGCTGACCGCGGAGCTCAACTGACCAACTCCCCATCGAGTACAAGGCGGGCCAGCCTGTCCGCCTGAGCAAGCTCAATTTGATCCGGGACTTCCTGCCCGGTTGTAAGGTAACTGACACGGAGCCTGCTGCCCCGGAGGATGTTAAGCAATACGCCGAAGTTCACCGCCTCGTCGAGCTTACTGAAGATGACGCGGGACGGGCGGAGCACGTCAAACTTCTTGACCGCACGATCTAGCACCGCCTCGGAGCCTGTGGCCGACAGGACCAGGTGCGTCTCATCCGGCGAGCACGCCTCGATGAACGCCGAAAGCTCCTCAAGCCTGCCCGCGTCGTGCTGGGACCGCCCCGCCGTGTCGATGAGCACGGCGTCACAGTCGGCAAACGCGCTGCACGCCGCGGCCATCTCCCGAGGCGTCATCACCACCTTCAACGGAAGCCCGATGATGTTGGCGTAGGTGCGGAGCTGGTCCACCGCCGCGATGCGGTAGGTGTCGCTCGTGATGAGCCCCACCTTCTTGCCCTGCCGCAACTTGTACGCCGCGGCGAGCTTGGCGATGGTGGTCGTCTTGCCAACGCCCGTGGGCCCCACGAGGGCGATGGTGAGCGGCCGGCCGGTCTCGGAACGCCCCGCCCGCGAGACAGACCCAACCACCGGCATCATCGCCGCGATCTGCCGCAGCATCGACTGGCGGACAATCTCCGGGTCGCCCAGCTCATCGGGGGTGAGCTCGTCCCGGACCTTGCCGACCAGTTCCTCCGCGATCGCCGGGGAAACCTGGCCGTCCTGCAAGCGCAGGTAAAGGTTGAAGAGGGGATCGCTGACGCCGTTGATGTTCCCCATGCCCGTCATGGGCGAGACGGAGGCCGCGGTGGTGCGGGTGCAGCTGAGCACCTGGCCCACAAGCCGTTTGATTGACGCCAGTTCGACCTGAAGCTCCAGCAGCGCACTATCCGAGACCGGCGCGAAGGGCACCTTGGTCGTCAGGCGGCTGATGTTGACCTTGGCAGGGTTGGGCGGCGGCGGGTACACCTGCTCCAGCAGCGCCGCCCCGACATTGGACGACTCGGGCGGAGGCGGCGGCACCTCGTCGTTGCGGTTTGTCTCCGCCTTCGGCGCAGCGGGCCGAGGCCGGGGGGCGAGGTCTTCGATCTTGACGGGACGGACATTGACGGTGGGCGTCTCGCCGACCGCCGCGGGCGCTTCCACTTTGGTAAATGCCTCGGCGATGAACTCGGCGGGGTCCGGACGCTGAGGCTGCGTGGGCTGCGGAGGCTTCTGTTCCCTGATGCGTGGGCCGCGTGCGGACATCTGATCCGCCGCGGTGATCTCCACCACCTGCTTCCCGCCGATTCCAAGAACCGAGCCGACCTTGTACGCGCGGGTGTGGAGAATGACCGCGTCCTTGCCGAGGTCTTTCTTGACCTCCGACAGTGCCTGGGCCATTGATGGTGCGCGGTAGGTTTTGAGGTTCATGGTCCGCCGTCCGTGGCCGCGTCACGCCTCCTCCAGAGGCCGCTTCGGGGGCAAAGTGTACAGCGAGGCGGCCCCGTCAACCAGAGGCAAGCCTGGGTTTTTGGCCGATCCTGCGCACGCCGCGAGCGATTGTGGAAAACGTCGCAGTTGCAGGACAACACACGCCAGAATCTCGCGGGTCGAAGGCGATCATGGTTGCCTCCTGAGGATCACGCGCCCGACTCGGGCGGATGCTTCGCTCAAGCCGCGGCGCCGACGGGAACCCGTTCCTCGGGCGGAGAGACCAAGGCCAGAGACTCGACCTCCACGCCGGTGACGACCTCGTTGTAACCCAGCACCGCGACGTTGGGCATGTGCGGGTCCAGAAGCTGCTTCACAACCGCACGCACCGGCGGCGAGGCGATCACCACGGGCGGGTGGCCCGCCGACACGACGGCGCGCAAAGCCGCGACGATCTGCCCGGCGATGGCCGAGGCGACGCGCGAAGGCATGTTGACGGTGGTGCCCGCCGGGCCGCGGTCGATGTAGGCGTTGATCTGATCCTCCAGCGCCGGGTCGAGCGTGACGCAGACCAGGCGCTGCACGCCGTTCTCCCCCGGAGAGGCGTACTGCTGGCAGATGGTGCGCCGCAGGGCGTTGCGGACGTACTCGGTAAGCACCTCCAGGTCCTTGGTCTTGGTGCCCCAGTCGGCCAGCGTCTCCAGGATCGTCTCCAGGTCGCGGATCGGCACACGCTCGCGCAGCAGCGCCTGCAGAATCTTCTGCAGGTCGATGGGCTTGATGATGCCGGGGATGCAGTCCTCGATCAGCTTGGGGGCCTTCTGCTTGAGCTGCTCCAGGAGGTTGTTCACCTCGTCGCGCGTCAGCAACTCGTCCGCGTGCTTGCGGACGACCTCGGTCAGATGCGTCGCCAGGACGCTCGTGGGATCGACGACGGTGTAGTTCATCGTCTCGGCGCGCATGCGCAGGGCCGGGTCGATCCACCACGCGGGCAGGCCGAACGCCGGCTCGCGCGTCTCCTCGCCGCCCCAGGAAGGATCGATGCGCCCGCTCGCGATGCCCGAATCCATCGCCAGCAGCTTGCCCGGCCGCGTGACGCCCGAAGCGACCGGATTGCCGCGGATCTTGATCCGGTACTCCGTGCTGGAAAGCTGCATGTTGTCGCGGATGCGGACCGGGGGCATGACCAGCCCCAGCTCCACGGCAAGCTGGCGGCGAATCGCCGTGATGCGGTCGAGCAGGTCCCCGCCCTGCGTCGTGTCCACGAGCGAAACCAGGGCGTACCCGACCTCCAGCTCCAGCGTGTCCACCTTGAGGAGCTGTTCGATCGGCGGCGGCTCGGGCTTCTGCAGAGGAGCCTGCTCGCCCGGCGCGGGCTCATCACCTTTCTTCTTGTGCGAGCGGATCATGCTGTAGCCCACGCCCGCGAGCACCGCGCCGCAGGCCAGCAGCGGCAGCGAGGGCAGCGGCGTAAGAGCGAGCAGACCGAGAAAGCCCGCGGTGATGAACAACCCCTTGGGCTGGCTCATCACCTGATCGGTCAGCTCGTTGCCCAGCTCGGCCTTGCTGCCGCTTCGCGTAACGATCAGCGCCGAGGCGATGGCGATGACGAAGGAGGGAATCTGGCTGGTCAGGCCGTCGCCGATGGTGAGCTTGGTGAAGACCTCCGCGGTCTGCGCGGCGTCCCACCCGCGGGCGACGATGCCCACCGCAAAGCCGCCGGCGACGTTGATGGCGGTGATGATGAGGCCGGCGATGGCGTCGCCGCGGACGAACTTGCTCGCACCGTCCATCGCGCCGAAGAAGTCCGCTTCCTGGGAGATCTTCTCGCGCCGCCGCCGCGCTTCCTTCTCGTCGATGTTGCCCGCGTTGAGGTCGGCGTCGATCGCCATCTGCTTGCCGGGCATGGCGTCGAGGGTGAAGCGCGCCGCGACCTCGGAGATGCGGCCAGCGCCCTTGGTGATGACCATGAACTGGACGATCACCATGATGAGGAAGATGACGATGCCGACGAAGAGCGAGTCCCCCGCGACGAACTCGCCGAAGGCCATGATGACGTGGCCCGCAACCCCCGCGGCTTCCTCCGGCGTGGAGGCGTCCGCCGTGAGAATGAGGCGGGTCGAAGCGATGTTCAGCACCAGCCGCAGCAGCGTCGTGCCGAGAAGCAGGCTCGGGAAGACGGAGAAGTCCAGCGGCTGGGTCATGTAGAGCGTGGTCAACAGGATGACCAGCGACAGCGCGATGTTGAGCGCGATGAGCACGTCCATCACCGGCGGCGGCACGGGCACCAGCAGCACGGCCATCATCAGCACGAAGCCGACGGGCACGATGTAGCCGCGGTGGCGGCTCAGCTTGTGAAGCCACTGCGGCAAGAGACCGGTATTGGCCTGAAGTGTGGACATGGTCGAACGGTCAACAAACCAGAACGCGGCAAAGGCCGAAGAAGGCGCCGGCAACCCCGCCGTTCTCCCTCTGCCTTTTCGCTCGCATCCGCACGCTCACGAATCGCTCCTTCTCACGCCGCCTTGTTCTCAAGGCGGTACACATAGGCCAGCACTTCCGCGATGGCCTGATAGAACTCGGTGGAGATCTCCTGGCCGACCTCGACGCCCGCGTACAGCGCCCGGGCCAGCGGCGGACGCTCGACGATCGGAATCTTGTGGATCAGCGCCAGGTGGCGAATCCGCATCGCCATGTGGTCCACCCCCTTCGCCACCACGCGCGGCGCCCGCATCGTCGCCTGGTCGTACTGAATCGCCACCGCGTAGTGCGTGGGGTTCGTCACGATCACGTCCGCCTTGGGCACCGCCGCGGAGACGCGCTGCATCGCCATCTCGCGCATCAGCTTATACCGGCGGCCCTTCACGGCAGGGTCGCCTTCCATGCTCCGGCGCTCGTCCTTGACCTCTTCCTTGGTCATCTTGAGGTCCTGCGTGTGCTGCCAGCGCTGATAGAGGTAATCAGCCGCGCCCAGCACCAGCAGCACGGCCAGCGCCCACAGCGCCAGCTCCAGCAGAATCCGCCCCACCACCGCCGCGGCCTGCGACACGGGCAACAGCGGCAATGTCGCGAACGTCGGCAGACGATCCTCCACATACGCCCACGCCACCGCCCCCACCAGCGTGATCCGCACCAGGCCCGAGAGCGTGCGGACCATGTTCCGTTTGCCGAACAGCCGCCCAAACCCCGAGATTGGGTTCAGCCGCCGCAAGTTGGGCTGGAGCGGGTGCGTGGTGAACAGCAGCCCGAACTGCACGATGTGAGAGCCCGCGGCAACAACCGCCATCAACCCCAGCACGGGAGCCACCACCTTGATCGACTCCCACGCCGTGTTGAGCACCAGACGCCCCATCGCCGAGGGGTCCAGCGCCTCCGCGGGGTTCGCGAGCACACGACGCATCACCGCGGCCATGGTGCGCACGACCGAGCCGCCGAAGATCACGAGCAGCAGCACCGCCGCGGAAAGGTCGATCGCCGCCGCAAGCTCCTGGCTCTTGGCGACCTGCCCCCGCGACCGCGCCTCGGACAGCTTCCGACTGCTCGGAAGTTCTGTTTTTTCGCCCATGTCCTCGGCCATGACGCTCCCTTACCGATCAACCACGAAGACGCACAGACACAGAGAAGACATACGAACTGACTCTTCCCGCTTCGTGTGCTGCAGCTCTGCTCCTGGCTTCTTCCTGCTCATTCCCGCTTCTTTGTGTCTTTGTGCCTTTGTGGTTTACTCACCCCGCAACCCAGCGGACGACCTCATCCAGTGTGCGCGTAACCTCATCTCCCACGGCTTGACGGATCGCGTACATCGACGCCGCGAGCATCGCCAGGCCCGCGAGGATCTTCACCGCGAAGCCCACGGACATCACGTTGAGCTGCGGCATCGTCTTACCGATCAGCCCCATCACGACGACCAGCACCATCACTATGCCCGTGACCGGGGTCGAAACCCGAATCGCCAGCTCAAAGCCGCTGGAAAGGACGCTCACCAGCAGGTCCAGCGGCGTCTGCGACACGGCAAAGCCGCCGATGGGCGTGGTGACGAAGCTGTGCATGACGCCCGCGAAGAGCTGCTCCAGCCCTCCCACGCCCACGAAGATGCTCGCGCCGATGTAGAACAGGAACTGACCGAGGACTTCGGCCTCGAAGTCCGCCTCGGGGTTGTAGACCTTCGCCAGCCCCAGGCCCATGTTCTGGCCGATCATCACGCCGGCCATCTCCAGGCTCAGCAGCGGCACCGCCGCGATGCCCCCCATCGCCAGCCCGATGAGCGACTCCAGCACGATGAGCGGGATGAGCCCGAAGAGGTCCAGGTCCGCCGGCATCATCGGCGCGGCGGCCCGCACCGCGGGATACAACGCCGCGGCGAGCATGAAGATCAGCAGCGCCTTGAACGTGCGCGGAATGGTCAGGCTCGTCAGCAGCGGAGCGAGCATGAACACCCCCGCCAGCCGGAACATGACCAGCGTGTAGGGCACGACCTGGTCAAGCAGGGATTGGATCCCGGTGGCGTTCATGATTCACAACAAAGGCACAAAGCTCAAAGACGTAAAAGCGCGAATGACCTGCTGAATCCCACACCGACTCAAAGCACCTCCGTTTTCCTCCTCTCCGTGCCGTGTGGCTCACCTCACCCAGCCAGTGAAAGAAGGGTCGCCGCGTACTCGACGACGCGCACCGCGATCCACGGGATGAGCACCGCCGCGGCGACGACCATCACCACGATCTTGGGAACGAAGGCGAGTGTCTGATCCTGAATGCTCGTGACCGACTGCAGCAGGCTGATCACCAGGCCGACCACGATGCCGGCCAGCAGGATGGGCGCGGCGATCTTGAGCGTGATCAGCAGGGCGTTGCGGACAAGTTCAACGGATGCTTCGTCGTAGTGCAAGGCTTCAGTCCCCGGGCGTGCGTGCGACCGTGCGGCGTTCCTGCGGCGCTACCCGCTCCCGGCCTGGACAAAGCTGTTCATGAGCCCGCCGATGAGCAGCGTCCAGCCGTCCACGAGCACGAACAGCAGCAGCTTGAAGGGCAGCGAAATCAGCACCGGCGGCAGCATCATCATGCTCATGGCGATGAGCATGGTGGAAATCACCATGTCGATGACGAGGAAGGGCAGGTAGATGCGGAAGCCCATGAGGAAGGCGGTCTTCAGCTCGCTGAGCATGTAGGCGGGGATGAGGCTCACCATGTCCACGTCGGCGCGGGTGAGCTTCTCCGGCTCGGAGGTGTCGATGCCGCGGTACTCCAGGACCATATACAGGCTCGACCAGTTCCCCGTGGCCTCGATCTGGTCGAACATGAAGTCCCGGAGGGGCTGCTTGGCCTTGTTCCACAGCTCGTCATAGTCGGTGATCTGCCCGGCGCGATAGGGCGCAATCGCCTCGCTGTTGATGCGGTCCAGCGTCGGGGCCATCACCAGCAGCGTCATGAACAGCGCCAGCGCCGTGATCACCTGCGGCGGCGGAACGCTCTGCGTGCCCATCGCCTGACGCAGCAGGCCGAGCACGATCAGGATCCGCATGAAGCACGTCGTCATCAGCATGATCGACGGCGCGAGCGTGATCACGGTGAGGACGATCAGAATGTTGATCGCGGTGGAAAGCCCGCCCTTCGCCGGGGCCGAAGCACTCGACTCCGCGCCCGGAAGCGCCGCGCCCGCGGCATTCAGCACCTCGAGCGGGTTGATCATCTCCGTCAGCGTGGACGCCGGAGACACGACCGGCACAGGCAGCGTCGCCGGCGTCGAAATGGGCGCCACGGAAGGCGCTTCGGGAATCGGCGGCCCCACCTGCGCCGCCGCGAAGGAGGTAAAGCACAGAAGCAACGCCAGGCACGCGAGGACGCGGCGCATCACCGTGCCCCTCCCGCGCCCTTCACGGCGTTGAGCCGGGCCTTGATGGGCGCAGCCGCGCCAGTCTGCGACGCCGCCGCGCGAGCCCGGGTCAGGTCGAAGCTGTCGGGACCGATGCGCAACCGGCGCTGCGCGGGCTCGGACTCTTCCATCGCCGCGGCGGCCGCTCGCTCCGCCCCGCTCAGCAACCCCTGGAACTTGCGGGCGAGTGAATCCCCCTCCTCGTCGCGCACCTTAAGCAGGATCGAGGCCACATCCTCCGGCTCGGTGATCTCGCAGAGCGTGGTCATCGTCGCGCCGCCGAACTTGCCCCCGCCCCCCTGGCACAGCAGCAGCACGCGCCGATCCAGCTTCAGCAGAATGAGCATGCTCCCGCGCCCGACTGGGTAGCGGCCCAGCACTTCCAGAATGCCGGAAGGCGCACGTCCTCCCGCGCCCAGCGCGGCCATCAACCCCCCGCCGCGACGCGAGACAAGCCGCACCGTCACGCCCAGCACCACGATCAACGCCACCACGCCCGCGAGCGACGCGATCGTCTGGACCATCCCCGCGCTGACGCCGTTTCCCTTCGCGGCAAGCGGCGCGGACTCCGACGGCGCCTTCGGCGCGGGCAGCGGACGCGATTCGGTTTGTGCAGCATCAGCGGCGCCGGCGTGCGCGGCAAGAGTCGCAGCGACAAACGCCGCGATGCACCAGCACCGAATGTTGAACCTCACGCTCGCCATCCTGGCTCACTGCTGGCGGCTCCGCCGCCGTATGAAACTCAGCCCGCCTTCGCCGCCGGGGCCGCGCCCTCGGTGGGCGGGGCAAGGATCTCGTTGATGCGCACGCAGAAGTTGTCGTTCAGCACCAGCACCTCGCCGCGGGCGACGTGCCGCTCGTTCACGTAAACGTCCACAGGGTCGCCCGCGAGCTTGTCCAGCTCGACGACCGCGCCCTCGGACAGGCGCAGGACGTCCTCGACGAGCATCCGGGTACGCCCCAGCTCGATCTTGACGTTGAGATTGACGTCGGAAAGCAGGTCGATGGCCCGCGGCCCGGATCCCACGGCCCCAGGCTCGAAGGTGGGCAGCTTGAGCGGCGAGGCGCCCTGCTCTCCCGTCTGCTGCTGCGGCTCGGGCTGCGGTGCGGGCGCGGATTCAGGCGTGTCGTTCTCGGCCATCCGTGGCCTCCCCAGGTCACATGCCGCGCCTGCGTGTGGCCCTCCTGGCTCCACGACGGGGCGGCGTCGGCTGTCCATCGGACAACCGGCAAAGACCGCCGCACAAAAGCGGCGACTCCTGCGCTGGTCCCATAATGACGCGCAAGGTCTGCCGATTCAGTCCGCCGGGAACCCCTTACACCGGGGGATCACCACCTGCTCGATCCGCTCTCTGCCCTCGGCGTCCTTCCCCATGATCTGGTTGATGTACGCCGTGATCTGGCGGTTGAGGGTCCGCAGGTCCGGCTCCCGCAGCTGGGCGTGGGGAGCGCGCCGGAAGATCATGGAGATGCCTTCCAGCACCTCGGCCTTGCGGCGCTCCAGCTCCTTCTCGACGAAGCTCTGGTTGCGGGCCCGGACCTTCAGCACGATCGCGGTGTCCCACACCCAGACGCGCCCCGTCTGCATGTTCTGGAACTTCTCCTGGAGCAGCGGCACCTCGACCGTGGACTCCAGGTCCTGCTTCGTGTTGTCCTCGAGGGGAGTCGCCTGGGCCACCTGAGGCTGCTTGCTCGTCATGCTGACGATCATGAACACCCCCACCGCCTCCGCGACCATGAGCCCCGCGACCACGAGGATGGTCTTGAGGGGGAGGCCCTTCTTTGCGGCGGCTGCCTGCTGCTCTGCCTCGGGCTTCTTCTTCTCTTCCTTGTCGGGCATGGCGGACGGCTACCTCCTGGCGCACGAGCGCACCATGTGGCTCATCGGCCGGAACGGGGGCCACGTTCGCCCGGGAAGGCCCTCGCTGCGGCCTTTCAGCCGGCGCACTCCGCATAAACAGATGGAGCGTCAAAGCCTTGTGTCAGGCTGCCTTGCTCAGGGGAGGCGCAACTTCTGCGCTCGCGACCTGCTTGGGACGAGAACGTCCCGCCGCGGCCAGCGCCACCATCGACGCCGCCACCCAGCACCCCGCAGCACCGGCCAGCCAGGGGTTGAGCGCGATCCACGCCGGCAAGGGCAGCGTGAACAGGGCCACCGTGCCGAGGCACATCACCGCGGCGATCACCTGCTTGGTGCGATGCCCCAGCCTGATCGACGCGACCTCCACGGCCCGGTCGATGCGCATCGCCGCGGCGGCCCACAACGCGGCGACCACAAGCACCGCGCTGAACGCCACGATGGCCGCAAGCAAGGCGAGGTCGTTGATGGCCTGGTCACCAAGAGTCACTGGTAGTTTCATCGGTCCGTTCGCTCCGCTTTGCTTGCGTGCGTGGATGATCGGACCGTGGCAGGGTCGGCTTGAGCGGAGTGTGACGGATTACCGGCCCAGGGCCAGAAGCTGCTGCATCAGATCGTCCGCGGTGCGGATCACTCGCGAGGAGGCGGAGTAGCCCGTGGAGGAGAGGATCAGCTTGATGAACTCCTCGCCCAGGTCCACGTTGGAGAGCTCCAGCGCTCCGCCGATGGTGTAGCCCGCGCCGAAGGTGCCGGGGGCGGCGATGACCGGCTCGCCGGAGTTGGCCCCGGTGCTGAACAGGCTGTTGCCCGCGTCCACCAGACCCTCGGGATTGGAGAAAGTCGCCAGCGCCACCTGCCCGATCGTGCGCGTCAGGCCGTTCGTGAACACGCCCGTGATGACCCCGTCCACCCCCACGGCGTAGCCGGAGAGCGTGCCGATGGGCGCGCCGTCGCGGCTGGTGGCGGCGAGCGACGAGGTCGAATCGCTCAGCGAAGTCACCCCGCCCGTGCCGTTGCCCGCGAAGCTGAGATTGATGCTCATGGGTGTCGCGGAGCCGGAGCCCGTGCGGTCAAGAGTGATGCTGATGGGGGCGTCGCTGATGGGCTGCCCCTCGGTGTCGAAGGAGATGGTGCCCGTGGCGACCTGCAGGGCCGGGTCGCTGTCGTCGTTGGACTCGATGTAGTAGCGCCACGTCGTGCCGGACGTGCCCTTGGACTCGAGCACCAGCGTGATCTCGATCTCGACGGGCGAGCCCAGCGAGTCGTAGGCGATGAAGGTCGTGCGCACGCTCTCGCCGTCCGCCGACGTGACCTTGTTCATCGTGAAGGGCGTGCCGACGAGCGCGCCCGCGCCATCCACGATGCGAAGATCCGTGGAGTCGATCGACAGGTCGTTGGCGGTGCCGATGTTCCCGGTGATGGTCAGCGTGCCGGTGAGCGGGTCGAGCTCAACGCCGGGGATGCTGCCGTCGGGGTTGGGTCCGGAGGTGGTGTCGATCCCCAGCGCCTGGACGAGGAAGTTCTGAATGTCCTGAACCGTGGTGGTCGCGGTGATCTCGAAGCTGGCGGTGGGAACCTCGCGCCCGCCCTTCTCCGCGCCGCGGATCTCGAACCGCTGGCCCACGGTGAAGATCGGAACGTCGGAGCCGGGCTGCGCCGGGTCTTCGATGTCCACGAGTCGGGTCGTGGGCTCGAGGAGGTTGGGCGCGGTGGGCGCCGGGGCGGCGGTGGAGATGGTGCGCAGCGCCCCCATGAGCAGCTGCGAGCCGGTGCTGGGCAGCGTGCCGTCGGCGTTGAGGTTGCCCGAGAAGCGTACGTTGCGCGTCGCCTCCGCGAGCGTGAGCGAGCCGATGGGCACAGTCAGGTCCACGAGCCTGCCTGGAATGATGTTGAAGTTGGCGTCCACGCCGAAGCCCTGGAGCTTGTTGCCGGCGATGTCCACGAGCTGGTTGGCCTGGTTCTGGCGGAAGGCCCCGGCGCGGGTGTAGAACTGCGCCCCGCCGCGGTTCACGATGAAGAAGCCCGCGCCGTCGATCGCCATGTCGCGGGCGTCGCCCGTGGCGGAGACGGAGCCGCCGATCATGTTGCGCTGCGTGCCTGCGATCTGAACGCCGAATCCGATCTGGAAGGGGTTGGTGCCGCCGGTAACGGTGGACGGGGCGGAGCCCATGCTCATCGTCCGGCTGAACATCGTGGAGAAGAGCAGGCGGTTGCTCTTGTACGCGGTGGTGTTGACGTTGGCGATGTTGTTGCCGATGACGTCGATGTGCCGCGAGTTGGCGTTCATCCCCGAGAGGCCGGTAAACAGTGCGGTGGTTGAAGCCATGGGCGTTCGTCCTGAGAGCCCCAGCCGCCCGGGTCACGCACCAGCGGCGGGGGCGATTGGTTCGGATCGGGCCTCCGTGCCCTTGGAAAGCGGCCTCCGTGCCGCGGGAAGACGACTTGCTCTCAGGCGTTCGGCGGCGTCCTGCCGCCCAGCGCCTTGAGCAGAGAAGCGTTCAACAAGGGGAATGCCAAACGGGGCGGCTCGCCGGGAATATCCCCCGCTTCCGGCGCCACCGTGACGACCGCGTCCACGCCGTTGAGCACACGCGTGGCGCTGAGATCCGCCTTTCCGGTAATCGTCCGCAGCCCCACGTCCATCTCGAGCACCTGGCCGTCGATGATGAACAGGGCCCGGTTCGCCCCCGCCGCCTCCGCGCGGTCCGCCGCCTTCGAGAGGCGGGCGAGCTGCGAGGGCGTCAGGTCCACGCCGGCATTGCGCGATACGCGCACAGGCAGCCCGCTGGTTACGCCGCCCGCCGCGGCATCCTCCAACATCTGCTGGAAGGAGATCGCCTCCGACGTGGACGCGGCGGCCTTCGCATCAACCGGCCGGACGCCCGAGCCCAGCGCCCTCAGGAGCGTGGTGGGATCGACGCTCATCCCTCACCCCCGTTATCCCGCGGCGTCTGGGCGATCTCGTCCAGGTCGCCGATGTAGACCCGTGCGCCGTTGGTGAGGGTCAGGACCGTGCCGTACTGCGTGCGGCTGATCGACTTCACCTCGCCCGTGACGCGGTTGTAGTTCTCGTCCAGGCCGCTGACGGTCTTGCCCACGAGCGTGGCAGCCGCGGCAAACTCGTTCTGGCTGACCAGCGCCTGCAGATTCGTGGACAGGTCCATGTCCGACTGGATGGACCGCACGGCGGCGAGCTGCTGGAGCAGCGCGTTGGTATCGTTGGGCTGAAGCGGGTCCTGCTTGGTCATCTCGGTGAGGATGAGCTGCAGGAAGTCCCCGGAAGTGAGGGAGCTGAGGCTGTTCGCGCCGTGCATCGTGTTGCCGATGGCGGAGATGGTGCTCATAAGCTCCTCGTGTCAGACAAGCGCGTCGAGGTGCAGGCGGTACACGCCTCCCTCCCCGAGCGTCAGCAAGATCGGTTCGGGACGCTGCACCCAGATCGGTGAGGGCGGCTCGGCCTCGGATTCCTCGGCATCGTTCCTCGCCCCTCCGTCCTGCTGAGGCTGCGCCTCGCGCTCGCGGCTGCGACCATCGTCGGCGAACTCCGCGCCGCGATCGTCCAGGGTGTGCTTGTGCGCGTCCTGCGCACTTTCCGCGGGTGTCGCCGCGGTGACCTCGATGCGTTCCACGCTCAGACCCCGCGCCTCCAGCGCGGCACGTAAAGACGACTGCGCATCCAGGAGCAACTGGCGTGCCGATTCGGTCGTGGCGTGCAGCCTGGCGGAAAGCGACTGCCCCTGGAGCGAGACTTCCACCTTCAGCGCCCCCAGGTTCTCGGGGGTCAGGCGGAGCGTGACCGTGCCCTCGCCCTGCTTCAGGGCCATCGTGAGCGCCTTCGTCGCCTGCGGAATCAGCGCCGCCTGCGCGATCCCCTGCTTCAACACCGGCGCTTGCGCGGTCAGTCGTGCGAGCGCGGCCTGGCGAGCCGCGGCGGGCGACGCGACGGCGTGAAGCCCCACGGGATTCACCTGTCCATGACCCGGCTTGGAGGTCATGCCTTCAACACCTGTGCGCGCCGGCGCGGCGTTCGGTGCGGGCGCACCCGCCTGTGGAGCGGGCATGGGCGCAACTTGAGTCGCTCCGGACTGCGGTTGTGCCGCGGCTTGCTGACGCTGGTTCTGCGCTGCGTTGTGATCGCCGGACTGCGGCGCATCGTTCTGCGCCCCGGCGGTGTCGAAGATCGTTCTCGCCGCGTGCAACTCGCTCGGCGTCGCCTGCACGCTCTGCACCGGCTCACGCACGAATGGGCGCACTGTCGCGGCGAGCTGTTCCGCCTGCGTTTCCAGCGTTGTTCCGGCGGTTGAGGCGGGCTGCTCCTGCGCGACCGTGTGCCGCGCGGACAGGTCCGACACGGAACGCTCCACCTGCGGCGCAAGATTCTGCTGCGCCGGTCGTTCGGGATTCGCAACCATCTCGGCCGGCGTAGGTTGCTGGCCGACCGGAGCCCCGCCGGGCTGGTACGTCGCAGGCTCCGTAGTCACCTCGTGAACGACCGTGCTTGTCACCAGGTCGGGGGCCGCCTCTGCCTGCGCGGTGTGCGCTCCCTGCGGCGGCAATGTGCGCACGGAAACGGTCGGCGCTTCGGACCTGGCTTTCGTGTTCTCCGTGTTTGCGGCGTCCCCCAAACCCTCCGATGGCTGGTGCGCCTCGGGCCGCGGTTCAGACACCTGAAACTCTGGCGCGGCAAGCTCGGGCTGGATGAGTTCCGGCTCCGCAGGCTCGACCTGCGCCGGTTCGGGCGTTACCGATGTCGGTTCGATATCCCTCGGCTGCTCGACCTGGGGCGTTTGGCTCTGCTGGTCCTGCCGCGCAACAGGTGCTGTGCGCTTCGGTGATTCATGCGCCTTGGGCGCAGGAATGGCCGGGGCATCGTGCGCCTGAGGGTGCGGTTGTTGCTCGGAAGCCTCGTCGCTCACACCGACGGGCGCGTCGGCAAGCTCATCCTGGGCGTGTTCCTGCCCCTGCGCTGCGGGCTGAGCCGCGGGCTCGGGATCCTTCTTATGAAGCGAGGGCTTCAACTCCGGAGTCTGCGACAACGCCGGGGCCTGCGGCGAGGCGGGCGTGATCGCCAGCCCCATGGACGAGAGCATCGCCGTGAAGCGGCTCGGCTTGAAGCGGGGGCTCTGCGGAACGGGCAGAAGAGGGTTGGGTGCGGAAGGTTCGATCCGGGGCATGCAGCGGCCTTACGGCACGCGGGCGAACTTGCCGCGTTGCCGCAGTCGCTCCAGCAACTCCGCTGCCAGCTTGGGATCGGTCTTTGTCAGTGCCTCGATGATCTTGGTGCGCGACTTGTCATTCATCGCGTCGAGGTACGTCACGACGGTGCGGAGGCGCTCCTCGCTCGCCGCGGTTTCCTGGGGGGTCGGCGGGGGCGGGACACCGTTCGCCATGGGGACCGCCGCGAACTCCGGCTTGGGTGTGGGATCGGCCAGCATTTCCTGCAGAAGCTGCACCGCCTGCGCGGGCTTCTGAGCCTGGAGCACCTTGAGGGTTTTCTGGAACTGCTCATCGCTGACCGCCGCGGCGGCCTCCGCGACCTGCTGCTCAAAGGCCTTCTTGTCGTTCTCAAAGGCCAGACGTTCCGCGGCAAGCCTGCGGCGGTCCTCGGCGAGCTGGCGCTGCAGGTCCTGCACTTCGCGCTTGAGGCGCTCGATGCGCTGGCGATCAAGCTCGGTGGCCTCCATGCGCGCGGCAAGGCGCTCAAGGGCGGTCAGCGGGGGCTTCGAGGCTTTCTTCTCTTCCTCGTCGTGGAGCTTTTCCTGCTCCTTCGCCTTTGCCGCGGCGTCCTGCTCGGCCTGCACCTCGTGCACCGTCGGGGTCAGAAGAGCGCGGACCTCTCGCGCGCGATCCAGGTTCAGACGGTCCGTGGCGCGAAGCCATCCCAGGAACGCCACCAGGGCCAGCAGATTGGCGACGGCGAGCACCGAAATCACGTTCCAGATCGTCTTCATGCGGCCACCTCATCGGCACGCGAACGGCCCGCGCGGACGACGGCCAGCTCGTCCAGCACGGCCTCTTCGAGCTTCTTCTGATTCTCCCGCCACTCTTCCCAGCGGCGCTGCTTCAACATTTCCACGCCCTTGCGGCGCATCGTGGCCTGCAAAAGCTGCGCCCGCGCGACCTCGATCTTCTTATGCACGCCCGCGAGCTGGAGCACCGCGCGCTGTGCGAGGGTCACGAGCCGGAGCGACGCCCCCGCCTGGAAGCGCACGCCGCGGAGGTCGAGCTTCGCCGCCCCGCCCGCGAGCTGGTCGCGCAGCTCCTCCCGCTCCTGGGCAAGGCTCCGCTGATACTCCCGGATCTGCTCCTCGAGTTGCGCCCTCTCCCGCTCCAGCGCGGCGACGGCAAGCTGGCGCTCTCGCTCTTCCGCGAGGCGCTTCTTCAGGACGGCCTCAAGCTCGAACACAAACTTCGCCAACGTGCCTCCGTGCGCCTTCACTGTACCTCGGGGGCCTTCTCACCCCGCCGGGATTACCTCTTGATCTTCTGGAGCTTCGCGAGCTGGTCGGCGCTCTCGCGCGCGATCTTGAGCATCGCGGCCAGGGACTTTTCGAAGGGCGCCTCCTCGCCCCGCCCCTGCCGGAGCAGCTCGTTGATCGGTCGGTTGTAGTCGATGGCGATGTCCGCCTCGGGGTTGCTGCCGCGGGCGTACGCGCCGATCTGCACCAGGTCCTCCACGTCGCGGTACGCGGCGAGCAGGCGGCTGACGTGCCGCCTCGCCGCGCCGTGCTCGGCGGTGATCACGTCGTCCTGCACGCGGCTGATGGAGTCCAGCACGTCGATCGCGGGGTAATGGGACTTCTGTGCGAGCTTGCGCGAGAGCATGATGTGGCCGTCGAGGATGCCGCGGGCCGCGTCCGAGATGGGCTCGGTCATGTCGTCGCCCTCGACGAGGATGGTGTAGAGGCCGGTGATGGAGCCGGAGGAGGCGCGCCCGCCGGCGTCGGTCGTCTCGATCGTGCCCGCGCGCTCCAGCAGCAGCGCGAGCTGCGCGAAGACGCTGGGCGTGTAGCCCTTTGTCGCGGGGGGCTCGCCGATGCTCAGCCCCACCTGCCGCTGCGCGTGCGCGAAGCGCGTCACGGAGTCCATCATCAGAAAGACGTCGAGCCCCTCGGAGCGGAAGTACTCCGCCGCGGTGCAGGCCAGCTTCGCGGCGCGGAGGCGCAGCAGCGGCGACTCATCGCCCGTGGCGACCACGACCACCGACCGCCCGAGCCCCTCCGGCCCCAGGGCGTGCTCGATGAAGTCCTTGACCTCGCGCCCGCGCTCGCCGATCAGCGCGATCACGTTCACGTCCGCGTTGCTGCGCTGCGCAATGGTGCCCAGCAGCGTGGACTTGCCCACGCCCGGCCCCGCGAACAGGCCGATCCTCTGCCCGCGCCCGAGGGTGGTCATCAGATCTATGGCGCGCACGCCCGTATACAGCGGCTGCGTGATGCGGCGGCGGCGCAGGGCGGGGATCGGCGCCGGGTTGATCGGACGGTGCACCGTCTCCGTGATGGGGCCGAGGCCGTCGATGGGCCGCCCCAGGCCGTCCACCACGCGCCCGAGCAGGCGCGGCCCCACCGGCGCGGTCTGGGTGATCTCCTCGCCCACGACGCGGTCGCCGGGGCGGATGCCCGTGGTCTGCCCCAGCAGCATGACCAGCGCGTACTCGCGCGTGAAGCCCACCACCTCGCCGTGGATCGGCGGCGCGAGCGGGTCCGCCTCGGAGCGGATGGAGACGAGCGAGCCGGTGGGCAGGGGCAGGTCGGTGACGAGCACGGTGAGGCCGCGCAGCTCGGCGACGGTGCCGGTGATGCGGATGGGCTGCACGCGGGCCGCGGCCTCAATCGCTGGGGCAAGAGCGCTCACGCCGCGACTCCCGGCTCGGTCGGCGCGGGAAGCAGCGCCGCGACCATCCGCTCAAGCTGCGTCGGAATGGAGGCGTCGAGACGCCCGCCCCCCTGCGTCGTCGCGGCGCAGGAGCCGCGGGGCAGCGAGGGGTCCGCGCGCAGGTCCGCGTGCCGGGCGCAGGTGAAGCGATCGAGCAGCCCCGGCAGCGCCTCTTTCGCCAGGGCCTCGTCCTCGGGGTTGACGGCGATGGACAATCGCGTGGGCTGCGCGAGCAGCGCCAGGACCGCCTCGAGCTGCGCGACGACGACCTGCGGATCGACCTCGATCTTGCGCCGGGTGATGCGCTCGCCCATCATCACCGCCAGGCGGAGCACGTCCTCGCGCGCCTCGCGGAGGAGGCGGTCGCGCTCCTGCTCAAAGGCCCGCAGCGCCTCGGTCCAGCCGCGGAGCAGCGCGTCCAGCTCCTGCCGGCGCTCCGCGGCGGCGGCCTCCCGCCCTTGCGTGGTCCCCTCCTCGATTCCCTTCGCCATGCCCTCGGCGTGGCCCCTGGCGAAGCCCTCCGCGTGGGCGGAGGCCAGGAGCCGCTCGCGCTCCGCGCGGGCCTCGGCGAGGATCGCCTCCGCCTGCTCCTGGGCGCGGGCGCGGATCAGCTCTCCCTGGCGCGAGAGGTCCCCCAGGTCGAGGACGATGGCGTCCTTGACGATGCGGTCGGCCTGGGCTTGGCGGATCACGGCCATGGGTGCTCACCACCTCAGACAAGCTGCTCGGACTCGCCGCCGCGGCCCTCGATGATGACGTCGCCGGACTCCTCGAGGCGGCGGACGATGTCCACGATGCGCTGCTGGGCGGTCTCGACGTCGCTGACGCGGACCGGGCCCATGTACTCCATGTCCTCGCGGATGAGGGCGGCGGCGCGTTCGGACATGTTCTTGAAGATCTTGGCCTGCAGCTCGGGGCTGGCGGTCTTGAGGGCCAGGGCCAGCTCGGAGTTGTCCACCTCCTTGAGCACCGCCTGAATGCCCTTGTCGTTGACCTTCAGCACGTCCTCGAAGACGAACATCAGGCGGCGGATCTGCTCGACCAGGTCGGGGTCCTCCGCCTCGAGCCCCTCCATGATCGACTTCTCGGTGGCGCGGTCGGCCAGGTTCAGGATCTCCGCCACCGTCTCCACGCCGCCGGCCTTCTCCATGCTCTGCACGAGCATGCTCGACAGGCGGGATTCCAGCCCGCGCTCCACCTCGCGGATCACCTCGGGGTTGGTCTGCTCCATGTTGGCGACGCGCTTGATCACCTCGATCTGCTTCTGCATGGGCAGGCCGACGAGGATCTCCGCCGCCTTGTGGTGGGGCAGGTGGCAGACGATCAGCGCGATCGTCTGCGGGTGCTCGTCCTGGATGAAGGTCATCAGGTTCTCGCTCTCCGCCCGCTGGAGGAACGAGAAGGGGGTCTTCTGCACCTGCGTCTGGATCTGCCCCAGCATGCGCTCGGCGCTCTTGGGGTCCATCGCGTTGTTCAGCAGCTGCCGGGCGTAGTCGAGGCTCCCCTCGTTGGCGTACTGGCTCGCGACGGTGATGGAATAGAACTCCTCCACCACCTCCGCCTGGAGGCTCTGCGGGACGCGGCCGAGGCTCGCCAGCTCGCGCGTGACCTCCTCCACCGCCTGGGGGTTGAGCTGCTTGAGCACCGCCGAGGCGCGCTCCGGGCCGATCGCCAGCAGCAGGATCGCGGCCTTGGTGAGGCCCTCCAGCTCCGACGCCTTGGCGGGCAGTTTTTCGTGCGGCCTGCGGGGCACTTCCTACTCCTCCACGTCGATCCACCGGTTGAGCAGCTTCGCCGCGGACTCCGGATTGCTCTCCACCATCTGGCTCACGGTCTCGAGCAGCTTCTTGCTCTGCATCTGCTCGTCGCCGACCTCGATGCCCTCCATCGCCAGCTCGCCCTCGTCCGCCTCTCCGATCACGTCCGCCTGCAGCTCCAGCGAGGGCGGCACGCCGACCAGCTCCTCGGCGCTGGGGATCTCCGTCTTCTTCCCCGCCTTCCGCACCATCACGACCATCATGCCCAGGGCCACCATCGCGAGCAGCCCCAGCACCCCCTTCTCGACGAGCCCGCCGCCGGGCCCGAAGGCCCCGC
>CALJIV010000005.1 GCA_937974035.1 uncultured Phycisphaerales bacterium
GCGGGTGTAGCTCAGTGGTAGAGCGTCACGTTGCCAACGTGAAAGTCGAGGGTTCAAGTCCCTTCACCCGCTTTCCGCGACCCGGCCAAGAGCCGGGTCGCTTTGTTTTTGCCGCCGGTTACCGCCGCCCGCCGACCGGCTTCACGCGGCTGCCCTCCCGCACCTTGTCCGAGGGGTAGGCCACCGCCTGCTCGCCTTCCCGAAGTCCTTCCAGAACCTGGGCTTGCAGGGTGTTGCGGCGTCCGATGCGGACCTTGCGGAGCTTGGCCCGGCCATCCTCGACGACGAAGACGCACCAGTCGTCGGCTGCCCGGAAGAGGGCGCTGGTGGGGATGGTCAGGGCGTCGTGGTCTTCCCACACCACGATCCGGGCTTCGACCCGGAAGTTGTCTCCCAGCGAGGCACGGGCCTCGGGAGGGCTGGTGAAGTCCACGATGACGTAGACCCGCTGCTCTTCCACGCCCAGGGCGGAGATCTTCGTGAAGGCTGAGGGCTCGACGAGCCGGACCGTGCCGTGGAGGGGCTCATCGCCGCCCCAGCGTTCGAAGATGACGGGGGCGCCGGGGCGGATCGCCACTGCCTGGGTGGAAAGCACGTCAATGGCGGCTTCAAGGTCGGTGGGGTCGCCGACCTCCAGCAGAGGTGTTCCGGGCGTGACCACCGCGCTGCTCTCCTGGAACACGCGGAGCACCACCCCGCTCACGGGGGCTTGGATGTCGAACCGCCAGTCGGCCCCGGGGTGGTCGGGGGAGGCGTGCAGGAGCGCGGCCTTGGCCTGCTCAAGCTCGAAGCTGGCGATGTCGCGGGCGAAGCCCGCGGCGCGGTACTCGGCGGCACGGATCGCTGCGGCGGCCACGGCTTCGTCCAGTTCCGACGCGGCGAGAGCGTTGTTGCGGTATGCCTCCTGCTGGCGCTTGAGGGTGGAGATCGCCAGCTCATTCGCGGCGGAGGCGCGGGCCAGGGCGGCCTCGGCCTGGTTGAGGGCCGCCTGAGCTGCCTGGACGCGCGCCTGCGCCTGGGCGAGGGTGCGGGGGTCGAGCAGCTCGGGGTCGGTGGGCTCGATGGAGGCGACGATCGTCTCGCCTGCCTTCACGGGAGCGCCGGGGTCGAGCGTGATGCGGGAGAGTCGCCCGGTCAGGGGCGCGGAGATGGTGTAGCGCTCCTTGATGCGTGTCTGGCCGTCCTCATCCACCGTCACGCGCATCGGCGCGCGCACGCAGGCGACCAGCTCCACCTCCGTCGGGCGGGGCATGAAGGCGTACACGAGCGCGGCGACTCCCACGAGCACCGCGGCGATCTGGATCGTGCGTCGGACGGGTCGTTTCATGCGACGATCAGCCTTTGGTCTTGAGAACCTCGATCAGGTCGAGGCGGTCGATGCCGCGGCGGACCACCATGCTGGACACGAAGGTAGCGACGAGGACGACAAGGGCGGCGAAGGCGTAGGTGCTGGGGAGGATAACCAGCGGGATGCGGTGCGACTCGGTGTTGAGGGCGAGCGAGGCAACCCCCGCGAGCACGCGCCCGAGCACGAGCCCCAGCGGGATCGCCGCCAGCGCGATCACGCCCAGTTCCCCCAGAAGGATGGCCGACACCTCCGCCCGCGTCATGCCCAGCACGCGGAGCGTGGCCAGCTCGTGCGCCCGCTCGGCCAGCGAGATGCGGGCGCTGTTGTACACCACTCCGAAGGCGATCACGCTCGCGAAGATCAGGTTGAACAGCCGCATCAGCAGGATGTTCTGCGACATGGTCTCCTGAAAGGACTTCAACGCCGCGTCCTTCACCGTCACCGAGGCCACCCGAGGCACGGACTTGAGGAGCGTGAAGAGCGAGGCCGCCTGCGCCTTGTCCACCTGCATGTAGGCACCGGAGAGGACCGGCCCCTCGCGCTGGAGCGTCCGGAGCGCGTTGATTTCCATGTACGCGCTGGTTCCCAGGTACGTCGTCGCCACCGAGGCGACGCGAAGCTGGAACGTGCGCCGCTCTCCCTCCAGTGACGCGACCTCGATCACGTCGCCGGGGCCGACGTGCAGAATTTCAGCGAGGCTGTCGGAGAGCAGCAGTCCGTCATCGGGGATGGACAGCGGACGCTCCTCCGTGTCGAGCACGCGGCTGAGGTGTGGTGTCGCGGGCAGGCCGGTGACCGCGCCGCGGTAGCTGCGGTGCCCTGCCGTGAAGCGGACAGGCACGGCGCGGAAGGGCTCCACGCCCACGACGCCGGGCAGGCGTTCGAGATCAAAGGCGGCGCTGGGCGAGGCTGGTTCATAGAACGCGACGGTGATGTCCTGCCGCTGCGTCTTGGAGAAGGAGTAGTCGATGAGGTGTTCCAATGCCCCGTGCGTGTAGCTGCCCATGACGAGCACGGCTCCGGCGAGGCTCATGCCCAGGCAGGAGAGCAGCGCCCGCACGGGCTGGCGTTCGAGGTAGCGCACCACCATGCGGGTGGCGGGGGAGAAGAGTCGCGTCAGACGCAGCCGCTCAACGATGGTCGTGTGATACTCCGGCGGCGGCTCGGGCCGCATCGCCTGTGCGGGCGGGAGAGCCGCGGCGTGCAGCACCGATCGCACCGTGCCCGCCACCGCCGAGCCCACGCCCAGCCCGATCCCCGTGGCAATCGCGGCTGGACTGAGGCGGAACTCGAAGATGGGGAAGCGGAAGAAGCGCGTGTAGAGCTCGGTCACGCTCAGACCGAAGCGGTATCCGACGACGACGCCCAGCACGCTTCCCGCGAGGGCGACCAGCGCCACCATCGACAGATAGTGCGCGAGGATCGCCCGCCCCGAGTATCCGAAAGCCTTGAGGGCGGCGATCTGCTCGCGCTGTGTGCGCACGAGGCGGGCGAAGACGATGTTGAGGATGAACGCCGCGGCGGAAAGGAAGATCGTCGGCGGGATGATCGACATGCCGCGGAGCTGGTCGAGCTCATCGGTGATGTAGCGGTGGGAAGTCTGCTCGCTCCGAGGCAACGCGCCCAGCGTGCCGTAGGGCTCCAGCACTGCGTCCAGGCGAGCAATCACGTCGTCCATCGAAGCGCCGGGGTCCAGCGCCAGGCAGACATCGTTGAACGCGCCGTGCATGTCGTACGCGGGCGCCAGCTGGCGCTCGGGCATCCAGAACACTCCGAAGCGGCGGTCGTCGGGAAGGAACTCGCCGGGCCGGATCTGGTAGATGAACTCGGGGGAGAGGGCGACCCCCGTGATCGTCAGGTTCTGGTAGCGGCCGTTGATGATCGCCGCGACGCGGCTGCCCGGTCCCAGCCCGTTCGCTTCGACGAAGGCTTCGGAGGCGATCACCTCGCCCGCGGCGTCGGCGTCGGGCATCCGGCCCGCGCGAAGGTGCAGGGCGTTGAGGGTGATGCGACCGTCGTCGGGGATCGAGATGATCCGGCCCGCGGCCGGCTCCGCCAGACCGGGCACGTCGAGGTTGACATCGACGACGATCCGCGTCTGGACCGTGCGCACGCCGGGGATGGCCTCGATGCGCGCGGCAAGCTCGTTGGGGGCTCGCTTGAGCTGGGCGAAGATCGAGGCGAAGCGGTAGCGCTCGTAGTACTCGTCGCGGGCGCGTTCGAGCGAGACGATCGTGCTCTGCGCCATCGTCAGAGCCGCCAGCCCCACCGACATCACCAGCGCCGCGGCGAGGAGCTGCGGCCACATCCGCGCCAGGTCTCTCAGGAGCTTTCGGTCGAGCGCTTTCACGGCTACCAGGAAATGGAGGAGGGGGACATGGGCGTGGGGTTCTCGCGGACGGAGGAAATGCGGCCCGCGGAAAGGGAGATCACGCGGTTGGCGATGTCGGCGATCACGGCGTTGTGCGTGATGACCGCCGTGAGCGTGCCCAGCTCACGGTTCACGCGCGTGAGGGATTCCAGCACGCGGACGCCGGTGGCGGCGTCGAGCGCGCCGGTGGGCTCGTCGCACAGCAGCACCTTCGGCCGCTTCGCGACGGCGCGGGCGATCGCCACGCGCTGCTGCTCTCCGCCTGAGAGCTGCGAGGGGAAGTGGTCCGCGCGGTCCTGCAGGCCGACCAGCGCGAGGGCTTCCCGCGCCGGCATCGGGCTGGCGGCGATGTCGGTCACGAGCTCGACGTTTTCCGCGGCGGTGAGGCTGGGGATCAGGTTGTAGAACTGGAACACGAAGCCCACGTGCTCCCGGCGGAAGCGTGTGAGCTGTTCATCCGTCGCCGCGGTGAGGTCCTGGTCGAGGTAGCGGACCTGGCCCGAGGTGGGCGTGTCCAGCCCGCCGAGGATGTTGAGGAGCGTGGACTTGCCCGAGCCGGAGGGGCCGAGGAGCACGACGAACTCCCCGGCCAACAGGTCCAGATCCACACCCCGGAGGGCGTGCACCTCGACGTCCCCCATGCGGTACACCTTGGTGACGCCGCGGGCCGTGAAGATCGGCGCGGCGGTGGAGGGGCTGGCGTTCAAGCCAACAGGGTATCGCGAAGTTTCAGGGGTGGGCGAGCAGGTAAAAGTGGGTGTCGGTGCCGGGGTCGCGCTGGGCCAGAATCTTCAGTCCCGCGGCATCGATCCACCCTTCCACCGTCCTGGGGTCGCGCCGGTAGCGCCGCATGTATCGGCGGTGCTTCCGCGGCAGGAGGGAATCGGGCAGCAACTTGTACAACTCGCCCAGTCGTGATCGGGGGCGCGTGTCGAACTGCAGCGCCGCCCGCCCGCCGGGACGCAGCACGCGCGAAACCTCACTCAGCAGGCTTTGCAGTACCTCTTCGGAAGGGACGTGCTGGAGCACGAGGAAGGAGAAGACCGCGTCGAAGGTGCGGTCTTCGAACAGGGGCAGGGAAGCGCCGTCGATCGTGTGGAAGCGCAGGTTGGGGGCGGGGCACAACTCCCGCGCTCGCCGGACCATCTCCGGGGAAACATCCACCGCGTCCACGCTCTCAAAGTGAGAGGCGAAGTGCAGCGCGGTGCGGCCCATCCCGCAGCCGATCTCGAGCAGCCTTGTGCGCGGGAGCCCGTCGAACGCCCAGGACATCATGTCCGCCACGATCGGGGCGCCGCCCGCGAGAAACTCCTGGTCGGACAGGGGCCGGTCGAGTGCCAGGATGGCATGGATGGCGTCTTCCTGCGCGAAGCGCTCCCATCGCTGACTCATCCGTGGATCAGTTGTGGGAACAGACCGGGATTTCGGAAGCATGGCGAGAACGAAAAGAAGCTACTTCTCCAAGCGAGCCCTTGCCGCGGCAATCGCCTTTGTCACGGCGTCCGGGCCCGTGCCACCCAGCACTTCACGCTGCTTCAGGCCGGCGTGAAGGGTAAGGCGGGCAAAGACGTCTTCCTGGCACGCGGGCGCGAAGCGCTGAAGATCGGCCAGCGGCAGTTCTTCGATCGCCCTGCCCATGCTGATGGCGTGGCGGACGACCTGCCCGACCTGCTCGTGAGCGTCGCGGAAGGGCACGCCGCGGGAGACCAGGTAATCGGCCAGATCCGTGGCGTTGGAGTATCCGCCCTTCGCGGCCCGCTCGCACGCTTCGCGGCGCACCTTCAGCGTGTCGAGGATCCGAGGCACGACGCGCAGGCACATGGACAGGTGGTCCATCGCCTCGAACAGAGGCTCCTTGTCTTCCTGCAGGTCCTTGTTGTACGCGAGGGGGAGGCCCTTCACGGTGGTGAGCAGGGAGACGAGCGGTCCGATGACGCGCCCCGACTTGCCGCGGAGTAGTTCGGCGGAGTCCGGGTTTTTCTTCTGCGGCATGAGCGAAGAGCCGCTCGCCACGGCGTCGTCGAACTCGACGAAGCCGAACTCCTGCGAACCGTAGAGGATGAGGTCTTCGCCCAGGCGTGAGAGGTGGACGGCGGTGATGGAGCACGCCGCGAGGGTTTCGAGGACGAAGTCGCGGTCGGAAACAGCGTCGAGGCTGTTGTTGGTGGGGGCATCGAAGCCCAGGTCCTGGGCGAGCTGCACGCGGTCGATGGGGTAGGCGGTGCCCGCGAGCGCGCCCGAGCCCAGCGGGCAGACGTTCACGCGCCGCCGGGCGTCGCGCAGGCGGGCTTCGTCGCGCTCGAACATCTCGACGTAGGCGAGGCACCAGTGTGCGAAGAGGACTGGCTGGGCGCGCTGAAGGTGCGTGTAGCCGGAAAGGATGGTGGACTGCTCTCTCGAGGCAAGATCGATGAGCGAGCGGCGGCACTCCTTCAGCTCCGCGAGACGCTCGTCGATGGCCGCGCGGGTCCACAGGCGCAGGTCCGTGGCGACCTGGTCGTTGCGGCTGCGCCCGGTGTGGAGCTTCTTGCCCAGCGGGCCCACGGCTTCGATCAGCCGCCGCTCGACCCAGGAGTGGATGTCCTCATCGTTTCCCGCGGCGGGGAGCGCGGGGTTGGCCCGGACTTCTTCGAGCAGCGCGTTCAGCGCCGTGGTGAGCTGTGAGAGCTCCTGCGGCGTGAGCACCCCGGCGCGGGCGATGGTCTTCGCCCAGCCGATGGAGCCCTCGATGTCCTGCTGCGCAAGGCGGTAGTCGAAGCGCAGGGAATCGTTGAGCTGTCGGAAGAGCGCGTCAGGTCCGGATTCGAAGCGTCCACCCCAAAGGGCCATGGGTTCATCCCTTCCCGAAGAGGCCTTGAACGATCACTCGACGTGCCCGCCCGCCTTCAACGCGCGGATGCGCTCCGGCAGGCTCAGCAGGCGGATGAAGCCGCCCGCGTCCTTCTGGCTGTAGACCTCCTCGCCCTCGAAGCTGACCATCTTCTCGGCGTACAGGGAGTTGGGGCTGCGGCGCTTCACCGCCCGTGCGGTGCCCTTGAAAAGCCGCACGACCACCTCGCCGTCGAGCTTTTCGGCCATCTTCTCGGCGCACGCCCACAGCGCCTCGCGCAGCGGTGTAAACCACCGGCCGTCGTAGACGAGCTCCGCGAACGTGAGGCCCAGGTGCTCGCGGTAGTGGCGCGTCTCGCGGTCGAGGACGAGCTCCTCGAGGGCGCGAAGGGCCTCGACGATGACGGTGCCGCCGGGGGTTTCGTACAGGCCGCGCGACTTCATGCCCACGCGCCGGTTCTCGACGAGGTCCACGCGACCGACGCCGTGGGAGCCGGCGACCTTGTTGAGTCGGGCGATGAGGTCGTCGCCGCGGATGGGCTGGCCGTTGAGCGTTCGCGGCCGGCCTCGTTCAAAGCCGATGGAGACGTCCTCGTACTGATCCGGGGCCTGCGCCGGGGAGACGGTGAGCATCCACGCGTCCTCGGGCGGGGCGTTCCACGGGTCTTCGATCGCGCCGCCCTCGTGGGAGATGTGCCAGAGGTTGCGGTCGCGGGAGTAGATCTTGGTGGCGCTCGCGGTGGTGGGGATGTTCCGCTGCTTCAGGTAGTCGAGCATGGCGAGCCGGCCGGAGAGCTTCCAGCGGTCGTCGCGCCACGGTGCGATCACCTCCATCTCCGGGGCGAGTGCGGCGTAGGCCGACTCGAAGCGCACCTGGTCGTTGCCCTTGCCGGTGCAGCCGTGGGCGAGGGCCGTGCAGCCGGTCTTCTTCGCGACCTCGACCTGGCCCTTGGCGAGGATGGGGCGGGCGATGGCGGTGCCGAGCAGGTAGCGGCCCTCGTACACCGCGCCGGCGATCACCGTGGGGAACACGAAGTCCTCCACGAACTCGCGCTTGAGGTCCACGACGTGACATTCCTTGGCGCCGGAGGCAAGGGCCTTCTGCTCGACGCCTTCGAGCTCCTCCGCTCCCTGGCCTACGTCGCCCACGACGCAGATGACCTCCGCGTTCATGTTCTCGACCAGCCACGGGACGATGCAGGAGGTGTCAAGGCCGCCGGAGTATGCGAGTGCAATTCTCTTCTTCATAGCTTTGAGCGCCAGTTCAATGAGGGGGTGAGTGGGTGGGGTGATGAGAGGGTGAGGGGCCTGAAGCGAGTCTGCGTATTACTTGCCCCTCAGTTTTTACCGAGCATGTAGTGCAGCAGCGCGTTCTGGGCGTGCATCCGGTTCTCCGCCTGGTCGTAGACGATCGACGTGGGGGCGTCGATCACCTCGTCCGTCACTTCCAGCCCGCGCTGGGCGGGCAGGCAGTGCATGAACACCGCGGGGGCGGGCCTGCCGCGGCCGGCGACTTCCATCAGCTCCGTGTTGACCTGGTACTTCGCGAAGATCTTGCGGCGCTTGGTCACTTCGTCCACGCCGCCGGCCTGACCCATCGAGACCCACACGTCGGTGTACACCGCGTCGTGGCCCTCGACGTCCTTCAGGTTGTGCGAGGTCGTGAACGAGCTTCCCGCCTCGCGGGCGAAGCGCTCGCACTCCGAGGCGACGTCCGGCGCAGGATCAAAGCCCTTGGGCGTCACCACCGTCGTATCCACGCCCAGGAGCGTGGCGCAATGGATCAGCGAGTGGCAGACGTTGTTGCCGTCGCCGACGTACACCAGGCGCGTCTTTCGCAGGCGCTCGATGTCGCACCCCGCGCGTTCATAGAGCGTGAAGAGGTCCGCGAGCCCCTGGCACGGGTGGAAGCGATCGGAAAGCGCGTTGATGACCGGGCACTTCGCCGCGTCGGCCATTTCTTCCAGCACGGTCTGGGAGTACACGCGGGCGACGATGCAGTCCACCCAGCGCTCCAGGTTCTTGCCGTAGTCGCGGACGGACTCGCGCGCGCCCAGCCGCTGGCTGCCGTGGTCCATGAAGATGGGGTGACCGCCGAGCTTGGCGATGCCGACCTCAAAGGACATCTTGGTGCGCAGGGAGGGTTTCTCGAAGAGCAGCGCCACCGCCAGATTGTCCAGCGTGGAGCGGTACGCGCCCATGTCGGCCTTCATCTTCGCCGCGGTGTCGAACAGCTCCAGAATCGCCTTGGGCTTGAGGTTGGAGAGCGTGAGCAGGTCCTGACCCCGGAAGTCCCGCGCGTGGGCGATCACCGGCAGCGTGCGCGCGTGGCCGTTGGCGGTGGGGGAGGGGGATGGCGTGGGAGTTGTCGTCAACTTTCTCAGCTCCTCTCTCTCGAGGACTGGACGATGGTGGTTCCGGCGGGGTTGCCCGCCGCCCAGCGTGCGAGCGACTCCGGGTTGTTGCCGGAGAGAATGACCACAGGAGCGCCCAAAGCCGCGACGGCGGAGACCGCGGCACGCGCCTTGGGGATCATGCCCCCGGAGATCACTCCTTCGGAGATCAGCGTTTCGATTCCGCGCCCGTCCAGCTCGGGGATGAGCTGCTTGTGCGCATCCAGGATACCCGGCACGTCGGTCATCAGCACGAGTGTTTCGGCGCGGGCGTGCCACGCGACCCCAGCCGCGGCGTCGTCCGCGTTCAGGTTCAGCAGCACCCCCTCGCGGCTGATGCCGATAGAGCTGAGCACCGGGAGATACCCCTCCCGCAGCAGCACCTCCAGCGGCGAGCCCTCCCGGCGCTCGGAGGTGGTGACCTCTCCGACCAGACCGAGGTCCAGGCCCTCAACGCGCTTGAAGTCCGACGGCACGCCCGCGTCGCCGATGCTCAGGCCGACCGCGCTCGCCCCGCGCCGGATCAACGCCGCGACGATGGTCTTGTTCAGCGTGCCCGCGAGGACGCCCGCGATGATGTCCATCTGCTCCGGCGGCGTGACGCGCAGGCCCTGCTTGCGCTCGACGGGCATTCCGAGCTTGTCCAGCAGCCGGTCCACGGCCTTGCCTCCGCCGTGGACGACGACGACCGGCCGCGTGCGGGACAGCGCCGCGAGCGCGTCCCAGAGCTGCGGCGAGGTGCGGGGATCCTCCAGGGTCGCGCCGCCGATCTTGACGACCGTGGGCCGCGTCATGCCACCGTCCCGTGCAGAAGGCCCGCTACTTCCGGCATGCCCAGACGGATATTCATGCACTGCACCGCCTGCCCCGCGGCTCCCTTCACAAGGTTGTCGATGGCGGAAGAGATCACCAGGTGCCGGTGCTCTTCATCCACCGCCCAGCCGATGTCGCAGAAGTTCGTCCCCTTGACGTCGTTCACCGCGGGCCACACGCCGGGCGGGCAGAGACGCACGAAGGGCTCCGCGTCGTACGCCGCGTGCAGCGTCTGGGAGACGCGCTCGAGCGTCCAGCCCTCGGCAAGCTCGACGTGAATGGTGGAGACGATGCCGCGGTCGTACGGCCCGATGTGGGGCGTGAACACCACCGGGACGCCGGCGTAGGCGTTGATCTCCGGGTTGTGGCGGTGCTTCAGGACGTTGTACGCCCGCACGCTGACTTCGGCGAAGAGCATCGCCTGGCTGGGGCTGCGCCCCGCGCCGGTGACGCCGCTGACCGAATCCACGATGGGCCGGCGCGGCTGCCCGTTCCCGTCGCGTGCGATCGCCCCAGCCTTCGCCAGCGGCGCCAGCGGCAGAATCGCGGACGTGGGGTAGCACCCCGGCACCGCGACCATGTCCGCGTTCTTCAGCTCCTCGCGGAAGAGTTCCGGAAGCCCGTACACCGCACGCTCCAGCAGGGCCGGATTCGCGTGCTCGAAGCCGTAGAAGCGGGGGTAAAGCCGCGCGTCCTTCAGACGGAACCCGCCCGAGAGATCGAATACGCGCAGCGAGTGCTCCAGCAGTTGCGGGGCAAGCTCGATGCTCGCCTCGTGGGGCGTGGCGAGGAACACGGCGTCGGGCTTCAGCGCCGCGATGTTGTCGATGTTGGTCGCGCGCACGGGCAGGTCCAGCCTGCCGCGGAAGCGAGGCCAGGAATCGGAGAACGCCGCGGGAGATTCCGACTCTCGCCGCGCGGACCCGAAGAGCCCGACGACCTGCGCCTCCGGGTGCGCGAGGAGGATGGAAACCAGCTCCGCCCCGCTGTAGCCCGCCGCCCCGATGACCACCGCCCTCACCATCGCGTGTTTATTCCTTTCTGAGGACAAGAAGGTAGCCCCGGCCTTGGCGCGGGGCCGTTGTGGAGTGTGCCCGGTCAGGATCGGGAAGCCAGGTCCTGGAAGAGCTTGACGATGCGGGAAGCCTGCGTCGTAGTCGTCGCGGCGATGAAGATGGTGTCGTCGCCCGCCACCGTTCCCACCGCGCCGTCGAGCCCCGCACGGTCGATCTCCAGCGCCAGGGCCGATGCCTGCCCCGCGCCGGTGCGGACGACCACCAGGTTGCCCGCACGCTTGGCGGAGAGCATGTACGAGCCCAGCGCCCGCTGTAGCTCGCGGCGTGCGGGCTCGCGGGAGGCCCCCGGAGCGGGGAGCGTGTAACCCTCCGGACCCTTGAGCACGCCCAGCTCCCGCAGGTCGCGAGAGAGCGTCGCCTGCGTCGCCTCGATCCCCTCGCGGGCGAGCGCGGCGGCGATTTCCTCCTGGCTGCGCAGGTGCTGGTGGGCGAGCAGGTCGCGGAGTCGCGTCTGGCGGCGTTGCTTGAGCGTCACAGTGCATGATTATGCACTGTGTGAATGGCGGCGTCAAGCCGGCGGGCTTATCGCCCGACCTGGTGCATCGCCATTTCGAACCATGCGTCGGCCTTGCTGGCCTCCGCCCGCGCCGCCGCCCAGCGTCGGCTGGCGCTCCGCTGCGCGAGCCACCACAGCAGGCGGGCCCCCAGCGTGCGCACGGGGCCGGCGCTGAGCCGCACGATCGCCGTGAGCACGCGCAGGCCGTGCTGCTGCACCAGCCTGTCCTCCAGGCTGACGAAGGGCTCGACGCATCCGGGGTCGCCCTGGCGGCCCGACCGGCCCGCGAGCTGGCGGTCCACCCGCGCTTCGTCGTTCCGCTCCGTGGGCAGCACCAGCAGCCCCCCCGCGGCACGGCTCTCGGGCGTGAGCTGAATATCCGTGCCGCGTCCGGCCATGTTCGTCGCCACCGTCACCGCGCCGGGAAGCCCCGCCTTGGCGACGATCGCCGCCTCCTCCGCCTCGCGGTTGGCGTTGAGGACTTCGCACTCCACGCCCCGGGCGCGGATCAGCTCGCCGACCTGCTCCGACGCCGCGACGCTCCACGTTCCCACGAGCACGGGCTGGCCGCGCTTGTGCGCTTCAACGACCCGGTCCGCCACGGCTTCCAGCTTCTGCCTGCCGGTGTTGAAGACCCGGTCCGGCAGGTGCCGCCGGATGACCGGCTTGTGCGTGGGGATGGAGACCACCGGAAGCCTGTACCAGGCCCACAGTTCATTCGCAACCTCGCGCGCCGTGCCCGTCATTCCAGCCAGACGCTGGTACTTCTGGAAGAACGCCTGGTAGCTGCACCGCGCCACGGCGACGTTCTCGCCCTTGATCTCCAGCCCTTCCTTCGCCTCCACGGCCTGGTGCAGCCCGAGCTGCCACTGCCGCCCCGGCAGGATGCGGCCCGTGGAGCGGTCCACGATCACCACTTCTCCGTTGCGGACGATGTAGTCCTCCTCGCGCCGGTAGAGCAGCAGCGCCTGAAGCGCCTGATGCACCAGCTCCTCGCGCCGGCGCGGCCCGGCCCAGAATGCGGGCAGCCCAGCCGCGATTTCCGCGAGCTTTTCCCGTCCCGCGGGGGTGATGGTCACGTCCCGGTGCCGCACGTCGTGCGTGTAGTGGACGCCGGGGGTGAGCGAACGCGCGATCTCCGCGGCACGCACGTAGTGCTCCGTCGCGGGCTGCGGAGAGCGGCTGCTGATGATCGCCGGCGTCACCGCCTCGTCGATCAGCACGCTATCCGCCTCGTCCACGATCGCCGCGTGCAACCCGCGCTGCACGACCTTGCCGTCCCAGCGGCCTTCATGCTCCTGCGACAGCAGCTCGTCCAGGAGCACGCCGGTCAGCCGCGGCAGCAGGGGGGAGGCCAGCCGGTCGCGCAGGTAATCGAAAATCACCTGCTTGTCCGCGGCGTAAGTGATGTCCGCGGCATACGCCGCGCGGCGCTCCTGCGGGGGGGTGTTGTCCTGAATCACGCCGACGGTGAGCCCCAGCCGCCGGTACGCCCCGCCGGTGATTTCCGCGTCGCGCCGTGCGAGGTAGTCGTTCACCGTGACCACGTGCACGCCGCGGCCCATCCAGCCATCCAGCGCGGCGGGGAGAATCGCGGTGACGGTCTTGCCCTCGCCCGTGGCAAGCTCGGCGCAGCACCCCTGGGCCAGGGCGAACGCCCCGAGCACCTGTTCGATGTGCAGCGAGAGTCCCGTCTCGCGTCGCACCGCCTCATACGCGACGGCGAAGGCCGCGTCGATGCTCGCGGGATCGTCGCGGTGTACGACCACGCGCTCGCGGGCCTGCGCGATTTCAACATCCAGCGCCGCGTCGCTGAACTTCGAGAGCTTTGCCGCCTCGTCTATCACACGCTGCGCCCGGGCGCGATCCAGCCGCCGGGCACGCATGCGCGCCGCCCAGCCCGTGACCGCCTCTCCCAGCACGTCGAAGCCCTTGGCGATTGGGCGGCGCGGCCGGGCCGAGGCGAGCATCGGCCACAGGCGGGCCGACGTTGAGGGCGGCTGCCGGTGCAGCCAGCCGTCGGGCCGCAAAGCCAGGGGCTCGCCGGGAGCGCTCGTCATGCCTCGGTCCTGTCGCTGACGTACTGGCGGAACCAGCGCCACCACTGCGTCAGCAGCGGCTCGGGGGGCACGCCGAACCGCACGCGGGCGCGCAGTCCCGGCCTCCAGGCGCTGATGTCGTCATCCGGCCCCAGCCGCGGCTCCACCTCCACCAGCCAGTGGGGGGCGACGGTTGAGCCGCCTTCCGGATCGGAGGGGTCGAGCACGATTTCGCCGCCGGCGCGGTTGGTCAGGCTTTCGCTGGCGATGCGGCGCGATCCGGCGGGGGCGTGGCGCGTGACCACGGCGCTGATTTCGTCCCCGGCCCTGCCGCGGACGCGCACGCTCGCCTGCACGCCTTCGATCTCGTCGCCCAGTCTGCCGCGGAAGATGTACCCCTCGTCGCGGTCGGGGACGATGCAGCGCACCAGCAGCCGGTCGGTGCTCGCCACCACGCCCAGCAGAGAGCCCTTGGTGAAGAACCCGCCGACGAGCCGGTCCATGTCGGTGCCGAGGCCCACGGCGGGCACCACGTACCCGTCCGCCCCTGCGCGGATGATGAGGGCTTCGGCGCGCTCCTCGGCGCGGGCGAGCGCCAGCTCAAGCTGCCGCAGGCGGGATTCGGCGAGCACGCGGTTGGTGTGGGTGCTGCCCATCGAGGCGTCGAGCTCCACCCTCGCGCCCTCCACGCTCGCCCGTGCCGCGGCGAGCTGCGCCATGATCTCGCCGTTGTACAAGGTGATGATCGGGTCGCCCTTGCGCACACGCTCGCCGGGTCGGACGTGAACCTGTTCGATAAAGCCGTCTTCTGCGGGACGCAGGGGCTCGATGACCTGCGGCTCGATCGTGCCCGTGGCGTACCCCGCCGCGGGCATCGGAATCAGGCCGATCAGGGCGAAGATGCCGCCGAAGAGGGCGACCGTGACGGTGACGGCCCGTGTGCGCCGGCCGATAAGCGCGGGGCTGGTGAGCAGATACCCGATCGACTTGAGCAGAGGCCAGACGAACCACATCGCCACCCCGACGACCGCTATGACCGCGCCCAGCGTCAGGTATCGTTGATCGCTCCAGAGGATCATCACGATCCCGAACACGATCAGCATGCGGTAGGGCCAGGAAAGCAGGCCGAAGAGGAGCAGAATCCAGAACTCGCCCCGCGAGCGCACGGCGGGCGGACGGCCTCCGACCTTGTACAGCAGCTTCGTGAACAGGTACTTGATCAACTCCATCGAGCGCTGGGCGAGGTTGGGCGTGCCCGTCAGGTCGGAAAGGATGTAGTACCCGTCGTATCGCAGCAGCGGGTTGAGGTTGAAGGCCAGCGTGGTCACGCTGGAGATGATCATGGTGTTGAAGAGGAGCGTCCGGACCAGGCCGGAGTCCTCCCGCCCCATGAACGACCACGCGATCGCCGCGAGGGCTGCGAGGAACGTCTCGAAGATCACCCCGCCCGAGGAGACGAGCACCCGCTTCCATACCTCCGGCATCCGCCAGGCCGACGAGGTGTCGCAGTAGGGGAAGGGCAGCACCACGGCCACGAGCATCAGCCCGACCTCGGTGCATCGCCCGCCCATCGCCTTGCACGCCGCGGCGTGCCCAAGCTCGTGCCACGCGCGCAGCACGATGAACACCACGCTCATCCAGACAAGGTTGGTGGGGTCGAGCAGGTTGTTCAGCGAATCCCCCAGGGCATCGCGCCGCATGATGACGCGGATCAGCGCAAAGCCGACCACCGCCAGCCACAGCAGCGCTCCCCAGCGCGAGAAGAGGGGCGTGATGATGTGCTTCCAGCGCTCCAGCCACGCTTCCGGGTTGAGCAGCGGGATCGTCATGGAGACGCCGCGCCCGGTGCGCTGCTGGATGCGGAGCTTCGCCGCCTCGCGCCGGCGCAGCTCGATCATGTCCGCCGCGAGGGGAAGATCGCCTGTGAGCAGCCCGAAGAGCTGCAGCTTGCTCAGGAGCTCGACACACTCGCGCTGCGTGGGGGCGTCGTCGCCGAGCTGGGCGTTGCACGCCTCCCACGCGTCGTTCACCGTGCGCCGGCCGTCGAGCAGCCCCACGAAGAAGTACGCCGACTCTGAAAGCCTGTAGAACTGGCCCCCGGCCGGGTCCTCGACGATGTACGCCGTGTGCCGACCGAACTTCTGGCGGATGACCTGTGCGTGCGGCGAAAGGCGCGGCCGCGTGGGGCCGACCCGGTACCACAAGTCGCTGAACGTGCCTGCGACGTTCTGGCGGAGCAGTTCCAGCATGCGCCTCACCACCACATCCGCATACGGACTTCATCCACCACCGGCCGCAGCACGATCGCCAGCGTCGTGCTGTACCCGTCGTTGAGCTTGATCGTGCCTGTCATGCCGGGCCGCAGCCACTCCGCGCCGCCCCCGGCCAGCTCGACCTCCGCCTGGTACACGTTCTTGCTGCGCACCACTTCCGCGGCGGGGTTGATGCGCACCACCTTCACCGGAATCTTGTCGCCCGGCCGCGCACGGATCACGAGGTTTCCTTCCATCCCCTCACGCACGCGCTGGGCGTCCGCCTCGTCGATGAAGGCCACGGCGCGGTGCTCGCTGCTGATGACTTCGAAGAGCGGCTGCGTCGGGTCGACGCGGGCGCGGATGAAGGCGTCCAGCTCGCCGCGACCGATGAAGCCGTCGATGGGGGAGCGAATCTCCGCGCGGGCCAGGTGCTCGCGAAGCAGCGCGAGCTGAGCCGCGGCCTCGTCCACCTGCGACTGGATGCCGCGTGCGCGGGCGTTGTCCAGCTTCTGCAGCGCCTCGTTGGCCTGCACGGTGAGGGATTCGACGCGGGCTTCCGTCTCCGCGATCTGCAGGCGCAGGTCCGTCGTGTCCATCGTCGCGAGCACCTGCCCCGCCGCGACGCGGTCGCCGGGCTTGACGCTGACGGACTCGAGATAGCCGGTGAAGGGCGCGACGATCGTGCGCGTCTGCTTGGCCTGCACCTCCGCCGAGGCCTTGACGCGCGAGGGCACGGGCACCGCCGCCGCGAGCACGAAGACCGCGGCGAGCAGCAGGGCCACGAGCTTCACGCCGGTGTGGCGCGGGCCCAGCAGCGCTTCGCCGAGGTCGAGCAGCCGGTCGCGCGTCACGGCGAGCACGCCCCGGTCCGCCAGTCGCCGGGTCCACAGGGCGGGGCCGATGGTCTCGGCCACCAGCCTCAGCAGCGGCACCGCCCCCGCGGGGAACGGGTCCGCCTGATCGCGCTCCAGCACCACGACGCCCACCAGCGCGCCTTCCACGCGCAGGGGCAGGCTGAGGATCGCGGAAGGCCCGAAGCGGCGGGAGAGCTCGGCGTGCGCCCGCGTCACGCGCCGCTGCGCCGGGTCCATCTCGTGCTCGCTGAGCGGGGGGTAGACCACCTCCGCGTCCTGCGAGGCGCATTCCTCCATGACATCTTCGAGGGCCTGCACCGCCGCCGCGGTGCGGTCGATCTGGTCCGCGCCCGTCACCGCCTCCAGCCGGATCAGCTCGCGGTGAACGAGCCCGATGGACACGCGCGTGCACCCGAACCGCCGCTGCAGCTCGTTGCACATGATCGCGCCCATCGTGCCAGCGCTCTGCCCCTGCTGGGACATGTCCAGCAGTTCGAGCGTCTCGCGCAGCATCAGCGTCCGCCGGGCCTCGGCCAGCGCCTGCTGCTTCCACAGGTACGCCTCGAACTGCGCCGTGCTCAGCATCAGCGTGCGCAGGGCTTCTTCATCCCCCGCGCCGGGACGCGCCCGCACCGCCAGCACGCACGCCCCCTCCACGCGACCATCCGCGCAGAGCGGCGCGGCGAGCAGCCGTTGCCGGACCTCTTCGCCGTACAGCCCCGACCCAGGCCGCGGCACGGCCACGGTGTCGATGCGGCCCCCGGGCGTCTTGCCGGGCTCCGCCTCCGCGATGCACAGCTCCCCCGCGAGCCGCTCCATCCGTGCGATCACGCTCGGCTGCAGAAGAGGGACCGCGTCCTCCGTCGCCTGGTGCTGCGCCACGAGCCCGGGCTTGCGCGCCGCGCCCGAGGCCAGGAACACCGCCCCGCCCAGCGCGCCGACCAGCGCACACTGCGCCCGCAACAGGTGCATCAAAAACGCCTGCAGGTCGCGCAGGGCGTCGTTCTGCGGCGGGGGGCCGGACACCGCGGGCTCCGCGCGGTGGGAGGCTTCCACCAAGGGTTCGGTCGATGGGCCGGTGGACATGCGCGCTTGGCTTCCTTGCGTCGGGAGGGGCGCATGAGCCGCCGCCGCGGCTGCCTGCTCCCCATCTTTCGGGGGGTGCCCCCTGCCCCTAACTCTACGCAACCAAGTGGTCCGCCCCGCGCGGCTGAGCGGTTGCGGCCAAACCCCTGGGTGCGTCCCTTTTACACCTGCACGTCCGTTGCGGGGATGACCTGCACCGAGCGTCCCAGAACCGCCGCAAGTAGGTCTGACTTCTCCCGCGCGCCCTCGATATCGGTTGGCACGGCCTCCGCCGAATCCACGCCGAGCGTCACGCTTTCGCCCGCGGGGCGCACGTTCACGCTCCGCACCGCCTGCCGGTGGGAGCGGTCGAGTCCATCCGCGACTCGGAGAATCCCTGCCAGCCTGCGGACCACCGCCTGCTCAGGCAGCGTCAGGGCGGCGAAGGCGCGGTGCCCGGCCTTGGGGGCCGCGCGCCGGTGATAGCGGGCGACCTGCGCGAGCACTTCCACCTGCCGCGGGCTCCAGCCGGGAAGGTCGGCGTGCAGGACGATCGTCTGCGTGTGCTTGTGGTGGCGTTTGTACTCGACCATCGTGCCCACGTCGTGGAGCAAAGCCGCGGATTCGAGGATCGCCCGCTCGTGCGCCGTCGTTCCCAATGCCGGGACCAGCGGCGTCCCGAGAAGCTGGTCGTACAGCGACAGCGCAAGCTTTGCTACGTGCTCGCAGTGCGCGTGCTCGTACCCGCACCGCTCCGCGAAGGTCCGGGCCGCTTCAACCATCGCGCCGTCGGGCGTGTCCGACTTTCGCCCCTTGCGGGCGGCGATTTCCTGATCGATGAGGCTCAGGATCAGCCCCTCGCGGAACCCGCCGGGGTGTACGGCGATGGAATCCGCCCCCAAGTGCGTCAGCAGACGCTCAACCGCCGTGAGCCCGGCCACCGCGATGTCGGCCCGGTCGCTCGGCAGCCCCGGCACGCGGAGGCGCTGTTCCAGCGTCAGCGCGCGCAGGTCATCGAGGATTGTCCGGAGCTGCGCCCGAGGCACAGGGCCCAGCGAGGCCAGCGCCGGAGAGTTGCGGTCGATCATCATCCCACGGGCCGCCGCGGCGAGCGTCAGCAGGGTGGTGCACGTCCCGCCGCAGCCGACGACGATGGTGGGGGGCTTGTCGAGCTCGCGCACGCGCCTGCGGATCTGGCGCTCCACGTATGTGCGCATTTTCTTGTACTCGGGCCCGCTCGCTGCTTCCGGGCCGCCGAAGTGCTCCGTCAGCAGCACCGCGCCCAGGGGCATGGAGCTGTTTTCGGTGATCACTCCGTTGCGGCTGATCACCACCTCCATGCTGCCGCCGCCGATGTCCACCACGGCCGCGGTGCCTCGTGACAGGTCGAACACCCTCGCGGCGCTGCGGTGCGTCAGTCGTCCCTCTTCCCTGGCGCTCACGATTTCCAGCTTCACGCCCGTGCGCTCACGGACGAGGGAGACAAAGTCGTCCCGGTTCTTCGCCTCGCGCACCGCTGCGGTCGCGAACGCGCGCGTGCGCACAGCCCCCATTCGTTCCGCCACTTCCCGGAAGCGGCCGATGGCCTCCACGGACTGGGCCATTGCCTCGGGCAGGAGCACTCCGCGTTCGTCCAGGCCGTGGGCCAGGCGCGTCATGGCGCGTTCCTGGGCGATGGGGTGCCAGGTGCGCTCGTCCACCAGCTCAACTGCGAGCAGCCGGATGCTGTTGCTGCCCACGTCGATCACCGCGAGCCGCCGCCCGGCGAGCCAGAGGTTGGGCTGAGCCGCCATGTGCCCTGTCGCTCGTTCCTCGCCGGTCATGCACGACTCCAAAAAGACAAGCCCCGCGCCACGTGGCGCGGGGCCGTTTGTTCGGCTCCGTGGACACCCGGCGGGTGCCCGGAGGATAGATGCTGTCGGCTGTGCCGGCTTACTGGCTCAGGCGCGGGCCGCCCTTGGGCTGGCCGGAGATGTTGATCTCGCCATTGCGCTCCTCGTACTGCCGCACGACCTGGCCCAGGCTGATCGCCAGACGCTTGGCGCCCTGCCAGTTCATCACCACGCGGCTGCCCACGTTGAAGACCAGCACGGGGTTGTTATCGGGGCCGGGGATGGGCAGGTTCATGCCGAAGTCGAGCACCACCTCGTCCTGAGTCGTGGAGGTGCGGATGGTGTTCGCGTAGGTCGAAGTCATCTTCGACTCATCGATGCGGAGCTGGACCTGCTTGGTTTCGGGCTGATTCTCGGCCATGTGCTTTCATCCTTCCGCCCTGGGAACCCAGCCCCAGGGCCTTGCTAAGTGGCGGCGCCTGTACATTGGACGCTCGGGCGCGACAGGCTCCGGCCCGTCACCACCCCCTTTGCGGGAGGGGAGTTTAGTCCGCCCGCCGCGTTGGTCCAGCCTTTCCTTCCGACGCTGCCGCCGAATGCCGGAGGAGGGACTTGAACCCACACTCCCTTTCGGGAAGCGGATTTTGAATCCGCCGCGGCTGCCATTACGCCACTCCGGCCGTGGGGCCCCTGTTGGGGGGCAAACCGCTTGAAGTGGGCGCAACAGGACTCGAACCTGTGACCTCGGCTATGTGACAGCCGCGCTCTAGCCAACTGAGCTATGCGCCCCTGGGCGGGGATCGTAGCCTGCCCACACGCTCCCGCCAACCCTCGTGTACAGTCCCGCCCAGGAGTGACCGTGCAGATCGACCCCAACGCCTATATCTCCGAAGCCGTAAGCGCCTACCGCGAGGGAAACATCGCGCTGACGGACGTTCTTTGCGACACCCTGCTCCGCCTGGGCCACCGAAGCCCCATCGTGCTCCTGCTCCAGGGGCTGGTGGCGGTCAGTGTCGGTGAGTTCAAGCGGGCCATCCCGCTGCTGACCGAGGCCCAGTTGCTGGACCGGGCGGATCCCAACATCAAGAACGCCCTCGAAGCCGCCCGCAAGGGGGCCCGCGAGCAGGCGCTGATCCGTCCCGACGGCCGCAAGCGCTACCTGGTCATCAAGGCGTGGGGCTGCGGATTCTGTTCCGACCTGGACCATGTGCTGGGCGGCCTGCTGCTGGCCGAGATGACCGGCCGCATTCCCGTCGTTCACTGGGGCGAGGGCAGCCTTTTCCGCGACCCTCCCGACGACAACGCCTGGTCCCGCTTCTTCGAGCCGGTTTCCAAGGTCACCATCGACGACCTGATCGGCAAGGGGCTGTCCTACTTCCCGCCCAAGTGGAACGACGGCAACCTCCGGGACGCGGAAGTCAACAAGATGGCCGGGACCTGGGCGCGCATGGCCGGTTTGTTCTTCTTCAACCGTCGGGAAGACGTTGCCGTCTCCGACATGCACATCGCCATCGCGAATCTGCAAGCGTGGATCCGCCCCGGCTCTCCCTACGTCGGCAAGGACATGCGACAGATCTACCGCATGATCGTGCAGAAGTACCTCCGCCCCACGCGCGAAGTTCTCGACCGCGTCGAAGCCTTCGCCCGCGAGCACTTCACCGGGCCGGTCATCGCCGTCCACGCCCGCGGCGGGGACAAGCCCGTCGAGGACCCGGAGCTCTTCGAGCGCAACAAGCAGACCCCCGCGCTCGTGGACGCCCAGCTCCAGGCTCGCCCGGGGGCCAAGGTCTTCCTGCTGACCGACGACGCCAAGCTCCGAGCCGAGTACGCCCAGCGCTACGGGGACCGCCTCATCACCACCGACTGCCTCCGCACCACGACCGCCAAGGGGCTGCACTACACCGAGCAGGAGAGCCGCACCCGGCTGGGCATCGAGGTTCTGGTGGATATGTACCTGGCCGCACGGTGCGACCACTTCATCGGCGTGGGGACCAGCAACGTCTCCGCGATGATCGAGCACTTGCGAGACTGGCCCGAGGGGGCGTGCGATCTGCGGCCCTTCTCCATCCATTACAACCTCAACCCGTTCCTGTTCCGGCGCGTCCTGCCGCCGGAGGAGGAAGCCGCGTTCCGCGCCGCCATCGAGGCCCAGAAGCAGCGCGAAGCACAGGGATAGCCTCTTGCACGATTCGCTACGCTCTACACCTATGTCCGCGTCTGAGCCAATCCGACCCGATGCCGGCCCTCACGAGCGAGCCGCCATCATCTCTGTGGGCGACGAGCTCACGCTGGGGCAGACGCTCAACACCAACTCCCGCTGGCTCGCCGACCGGCTCACCAGCGCGGGCATCATCACGGTCGAGCACCTCACCGTCCCCGACGATCAGGCGGCTCTGACCGGCGCGATCCGGCGGCTGGCGCAGACGACGCCCCTGGTCATCGTCACCGGCGGGCTCGGCCCCACCCTCGACGACCTCACCCGTCCCGCGCTCGCCGAGGCGATGGGCGACGTGCTCGTGGAAGACCCCCTCGCTCTGGCGCAGGTGGAGGCCTGGTTCACCGCCAGGAACCGTCCTATGTCCCCGCTCAACCGCGTGCAGGCGCAGCGCCCCAGCCGCGCGATCACGCTGCCGAATCTCCACGGCACGGCGCCGGGCCTTGCGGGAATGGTGGGGGAGGCAGACGTGTTCTGCCTGCCCGGCCCGCCGCGGGAAATGATCCCGATGTTCGAGTCCCACGTGGCTCCGCGCTTGCGTCCGCCTCCGGGCCGCACGGTGGCGACGCGCGTGCTGCACACCGTCGGCATCGGCGAGAGCGACCTTGCCGCGCTGCTCGGCCCGCTGATGAAGCGAGAGACCGAGAGCGGCGTGCTGGTGGGCACCACCGCCTCCGGCGGCATCGTCAGCGTTCGACTTCGCTACGAAGGCCCGCTGCCTCCCTACGAGGCCAACGACCGCATCGAGCACGCGATGCGCGAGGTGCGCGTCCGCGCCGGGCAATACGTCTTCGGCTCGGGGGATGACACACTTCCCGGCGTCGTGGTGAAGATGCTGCGCGATCGGGGCGAGCGCCTGGGCACCGTGGAGTCCTGCACCGGCGGCGGCCTCGGCGAGATGATCACGCAGGTCGCCGGTTCCTCTCAGGTCTTTATGGGCGGCCTGGTCACGTACTCCAACACGCTCAAGCAGTCGCTCGCGGGTGTGGACGCGGCGATCCTGGGGCCCGACGGCCCCGGCGCGGTCAGCCGCGAGTGCGCGGTCGCGCTGGCGATGGGGGGGCTGGACCGGCTCAACGTGGAGCACTGCCTTGCCGTGACGGGCATCGCCGGCCCCGGCGGCGCGGTGCCCGCGCAGGGCGGAAGACCCGCCAAGCCCGTCGGCACGGTCTTCATCGCCCGCTGCTCGCGTCTTTCCGCCAAGGGCAAGACCACGACGGACGTTCGTCAGTTCCTGATGACCGGCGACCGCGATTCCGTGCGCGACTGGTCGGCGAAGATGGCCCTTGCCATGCTCCGCCTGCACCTCATCAACGCCGAGGAACTCAAGCTCCTGCGGCAAGTTGATTAGCACACGCCCACAGCACCGCCGACACGACGGCGGCTTCCACGCCGAACCGGGCGTCCACGATGTCCCGCACGCGGCGAGGGTGCCAGGCCCACACCGCTACGCTCGTCACCGCCGTGACCGCTGCCCACGTCCACCGCGCCGGCCCCGGCCCCAGCGGCACGGCAAGCAGCACGCCCGCACAGAAAAGCCGCAGAATCAACCCCAGCATCCACGCCCGCGAACGGCCCAGCGTCGTCGGCAGCGTGACCGTGCCGTGGTCGCGGTCGGAGCGTTCATCGTCGAGGTCGCACAGGGCCGCGTCGGCGAAGACCCTCGCCATGAGCGTGCCCGCCGCCAATGCAATCGCCGCGGCGTGAGCCGCGCATCGATCCCACCACTCCCGAGGTCCTCCGGGCGTGCCCGCGAGCGCCAGCACCTGCGCAAAGCCCGTGATCCCCGCCGCGACAAAGGCGTTCTTGAGCAGCAGGACATCCTTGATTCTCGCCCGCCCCCGTCGCGGCAGGCCCGCGTACGCCAGCACGCCGACGCACGCCAGCACCGTTGCCGCTCCCGTCAGTGGCGAGATTCCCCATCCCAGCGCCGCCGCGCCGATGAGCAGCGCCGCCGCGAGCGTGCGCACCAGTTTCGATCGTTCTGCAAGGAATGTGAATCGGTCCGGGTGTGCGGCTCGGTCCGCCGGGTCCAGCCATGCATCGCGCAGCTTCACCCGGTCCAGCAGATACACACCCATCGACGTGAGCGTGGCGTACGCCAGCACGATCCAGTGCCGGCGATCCCACGTTGTCCAGAGTCCCGCCACCTGCGCGGCATACACCACGCCCGCGCCGACGTACACACCCGCCCAAAGAGCGAGGTGCGACACGGCGCTCAAGGCACGCACGCCCCCGCTCACTCGCCGGGGATCGACGCGCCGATCACCCCCTCCCAAGGGCTGCTCGCGCTCGCGTAGCGCCGCCGCGGGATGCGTCCGGCGAGGTAGCTCTGCCGTCCCGCGGCCCAGGCGTGGCGCATGGCGTGCGCCATCATCACGGGGTCGGAGGCATGGGCCACCGCCGTGTTGAGCAGCACGCCGTCGGCCCCCAGCTCCATGGCGATGCTCACGTCGCTCGCCGAGCCCACGCCCGCATCGACGATCACGGGGTACGAAGGATCATTCTGCCGCAGCAGTTCCAGGCAGAGGGCGATGTTGGCGCGGTTGAGCACGCCCTGGCCGCTGCCGATGGGGCTGCCCGCGGGCATCACGCTCGCCGCACCGGCCTCCTTGATCCGCAGCGCCGCGATCGGGTCGTCGCTGGTGTACGCCAGCACCTGGAACCCGTCCTTCACCAGCTCGCGCGTCGCTTCGATCGTGCCCACGGGGTCGGGCAGAAGCGTGCGCGTGTCGCCCAGCACTTCCAGCTTCACCCACGACGCCCCCGGGTTGCCGAGCTGTTCGAGGATGTCACGCCCCAGGCGCGCCACGCGAATCGCGTCCGCGGCGTTGAAGCACCCCGCCGTGTTCGGCAGGATCGTGTACCGCGAGAGGTCGATGTACTCCAGCAGGCTTTTGCCCTCGGCGTTGTACAGCCGCTCGCGCCGCACCGCGACCGTGACCACCTCGCAGCCGCTGGCGTCCAGCGCCTTCTGCATCAGCTCGTATGAGGCGTACTTGCCCGTGCCCACGAACAGGCGGCTGTGGAACGTCCGGCCCGCTACGTGCAGCGGCTCGAGGCCCGGCTCTCCCCGGAGGGACGGAACGGGGGTGGTCTGCGTGCTCATGCGGCACTGTATGAGCTCCCCCGGCCGTTGGTGAGCGTTTGTCGCTTGTGCAGGGAAAACTCCGCGTCGCAGGGCCTCGCAACGGCCTTACACTCACCCCCGTGACCCAGGCCGCGACCCGACGCATCCGTCCGCTTTCAACGCTCGTGGCGAACCAGATCGCCGCGGGCGAGGTCGTCGAGCGTCCCGCCTCGGTCGTCAAGGAACTGGTGGAGAACGCCGTCGACGCGGGTTCGACGCGGATCACCGTCGAACTCGAGCAGGGCGGCATCGAGCTCGTCCGCGTCACGGATGACGGCCACGGCATTCCGCAGGAAGACCTGCCACTCGCCATCGCCCCGCACGCCACCAGTAAGATTGTCTCCGCGGAGGACCTGGAGCAGGTCGCCACGCTCGGCTTCCGCGGCGAGGCCCTCGCCTCCATCGCCTCCGTCTCGCGTCTTTCCATCCGCTCGCGCACCGCCGAGCAGTCCGGAGCCGCGATGATCGAGGTGGATTGGGACAAGGGCGGCGGTCCTGATGCCGCGGTAAAGCCCGCGGCGGGGCCGATCGGCACCTGCGTCACGGTGCGCAACCTGTTCTACAACACGCCCGCGCGTCGCAAGTTTCTCCGCACCGTGGGCACGGAGCAGGAGCGCTGCCTGGAAGTGCTGCGGCAGCTCGCGATGGCGCACCCGGCGATCGGGTTTCGCGCTTCGTGCGATGGTCGCGTCGTGATGGACTTTCCGCCCGGCGAATCGCCCCGTCAGCGGGCGCTGGGCGTGCTGGGGAAGGAGTTGGAAAGCCAGCTTCTGGAGGTCCACGCCGACGAGTTTGACGACAGCCGCGGTGTGGCGATGTGGGGGCTCGTAGGCCTGCCGAGCATCACCCGCGGCACGAACAAGCACCAGTACGTCTTCGTCAACGGGCGGTGCGTGCGCGACCGCACCATCCAGCACGCCCTCGCAGAGGCGTACCGCGGCCTGATCGATCCCTCCCGGTATCCCACCGCGGTGCTGATGCTGGAGCTTTCACCCGCGGGCGTGGACGTGAACGTTCACCCGGCCAAGGCCGAGGTGCGCTTCCGCGACGGCTCGCTGGTGCACTCCGTGGTGCTGCGTTCCGTCCGCGAGGCGCTGCGCGCGGCGGACCTGACGCCGTCGATCACGCCTGCGTTCCGGCCCGCCGCGCCGCCGGCGATGGCGGATCCGTCGCTGCCCGGCCCGGGGCTGCCCGCGGAGGCGCCTGGGGCTTCGCTTTCGCGGTTCGTGGACTTTTTCAAGCGTCCGCAGGGCGCAGGCACGCAGCCGATCTCTTATGAGGCTGTGAAGGAAGCGGTGCAGCCTCCGCCTGCTCCCCCCTCGCCTGAGCCTGCACGCTTTGAGGTCAAGCCCGTGGACCGCGTGCTCCAGGTCCACAACAGCTACCTGGTGACGCAGGATGAGCAGGGCGTGGTCATCATCGACCAGCACGCGCTGCACGAGCGCGTGATGTTTGAGTACCTGCTGAACCGCGTCTCGGCGGGTCAGCTGGAAAGCCAGCAGCTTCTCGCACCCGTTGTCGTGGAGGTCACGCCCTCGCAGATCGACCGCCTCGCGGAGCTGGGGCCGCTTCTGGACCGGATCGGCGTCAGCGTCACGCCCCTGGGCAAGACGAGCGTGGGCGTCAATGCCTTTCCGAGTTTCCTCTTTGACCGCAACGTGGACCCCGTCGAGTTCATGCAGGAGCTGCTGGACAAGGCCGACGGCGGGCTGCTGCGGCCGCGCCCGGGCGCGGAGAAGGACGCGCACGAGGCCGCCCTGCGCGAAGTGCTCGACATGATGGCCTGCAAGGCGGCGGTGAAAGCGGGCGACCGCATGAGCGAGCTGGAGCTGGCCGAACTGGTCAAGCTCCGCGCCGAGGTCGAGCGCTCCAGCAACTGCCCTCACGGCAGGCCCACGAGCATCCGGCTCACCATCCGCGAGCTTGAGAAGCTGTTCGGGCGCACCTGACGCTATCGGACGCAGCTTGGCGCGCTTTGGCTGCATCGGCGGCAAGCGTTTCGTATGTTCACATCAGCGGCATCCCCGCGTGAAGGAGCACCGCCATCATGCGACGCCTCGGGATTCTCCTGATCTTCCTCGGCATCGTGCTGTTCGTGGGGCCGCTGGTCTCACGCGACCTGAGCTTCCTGGCGTGGACGCACTCGGTGGACCACTGGGGGCCGGTCTTCGGCAACATGATCCGCTGCGTCATGGTCATGCTCGGCATCGTGCTCACGATCAGCGCCAAGGCGCACTGAGCCCCACACAGCCGCCGCCGCTGCCCGACCCTTTCGGGCCGCGGCGGTCGGCGTACGGCGTACCCTCCGGGCGTGGCGATGGTCACGGACGAGGGCGTGTGCATCCGGCAGTGGGACTGGTCCGAGACGAGCCAGACCGTCTCGATCTTCACGCGCGGGCAGGGCATCATCCGCGGCATCGCCAAGGGCGCGAAGCGTGAGAACGCCCGCTTCTCGGGCGGCATCGAGATCATGACCCGCGCGGAGGTGATCTCCTCCTCCAAGCCCACCGACGGCCTGACGCTGCTGGCCGCGTGGGACCTGCTGGAAACCTTCCCCGCCGCGAGGCGTTCGCTCTCGGCCTTTTACGCGGGCATGGGAATGCTCGACGTGGTGCAGCGCTCGCTCAGCGAGCGCGACCCGCACCCGGGGCTCTACGACGCGCTGGTCGAAGGGCTGCGGTCGCTGGGCGAGCCCGCCGCCGACCGCCGGGCGCTGCTGCGCGTGATCTGGAAGGCCCTCGACGAAACCGGACACCGGCCCGAGCTGGCACGGGATGTCTCCACGGGCGGCGACCTGGAGCCCGCGCGCTCCTACGCCTTCAGCGCCCGTCTCGGCGGGCTGACGCGGGACGATCACGGGGCCGCGCCGGGGGTGTGGCGGGTGCGTGCGGAGACGGTGGACCTGCTCCGCGCTCTCGCGGCGGGCTCACCGCCCGACGGGGACGAGGGCGCGGTGGACCGCGCCACGCGCCTGCTGGCGCTCTACTTCCGCGAGGTCTTCGCCTGCGAGCTGCCCGCGCTCAAGGCGTGGCTCGAGCGCTCGTAGCGCAGCTCCTCCGGTGGGCGAAGTGAGCCGCGGCGATCAGGCCGATGCACCAGATCAGTGGGATGAAGGGGACGCCGAAGCGGTCGGTGGGCGTCCCGACGACGAATGCCGCGCCGAAGGTGGAGAGCAGCACGATCGCGCCGATGCCCGCCAGGGCCACGTCGCGCCGCAGCAGCGCGATCAGCACGCCCGCCAGGAAGAGCCACGACGCGATCGGCCGCACGGCCCGGAAGGCGTAGAACCACTCGTTGAACAGGCGCGTCGCGGGGCGGTCCTCCAGGAACCTGATGCTGCGCCGCGAGCGTGTGATCACGTCCTGAATCGCCGCGGCGTTGGCCTTCATGCGGTCGGCGTTGAGCACGGTCAGCGTGCCGGGTGAGTAGTTGGTGGCGAAGGGCACGCGCTCGCCGCGGAGGGCGGAGGAGTAGAACTCGTCAGACGCGGCGTAGGTCTTCATGCGTCCGGTCTGGATGTTCCACAGGCCGAGCTGGCTGGCGAAGGCGCGGATGGAGGTGCCCAGCGCCCGCAGCGGGGCGCGGGCGGTGGTCTCGTCGAGGAAGTCCTTCGCCACCTCCTCGCTGGTGATCCAGTCCCCCGACTCGCTGCGCGCGGGCTTGGAAAGCCGGCTCTTGCGCAGCACCCACCCCGAGAAGTCGTAATCGCTCAGGGGGCTGGCGAGGTCGGAGCCGCGCAGCTCGACGTACTGCTCGCGTGTGAGCAGCGCCGGGTCGTTGGCGTCGGCGATGAGGTTGACCCACGACGCCAGCAGCCGGTTGCCCTGAATCTTGGGCGAGACCATGCTGAAGGTGCCGTAGACCCTGTACAGCACCATGCCGCGGGGAGTCAGGCAGGCGAAGCTGAGTACCAGCACCGTCGCCGCGCGCAGGGCGCGCTGCTTCCACGTGCCCGCGCCGGGCAGCAGCAGGATCAGCGGCACGAGGGGCACGAGGACCTGCAGGTTCTCGCGCAGGTACGCGCCCGCGGCGCAGAGCAGCGCCAGAGCAATCGTCCACCACCAGGAGCAGCGAATCGCGTCGCGGTCTCCCTTCGCCAGACCGTCGCGCACGCGGATGATCGCCAGCGAGAGGATCGTCATGACCGCCGCCGAGGGCAGCTCGCGGAGCAGGTGCGTCTCGTACGTAATCAGCGAGGGGTGAATCCCGACGACCACCCCCGCGGCGATCGCCCAGCCCCGTCCGGCGCGGGCGCGGACCAGCGCATAAGCCGCGAGGCTCATCAGCACCGCCAGCCCCGCCTGCATCCACGCGAAGGCGCCGAGGAAGTCGTCGCACGCGACCATCGCCCCCGCGATCAGCACGCTCAGGCCCGGCGCCTTGTAGAGCGGGAAGCGCTCGAAGGTGCCCGTGCGGGCCAGGTGGTCCGCGGCGTCCAGGTAATCCATGCCGTCGGAGGTGATCTGCACCGGCACGTGCATCGCCACCGCCGCGTGGACCACGATCACGAGCAATGCTGCCAGCAGCGGAGGTGTACACCGGCTCGAAGCCACCCTCGGCAGCACCCGGCGCAGGACCAACACTGCCCCGGCCAGCGCCAGCAGCAGCACATACACCGCCAGCACGCCCGCGACGTAGACCAGCGCGCCGGGTCGGAAGTCGCCCTCCAGCTCAAGCTTTTCCCCAGCGCTCTGCCAGCGGCCTTCTCCCGCGGGCGTCAGCTCCGGTCCGCCGGGAGTCAGCGCGCGGCGGAAGAGCGTGCACTTTCCGATGCGGAACTCGACGCGAGGATCGGAGAAAGACACGGGCCCCGCAGGCTCGGCCTTCCACGTAATGGAGACGTCCCGCAGGGGGTAGACGGGCAGGCGCTGCTCCAGCTTTCCCTCCGGCCACGTTGCGAGGATGGGCGGGACGATGATCGTCGCCCCGACGGTGGTGGGGGAGTAGGAGCTTTCTTCGATGGTGTAGCCGCGGAAGGAGACCTTGATCGGGCCGCCGAAGCGAGTCTTCGCGATGGCGAGGCGGGCGTGTCGGCCCTCAACAGGCACGGAGAGGCGGCCCGGGCGGGCGCCGTAGTACGTGATGCCCGGCCCCTGATCGAAGGGCTTCCAGCCGCGGAAGTCGGGGTTCTGGCCGCGGTCGAGCAGCGCGACGAGGTCCGGCTTGTGCCCGGTGTCGGAGCGGACGTCGTAGAGCCAGAAGTCGAAGGTGTTGCCACCCGCCTGGGGCTTTCCGGAGACTTCGATCTCCAGCACCCGCGGGGCGTCGGGCTCGACGCCCAGGTAGCTGCCGTGGACCTCTCCGCTTGCGCTCTGCGTCCACGTGCAGGTCCAGTCGGTGGCGTGCGCGGCGTCGGCGACGTCCACGACGAGGTGCGAGCGCACGAGCTTGGGGCCGATCCACGCCCAGAGCACGAAGGCGAGGACGAGGAGCAGGAAGAGAGCGAGGCTCCTGCGTGCCGCGCGGGTCGGGTCGGGCAGCTTGAGAATGTCACGCTTGGGGGCGATGGGCATGGGAGCGCCGGAGCATAAAGAAAAACGCCCGTCGATGTGACGGGCGCTTGTGAGTGAGCGTGTTGAAGAGGATCAGCCCTGGGCCATCTTGGCGGCCTTGGCGCGGGCGTCGTCGAGGGAGCCGACGTACATGAACGCGCCCTCGGGCAGGTCGTCGCCCTCGCCGTTGCAGAGGCGCTCGAAGCTGTCGATCGTGCTCTCCAGCGGGGAGTCCACGCCCTTGAAGCCGGTGAACTGCTCAGCGACGTGGAAGGGCTGAGACAGGAAGCGCTCGATCTTGCGGGCGCGGTTGACGGTGAGCTTGTCCTCTTCGGAAAGCTCGTCCACGCCGAGGATGGCGATGATGTCCTGCAGGTCCTTGTACCGCTGCAGGATGCGCTGCACGCGCATCGCGACGTTGTAGTGCCGCTGGCCGATGATCTGCGGGTCGAGGATTCGGCTCGTCGAGGCGAGCGGGTCCACGGCGGGGTAGATGCCCTTCTCGGCGATGCCGCGGCTGAGCACGATGAAGGCGTCCAGGTGGGCGAAGGTCGTCGAGGGGGCCGGGTCGGTCAGGTCGTCGGCGGGCACGTAGATGGCCTGCACCGACGTGATGGCGCCCTTCGCCGTCGAGGTGATGCGCTCCTGGAGCTGGCCCATCTCCGTCGAGAGCGTCGGCTGGTAACCCACGGCGCTGGGCATGCGGCCGAGGAGGGCCGACACTTCCGAACCCGCCTGGGTGAAGCGGAAGACGTTGTCCACGAACATCAGCGTCTCCTTGCCGGAGGCGTCGCGGAACTCTTCCGCCATCGTCAGGGCCGAGAGGGCCACGCGCAGACGGGAGCCCGGGGGCTCGTTCATCTGGCCGAAGACCATCGCCACCTTGTCGATGACGTGGGCGGTCTGGCCCTTCTCATCGGTGTAGCTGGCCTCCTTCATTTCGCGCCAGAGGTCGTTGCCCTCGCGGGTACGCTCGCCGACGCCCGCGAACACGGAGTAACCGCCGAAGTTCTTGGCGACGCGGGCGATCATCTCCTGAATCACGACGGTCTTGCCGACGCCGGCGCCGCCGAAGAGGCCGATCTTGCCGCCGCGGACGAAGGGGCAGAGCAGGTCGATGACCTTGATGCCCGT
>CALJIV010000006.1 GCA_937974035.1 uncultured Phycisphaerales bacterium
CGCGGCGGCTGACCGCGCACGCGGACGCGCGCGTGCGGGCCAACGCGGTGGAGGCCCTCGCGCGGCTGACGCGGCGCGGCGTCGATCCGGCGCGGAAGCTCTCCGGCCTTGAAGAAGTGATCGTGGAGCTGAAGAGCGACGCGCACCACCGGGTGAGGGCGAACGCGATCCGCGCCGGGCTGCTGGAGGCGTGCGGGGGAGTGGACGCCGCGGGGCTGGCGCACATGCTGATGGACGAGCGGCCGATGCACCGGGTGGCGGGCGTATGGGTGGCGGGGCGCGTGCTCGCGACGCCGACGCGCACACCGCTGAGCGAGAAGCTGCCGGAGTTCATCGCCCGGATCGGAGAGCTGGCGCGGCACGACGAGGACGAGCGCGTGCGGACGCGGGCGAGGGCGTGCGAGCAGCGGCTGGGGGCGGCGCTGCGGGCCGCGTGGAAGAGCCCGGCCGCGCCGGTGATCTCCACGATGATCGTGGGGGCGGGCGTTGCGGCAGGGGCGGGGGCCATCACGGCGACGATCGCGGAGGCCGCGACCGGAGCAGGGGCAACGGCGGGGGAGGCGGCGTGATGATGCTCGGCTCGCTCGAACCCGTGCAGCTTTTCACTGGCGAGGAGCCCGCGCGGTTCCCGGTGTGGGTGCTGCCGGCGGTCTTTGGTATCGCGGCGGCGCTGGCGCTGGGGACGTGGGCGTGGATGGCCTACCGCTCGCGCCTCGCGGGCGACGTCAACGAGCACGCCTTCCTCGCGCTTGCGCGCTCGATGCGGCTGGGGCGGGGGGGCAGGAAGCTTCTGCGGCGCTTGGCCTTTTACCACGGCTCGGCCTCGCCGCTGGGCCTCATCATGAGCGAGCACGCGCTGCGGAGCGCGCTGGAACGGTTCGAGGCCTCGAACCCCAACCGGCGCGACCTGCGGACTGCGGAGCAGCTGCGCCGCGCTCTGGGGCTGTGAGTACGCGCAGAGCGTCCGGGCTCTGAAAAGTCCAACCTCGAGAAGTCCAACCATCAGTCGATGGGGGGCTCGCTGGGGCGTTGGGCGATCGGCTCTTCGGCGCGGAGTCTTCGCGCAATGTCCGCGATGACGCGCTTCTCGTGGTTGATGGCGAAGTGCGTGCAGAGGCGTCCGAGGCCGGGATGAATGTCCACCCAGTAGGGGTGGAGCCCGGGCGGGGCGGTGTTGCGTGCTCCGATCCACCAGTCGCGCAGGGCCGCGTAGCAGTGCAGCTCGTGCGCGGGCTCGCGCTTGTTGAGTTCGGTAAGAAAGCGAGAGCCGGGGCGCATGTCCCACGCCGCGGCGTCGGGGATGACCACGCGCGCGATCTTCGCCCCGCGGTGGGGGCTCGCCACCGTGAGGACGCGCCGCGCTTTTATTTCGCCCAACGAAAAGAGATTCACCGCCAGCGCTCGCGCGAGGATGCCCCCCATGGAGATGCCGATGAGGTCCAGCTCCTGCTCCAGCAGGCCTCGCTCCTGCATCGCGTGAAAGGCGGCGCGGGCGGCGGAGGCGAGAGAGAGCCGCGCGGCGTAGGTGATGGAAAGAAAGTCCCCGGCCTTTCCGCTGGTGGCGGGGATGAGCTTCGATGCCAGACTCCAGTTGGCGACCCCGGGGGCGTGCCAGCCGCCGAGGATGACGACGGGCCGCCGCAGCGCGACGGGCGTCGCCCGCATGCGCTCGAACTCGGCCCGCAGGGGCTCCTCCTCCAGGTGAAAGTCGGGGTTGATGTAGCGGCGATCGGCCATCGCGGTTGAAAGTGAATCGTAGAAAGGGCGGCGGGCTTTCAGACCGCCGCTCGCCTTCACGAACTAAAGTTCCCGATGCACGCGCTCCTCACCGGCTTGTCCCGCCTATCCCGCCTTCCCCGCCCCCTCCGCCTCTGGGCGGCTCTTTCGCTCCTGTTCGTCGGCGTGCCCGCGTGGGCGCAGCCCGACGCCTACGTGCGCGTGCAGGACTCGGAGGACGGCGGCAAGGTCACGCTCCAGGTGGCGGTGCGCACCTTTGAGAAGCCCGACGCGCCGACGGTCCACCTCGTGGGCGTGACGCACATCGGCGACAAAGCGTACTACGAAGACTTACAGCAGTTCCTCGACGCGCAGGACCTGGTCCTCTTCGAGGGCGTGAAGCCCGCGGGCACGGCGAGCGATCTTGAGAACGCCGACGAGGCGGCGAAGGTGAAGATCACCAGGAGCCGCCAGCGCGTGCTCGCGGTGCTCTGGCACCGCTACCGCAAGCAGCACAAGTCGTACCCGCAAAGCCTGGACGAAGCCCTCGATGGCGTGCACGGCTCGCTGGCCCGCCTCGGCCGCGCCGCTGCGACTGACGCCTGGGGCGAGCCGCAGCAGATCGTCATGATCGAGCAGGATGGCAGGCCGCTCGTGGACATCATCTCGCTGGGCGCGGACCGCGCGCCGGGGGGAGAGGGAGCCGCGGCGGACCTGCACTTCAAGGACCAGAAGCCGCTCACGAAGGAAGAAAAGGCGGGAGGAGAGGGCATCCAGGCGCAGCTCGCGCGGGCGCTGGGGCTGGAGTTCCAGCTCACGGCGATCGACTACAGCCGCGAGAAGTGGCGCAACAGCGACATGACGGTGGACGAGCTGCAGGAGCGACTCGCCGCGGAGGGAGTCTCGGGCGACGCGCTCTTCACGATGCTCGACGGCTCCTCCTTCATCTCCAAGCTCCTCGGCGCGATGCTGAACATGGTGGGCCAGAGCCCCGAGATGTCCTTCTTCTTCAAGGCGATGATCGTAGAGACGCTGGCGCACGCCGAGGAGCTGATGGAGGCGCAGGCGGCTCAGAAGGGGAGCATGGGCGCGTTCATGCGCGTGATCGTGCACGAGCGCAACGCGGCGGTCTTCAAGGACCTCGACGCGGCGCTGAAGGAGAACCACCGCTCCATCGCGCTCTTCTATGGCGCGGGACACCTGGCCGACATGGAAGCCCGCCTCGCCGAGATGGGCTTTACGCCCACCGCCACGCTCTGGAAGGACGCCGTCGTCATCGATGCCGACTCCGTGCCGGGCGGGCGGGCGATGCTCAAGCAGGTGAGGGCGCAGATCGGAGCAAGCCTGCGAAGGAAGTCAAGCTGAAACAGGGAGCCCGAGCGTGAGCGAGGGCGCTGCGAGCAAATGAAAACAAGGGTCGAGGCTCAGCGCCCCGACCCCTGGATCATGCATCGGTGCCCTGGTGGGAAGACGGTGGGCATCACCCCATCGCCGTCTCACGGTCAGTAGGACCAAACGAGCAGCGCGAAGTAGTCCAAGTCATTCCGCTTCTTATCGCCGCCGGGGCTGCTGTCGAAGCGGTCCTCGATGCCGATCTTGAGGCTCATCTTGGTCTCGGGATCGACGAGGATTTCCCAGCCGACCTTCACCTTGGCGCGGTAGTGGGAGAGGTTGAGGAAGTCGGGGTAGACCTCGGCGGAGGCGGTGAGCAGCTGCCGCTCGGTGAGCTTGTGGGAGAGGTCGGCGCCGAGGAGCCCCTCGGGGTGGATGCGGTTGTCCTCACCGCCGATGTCGCGCCGCAGCCCGATGCCCGCGCGGCCCACCAGCGTCGTCCGCTCGTTCTCGATGAAGGCGTAGCCCATGCCGGCCAGCGCCGTCAGGCGGTGGTTCCAGTCCTGGAAGTCGTCGTACTCGTACCCGCCCTTCACGAAGAAGCGCCAGGGCGAGCCCTTCTCGAAGATCCAGTCATTCTGGACGTTCGCCTCGAAGCGGTTCTTGGTGACCTCGTTGTCCGCCGAGGCGCGCAGGTAGGAGAGGCTCGCCTTGGTGTCGTGGCGGTCGGTTTTTCTCTGGCCGTTGATCCCGGCGTGGATGTTGAAGCTCTGGGAGTTGCCCTCCGAGCCGGTGATGCCGATTTCCACGCCCCCCGTCCAGCCCTTGAGGAAGGACCAGGTGTCTTCGTCCTTGGGCTCATCGACCTTCTCGGGGTCGGGGGCCGGGGCGGAGGCGGTGGGTTGGGTGACGAGCTCGACGGTCTCCGAGCCCCACGAGAGCGTGGATGTCTCGGCGTGGGCCGAAAGCGCCGCGCCCGCGGCGCACAGAACAAAGCACAGCCTGCGCATTTTTCTGCTTCTCCTTGGAAAGAGTGATGTCGCTTGGGTTACGGCCGCCGCAGCAGGGCGTCGCGGATCTCGGTGAGGAGCTGCTCCTCCTTGCTCGGGCCCGGGGGCGGCGGGGGAGGTGGCTTGGGCAGCGCCTTGTTCACCGCCTTGATGACGATGAAGACGCACCAGGCGATGATGAGGAAGTTGATGACCGCGTTGATGAAGAGGCCGTAGTTGAGCGTGACCGCGGCCGCCTCGGGCGTCACGATGTTCCCCGCCTCGTCCTTCACCGCCGCCACCGCATCCTTGAGGACGATGACCTTGTCCTTGAAGTCCACCCCGCCGGTGATGAGGCCGATGGGGGGCATCAGCACGTCCTTCACCAGCGAGTTGACGATGTTGCCGAAGGCAGCCCCGATGATCACGCCCACGGCAAGGTCGATGACGTTGCCGCGCATCGCGAATTCTTTGAATTCCTTCAGCAGCTTCATGGATCGTTCCTTCGAAAGTGGGCCGGAACCGGCCCGGTGAAGAGAACAAGCTAGTGACCGGCGCGCGGACCCGCAAACAGACGCAACGGCGTGGATTCATGACCCTCCCCTTAGTGCGGGGGGCGTGTGGTGGGGGGATGGCAGGGCGGAGGGTGTTGGGGATGGGTATGATCCCCTTCCCATGACCCCGATCACGTTCCAGACGCTCGGCGCCACGGACCTGGGTTCCTACCTGCCGGTCTTCATCATCATCCTGATGGCGATCGTCTTCGCGGTGGCGAACATCGTGCTTTCCGCGATCATCGGCCCCAGCCGCGCGGGCAAGACCAAGGGCCTGACGTACGAGTCGGGCATGAACCCCGTCGGGACCGCGCGCAAGCGCTTCAACGTGCGGTTCTATCTGATCGCGATGGTCTTCCTCGTGTTCGACGTCGAGATCATCTTCCTGTACCCGTGGGCCTCGACGTTCTCGAACATCGCGCCGCAGACCTCGGACAGCGCCCTGTGGCTGGGCCGCATCCTGTTCTTCCTGGCGACGACTGTGGTGGCGTACCTCTACGGGTACCGAAAGGGCGTGTTCCGGTTTGACTGAGGCGCGGACCCAGGCCCCCCGCGCCGCGCTGGGGGAGCGGGTCGGCGCGGCGCTGATCGCGCTGTGCTGCCTGATGCCGCTCATCCTCGCGGCGGGGCTCAGCCCCGACCCGCGCGGGGCGGGGACGCACACGCAGCTCGGGCTGCCGGTGTGCGGCTGGACCACGGCCTTCGACGCTCCCTGCCCCACCTGCGGCATGACGACCGCCTTCGCCCTGGCGGTGCATCTGCGGCCGCTGGAGGCGTTCAGGGCCCAGCCCATGGGGTTCCTGATCGCGGTGGGCGCGGCGGCGGGGTTTTGGATAGCCTTGTACGTGGCCGCGACCGGTTCGCTGCTGGGGCGGACCTGCGGACGGCTGCTCACGCCGCGGGCCTTGTGGATCGCGGCGGCGCTGACGGCGGCGGCCTGGGCGTACAAGTGGCTGACCTGGCCGGTGTAGCCTCAACCATGCGAGGTGTTTGTGATGCGGACGCTGCTCTTGTGCCTGTGCCTGGCCGCGCTCACCGGGTGCCAGATCGTGGGCGGGGCGATCGAGAACTACAGGAAGGAAAGCACCCATGAGGTGAAGGCGGAGTACCGCGGCCTGGAGGGGCGCACCTTCGCGGTCGTCGTCACCGCCGACCGCTCCATCCAGTCCGACTACCCGGCGCTGGTGGACTACGTGACGGAGAAGGTGACGGAGCGGCTCGCCTCGGGGAAGATCACGCCCACGCCGGCGGGGTACGTGCCCGCGGCGGAGGTGCTGCGGTACCTGTACGACAACCCCGCGTGGAGCACACGCCCGATGACCGACCTGGCCCGCGGGCTGGGGGGTGTGGAGCGGATCATCTTCATCGAGCTGACCGAGTACCAGCTCCGCGATCCCGGCAACACCTACGAGTGGGACGGCATCGCCTCCGGCACCCTGGCGGTGCTGGAGATGGACAGCGCCACCCCCGAGCAGTTCGCCTTCCATAAGTCGATCTCGGTGCGCTTCCCCGACGGCAAGGGGTACGGGCCGGATCAGATCGCCGCCTCCACGATGATGACAGAGCTGGCCCGCCGCTTCGTGGACCGGGCGGCGTGGACGCTGTACGACCACCCGGAGCCGTACTACCCGACCTATTGAGGCCGACCCTGCCGAGGAATCGCATGAAGACCGTGACGATCGCGCGAACGCTTGTGTTCCTGGCCGCCGCCGTTGTGATGGCGGCGTTGCCGGGCTGCAACATCATCGGGGCGGGCTACGTGCTGGTGAAGGGGCCGGAGAAGACGCCCGCGCAGTTCACGCTGCCCAAGGATCGGCCCACCGTCGTCTTCGTGGACGACATCGGCAACGTGCTCATGCGGCGCACGATGCGGACGGACATCGCCCGCGCCGCGCAGCAGGCGCTGCTCTCGGAGCGCGTGCTGACCAACGTGGTAGACGCGACGGCCCCGATGCAGGTCGTGCAGCGCGAGAGCGCGGGCCAGCCCCTGGACATCAGCACGCTGGGGCGTGCCGTGGAGGCGGAGATCGTGGTGTACGTGCAGATGGACGCCTTCACGCTCTCCAGCGACGGGCAGACGTTCAGCCCCCAGGCGCGGGCGCACGTGAAGGTGATCGACGCGGTCGCGAAGAAGCGGCTGTGGCCGGAGGATGTGGAGGGCCGCCCGATCACGGTCACGATGCGGGTATCGTCGAGCACCGTGCCGCGGTCGGCGACGGAGCGCATCACCGCGCTGAACGCGCTGGCGGAGCGGACGGGGCTGGCGGTGGCGCAGCTCTTCTACGAGCATGAGGCGCGCGAGAGCATCCGGCAGGGGCACTGATCTACGATCCGGCCCGATGGGGGATCAGCACCCGTGAGCACCGAGGTCCAGATGGAAGCCGCCCCCGCGTCTGCTCCAGCGCCGGCTGCGCGGAGCATGGGGAGCGTGCTGCACCTGGTGCTTCCCGGCTGTCCCATGGAGCGCCCGGCGCTTTCTCTGCGGCCGGGGCGCTGGTCGCAGGGCTCGCGGAGGATCGTGACCGGCGCGGACGCCGCGGTATGGGCGTGCACGGCCTGCGTCGCGGCGGCCCCGGACGTGCATCATCGAGTGATCGTGTTCGGCGGCAACGCCGCGGGTGAGCGTGCCGCGGCGATGGGGCTCGCGGCGGACGGGCGCATCGCGCCGCCCTTTTCCCGTCCGGAGCTGGCGGCATCGGCGGTCGCGGCAGTGATCGCCAGCGGCCCGACGCCGGACGTGATCCAGTGCTGGGGGGGAGACTTTGCGCTGCTGCGCGATCGGCTCGCCCCCAGGACGCCGCGGAGCACTTGGATGATCGCGGACATGCACGCGGGGGTGCTGGAGGTGCGCGACAACGCGACGCCGCACGACCCGCTGACGCAGGCCCTGACTCCCTGGCTGGAGCCCGGCGCCAAGCCGCTGATCGATCGCGCTTCCGTGCGCACCCGCCTGGGCGTCGCCGAGGAAGAGTTGCTGGTCACGCTGGTGGGAGATCCCCCCGCGGCGATCGACGCCCTGCCGGCGCTTTATGCGCTGGGAATTCTGCACGTCGCGGGCGTGCGCGCGACGCTGGTGTTGCCGCGCGGCTGCGGGCAGTTTGACCGCGCGCTGCGGCACGTGCACCAGGGGGGCTACCTGCACGGTCTGCGCGTGACGGACGAGCCCCTGTCGCTGATCGCGGTGGGGTGCGACCTGGGCATCTGCGCGCCGCTCTCGTGGTCGGAGAACGAGCCGCTGTGCGAACCCTCGTTCTCGACGAAGCTGGCGGTGGCGCGTGCAGCGGCTCTGGGGCTGCCGGTGATGATGCCCACCTCGCCCTGGGCGGAGCGGCTGCTGCCCATCGGGGCGCACGCGTGCCTGACGCCGCCGGGCGATCACGCGGCGCTCGCGAAGCAGATCTTCGGGCTGCTGGAGGAGGGGCGGCGACCGTTGCGCGCCTGCCGCGCGGAACTGCTGACGCGCTCGGTCAGTGGGCCGGAGCGGGGGATGACGGAGGAAGTGGTGGGGGCGTGGCGGCGCATGCTCGCCAAGGTTGGGAGAGGAGGATCATGACCACGGGCGTGCTGTTCGTGTGCCTGGGGAACATTTGCCGCTCGCCGCTCGCCAAGGTGATATTTGCGGAAGCGGCACGGCAGCGCGGCGTGCTGCACCTGCTGGACATCGACTCCTGCGGGACGGGGGGCTGGCATGTGGGAGAGGGGGCGGACCCTCGCGCGGTGCAGGCGGCGAGGGAGCGCGGGCTGGACCTTCCGCACCGCGCCCGCCAGCTGGACCCGGCGAGCGACTTCGAGCGCTTTGAGTGGCTCATCGCGATGGACCGGGAGAACAAGGCGGGTGTGATTGCCGCGGGCGCGGACCCGGCGCGCGTCCACCTGATGCGCTCGTTCGACCCCGCGCTCGCTGACGAGCCCGAGCACCGGCTGGACGTGCCGGACCCGTATTACGGGCCAGGGGACGGCTTCGCGCGGGTGTGCGAGATGCTGGAGGAGGCCTCTCACGGGCTGCTGGATGCGGTGCTCGGCGGCCGTAAACGCTGATTCACGGGCACGGACTGGCTCGGCTTAGCGTTGCCGGGCAGGTTGAGACGCCGGGCCGTACGGGCGCGGCGCGCATGCCACCACGCCCACGCCAATGGATCTCGAAGATCGCGCGTTTGTTCGGGCGTACGCCGGACGCGGAGCCGGAGCGTGCCGTCGCCGCGGAGCTGCCGCCCGCGCCGATCCAGCCGCCGAAGGTGTCCACGCTCGCGGTGATCGCGGGCGTGATCGTGGTGCTGGCGGTGGCGAAGGAGATCATGGTGCCGCTGGCGCTCGCGGCCTTCATCGCGATGCTGCTGCACCCGCTGGTGGCGCGGCTGGAGCGCGCTGGGCTTCCGCACGTGCCCGCGGTGATGCTTGTTTCGTGCGCGGCGCTGCTGCCCGTGCTGGGCGTGGGCTGGCTGGTGGCGGACCAGTTCATGAACGTCGCCACGACGCTGCCGGAGTACACGGACAACATCCGCCGCAAGTTCAGTTCTCTGGAGGGGCCGGCGGGGCGGGCCTACGCGCGCATGACGGAGATGATCCGGGAGCTGAGGGGAGAGGCGGTCGCCGTGGAAACGGGGGGGCAGGAGCCGTTTCCCGTCTCGGTCATCGAGCCGAAGCCCGATGCGCTGGACGCCATCACACGGCACGGCGCGGACGTGCTCCGGCCGCTGGCGACCCTCGGCATCACGCTCGTCTTTGCGGTGTTCATTCTGGTGCAGTGGAACGACCTGCGTGACCGGCTGATCCGGCTGATCAGCGCCGGGAGGCTCTCGACCACCACCACGGCGCTGGACGAGGTTTCGGAGCGGATCGGGCGCTTTCTGCGGGCGCAGTTCATGGTGAACGCCATGAATGGGGCGGGGATCGGCGTCGGGCTGGCGCTGCTGGGCGTGCCCAACGCGCTGCTGTGGGCGTTTCTCAACGGCGTGCTGCGCTACATCCCGTACATCGGCGGCATTACCGCGGGGCTGCTGCCGGTGGCGCTCTCGGTGGCGACGACGGACGGCTGGCAGCAGCCGCTGTACGTCGTGCTCTTTCTGATCACTTTCGAGGTCGTCACCAACAACTTCATCGAGCCCTACATGTACGGGACATCCACCGGGATATCGGCGATGGCGCTGCTGATCGCGGCGGTCTTCTGGGGATGGCTGTGGGGGATTCCCGGCCTGCTGCTGGCGACGCCGCTCACGGTGTGCCTGGTGGTGGCGGGGCGGCACGTGCCGCAGCTCACGTTCTTGAACGTGCTGCTGGGCGACACGCCGGTGCTCTCGCCGCGGCAGAAGTTCTATCAGCGCCTCATCGCGATGGACGGCGAGCAGGCCGGCGCGGTGGCGATGGAATACCTGGAGGAACACTCGCTCGTGGCGCTGTATGACGAGGTGGTCTTGCCAGCCCTGCGCAACGCGGACATCGAGCTGGAGGACGGGACGCTGGAGCGCTCGCGTTACGAGTACGTCCTGAAGGTGGCGTCGGAAGTGGTGGAGGACGCCGCCGCGCACGCCCGCGATCTTGCTCTCGCCAGAGAAGAGGCTGTGGGGCCGATCGCGCTGGCTCGCGCCCCCGCCCCGGAGGAGAAGCTGCGCGTGCTGTGCATTCCCGCACGCGACGAGGCGGACGCGATCGCCGGGCAGATGGTGGAGGTGCTGGGGCCTTCGCTCGGGGTGGGGGTGCGGTCGCTCGCGCTGGATGAGCTGGGGACGGACCTGGCCGCGGTGGTGGAGGAGTACCGGCCGGATATGGCGTTGATTTCATCGGTGCCGCCGCACGCCGGGACGCACGCGCGGGCGAGGGCGAAGATCGCGCGTCGCAGAGTTCCGGGGCTGCCGTTCATCGCCGGCGCGTGGGGGTTGGGGCTGGAAAGAGGCTTGAGGAAGCGGCTGGAATCCGCGGGGTTCGCGGGAGTTGTCGTGAGTATGGAGGAGGCGCTGCGCTTCCTGGAGGAAGCCTCGCCCCGGGTCAGCCGCGCGGCGGGGCAGGTGGAGCGTCCGGCTCCCGGTCGCGCGGCGAGTTCGGGCGCGGCGGAGGCCCATTCTCCGCCGCAGACGCCGCGCGGGGCAGAGTCCGGGCCTGGGGCGTGAAGGGCGCGCTGCGCGGGTCCATCGCGAGCAGGCGGCGCAGGGACTCGAGCGTGTCGGCCTGGTCGGGCTGCTTGTCTTCACGCCATCGCGCGATGCGGGGAAAGCGCACGGCAACGCCGGAGCGGTGGCGCGTCGATGGGTGGATCTCCTGGAAGGCGATTTCGAAGACAAGCCGCGGCTCGAGCACGCGCACCGGCCCGTGCCGTTCCAGCGTGTGACGGCGGATGAATGCGTCCCCCCGCCGCACTTCCTGATCCGTAAGGCCCGAGTACGCCTTCGCGAAGGGAACGAGCTGGTCGCCCTCCCACACGCCGAAGGTGTAATCGGTGAAGAGCCCCGCGCGACGGCCCGAGCCCGGCTGCGCGTACATGAGCACCGCGTCCACGGTGTAGGGGTCCACTTTCCACTTCCACCAGCCCGCGTTGCCGGAGGCGGCGTCTCCGCGCACGCGGCCGACGTGGTACACCGAGGCGCGGTGCTTGAGCATGAGCCCTTCGCTGGTGCGAGCCTCTTCGGCGCGGGCTCGCGCCGCGGCGAGGTCGTCCCACGTGTCATGAGCAATCAACTCGGAGAGGCGCAGGGGAAGCGGCTCGGGCGTGCTCATGAGGGGCGCGAGCGTGCGCTCCAGAAGCGCCCGGCGCTCGATGAAGGGCGTTTCTCGCACGTCGCGCCCGGCGGACTCGAGCTGGTCGAAGGCCATGTACACGACGATGGTTTCTTCGAAGAGGCTCGGCTGAATGTCCTTGCGGCCCAGGCGCGTCTGGAGGCTCTTGAACGGAAGGGGGCGTTCATCCGTTGAGGACCAGGCCAGCACCTCGCCGTCGATGACCGTGCCGTCGGGCAGAAGCCCGCCCATGCGGACGACTTCGGGAAACTGTGGCGCGATATCTCCCTCGCCGCGGGACCAGAGGAACGTGCGGCCCGCACGCCTGATGAGCTGGGCGCGAATGCCGTCCCACTTCCATTCCGCGCACCATTGCTGCGCATCGCCGAGCGCCTCCGGAGCTTCGTCGAGCTGGTGGGCAAGGCAGAAGGGGTATGGACGCCCGACGTCCTCTTCGCGGGCGTGTGGAGAGAGCAGCGAGCGGTACGCCTCCGCGGTGGGCTCGTAACGGCCGGAAAGGCGGTGCGCCATGGTGTCGGGGTCGATGCCCGCGGCTTCGGCCAGCGCCCGCACCACCAGGCCGCGGGCTACGCCGACCCGGAACGTGCCGCTGATGAGCTTGTGGAAGATGAAGAGCTGCTCCCGCGGGAGCTGCTCCCACGCCCGTCGCAGGAGGTCCGCCGCGCTTCGCGCGTCCGAGCCGCCCATCGGGATGATGAACTCGCTGAATACGCGGTGCAGCGGGATGTCGGGGTTGAGCCCCGGAGCGGGAAGCAGGAGCGTCATGGTCTCGGACCAGTCGCCCACCGCTTCGTAGCACTCCGCGAGCATCCAGCCCGGCAGACCGGTTTCGCGCTGTGCTGCTTCGCGCAGCACGCCGATGCTGATGGTGCGCTTCGGACGCTTGCCCACGAGGCACATCAGCCCCCAGGCGGCGTCCTCGGGCGGAGCTTGCTTGAAGTACGCACGCAGCGCCGCCACCTTGCCGCTGGTGCGGGTCGTTTCGTCAAGGGCTTTATAGAGCGCGGCGAAGAGCTTCACGCGGGCTCCTCCAGGCTCTGCTCCAGGTCCGCCGCGAGTTCGGGCGTTTCGCCGGACTCACCCTCGTAGCGTGATTCAATGACAAAGGCGTCCGTGCCCTGCTCCTTCAGCCACCGCGCGACCTGTTCCGCGAAGCCGTGGGTGACGCCAATGCGCTCCGCTCCGGTGTCGCGGATGGTCTGCATGAGCGAGGGCCAGTCGGCGTGGTCGCTCATCACGATGCCGCGGTCCACGCTCCGCCTGCGGCGTGCGCCGCGGACTCTCATCCAGCCGGAGACGAAGGCCGTGCTGACGCCGCCCTCGCCCGCGAGCCGCCGGAGCCAGGCGGTGGCGCTGGTGGATGGAGGCGCGACGACGAGCCCAACGCCCCGGAGAGGGGCTGCCTCCTCGCCGGTGGCGCGCACGACGTGTGGCAATCGCACACCCGCGGCGACATACGCCTCGTTGAGGCGGTGGATCGAGCCGTGGACACCGATCGGACCGATGGATGGATCGATGCTCGCGAGCACGCGCTGCGCCTTGCCGAGCGGCCAGGCGTACACGAGGCTGGTGCGGTGCTCGCGCTGGTTGGCGCGCCACCACGCGTTCAGTTCCTCGCCCGCTTCGCCCTGAGCCGGCCAGCGGTAGATCGGCAGGCCGAAGGTGCTCTCGGTGATGAAGGTGTGGCAGCGGACAAGCTCGAAGGGGCGGCAGGTGGTGTCGGGCTCGGTCTTGTAGTCGCCGCTGATGACCCACACCTCTCCGGCGGGGCCATGAGGAGTGGGGCTGGTCCGCTCGATGCGCACCTGGGCGGAGCCGAGGATGTGGCCCGCGGGATGGAACGAAACACGGACCCCGGAAAGCTCGATTGATCGGCCGTACTCGAGCGTCGAGATGGAGGCGTGCTCGCCGAGCCGGAGGCGCAGGACGCCCGCGCCGTCGGGCGTGCAGAGGTATAACCCACAGCCGGGCCGCGCGTGATCGGCGTGAGCGTGGGTGATGACCGCACGCTCTACGGGCGCCCAGGGATCAACGTGGAACCCGCCCTCCTCGCAGTACAGACCGTGCGGGGTGGATCGGATGAGCGCCATTCATAAGGCTATGGACGCGGGTTCTCGAAGCTGTCGTAGAACTCCGCGACCTCCCATTCCGCGGCGGAGGTCGGCCGGTCGCTCCTGCGCCAACGCGAGTTGCGGCGGTCGCGTCGGTGCGCACCGCTGACCCGATAAGGGTTAGCAGGAGCTTCAGCGGAGTGGTCGGGTCGATGCTCTTCGGGCGGACGTTCCTCGTGCGATCGGTCGAACCAGCGTGGCATGGCTTCTCCTACTGCATGGAGTGCTTGATCGCGGCGACTCGGTCGTGGGCGTTCTTGATCTTCATGTAATGGCGGCTGAGAACGACTTCGACGTCGGGCGGGAGGTTGTGGTCGTTCAAAGCGTCGCGGTACGCGGCGACCGCGGCGTCTTCGCCCCGCTCCACCTCGTCGATGACGGCTTTCTCGCCGCGGGTGAGCGCGGCTTTGATGGCGATCCAGGTGCGGTGGACCGCGCCGGCGGCATCGCCTTCCTCCTCGCCCTTGCCGCCCCGCCGCCGTATCTCCGTGCGCAGCTCTTCGGCGCACTGCTCGCGCTCGCGCCCGAGCTCGCGGAAAAACTCCGCGTGTTGCGGCGACACCTTATCCGCAGCGAGCGGGAAGCCCTTGACGCCATCCATGCACGTCTGGAGGAGGTTTTCGAGCAGCGGGAGCCATTGCCGGTCGGTGGGGTTGTTGGCCCCCTTCCCTACGTGCGTCCACGCGTCCTTCACGGCGTGGCGGGCTTTCTCCCAGGAGAGCTTGCTCTTGCCGCGGTAGTTCTCCCAGCGGCTTTGAAGGTCGGGCTCAAGCTCTTCGAAGGTGCGGCCCATGCCGGCGTGAGTCGTGTACGCCTCCCAGCCGTAGCGGTAGGCGGGGGCGTATTCCTCGTAACTGACGCCGGGCTCGACGTATGGGCGGTGCTGGTAGTTCGTGCGCCAGAAGTCCTGTTCGAGGTTGGAACTGACGGGCGACTGCTGTCGCGAGGGCGTCACCGGGGGCGACTGCGGCACGGATCGGGACTCATCGCTGCGTGCGAAGCGGGACTGATCCTGCTGCTCGTTGCCCTGCGTTTCGGGCTTGTTCATGACGGGGCTCCTTCTTGAAGAAGGTTCCCGGGGTGGGGTAAGGGGCCCGTGACCGGGGTATGAATGGCTCCTTGCGCGGCCGCGGGGTGAGCGGCCAAGTACACTTCTCCCCGTCATGAATCCCGGGATCGTTCGTGTGGGAATGGTGTGCGCGGCACGGGAGGCGGCCCAACTGCACCGGGCTGCCGCCGTGCTGGACGGCGAAGCGCGGATCGTGGCGGGCGTCGGCGTGCCGGGCGTGGAGCGCGTGTACGCCTCGTGGCGGGAGTTTCTGGATGGCGAAGCGGCCCAGCCGCCGGAGCAGCGCGTCGATGTGGTGGCGCTGGTCGGCGCCGTCGATAGCAGCGCGGCACGCGGCGCGGTGAGCGCTGGGATGCACGTTCTGGCGGATCCCGCGGCGATCCCAGGCGGCGACGCGGGCGAAGAGCTGCTGCGCGGCGTAAAGAACGCCGGGACGGTGTTCGCCTGCGCGCTGCCCTGCACCGCCTATCCGATGGTGCGGCGGGCGATGGAACTGGTGCGCGAAGGAAAGTTCGGCGTGATCCGGCGCGTGGTGGTGGAGTGCGGCGGGCCAGGGGCGGCCGGAGCTCTGCGCGACCTGGGGCCGCATGCGGAGGGCCTCGCCTCCGCGGTGAGCGGGCTCAAGCTGCGGGCCGTCTGCGCGGATTGGACGATGAACCCGGCACGCCGCGTCGAGGATGATGCCTCGGTGCTGCTCCGGTTCGACAGCGCCGCGCGGGGGGTGATCCTGCTTTCGCAGAACTCAGAGGCGGGCATTCGCCTGCGCGTGCAGGGCGTGGATGGCTCGTTCTGGTGGGAGAGCGTGGACGCCGAGCGGCTGTGGATGCGGGAACGCGACGGGTCGCTGCGGGTCCTCACCCGCGCCGGAGTGAACATGGGCACCATGGGGGCGGACGCGACTCGCTTCCCGCCGGGCGTCTCCGAGGGCGGCGCGGAAGCGCTGGCGAACCTCTACCGGGGCGTCTTCGAGGCGATCCGCGCCAAGCGCGAGGGGCGGGCCCGCAAGGGGCTCGGGCGCGAGTTCCCGACGCTGCAGGACGGCCTGCGTGCGCTGCAGTTTGTCGAAGCCGCGGCGATCAGCGCCCGCTCCGGGAGCGTCTGGGTGGATGTCTGAGCGGCGACGACGTCAGCAGCTTCCTCCGGCCAGCACGCGGAAGAAGGCTTCGATGTCGGCGTCCGTGCCCACGTCGCCGTCGTCGTTGAAGTCCGCCGTCCAGCACGTCGCACAGCAGTTTCCGGCCAGGCACGCGAAGAAAGCTTCGATGTCGGCATCCGTGCCCGCGTCCCCGTCGTTGTTCACGTCCGCCGTGCCGCAGCCGACGCCAACCACCGCGCCCTCATAAGCCCCGATGCTCGGCGTGGGCGCATAGCAGCGGCCGTTGTATGCGCCGGGCGTGAGGACGGGCGCGTGCCCGGCGCCGGTGGTGGGACTGTTGGGCGGAATCTGATAGCTCGCGCCTGGCGCGGGCAGGGGGCTGGCGAGCAGGGGATTGACGCCCGCGATGCGGCCGGGCTCGGGCGCGGGCAGGCTGGGGGCGGATGCCGCGGGGTTGTCGTAGGCGTACCAGAGGTTGTTGCGGAAGGTGAAGGTCGCTGGGGCGGTGTTGGAGCCGATGTTCACGTATGTGGAAAGGTCCGAGCGGTCGAAGTGCACCAGGTTGTTCTCAAAGGTGTTGTTGCCGCAGGGGGCAAAGGAGTAGGTCGAGGTGGAGGTGGTTTCCTGGAGGATTCGAAAGATCCAGTTGTGCGGCGTCACGATGGTGTTGTTGGAGACAACGCAGTCCACAGCACCGACGAACGCCACGGCGCAGGTGCCTCCCTGAAAGACGTTGGAGATGACGCGGACTTCCCTTGCCTCGGCGTTGGGCTGCGTCGTCGAGAGCGGGGGGCGGAAGAACTCAAAGCCGGTGCTGCCGCCGATGTTGATGCAGCGCTCGCCGCTCTCTTCGAAGCGGTTGCGGAGGATGTCGATTTGACTCGTGCCGCCCTTCGCCTGGATGGCGTTGGCGGAGGCCTGGCCGAAGTGGTTGTGGGCAATGACGCCGCGGTGGCAGCCCACCATGTCGATCAATGAGCCGCTGGCGCCGCCGCCCGCGCGGGCAAACTCACACTCCAGCACCCAGAAGTCATCAATGCCCGAGAGCTTCAGGGCGTCGTTGTTGCCCCCCGCGCCGATGTCGTGGATGAACAGGTTGCGGAAGACGAGAAAGCCCGAGGCCCCGGGGGTGTTCACCTGGCCGCCGTCGTCGCAGTTGATGCCGTTGCCGGTCGAGCCGCGGACTTCCATGTCGTGGAGCACCACGTACCGGGCACGGGAGAACTGCACGGCGTTGGTCCCGCCCTGGAGCACGGGGCGGGCCTGGCCCGGTGCGCCGCCGATCCAGATCGGGGCTTGCGCCGTTCCCGCAAGCCCGTCTATGAACATGCCGCCGCTGTACGTCCCCGGCGCGACGATGATGGATGTGCCCGGCGTGGCCTGCGCCGCGGCGAAAGAGATCGTCGCGTAAGGGCGTTCCGCGCTGCCGTCCCCCGTGGCGTTGCTGCCGGTGGTCGAAACGTGCAGCACCCGGGCCGGGACCAGGCCGTCGGCGAACGTTGCCACGTGCGTGCACGGGTTCTGTCCCGCGGCGGGCAAAGCACAGACGACCATCGCGAGGAACAGGACCAGGCGGCTCATCGTCCGCAGTGTACGGAACGCGTCTGAATGCCCTTTGGGCACCCCGCAAGGCGCGTCCATGTTTGAGATGGTGGGTCGAGAGCGTGCGCGTTGATCGCTGGGCGGCAAGAGGGTAGGAACGGCGGTGCTATATAAGGATTCTGTACGGGATTCGTGCGCGCTACCCTTGCGGCCAACCTGTCCGGGCCATTTCGGGCGTCCGGCGGGCCTTCATCCCCAGGATTCCTCCAATGCTTGGACGCGTTTTCAAGGCGTACGACATCCGCGGCACCTACCCCGATCTGCTGAACGACGCCATGGCGTGGCAGATCGGCTACGGGGCCAGCAAGTTCCTGCTGGCGGACGCCGCGGCGGCGGGTGAGACCAGCCCGATGATGAAGAACATCGTCGTGGGGCGCGACATGCGGCAGTCCAGCCCGGCGCTGACCAAGCAGCTCATCCAGGGCATCAACGACCAGGGCGGCGACGTGATCGACATCGGCATGTGCGACACGTCGATGATCTACTTCGCCATCAACCACCTGGACTGCGCGGGTGGCGTGATGGTGACCGCCAGCCACAACCCGCCCAACTACAACGGCTTCAAGATCAGCAAGCGCAACGCCAAGCCGGTGGGGGAGGTCTCGGGCCTGGCGGAGGTGCGCAAGCACGCCGCGATGGTGGACAAGGCGACGCTCGTGCGGCAGAACGGGCGGCTGGAGCAGCGTGACCTGTGGCCCGCCTACGCACGGCACGTGCGCAGCTTCCTCGACCTCAGCGGCGCGAGCCGTCCCTTGAAGATCGTCATCGACGCCAGCAACGGCATGGCGGGGACGATGATCCCCAAGGTGTTCGGGAAGCAGAGCCCGCTGGGGCCGGTCCAGGGGCTGCAGATCATCGAGCTGAACTTCGAGAACACCAAGGGCGTGTTCGCGCACGAGCCCAACCCGCTGGTCGCCGCGAACCTCCGGCAGGTGCAGGAGGCGGTGGTGCGAGAGAAGGCCGACGTGGGCTTCTGCTACGACGGCGACGCGGACCGGTGCATGGTCATCGACGAGAAGGGCAAGGCGGTGGGGTGCGACCACCTCACGGCCTTGCTCGCCAAGCACTTCCTCGCCAAGGCGCCGGGCAGCGCGGTGGTCTACGACCTGCGCAGCACGAAGGCGGTGGCGGAGGAAGTTCTGAAGGCGGGCGGCAAGCCCGTGCGCGGGCGCGTGGGCCACGTCTTCCTCAAGCAGGCAATGGCCGAGCACAACGCGGTGTTCGGGGGCGAGCTCTCCGGCCACTTCTACTTCCGCGACAACTTCAACGCCGACAGCGGCGCCATCGCGATGTGCACGGTGCTGACCGTGCTGGCGCACTCGAAGAAGTCCATGAGCCAGCTCATCGCGCCCATCGCTCGCTACGCGCAGTCGGGTGAGATCAACTTCCAGATCGAGGACAAGGACGCCGCCCTCGCCGAGCTGAAGAAGGCCTACGGCCCCGCTGCGAACCCGCAGGCGCAGATGGACGAGCTCGACGGCGTGACCATCGACTGCTTCAAGACCGAAGGCTGGTGGATCAACGTCCGCAAGAGCAACACCGAGCCGCTCCTGCGGCTCAATCTGGAGGCCAAGGACAAGGCCACGCTGGACCGGATGCTGGAGCAGATCGCCCCGCGCCTGGGCAAGCAGGTGGAGCACTGAGCCAGCCCTCCGCCGCCCGGGGGCGAAAGGCAGGTCGCCCCGTCCCCCAGTAAGCTGTGCGTGCGTGGTCGAACGCACGCCCCCGCTGACTCCACATGACCCTCGCCGAGTTCCTTTCCCATCACCGCCTCACCGAGAACCCCTTCCGGGGCGAGGAGGCACGCTCCGATCCGGTCTTCGCCCGCATGAGCGGGCCTTCGCCCGTGGTGCCGGGGAGGGTCGAGAACTCGCACGAGCTCTTCCACGCCGACTTTGAGAAGATCATCGGCGACCTGCGCCGACCCAGCAGCTCGGTGGTCTTCGGCGAGAAGGGCAGCGGCAAGACCGCCATCCGCCTGCAGATCGCCCGCCGCATCGCGGAGCACAACCTCGCGAACCCGGGGGCCAAGGTTCTGCTCGTCGCCTACGACGACCTCAACGGCGTGCTCGATCGCGTCCACGAGCGGGTCGGGGGCAAGACTCCGCTGGAATCGCTCCAGAAGCTGCGGCTGGTGGATCACCTTGACGCGGTGCTGAGCGCTGTGGTGCCGCGGGTGGTGGACGCGGTTCTCGGCTCGGGACCGGAGCCGATCGATCTTCCAGAAGACACCAAAAGCATCCTGCGGCGGCTGGACACCACGCTCCGGGGCGACTTGCTGCTGTTGCAGGCTCTGTACGACCGCCCCGACACCGCAGCGGATCGGACGGTGGCGCTGCGCCGCCGGCTCAAGTTCCTCCCGCCCCTGCGGATCATTTCAAACAACGCGGCGCTGGTAGTGTTCCCGCTGCTCATCCTCGCCGCGCTGGTGTGGACGAGGCTGGTGCCCTTCAAGGGCGTGAGCCCGGAGACGACGGCGTGGGGACTCGCGGGGGTTACGCTGCTGTACGCGATCTTCGCGCTGAAGGTGGGGGTGTACGACCGCTGGAAGCTGATGCGCACCGCCAAGCGCGTGCGGCGGCAGGTGCGGGTGCTTTCTCGCTCGGAGGTGAGCTACGGGCGATCGCTGCGAGAAATACCCCCCGCCACGCGGCAGCTTCAGCACCTGCCCGTCACCGACAGCGATGAGCCGCGGTACGCCGCGATCGACAAGCTGCGTCGCGTGCTGCGGGCGCTGGGGCACGTGGGGCTGGTGGTCATCGTGGACCGTGTGGACGAGCCGACGCTGGTCAGCGGGGACCCGGACAAGATGAAGGCCGTGGTCTGGCCGATGCTGAACAACAAGTTCTTGCAGCAGGAGTCGATCGGGTTCAAGCTGCTGCTGCCGGTCGATCTGCGGCACGCGGTGTTCCGCGAGAGCTCCGCCTTCTTCCAGGAGGCCCGCCTCGACAAGCAGCACTTTGTCGAGCACCTCGCCTGGACCGGCACGACGCTCTACGACCTCTGCAACGCTCGAATCGCGGCGTGCACCGTGCCCGGCGCGACGCCGCCGGAACTGATGGACCTCTTCGCTCCCGACGTGACGCGCCAGGAACTGCTGGAGGCTTTGGAGCGGCTGCACCAGCCGCGGGATGCCTTCAAGCTGCTGTACCGCTGCCTGACGGAGCATTGCGCCAGCGTCACCTCCGCGGAGAACGAGTGGCGCATTCCGCGGCACATTCTGACGAGCGTGCTCAAGTCCGAGACGGCCCGCGTGCAGGAGATGTACCGGGGCATCCGCCCGGCGTGAGCGGGCACGCTTACCGCTTGTGCTCGCAGCGGACGCCGAAGCGGTCGCAGATCGGGTGCTCGCGGCAGCACCTGCCGCCCGGTCGGCGCGCGGTGCACGCGGCTCGCCCGTGCCAGATGAACTGATGAGAGAGCGCACACCACTGGTCCTGCGGGAACAGAGCCATCAGGTAACGCTCGATCATCTGCACCGTGCTGCCGGGGGGGACGAGGTCGAAGCGGTTGCTGAGCCGCTCGATGTGCGTGTCCACCACGAACCCCACGTTGATGTTGAAGGCGTTGCCGAGGACGACGTTCGCCGTCTTGCGGGCCACGCCGCGGAGCGTGAGCAGCTCTTCCATCGTCCGCGGCACCTCGCCGCCGAACCGCTCCACAACCACCTTCATGGACTCGTACACGGACTTGGCCTTGCTGCGGAAGAAGCCGATCGAGCGGATGTAGGGCTCGATCTCCTCCGGCGAACTCGCGGCGTAGTCGGCGGGCGTCGGGAAGCGTGCGAAGAGCGCGGGCGTGGCCTTGTTCACCCCCGCGTCCGTGGACTGCGCGGAGAGGATCGTGGCGATCAGCAGCTCGTGCGGCTTGGTGTAGTGGAGCGCGCAGTGGGCGTTGGGGTAATGCTCCGCGAGCATCGCGGCAAGGGCCGCGGCGCGGCGGCGCTGCGCCGCCGTGACCTTCGGCAGCGGAAAGGGCGGCTCAGCCCCGGCCTGGTTCGTTGCCTTGCTCGTCGCTGACCGGGATGGTTTGGGCGTCCGGGCCCTGGTGGTCGTGGTTCGCTGTTTTCTGGTCATTCGTGGTTGAGGTGGGAGTGAGCGACTGCGGCTTGTCGCGCGTCATGGACCACGCATTCGCCACCAGCGCGACCAGCAGAGAGAGGGCGATAAGGCCCAGGGCGGTGCTCGCGCGGGGATGGTCCGCACTGAAGGCCGCCTGGAAGATGTCCGCGCGCGCGTTATCGCCCGCCGCGGCGGCCTCCCAGAACTGGCTGAGGTTCGCGGCCATCCGCGGCCGCAGGATGAGCAGGTGATAGACGAGCAGGCAGAGGAGCAGCCCCGCGCTCATCCAGCGCACCGCCGCCGCGGTAAACGTGAGATACCGGCTCATGGTGAGCACGAGCAGGATCACGGTCGAAGCAACGAAGCAGAGCACCTGGGCAACGTCGGACCACCAGAAGAAGGTCTGCACGACCTTGCCCGCGGCGATGCGGTAATGCTCGCCTGTGTAGCTCGGGTATGCGCCCAGGGTGGGGGCGAGGTCCTTGAGGATCGGGAAGGTGCGGGCCGCGCCGACGGCGGTCATCAGGATCACGCCCAGCCACGCCGCGAGTAAGGCCGTGTAAGCGGTTTCCAGAATGGCGCGCCGGATGGGCATCAGCGCATGGTATGAGGAAGAGGCGGACGGGGTTCGGCGCGCGTGCTACAACTTGCCCCGTGGAACTGCTGCGGACAAGCCTGTCCATCGCTGGAATCGTGGAGCCGGTGTCCGGGGGCGGGCCGCGCGGGCTGATCGCCTGGGCCGCGGGCCTGGGGTACAGGGCCGTCCAGCTTGACGCGGCGATGTCCGGCCTGCGACCCCGTGAGCTGGACCGTTCCGGGCGGCGCGACCTGGCCGCCTTTCTTCGCCGGCAGGAGTTGGTGTTGTCGGGCCTCGACCTCTGGGTGCCCGAATCGCACTTCGCAGACCCCGCCCACCAGGACCGAGCCGCGGGAGCGGTGAAGGCCGCGCTGGAGCTGAGCGCGGAGTTGTCGCGTCTGACCGATGGTGCGCCGGTGGTCAGCGTTCAACTGCCGGAAAAGGCCCCTCCCGTGCTTGTGGAGGAGCTTGCACGCGAAGCGGAAAGAGTGGGGGCCGTGCTCGCGGATTACGGCGACGGGGCGTGGGATCAGGTTGGTAAAGGCGTAGACCCCGCGGCGGTGCTCGCCGCCGGCGGTGATCCGGCACAGGTCGTCTCACGCCTGCCCTCCGCTCCTTCGGCGGCGCGACTGTCTGACTTTTCCGCCGGGGTGCGCGTGGGGCTGGGAAAGGGCAAACTCGATCTGGTCGCGTACGGCGCGGCGCTCGTGACGAAAGGGTTTACCGGCTATTGCCCGGTTGACCTGCGGGGCGTCCGGGGCCAGGCCGCGGCGGCGGAAGGGGCCCTGCTCGCCGTGCAGCGCCTCGCCTGAACCAAAATTTGCGCGCAAAGCCGCACCCGAACTTCGCCCAAACTGGTACAGTTCCAGCGTGCCCTCCAAGCCCTTCAAAGTTGTCAGCCCCTTCGCCCCCACGGGCGATCAGCCCGCCGCGATTGAGAAGCTGGCCGGCGACATTCTGGCGGGCAAGCCCGCGACGGTGCTGCTGGGGGCCACCGGCACGGGCAAGACCTTCACGATGGCGAATGTGATCGCGGCGGTGGGCAAGCCGACGCTCATCATCAGCCACAACAAGACGCTCGCCGCGCAGCTCTTCGAGGAGCTGCGCGAGTTCCTCCCCGAGAACAGCGTCAACTACTTTGTCAGCTACTACGACTACTACCAGCCCGAGGCGTACATCCCGCAGCGCGATATCTACATCGAAAAGGATTCCTCGCGCAACGACGACCTCGACCAGCTCCGCCTGGCCGCGACCAGCAACATCCTTTCGCGGCGCGACACCGTCGTGGTGGCGAGCGTGTCGTGCATCTTCGGCCTCGGCAGCCCGGAGGCGTACCACGAAAAGGTACTGACCATCACCCGCGGGATGCGCGTGGAGCGGCGGAACTTCCTCCTCGCGCTCTCCGCGATGCAGTATCAGCGCAGCGAGATGGAGTGGAAGCGCGGGCAGTTCCGCGTGCGGGGAGATGCCCTCGACATCTGGCCCGCGTACGAGAAGTACGCCGTGCACATCGAGCTCTTCGGCGACGAGGTGGACCGCCTGGAGCTGATCAATCCCACGAGCGGCGAGGTGCTGGCGGAGGAGCGCACCTTCCACCTCTTCCCGGCGGTTCACTACATGATGCCGGAGAACCAGCTCCAGGCGGCGCTCGCGGCGATCCGGGCGGAGCTGGACGCCCGCGTGCTGGAGCTGCGCAGTCAGGGCAAGCTGCTCGAGGCCCAGCGGCTGCTCTCGCGGACCAAGTTCGATCTTGAAATGCTGGAGGAAACCGGCACCTGTCCGGGCATCGAGAACTACTCGCGCTTCATGGATGGACGTGCGCCGGGAGAGCGGCCCTTCTGCCTGATGGACTACTTCGACTACGCCCCGCCCCGCGATGATGACGCGCCGGGCGTTCGACCCGCGCTGCCGCCGGAGGGGTCCCGCCGCCGCAACTTCCGCGACTGGCTGCTCATCATCGACGAATCGCACGTCACGGTGCCGCAGATACGCGCGATGTACAACGGCGACCGTGCCCGCAAGGAAGTGCTCGTGGAGCATGGCTTCCGGCTGCCCAGCGCGCTCGACAACCGCCCGCTGCGCTTCGAGGAGTTCGAGTCCATCGTGCCCCAGGTGATGTTCGTCTCGGCCACGCCTGGGCGGTACGAGCTCGAGCGCTCCGGCGGCGAGATCGCGGAGCAGGTGATCCGCCCCACAGGTTTGCTGGACCCGGAGGTGGAGGTCAAGCCCACCAGGGGCCAGATCCCCGACCTGCTGGAGCGCTGCCAGGAGCGTGTCGCGGCGGGCGAGCGCGTGCTGGTCACGGCGCTGACGAAGAGGCTGTGCGAAGACCTCGCGAGCTTCATGGCCGAGAAGGGGTTGCGGGTCCGCTACCTGCACAGCGACATCGAGACGCTGGACCGCATGGAGATTCTCGCGGACCTGCGGCTTGGGAACTTCGACGTGCTGGTGGGCGTCAACCTGCTGCGCGAGGGGCTGGACCTGCCCGAAGTCTCGCTCGTGGCGATTCTCGACGCGGACAAGGAAGGGTTTCTGCGCTCGCCGACGAGCCTGATCCAGCTCATGGGCCGCGCTGCACGGAACGTCAACGGCAAGGTCATCATGTACGCGGACACGATGACCCCCGCGATGCAGGGCGCCATCGAAGAGACCGAGCGCCGCCGCGCCAAGCAGCTCGCGTACAACGCCGAGCACGGCATCACGCCCGCCACGGTCAAGAAGGCCGTCCGGCGCGGGCTTGAGAGTGAGCTAAAGGCTCGCAAGACCGCCCGCGACGCCGTCACCGTCAACGAGCCCGAGTTTGAGATCGACGAGCTGATCCGCGAGATGGAGGGCGAAATGCTCGCCGCGGCGGAGCGGATGGAGTTCGAGCGGGCCGCGATGATCCGCGACCAGGTCTTCAAGCTCCGCCGGCGCCGCGAGGAAGCGCACAAGACCGGAGGCAGCACCAGGATCCGGCGGTCGGAGATTGACGGCTCCGGCTCCCGCGGCAAGCGGAGGTCGGACGTCAAGGCCGGAATGCCCGGCACTCGCGCCGGCAAGAAGCGCAAGGGCCGGGCCTGACCAGCAAGCATCGGCCCGCAACTACAAGGGGGATGTCATGAAGCACAGGCACCTGCTCCTGGTCGCGTCGGCTCTGGCGTTGTTCTTCTCGTTCGTGTTCATGCGCCTGGCGATTGCCTCAACGTTCTATGTTCACTACGGAGATACGGACATCAAAGCGGGCGTGTGGCTCGCGATCGCGTTCCTTGCCGCGTGGGTGGTGCTCGAGGCCGTCCACTTCATCTGCGTGCGCAGGGGAGGCGTGTGCGTGTGCGGCTACTCGCTCCGGGGGGTGAAGTGCCCGGAGTGCGGGCGCGATCAGGGAGCCGCGGGCTAGGATTGGCAATGGAGAGTCCGGCCAAGGGCGACTGGAAAGAAGGGCTGCTCGGGAGACTCCGGTATTACCTGATTGGGCTGGCGATCGGGTTCGTGATGCTGGGGTTCTTCCAGGCGGCCAAGAAGCGGGAAGCGATGGAGCGGGAGGCCCGCCGCCAGCAGGTCGCCCAGCCCGTCCCGCCCGCTCCGGTCGAGGAACCCGCCAAGCCGGACCAGTGATGTTCGCGCCCCGGTAAACCCTGCGGCGACATCCGAAGCATGTGTGAACGCGAAGAAGAACGGCCCCAGCTACCATCGCGGGCACGGAGGGATTGCACGTGGCCCCACAGGGAAGTACGGCGGTGAGCGGGCGCAACGAGAAGAAGAAGTTGAACGGCAATGGCAAGGCGGACCGGCTGGTGGAGCCCCGGGTGGGCATCGCGCCCACCCCGACCATGAAGACCGCCGCGACCCCGGAGGCCCAGAGGACCATCCGGGTGCGTGGCGCCCGCGAGCACAACCTCAAGAACATCGACGTGGTGATCCCACGCGACAAGCTGGTGGTGATGACCGGGCTCTCGGGTTCGGGCAAGAGCTCGCTCGCCTTCGACACCATTTTCGCCGAGGGGCAGCGCAAGTACATGGAGTCGCTGTCCGCCTACGCGCGGCAGTTCCTCGACCAGCTCAAGAAGCCGGACGTGGACGAGATCGAGGGCATCCCGCCCACCATCGCCATCGAGCAGCGCTCGGCGAGCAGCAACCCGCGCTCGACGGTGGCGACGACGACGGAGATTTACGACTACCTCCGTCTGCTCTACGCGCGGTGCGGGCGGCCCTACTCCTGGGCCGTCACGAAGACGAAGAAGGACGGCTCCGTGCTGGAGCGCTCCGGCAAGCCCATCTCCGCCACCAGCAGCACGCAGGTGGTGGACGCGATCATGGGGCTCGCCGAGGGCGGCGCGACCAGGCGCATCATGGTGATGGCCCCGGTCGTCCGCGGCAAGAAGGGCTTTCACCGCGACGTGCTGGAAGAGCTCTCCACCCAGGGCTGGAACCGCGCCCGCGTCAACGGCACGATCGTGGACTTGCGCGACGTGCTCAAGGAGCCCGGCGAAAACCCGCTCAACCTGGGGCGGTACGAGAAGCACACCATCGAGGCGGTGATCGACCGCATCTCGCTCGCCCCCGACTCACGCCAGCGGCTGGCGGAATCCGTGGAAGCCGCGCTGCGCATGGCCGACAGCGTCGTCATCATCTCCGTCGAGAACACGGACGAGAAGGGCCAGAGCACGTGGGTTGACCAGAGCTATTCCACGAAGTTCAGCGACCCCGAGCACCCGGAAGTGGCGCTGGAGGAGCTGGCCCCGCGCCTCTTCTCGTTCAACTCCCCCTTCGGCGCATGCCCGGCCTGCAACGGCCTGGGCACGATCCTGGAGTTCGACGAAGACCTTGTGATTCCCAACGACTCACTGAGCCTCGCCGAGGGCGCGGTCGCGGCGTGGAACAAGAACGGTCCTGTCCGGGCGTGGTTCAACCGCAAGCTGCGCCGGTTCTGCAAGGACTTCGGCGCTTCCTTCACCGAGCCCGTGAGCACCTTCACTCCGGAGCAGATGAAGGCGCTCCTGCACGGCTCCAAGAGCCCCAAGTTCGAGGGCGTGATCCCCAACATCTCCGAGTGGTGGAAGACCACCGAGAACGCGGGTGTGAAGGAATGGCTCTCCACGTTCCTTTCCAGCACGCCCTGCCGCACGTGCAACGGCGACCGTCTGCGCATCGAGGCCCTGCACGTGCTGCTGGAAAGCAGGCACGGGGTGGAAGCCGCGAGGGCGTGCAGTGGCACCGTCATCGGCCGACCCGAGAAAACCGGCCCGACCGTGCATTACCTCAACATCGCCGAGTTCTGTCGCCTCACCATTACCGAAGCCGCGGCTTTCATCGAAGGGCTCGTCCTTTCGCCCGAGCAGTCTGTCATCGCCGAGCCGATCCTGAAGGAGATCAACAACCGCCTGCGTTTCCTCGCGGGCGTGGGGCTGGAATACCTCTCGCTCGACCGACGGACGGGCACGCTTTCCGGCGGCGAGGCGCAGCGCATCCGCTTGGCGTCGCAGGTGGGCTCGGGGCTTGTGGGCGCGTGCTATGTGCTGGATGAGCCGACCATCGGCCTCCACCAGCGCGACAACGCGCGGCTGATCTCCACCCTCCGCCACCTCACCGACATCGGAAACACCGTCCTGGTCGTCGAGCACGACGAGGACATGATCCGTGCCGCGGACTACGTGATGGACATCGGTCCCGGGCCGGGCGTCCACGGCGGGACGGTGGTGGCGCAGGGCACGGTGGAGGAAGTCTGCGCCAACCCGGCGTCGATCACGGGCGATTACCTCGCGGGCCGGCGGCGGATCGAAGTGCCGCGGACGCGCCGCAAGCTGAGCGAGAAGAACGCCATCGTGGTGAAGGGGGCGCGGGAGAACAACCTCAAGAACATCGACGTGTGCATCCCGCTGGGCGGGCTGGTGTGTGTGACGGGCGTGAGCGGCTCGGGCAAGAGCACGTTGGTGAACGACATTCTTCTGCAGGCGGCCAAGCACGAGCTGCTGGGCGCTCGGACGAAGCCCGGCAAGCACACCTCCTTCAGGTGGCCCAAGAGCCTGAACCGCGTGATCGAGGTGGACCAGAGCCCCATCGGCCGTACGCCGCGAAGCAACCCGGCCACCTACACCGGCATCTTCGACGAAATCCGCAAGGTCTTCGTGCAGACGAAGGAGGCCAAGATCCGCGGCTACAAGCCCGGCCGCTTCTCCTTCAACGTCCGCGCCGAGAGCGGCGGCGGCCGGTGCGAGGCGTGCCAGGGGCAGGGCCTCAAGAAGATCGAGATGCACTTCCTGCCCGACGTCTACGTCGAGTGCGAGGTCTGCCGCGGCAAGCGGTACAACCGCGAAACGCTCGAAGTGACCTACCGCGGCAGGAACATCGCGGACGTGCTGGACATGACCGTGGAGGAAGGGCTGGAGTTCTTCGGAGCCCACCCGAAGATCGTGCGCTTCCTCCAGTGCCTCCACGACGTGGGGCTCGACTACGTGAAGCTCGGGCAGCCCAGCACGCAGCTCAGCGGCGGCGAGGCCCAGCGCATCAAGCTGGCGACCGAGCTGGGCAAGGGCCAGGGCGGCGCGCCTGCTGTTGAGCCGCTGAGGAACGGCGGGGGGGAGGAAGACGAGGACGCCCTCGCGGCGTACGCCTCAGCAAAGCGCAGCGCGAAGAAGGCTACTCGGGAAATCCCCGCGTCGAGCCCCTACGGCCACACCCTCTACGTGCTGGACGAGCCCACGACGGGCCTGCACTTCGAGGACATCCGCAAGCTGGTGCAGGTGCTGAACCGGCTCGCGGATGCGGGCAACACGCTGGTGGTGATCGAGCACAACCTGGACGTGATCAAGTGCGCCGACTGGATCATCGACCTCGGCCCGGAGGGCGGCGACAAGGGCGGAACCATCGTCGCCGCGGGCACGCCCGAGCAGGTGGCGAAGGTCGAGGCGAGCCACACGGGACGGTACCTCGCCCCCATGCTCAAGCTCTGAGCCGGTTGGGGAACATTCAGGACTGCGACGCCGCGGGGTTCACGCGGTGGGGCCACCGTCGAGCTAACCCGGAGGTGTCTTATGCCCAGGCGTTCAAGCTCGCGGTCTTCGCAGGTGACCCGCGACCACGAAGAGATCATGCGGTGGGTGGAGGAACGCGGCGGCTGCCCCGCGACGGTGAAGGGCACGTCTCGCGGCGGGGCCGGCGTGCTGCGGATCGACTTCCCCGGCCAGGGTGAGGACCGCAGGATGGAGCACCTCTCCTGGGACGAGTTCTTCCGCAAGTTCGACCAGGAGAATCTGGCCTTTGTCCACCAGGACTTCACGGCGGACGGGGAGATCAGTCGTTTCTCCAAGTTCGTGGATGCGGGCGAGGCGGAGCGTCGCCGCGGCGGAGACAGCCGTGGATCGAGGCGTGGCAGCGCACAGGCACGCTCGGGGCGAGGACGCGGCCGAGATGACGAGGGGCGTTCGTCGCGCTCCTCCGCGTCCCGTCGCGCCGGCGGCTCTTCCGCCCGCGGCAGTTCGCGCGGGGGGACGTCGCGCTCGTCGTCGCGGGGAACAGCCACACGCTCCGGCGGCGGGCGGACATCCGCGCGTGGAGCATCCTCGCGAAGCTCAACAAGGAGCGGGCGCGATACCGAAAGTCGATCGAGTCGATCGAGCGCTTCGCGTGACTCGCGGCGTGGATCGCGCTCCGGCGAACGCCAGAACCGCGGCAGCGGCGCATCCCGTGCCGGACGGGCGTCGTCGGGGCGTTAGACCAGCGGGAAGATCGCTGCAAGCTCACCGGGCGGCTCCTGGCCGTCCTTTTCCTTGCTGCAGAGGTACACCTCGTGTCCGAGTCGTGCCGTGATGCGTAGCCCCGCCGCACGCAGCATCGCCTCGCAGCACGCGGCATTGGGAACCCACCAGTTGGTCTGGTCGCTGGCGAAGGCGTGCTCGATGAAGGACATCCGGGGCCAGCCGGGCTCCGAAAGGCGGTCTCGCTCGCTGAAGGACAAGTCCTTCGGCACGGGCGCGATCGCCTCATCGGCCGTGGTGAGGGTCTGAAAGACGAGCGTGGAGCGCGTGCACGACGCGGCGATGTCGAGCCCGAGCAATGGATAGCGAAGGTGGTAGAGCACACCCATGAAAAGGACGATGTCGAAGCAGCGGGGAAGGTCGGACTGACGACGCGCAAGCTCCCAGAGCATCCGCCGCGTGTAATGGATGGATCGCCCCCAACGCTGTGCAACCCAGCGCGCCTGGGTGAGATACCGCTCGTCGGAATCGATGGCGAAGACCTCGGCGCCGCGCGCTGCCAGCTCCAGCGAGTAGAACCCGGCGTTGCATCCGATATCCAACGCGGTGGCGCCGGACAGATCGGCGGGGATGTGATCCTTGATCACATTCCACTTGTAACGAGGGAAGTCGCCGAGAGGGTGGTTTGGCGCGGTCTGCTCGCCCGTGGGCAGCGTGATGTTGTGAAACCACGGCCCGAGGGCGGCGATCTCCTCCTCGGTGCGTGTCCGCGGCTGGATCCGGGGTGCTTGCAGATTGAAGCTCATGACGAGCCCTCGGCTGCGAGCGTGCCGGTGGACGAAGAGTCTGCGCGTGGCGAGGCGGCCATCACCGCGGCGATGTGATGCTCAAGCTCCAGAGCCCGGTGCTCGGCGGTGTGCTCGCGGAGGATGCGCCTGCGTGCCCGCTCTCCCACAGCGCGGCGCTCAGGTTCGGGCATTTGCGTGAGGTACCGGAGCACCTCTTCACGCGACTCGGCCAGAAGCACTTCGCTGCCGGGTTCGAGCAGCTCATCGAGGCCTGGCCAGGTGTCGGAGATGATGGGAGTGCCGCACGCCGCGGCTTCGAAGAGACGCACGCTGGGGGAGTATCCGGCCTGCCGCATGGGAGCCCGCGTGATGTTCAGGGTGAAGCGTTGTGAGGAGTAGAAAGAACGATGGCGAGGCGGGGGCAGGTGCTCGATCCGCTTCACGTTGCCTGGCCAGGTGATGCTCTCCGGGAACTGCGGGCCGGCCACAACGAAGCGATGCCGCGGGTCTGCGTGCGCGGGTTCGATCAGCAGTTCGTTCAATCCCGGCTGGCGATCGACGGAGTAGGTGCCGAGATAACCCAGGTCATAGCGAAGCGGCATGGCCGGGCTCGCCGGCCGGTGAATCGCGGGGTCCACCATGCAATAGAACGCGCGGGCCATCGGCGAGCCGTAAGTGTGCTCCAGCGTGCGGAGCGTCGGGCCGCCGGTGAAGGACAGATAGAGATCGAACATGGGGATGAGCTCTGCGGTGAGATACTCACAGCCGGAACCCGCAAGGCTCGCGAGGGTGATGGGGGTGTCGATGTCGTAGAACACACGGACCGCGCGCGTGGCGTTCGCGAGCCAGTTTCCGACCTGGATTCCCTGCGGCACGTAGGAGCCGAGCACCACGACATCCGCCGCTTGAACAGCACCCGCGAACCGTTGTTTGAGATCGTTGAGGGATCGGTAGATGCGGACACGACCCCAGGGCAGGTGTTCCATGTCGCGGTTGTCCGCGTACCAGGGCTGGTCACGTTCCAGAAAGAGGCAGTCGTGCCCGCGCTGCGCGAGCGCTCGGATGATCCCGCGATAGTTCGTGGCGTGCCCGTTGCCCCAGGACGAGGTGATGGATAGGCCGAGGAACACGATCGAGAGAGGCTTGGGCGTTTCGTGCAGCATGGTGTCAGATGGTTGAAAGGGAACGATGACGCACGTGGCGAGCGCCCAGAATCTCTTCCACCTGTGCGGCGCGATGGGCATAGGTGTGCTGTGCCGAGATTCGCGAGCGGGCGGCCTCGCCGATGGAGCGGGCTCTGGTCAGAGTCAGATCAGTGATGTGACGGGCAACGCCCTCGCCGTCGCGTGCTACGAGGCACTCGGACCCCGGCTCGAGGAAGTCTTCAATGCCGTCCCATTCGTCGGTCAGCAGGCACGCACCCGCGCCGGCGGCCTCAAACACACGTGTTGCTGGCGACCAGCCATTCGCGGCCATGCTCTCCCGCGTGATGTTGAGCACGGCCAGCGCGGAGCAGTTCAGGGCGTTGTGGTCGTTTGTGTAGACGTGCCCTGTGCGGCGAACATTTGACGAAATCGGTTTGTCGTTCCAGCCGTTCCCTGCCAGGAGGAATGACTTGGAGGCGCACGCCATGGCGGGTTTCAGAAAGAACTCCTCCACACGCGCTTCCCGGTCCGGCAGACGGTTGCCAAGGAACGTGAGATCCGCCGCGAAGCGTGCCTCGGGCGGCACGGGAAAGTGCGTTGTTGGATCGAGCGCGTTGTAGACGGGGGCGCAGTGGCGTGCACCCAGCATCATGTATCGGTCCATGACCGGCCGCCCGCCGCCGTACGTCAGGATCATGTCGTAACGAGGGATGAGCGTTCGGAACGGATCACCCGGATCGCTCTCGACGCGCGAAAGCGTGGCGGGGGCGTCCACATCCCAGAACAGCACCGTCTGCGTCGGAGACTGAAGGTCAAGCACGGCCTGTTCCAGCAGGGCATCATGCACGCCCACGCCGCTGGCTTTGACGATCACGTCGCAGCCGCGGGCTTGCTCAACCTGCGCAAGAACGCTGGATTCAGAGCTGGCGTCGTACACAGCCACCCGCGCCCAGGGCGGGTCGGGAAGGTCGCGGTGCGACTGGCGTTCAAAGGCGTCAGGCTCGTAGAAGGTGACCGAGTGGCCGCGCTCATGGAGGGCGCGGATGATGCCGCGGTAGTACGTCGCCGCGCCGTTCCAGTAGGCGGAGACAAGGCTGCTTCCGAAGAACGCGATGTTCAGGCTCATGCGGCGGACTCCTGCCGGGTAGCGACATCCACGCCGAGCTCCGCCGCGATGCGGAGCAGTTCATCCACCCGATGAGCACAGGTATGTTGAGCGAGCACCCTGCGCCGAGCGCGTTCCGCCTGTGCCGCGGCATGCCCTGGGTCGTTGAGCAGGTCGCGGATCGCGCTCGTCATTTCGCGGCCGTTGTGCGCGAGCGTGAAGTCTCCCGGGCGGAAAAGCCGCTCGTCATCGTTCCAGGGGGCGCTGACCAGCGGCGTGCCACAGGCGAAGGCCTCAAAGACGCGGATGGTGGGGATGCCGGGCAGCGCGGTGGCGTACTGCCTTCGCGGCACGTGAAGCGCGAGCCGGTGGCGGGCGTACACCCGCGGAGCTGCTGCGTTGCTGAGCCAGCCCGCGTAAGTGATGCCCGCATCCTTCAATGCGGCGAGGGCGTGTTCCGGATAGCGCACGCCGTGGACGGTGACGGAGAGGCCCAGCTTTCGGGCGGGCTCGATCAGGAACTCGGTCAGCTCGGCGGTGCGTTCCTCATCACCCCAGTTGCCGATCCACAGCAGGTCGGTGTCTGCCGTGATGCCCGGAAGCGATCGAAAAACGCGCGTGTCCGCGCCTTCGTGCCACGTCCACGCCCTCCGGACCCATCGCCGCTCGAGGTAAATGCTGCAGAGCACATCTCCGAAGACCAGAGCCCCGTCATAATGCGAAAGGTCGTACGCGGCCATCTCCAGCGGGCGGCTCACGGCGCGGTGGTGCGTGTCGTGGAAGAGCAGGCGCGCGCGCGGATGCGCCGCCCGATAGCGGCCTAGTCGAGCGATCAGGTCGTGGTCGTTCCACTCGTGCGCAACGATCAGGTCCACGCCCTCCAGGGCAGGCTCAAGGTCCAGCGATTCGGGGCTGAACCGGATGGAGGAGAGCGTGGGGTAGGTGTCGAAGAAAGGCCGCAAGCCCGCTTCGCCGTGATCGCGGAGGAGATTCTTCAGCGACCAGTTGTCCGCAGGTTCAAAGATCAGGACCTCATGCCCGCGTGCGATCAGTTCCGAGGCATAGCCGCGGAGAAAGTGAGCGTTGCCGTGGTTCCAGTCGCTCAGGAGCGAGTGATAGAAGAGGGCCGTGCGCATAGAGGCTTGTTTCCCGCGATCAGGGAGCGGTACAGGCCGAGATAGCTCTCGCCGAATCGGATGAGGGAGTAACGCTGGGCCCGCGCGTGGGCACGGCGCGCCGTTGAGGCAAGCTGGGCGGGGTGCGAGACCAGGCCGCGGAGTGTGCGTGCCAGGTGCATCGCGTCGTGAGGATCAAAGAAAAGCGCCGCACCATCCCAAAGCTCCCGCATCGTTGGGATGTCCGAAAGAACCAGGGCGCATCGGTGCAAAGCCGCCTCGACCGGGAGAAGGCCGAAAGGCTCGTACAGTGCCGGGTGAACGTAAACGGATGCCCGGTCCAGGAGCGCGTGCAACGCCGACGATGAGAGCGGGCCGAGACACGTCAGCGCCGGCGGCGGAAGCGCCTCTGCCACCGGCCCGCGCAACGATCCCGCGAAGTGAACAGGCCAGGGGATCTCCGGTGCTGCTTCGTCTACCACCCCGATGTTCTTTGCCTCATCCCATGCGCGCCCGGCGCAGACAATCAGCGGCTCCTTGGACGCGGAAGCCGATAATGGAGCCGGAACGCCGTTGTGAATAACCTGAGCCGCGGGGATGTATGGGTAATGCGCCCGATACGTTTCCAATGCTTCCTGTGTCGGCGCGATGAACTTGTCCGCACAGGCGATGCCTTGAGAGACACGCCGGAAGTACTCCGCCAGGAACGGCGGCCTCGGAGCTCCTTTGACTGCGCTCCACCATGACAGGCAGCAGGAGTGACCCACGACGATGGTGGGAGCTTGAAAAGGCAGCGTGGCGTGCGCGTAGCCGTTGAGGTGGATGATCTCCGGGGTGTAGCGGGCTTCCAGTTCAAGCAGCCATTCGCCCGCTTCGTCCACATCCACCCACGGATCGGGCATCCACTCGAGCGCAAAGTCGGAGCATTCAAGCGTGACGTTGGGCAGCAGGCCCGCCTCAAACCGCTGTGACTCCGACGGACGCGGTCCCATGGTCGCGATCACGAACTGGGCGCGATCCGCGGCGGCCCGGGCAAGGTTCAAGGCGTAGTTCCACACCCCGCCCACGGCGTCGGCGGTCATCAGGACCCGGATGGGCGCGGCTTCCCTCATGCGGCGTAGATCCGGTCGATGAGCTCCGCGACGACCGCCGCGGATTCCACCGAAGGGTCAAAGGTGTTGGAGCGAGCAAGCCGGCCCGCCCAAGCTTTGACCGCGCGGGCCTCCCAGTCGTCGGGCGGCGATGCGAGCACCTCTCGCGACGTGCCGCGGCTCAACTCCGCGACAAAGTCGAAGAATGAGCCGTTGACGTTGTGAACCGTGGCCGCTCCTTGGGTGCCGCGGAATATGGCCTCGATGATCGCGTCCTGCCCCGCGTGCAGCCACCACGAGCAGGCGATGCGAACGTTGGCCCCGGTCTCGGTCTCGAACGAAGCCTGTGCGAAGTCCTCAATCTCGCCGAGTGTGCGCAGCGGTTCTCCCGAAGCAAAGAGTGCCGCGTGCACCTTGCTCACACGAGGAGCACCCAGTGCGAGCATCGCCATGTCGAGCAAGTGCACGCCGAGATCGATGAGGCAGCCTCCGCCGGCGAGCGTCCGATCCTTGCTCCATCCTTTGTCGGGGCCGTAGGCGTTGTGGAACACCAGGTCCACGCTGTAAACGCGGCCAAGGCGTTCCTCTCGCACCGCTGCAATGACCCGCTCGAAGGCGAGCGCTGGCCGGTAGGAGAAGTCCACCGCAAGCAGGCGGTCCCTGTTTCGCGCTGCTTCGATCACCTCGCGAGTTTCAGCGCCGGTGCGAGCCAACGGCTTCTGGCAAAACACCGGCACGCCGCGGGAAAGCGCGGCAAGAGCTTGGTCCGCGTGCTGCCCGCTGGGCGTGGCGATGACCAGACCATCAAGCGCTTCCGTAAGCAGCTCTTCCATCGATGCGCACGGGCGCGCCTCCGGTGCGATGGCGCGTGCTTCGGCGAGCGCGGCAGGGGAAGGGTCCGCGAGCGCGACCGCCCGGCACGCACCTGCTTCGACCAAGCCGCGGAGCCGCCTGCGGCCGATCCAACCCAGGCCAAGAAATCCCAGACGCGGTCCTGCGGGCGGGCTCATGCGGACGCCCCGGTGATGACAAGGGCCTTCATGAAGCCTTCGGGTCTTCGCGCGGCGGTGTCCAAGGCTTCTGCCAGCCTTTCAAGCGGAAACATGTGCGTGTACAGCGGGGTGGGGTTGAGGCGTCCCGCGGCGACAGCGCGCACAGCTTCGCGCATGCCGCGGGTGTAAACGGCCGGGTCGCGCTCATGTGCATTGATGACGTCCAGCCCGCGCCAGTTCCACGTGAACATGTCGATGGTGCGCGGCCCGTCCTGATGGAATCCGGTGATCACGAGCCGTCCTCGCTCCGCGGCGAGTTGGGTCGCAAGATCAAGGGTCTCTTGCGCTCCCGCGGCTTCGATGACAACCTCGCACATCCGCCCCCGCGTGAGCCGCCGCACTTTCTCTATTACGCTCGCGTGGTCTTCCAACGGAAGGGCGCTCTCGATCCCCAAAGAGCACGCGGTCTTGAGGGCGTTTGCCCGCCTTGCTACCGCGATCGTCCGAGCGCCCGCGTTCTTCGCGAGCTGACCGAGCAGAGCCCCGAAAAAGCCATAGCCCACAATCGCCACCGTCTGGCCCGGACGAATACCACACCGTTCAAAGGCATTGATTGCACAGCCGAAGGGTTCAGCTGGGAAAGGCCCTGGCATGGGCAGGGGCACCACGCACGCGGCGTTCGCGACGTCGTACTCGGCGAAGGCGTTGTAAGAGAGTGCCGCGACACGCTCGCCCACGCCGATGCCGGTCACCCCCTCGCCCACGGCCTCGATAGCACCCCATCCCTCGTGTCCTGGCTGGCCTGGATCGAGCGGATAGCTGAACCATTCGCGGCCCTGCCACGCAGGAATGTTGGAGCCACAGACCCCGCACCCTTCCAGTCGGATGAGCACCTGCCCCGGGCCCGGGCAAGGGATGGGGCGTTCCTCCAGCACGACGCGGCCAGGTGCCGTGATGACGCCGGCACGCATCGTGCCGACGGGCACGCACGGACGAATCGCAGGCGCGGAGGCCGTGCTCATGCCACCACCCTCCGCGTGAGGCGGGCAAGTGGCGGAAGAGCCGGGAGCGCCAGCCGCGAGGTCAGCCAGCGGTGCATGCGCGCGACCCCGTCTCGTACGTTCACGCGCGGTGACCAGCGTGTTTCCTGCTCAAAGGCGCTGGTGTCGCTCACAAACCAGCGCTGGTCCCCGGTGCGCCACGCGGCATGGTTGAGACGCACCGGCTTGCCGGTGAGACGCTCGATCAACGCGATCAGCTCGATCAGGCTGATGGTGTTGGCGGGGCCGCCGCCGATGTTGAAAGCTCGCCCCGCGGCAAGGTCGATGTGCGTTCGCGCCAACCGCATGGCGTTCACCAGGTCGTCGATGTAAAGCGCATCGCGCACCTGCCGGCCATCGCCGTAGATCGTGACCGGGACATCGTCCAGCGCGGTGCGGAGAAAGTGGCAGAGCCAGCCCTGGTCCTCGTTGCCGCACTGGCCGGGGCCGTAAATGCAGGACATGCGGAACACGCACGCGGGCACGCCGAAACTCCTTGCGTAGTCGATCACGTACTGGTCCGCCGCGCCCTTGGAGCAGCCGTAAGGCGAGCGGAAGCACAGCGGGCGGGATTCTCCGATGCCTCGGCGGCGCAGCTCCGGGTCCACGGGCTGGTAACGGCCGCTTTCCGCCGTCAGCTCGATATCGGGAAGGTCGCCGTACACCTTGTTGGTGCTGGTGTAGATGACCGGGCAGCGCCTTCCGAGCGAGCGGACGGCCTCCAGCATGTTGAGGGTGCCGAGCGCGTTGACATCGAAGTCCGCGCGTGGGTCGTCCAGCGAGCTGGTCACCGCGACCTGCGCCGCGAGGTGGTAGACCTCTCCGGCGTCGGCCACCGTATTGCGCACGGCCGTGGAGTTGCGGACATCTTCAACACGGACATCGAGCTGGTCGGTGTAGGACGCGAGCAACTCCTGAACGTTGCGCTCCACCCCAGGCCGCGAGAGGTTGTCAAAGATGATGACTTTCCGTCCCGTGGCGAGCAGCCGCTCCGCGAGGTTGGACCCGATGAACCCGGCCCCGCCGGTGATGAGGGCGGGGAGTTCGCGCGTGCTCATATTGTCAGCCCCCGTGCGGCGAGTTCGCCCGCGGCGGCGACGCAGCGGTCCTCGGCCTGTTGCGTTCGGAGCCATTCGCCCAGTTCGGCGAGCCCCTCCTCGAGCCCCACCCGGGGCGAGTAGTTCAGGTATTCGCGTGCGGCGCTGATGTCCGCGAAGCAGTGGCGGATATCTCCCACCCGGTACTTGCCCGTCAGTTCCGGGCGAGCATTGGTTTTTCCCAGCACGCGCGCCAGTGATGAAGCGACCTCGCGGATGGTGTAACTGCGGCCCGAGCCGATGTTCAGCGCGCGTCCCACGGCCCCGGGGGCATCGAGCGCCAGCACGCATGCGCGGGCAACGTCGTGCACGCTCACGAAGTCGCGCCGCTGGAGGCCGTCCTCAAACACCAGCGGGCTGTTGTTGTTGAGCAGACGCGCCGCGAAGATCGCCAGCACGCCCGTGTAGGGATTGGAAAGCGCCTGACGCGGTCCGTAGACATTGAAGAACCGCAGCGCCACCGTGGGCACTGCGTACGCATTGCCGAAGATGAGGCACAGCCTCTCCTGGTCGTACTTGGACAAGGCGTAGACCGAAGCAAGCTCGGGCAGCTTTTCCTCCGGCGTGGAGATCGGTTCCAGGTGCTCGCCTGACTCGGTCTGAAGCTCCCACTCAGCCCGGGAGAGGGCATCGCGCGAGCGGTTGGGCGGGTCCACCGTCTCGCCCGAAGGCGTGCGATACCGGCCCTCGCCGTAAATGCTCATGCTGGAGGCCACTACGAGCCGTGCAACAGGATTGCGGGCGAGAGCTTCGAGCAGGACCGCAGTGCCGCGTGTGTTCACGTCGGCGTACTCGGCGATTTCGTACATGCTCTGACCCACGCCGACCCGCGCGGCGAGGTGGTAAACCGTGTCTACGCGGTTCAGGGCGCGGGCAACCGCCTCCGGGTCGCGCACATCTCCCCGCACCAGCTCCACGTCCGCCGCGAGGTAGTCGGGCCGTTCCGACCCGGGGTGGACCTGCGGGATCAATGAGTCGAGCACACGGACCCGATCCCCCTGCGCGAGCAGCAGGTCGGCGAGGTGGGAACCGATGAACCCAGCACCACCTGTGATCAGAATGCGCACGCCGGCCTCCGTTGGACCGACTATCGCCGAGTGCGTTGAGCCTGCACTGAATGAGGCGTGAAGCTGCTGAGGCGGCTCGATCACCAGTAGACGTATCGCCGGAAAAGCTTCTGATCGCGCGCCGGCAGTGCGTCGAGGTCGGAGATGAGATAGCGGTTGTCATCGGTGTCCAGCAGCATCTTGCCGCGGGCGCCGTAGTCCTGGACGCGGTCGGGCTGGGCGCGCACGGCGAAGAGGATGGGGCCCAGGTCGGTCTGCGCGTCGATGTTGAGAAAGCTGCCTCTCTGCTCGATGCGTTCGATGCCCAGCACCGTGTGGACGAGGTAACGTCGCCGCAGCGCCTCGTGGACCAGCTGCTGGGCCTGTTCGGGCCAGCGTCCCAGGTACTTGATCACCCCGATTTCCTGCTCGCGTCCTTCGGAATCGAGGTGGCGGAGAGAAATGAAGTGCGCGGGGAAGTGGATGGGCATGCACCGCAGCGCGAACACGCCTCCGTAGATGCGGTCGTTCTTCACCGTCACGTGGAGGGTGTTCCAGTTCCCCATGTGGATGCGGGCGTTCTCCGGCTCCAGCCAGCGGATCTTGTGGTCCTGGGTCGGAGACGGAGCGGCCTCCTCCTCCTCCTCCAGCAGCGCCACCGGCGCGGCGGAGATGACCGGCTCACCCTCGGCTTGGCCCTGCAGCCGGACGAGGTTCGCGTAAATGCCGTTGCGTTCGATGAGCTCTTCGTGCGAGCCGGTCTCGGCGATGCGGCCGTGATCCATCACGATGATGCGGTCGGCGCGGCGAAGCGTGCTCAGCCGGTGCGCGATGGCGATGGTCGTGCGGCCCTGGACGACCTCGGCCAGCGCCGACTGGATCAAGGTCTCGCTCTGCGCATCCACGCTGGCGGTGGCTTCGTCCAGGATGAGCACACGCGGATCGGTCAGCAGGGCGCGGGCGATGCTCACCCGCTGCCGCTCGCCTCCCGAGAGCCCGGCGCCGCGCTCGCCCAGCCAGGTGTCATACGCGTGCGGCTGCCGCATGATGAAGTCGTGGCAGTTGGCCGCCTTCGCGGCTTCGATCACCGCCTGGGGCTCCGCGGCAGGCCGTCCATAGGTGAGATTGTCGGAGATGCTGCCCCGGAACAGGAAAGGCTCCTGCAGCACGACGCCCACCTGTGAACGCAGGTCGTTCTGGTCGACGCGGCGAACATCCACTCCGTCCACCAGCACGCTGCCCTCGTCCACGTCATAGAACCGGCAGAGCAGGTTCACCAGCGTGCTCTTTCCTGAGCCGCTGGCCCCGACGATGCCCACCATCTCGCCCGGGGCGATGCGCAGGTTCAGGTTGCGCAGCACGGGGTTGTGACGCGTGTAGCCGAAGGTGACGTTCCGCAGCTCGATCTCGCCGCGGAGTCGGCCGATGTGGACGGCGTTGTCGGGCTGTCCGCTCGCAACGGGCGCATCGAGCACCTCGAAGATGCGGTTAGCCTGAGTGACAAAGCTGGTAAGCCAGTTGGTGAACTGGGGCAGAGCCGCGAGCGGGCCGTAAAACATCCAGAGATAGCCGAAGAAGGCCATCAGTTCGCCCAGCGACAGGGAATGCGCGAGCACCTCTCGCCCGCCGAAGTACCAAACGATCCACCCTCCCATCTGGAACACCAGCCCGATGACCGGGTTGAAGGTGGCGATGGACATGTCTACGTGGTTCTTGGCGTCGCGCAGGCGGTCGCTGACTGCGTTGAAGCGCTCCAGCTCCCGCTGCTCCTGGTTGAAGGCCTTGACTACGCGGATGCCCGAGAGCATCCCGGAGAGCGCCCCCGCCTGCTTGCTGGAGGCATCCCACGAGACGTAGTAGCGCGGGTACACGTACTTCCAGAAAAAGACCGTGCCTCCCATCACCAACGGCGCGGGCAGCAGGGCGTACAGCGCCAGCCGGGCGTCAATGGAGAACATCATCAGCGCGACGCCCACCACCATGAGAAGCTGAAGAAGAAAACCGCCCGTGAGCTGCCACAGGAAGCCGTGGAGCGCCTCGGTGTCGTAAGCGACGCGCCCCATCAGCGAACCGACCTGCTGCTTGTCGTAATAGCTCACGGAGAGCTTCTGAAGATGCTCCACCAGGCGAGAACGCATGTCGCGCGTGATGGCGGTGCCGACGCGGCTGCCCAGGCGGCCGTTCCAGATGTTCACGCCCATGCGCAGGGCCTGCACGCCCGCGAGGATGCACACCACCGTCAGCAGCAGCCTGAGCGCCGCGCTCCGTGTCTCCGTGCCGGGAGCGGAGTCCGAGAGCACGTTGTCCACCAGGTACCGCGTGAGCTGCGGCGAAACAAGGTCCAGGGCCACGCCCACCAGCAGCAGGGCCATCATAGTGACGGCCTGCTTCCGGTACGGCTTCATCAGCCGCATCATGCGCGTGAGGACGTAGCTTCGCTTGACGCAGTGGGCGCACGTGTCGCCCGGCTGGTCGAGCATGATGCCGCACTCGGGGCAGCGGCGCGGGTCGTGCTCGTCGTGCTCTGTGATTTCGACCGGCTCGCCCTTGCGGAGCTGCTCCAGCTTGGGGACCACCCGCTCGAAGCGGTAGGCGTGCCGGTTGCTGTAGCGAAGGATGTCGAAGTACGTCCCCGAGATCTTCGCCGCGAGCGTGCCCGAGCCGATCCCCGGCACAGTGCGGAACTCGGACGCTTCGTTGATGGCGAAGTGAATGAGCTGGCCCTGGTGCGGCTCCTCGGGCACTACCCAGATCTTCTCCGTAGTCGCCGCGAGCCAGTGCCGCCGATACGCGCCTTGCTGGTCGATGTCCGTGGGCGTGCACAGCACCAGCGGGCCGGCAAGGCCGGTCTCACGGAGTCGGCGCATCACGGGCTCGGGCGGCTGCTGGAGAAGCGGGCTTTCGGGCTGAGCGGTCTTTCTGGTAGAGCCAAATGCAACCATGCGGCGATGGTTCTATGAGGGATTCCTGAAGAACGAAAGCGGCGCTCGAATGGTTGAGTAATGGTGCCTACGCGGGGGATCCAGGCAGCCACGGTGTGCAGCCCGGTCGGGGGAAGCGGAAATCACGCGTGCTGGTGTTCGGCGATTCAACTTTCGACCTGGACGTGAAGACCGCGGCCGGCAGGCTCGCGGCCTGCGTGCAGGCCAGGGCGGCCCTGATCGCCGCGGGCCTGTTCGAGCAGGGTGCATGGGATCGCGGTGACGGAATGACCTGGGAGCCGTTGAGACGGGCAAGCTGTGAGGCCACGGACCGCGCGGCGGAATGGTTGTTGGGCGATCAGGCCGAGCCTTACCAGGTCGCAGCTCGGCGCGTGCTTGCAGTCGCGGCGGAAGTTTCGGGCACACTCCGGCTGAAGTCGCCGGAGGGGTATGCCTATTACGGCCTGTACCCTGAGCAGTATCGGCTCGCGGCTGAGCTGTGGAGCATTGACCACGATTCGCAGCGGTGTATCCCCGTGCGCGTCGTGGGGGTCCGGAGCATCGGCACCTCACTCTCGGCCATAGTCGCGGCCGCTTTGCGATCCATGGGATGGAACGTGCGGCGTGAAACAGTGCGCCCGACGGGCCACCCCTTCGCGCGAAAGGTCGAGATCGCGCCGGGCGAGCCTTGCTTGGCGCTCGTGGTGGATGAGGGGCCGGGCTTGTCCGGCTCGTCGATGGCTGCCGTCGCCGCGGCACTGGTGCGTGCCGGCGTTCCGAGCGAACGGATCGCCTTCCTGCCCGCGCACTGCAACGGTCCCGGCAAGGCGGGAAGCGAGCGCGTGCACCAGTGGTGGGAAGAAACTTCCATTTACTGCACCGACTACGAGCCCTTCTTGCGTGCCGCACTTGAGAAGCAAACGCGGCATGTGCTGAACGAGACCGGTCCGCTGGAATGGATTGGTTGGACAGGCGAGTCTTCGGCTGTCTGGAACCTGCTGGAGCCTCCACGCCGCCTTGTGCGCAATCCGCGCGGCGGTGTGTTGTGGACCTTCGCAGGGCTTGTGCCCGGAGATGATGGAAGAGCGGGGGTCGAGCACGCGGCGAGGGTTTGTGCGCAATCTTCCGGCACAACCTCACCGCTGGTGGCGTGTGCCGAAGGCTGGATCGGTCAGACATGGACTCCGGGCCAAACGTGCGAACGCGGAAATGGAATGCCCGAGTGCATAGCCGCGCTCGCGCGACACATCATCGCCTGTGCTGGTCCATCGATGAGCCGAACCGGGATCGAAAGCTCAGTCGAGAGGCTCCAGCGCGTGCTGGAGCACAACGCCGCGGAAGGGCTTGGAAAGCATGCCGCGACGGTCGCGGCAGGGTGGGGCGATGAAGTCCTGCCCCAGCTCGCAGGTTGTGTGCAAAGCGGCGATGCACGCCTGCGCCCGAACTTATGGGCCGTGTTACCGGATAGGCGCGTGATCAAACGTGAGTGTCCGGGTCTGGATGAACACACCTGCGTCGGCCTTCAGCCTCTTGCCTGGGCTGCCGCCGCGGCGATCGTCGAATGGGGGTGGGGGCCGCCCGTTGAAGAGCGGTTCTTGAGCTTCCTGCGGACCCGCTCGCACAGACCGCAGGGCCTGTGCCCGAGCGTTCTGTCATTCTTCAAAGCTGCGTATGCGGCTCTGCGTTTGGGGGCGTGCGTGATGGGTGCCGAAGCGGAGAGCGGTGCAGCACGGGAACGTCTCGCACGCGCCGCCGACGAGTTCTGCGCCGAGCTGCAGCGACTGCTAAGGCAGCGGGAGGTCGGGCGTGTTGTTCACGCACAGCACCCATGCGCCGCCCGCGCCGACTTGCACGATGCTCGTTGAAGCCAGGCCGATCTCGATGCGCAGCATCAGATCCAGCGGGACGCCAAGGAAGTACGCAACTGCGGCCTTGATCACATCACCGTGACTTACAAGGGCGATGGTCCGATCATCCCCGCCCAGGTCGAGCATGAAACGGACGATGCGGTGCTGCACTTCAAGCATGCGCTCGCCGCCAGGGGCCCGCGTCCCGCTGCGAAAGTGGTTCCATCGCCCCCAGCGTACATCGCCTTTAAGCTCGGAGAGCTTTCGCCCGGCCCATTCGCCAAAGTCGATCTCGCTCAGTTCTTCCCGCACTTGCAGAGAAAGGCCCAGCCGTCGCGCCAAAGGCGCCGCGGTCTGCTGCACCCGCTCCACCGGGCTCGAGTACACCGCGGCAACAGGCAGCGCCGCGACCCGTTCTATCATCGTCGCGACCTGTTCCTCTCCCAGCGGGCTGAGCCGCACGCCCGGCGTACGGCCCGCGATCGTCTCGCCGCCCAGCAGGTGGGCCCCGTGCCGGATGAGCAGGAACGTGGTCATGCTTGAGAAAGATCAGGCACGCTCTCCCGTTTCCACCATCCCCGCCGCGGAGGGAGCGGTGCTCGGTGCAGGGCTTCGCGGCGATGTGGACAGCCGACCGGGGGCGTACGCCCGCACCATGCGTGCGCAGAAGTCCGCATATTCCCGCGGCTCCCTGGGTGGGCTGGTATGGTGGGGGACGATGCCACTGGATTCAGGCGTGAAGCAGAACGTCGCCGTCACGCGCAAAGGCTCGAGCGCCCGCATCTGCGCGTCGAACCAGGCATCGGCCCCGTCGCGGAGCGAATCGGCCCAGCTCAGGCCCGTGCGCAGGTCGGTCACGCCCACCTCACGCATGATGCGAACGGCGTCGGTCAGTCTGTGATCCTGGAAGTGGAACCACTGACAGAGCCCCATCGCGTGCACGTGGTTTCGGAACTCGTCGAACGCGGGCTTGGGGGTTCCGTTTTCGCGTAGCAGCCCCATGTAGAAGTGTCGGTAGTACGACGAGCCCTCCGCCTCACGGTGCCTCGTGGTGGCGGGCCATGCCTTGGGCAGGTCATACAAGCTGTACCAGTGAATCCGCGGCGCGAGGCCCACCAGCAGTTCCGCCGATCGCTTCAACCCCCACGCCTGCACCTCCTCCGCGCCGAAGGAACTGACTCCGACCTCCGTGATCCATACGGGAAGGTCGGTCATCGACCGGATCAGCCTGTATTGCTCCGGCCACTCGTGAATCTGCCAGTGATTCCAGTCCAGCGGAAAGCCGTGGACACCCACCGCGTCCAGATGCTCCAGTACGCCGAATCGCTGCATGCGCTCAATGAAGCGCGGGTCAATCGGCGAAATGCCGCCCAGAACGCACGGCAGCGCCGGGTTCTCCGCCTTCACCGCCTGCGCGGCGAGCGTCACCATGCGCGCAAAGATCGACCACTCCGCGTCCATCTCAAAGTCCCAGTGGGACTTGTTGTTGGGTTCGTTCCAGAGCATCACGGCTTCGATCATGCCTGCCCCTTCGCGAAGAAGCCCGCAGCGATCACGCGGTGTACCCGTGCCGCCCGTTCTGCGCGTGCTTGCCGTTCAGTTTGCCGTCCGGGAAGGGCTTGCGCGGCCCGCTCGCGCCGCGCCCAGGCGGCGGGGTAAGCGTTGCCCGCACCGACGAAGCCGCCTCCCGGATGAACGCCTCCGTGCGCTCGTGGGCCTCCACGTCCGTGAACTGCTCGGGCGGCGACTTCATGAACGCGCTGCTCGGGCCGATGAGCGCTCCGCCGATGCCGCGGTCCAGCGCCAGCTTCGCGCAGCGCACGGCGTCGATCACCACGCCCGCGGAGTTGGGCGAATCCCACACCTCAAGCTTCAGCTCGCAGGCGATGGGCACGCCGCCGAAGGTCGTCCCTTCCATCCGGATGTAGCAGAACTTGCGGTCCTCCAGCCACGGCACGTAATCGCTGGGCCCCACGTGGATGTTCGATGGCGCCACCTCGTGCCCGAGCTGGCTGGTGACCGACCGGGTCTTGGAAACCTTCTTCGACGCCAGCCGGCTGCGCTCCAGCATGTTCAGGAAGTCGGTGTTGCCCCCGAAGTTGAGCTGATAGGTCCGATCCAGCCGCACGCCCCGCTGGCGGAACAGGCTCGTCAGCACGCGGTGCGTGATGGTCGCCCCCACCTGGGACTTCACATCGTCCCCGATGAGCGGGAGCCCCGCGCGCTCGAACCTCGCCCGCCACGCCCCGCGCGACGCGATGAACACCGGCACGCAGTTCACGAACGCGCACCCCGCGGAGAGCGCCTGCTCCGCGTAGAACTCCGTCGCCTTCTGCGAGCCCACCGGCAGGTACGAGACCAGCACCTGAGTGCCCGATTCCCGTAACACCGCGGCAACATCCGCCGCGGGCTCCTTCGATTCGGGCACCACGCCCCGCAGATACATCCCCAGGCCGTCCATCGTGGGCCCGCGCTGCACGCGGACGCCCAGCGGGCCCACCTCGCAGAACCGGTAGGTGTTGTTCGGCGGGGCGATCACCGCCTCGCCCAGGTCGTGTCCCACCTTGGCCGCGCTCACGTCGAACGCCGCGGAAAACTCGATGTCCCGGACGTGGTACCCCCCCAAAGAGACCCGCATCAGGCCTGGGACGAACTCATCCTCTTTCGCGTCGTGATAGAAAGCGACGCCCTGGACGAGCGACGAAGCGCAGTTGCCCACGCCCACGATCCCCACACGCACGGCCTGTGGCATCCGGCTGCTCGCATCCCGGCGCAGACGGGGGCGACGCGCTCCCGACCCCGCGCTCGTCAGCAGTCTGTCCCGGTGCGATTCGGTCTCGGTGAATCCGCGGTGATACAGCCGGTGGTGGCAAACCGGCTCGCAGGCGTGCTTTACGCTGCTCTTCGTGTGTTACGGGGGAAAGTGGAGCGGAGGAGAGTCGAACTCCCGACCTCATCATTGCGAACGATGCGCTCTACCAACTGAGCTACCGCCCCGGGTGAGTTTTCAAGGGCTTACGGCTGCTGTACCTGTCGGCCCAGCGGGTAAACCCGTTCCTCAAAAACCGCCTTGAATGAGGAGGCTTCTGAGGCCGGGATAGTAGCGCGCCGCCCCTGCGGGCTCAAGCCAGCCCCCCCTCCCGGGGCGAACCACTTTCCAACTCAGTGACCGCCCGAAACGGCTCGCCTTCTGGCGACAGACCAGGAGAGGTATCGCGCAGAGGAGGGGGAGGATGGTCCAGAAGCGAGCTCGCTTTCATGGGAGAGGCGAAGGCGATGAGGTAGTGCTGGCAGCCGAGCAGATGCCCGGTTGTTCCGATGGTGAGGGCTATCAGAACGATGCTCCGCATTGTCGGCCCCTGAGGGCTTCTCTTCCGCGCTTCCTCCCCCAACCCTCGACGCCGGTATACTTATTGAGTCTGCATTCTCAACAAGCTCCACCACAAGGGGACGACCGATGACACGTGCGAGCATGGTGGCGGTGGTCCTGGCGGTGCTGGCCTTCGCCCTGGCCGGCTGCCGCGAGACGGCTCCCAAGGCCGGGACGCCGATCCGGGCTGTGGTGACGGTCCCGCCGCTCAAGGGAATCCTTGAACCCCTGCTCCCGCCGGGGAGCTCGATCCGGGTGCTGATGCGGCCGGGGCAGAGCGAGCATGGCTACGAGTTCACGCCCTCCGACATGGCCGAGTTGGCCGGGGCGGACATTGTCGTTCACGTCGGGCTGGGGCTGGAGGGCAACCTCGCCGCGGCGATGGAGAAGCAGAAGGCCCCCGGCCGTCAGGTGGTCTGCTTCGCCGACGCCGTGGGCATCAAGGAAGACGACCACCACGATCATGACCATGACCACGATCACGACCACGATCACGCCCACGCCGACCCGCACCTGTGGCTGAACCCGGTCCTGGTCGATGCGCTCGTGCCCGTCCTCGCCCAAGCCGTGCTCAAGGCCGAGGAGGCCCGCGGCCGTACCTCCGATGAGGTGCTCCCCCGCCTCGACGCCGCGGCGATGGAGCTTCGGCGGCGGATTCGGGAGGTGGACGAGCGCTGGGGCGAGTCCCTGAAGCCCTATCGCGACGCGACGATCGTGACCCACCACAACGCCTTTGCCCGGCCCGCGGAGCGGTACGGGTTTGTCGTCGCCGAGGTGTTCCAACTCGGCGAGGGGGAACTCACGCCGGGCGATATCGCCAGGGTGGCGGAGGCGATCCGCCAGCAGAATGTGTGCGCGGTGTTCGTCGAGCCGCAGTCCGACGCCGCCGCGGCTGCCCGCGTCGCCCAGCTCGCTGGCGTTCCCGTGGGCACGCTGGACCCCCTGGGGGACGGCGACTGGTTCGGGATGATGGATCGGAACCTCGCAGCGCTGCTTGAGCACCTGGCACAGCCGGAGAGCAAGTGAGCGACCCAGCCATCGAGTTCGCCGACGTGTCGTACACCTACCCGCGCCCCGCGGGGGAGGCCGGTCCGCAGCGCCCCGCGCTGGAGCGGATCACCCTTTCCGTGGCGCAGGGGGAGCGTCTGGGCGTGCTTGGCCCCAACGGCGGCGGCAAGTCCACGCTCATCAAGCTGACGATGGGCTTGCTGGAGGGGTACACCGGCGAGGTCCGCGTGCTGGGCATGTCGCCCGCCGAGGCCAGCCGCCGGAAGCTGATCGGCTACGTGCCGCAGCGCACGACCGCGGAGCTGAAGTTTCCCCTGACCGTCCGCCAGGTGGTGGAGATGGGTGCTTCGGTCGGGCTTCCGCCGTGGCGCGGGCTGAGTGCGGAACAGCGAGCGCACGTGGATCGCTGCCTCGAGCTGGTGGGGGCTTCGGACTTTGCCTCTCAGCACATCGGGAGCCTGAGCGGCGGGCAGCTGCAGCGGGTGTTCATCGCGCGAGCCCTCGCCAGCGGGCCGAAGGTGCTGCTGCTGGACGAGCCCACCGTGGGGATCGACGTGGCGGGCCAGCAGCAGTTTGCCGAGCTGCTCCAGCACCTGCACAAGCTCGGATTGACGGTGATGGTGGTGAGCCATGACATTCGGACGGTGGCCGCGGGCTGCGACCGCGTCGCGTGCCTCAGCCGGACGCTGCACTTCCACGCCGCGCCGGGCGGCCTGACGCCAGCGGTGCTCGCGGAGGTCTTCCGGCACGATGTGTCGGCCATCTTCGGCGATGTTCACGTGGACGCGCATTCAGCCGCGGCGTGCAACGACCCCGCCCACCGGCATGGCCCGGTGCAGATCCGAGTGGAGAAGCCATGAACACCGTGCGCTACCTGAGCGACCCTGTGATGGCGGAGATGGTGTGGCCGGTGGTGGTGACCGGTCTGGCGGTGGCGGCGCTGTGTGCGCTGCTGAGCGTGCTGGTGGTCCTGAAGCGGCTGGCGTTCATTGGGCAAGGGATCAGCCACGCGGGCTTCGGAGGAATGGGGCTCGCCGCGGTGCTGGGGCTCGTGGGCGCGGGAGCTTCGCAGACCGCCGGGGCCGCGGCAGGGCAGTTCTTCGTGGTGCTCGCGGTGTGCCTGATCTCGGCGCTGTTGATCGGCCTGCTGAGCGAGCGCACGGGCGCGGAGCCGGATACGGCCATCGGCATCGTGCTGGTGGCGACGATGGCCGCGGGGGTGGTGCTCATCCGGCGGGCGCAGTCGCCCGTGTCCGTCGAGGGCTTTCTGTTCGGGGACATCCTCGCGGTCTCGTGGACGGACGCGGCGATCGGCTGGGGAGTCGCGCTGGGGATGCTCGCGACGCTGTGGCTCACGCGCCGGCCGCTGCTTTTCTGGAGCTTTGATCCGGCGGTCGCCCGCTCACTCGGCGTCCGTGAGCGGCGCATGAGCCTGCTGCTGATGGTGCTGCTGGGGCTGGCGACCGTCACGGCGATGAAGCTGGCGGGCGTGGTGCTCGCGACGGCGATGCTGGTGCTTCCGGGAGCGATTGCGCTGCGGGTCAGCAGGCGATGGGGGCCGGTGCTCGCGCTCGCGGCGGTCGCCGCCTTTGTCGGCGTGCTCGGTGGGCTGGTCGTCAGTTTCGAGCTTGACTGGCCGCCCGGTGCGGCGGTGGTGGGGGTGCTCTGCGCCCTCTTCGCGCTGGCGTGGGGGGCGTCCAGACTCCGCGGCGCGGCGGCGTAAGCTCATCAACCAAGGAGAACACGATGAAGGCCGAGACGATGCTCGCGGAGCTGAACCGTTTGCGCAAGGACCTGGACGAGGACGAGACCGACATCGAGTGGCTCACCCTCCACCACGCGTTCATCTTCATCAGCTACAAGATGAGCGACTTCCAGAAGTACCTGGACGAGCAGGCCGCCAAAGGGGCGTTCAAGGCCTTCGAGGAGTCCTGAGCCGGGTTTTCAGCCCGTGAATCCGGGCTCGCACACCGGCGCCGTGCGCAAAAAACGGAACAATCTCAGCGCCCCGGACGTACACTGTGGCGATACTTGAGTATCACGCGGCACACGCCGACCACTCCGGGAAAACCCGGTACCTCGGCGGAGCGTCGCGTGACGACCGCTCTCCGGGCCATGAGGGCCGACGGGGAACGGGCGCTGTGCCGCGGGCGACGGCTCGCGGGAAGAGAGCCTGGCGGCCTGCCGGGGTACAGCAGGCGGGCGACGGCCGGGGTGGCTCTTGCGGAAGGAGGTGATCCAGTGACGAATGGCAACTGTACGAGAGGGCTGCGTCGGTAGACGCAACTCGACGGAGTCGCGTTGACGCGGCCCCCCTACGGATCTTGTATAAGAACGTCAGTCGGCCACCCCCGCAGGGGTGGCCGGCTGTGTTTTTGCGATCAGTGCTCTTCGCTGACCGTCGCCGTGCGGGCCGCCGCGGCGTCCTGCCACGCGGGCCACATCGCCAGCGTCGTGATGTCGGTCTTGCCGCTGATGACGTCGGCGAGCGCGGCGAGGTGCTCGGCGTCGGGGTGCTTCGGATGCACCTTGAGCGCCTGAGCGACGATGCGCGAGAAGTCCCACCCCTTCGAGCGTGCGTTCCTCTCGTTGACGAGGGTGAGCAGGTGGTCCAGCGCCTCCTCGCGCTGCTGCGGTCGGAAGGCAAGGGCGTAGAACCAGCACTCGGCGCGGAGGGCGTCGGACGCTCCGTCATTCATCGCCACGAAGGCCTCGTCCAGCATCGCGAGGCCCTCCTTCACGCGGCCTTCGCCCAGCAGCAGCCAGGCGTAGTTGCCCTTGTGCGTGGCGTTGGGCGCGTGCTGAATGGCGAGCTTGTAGAACGATTCCGCCAGGGCCGGGTTGCGCTCCGTGCCTTCGCCGGTCGTGTAGGCAATGGCGATGGCGCTGTAGGCGAGGGGCTCCTTCTTGTCCGCGGCCTGCTTGAGGAACTCGAACGCGCGGGCCTTGTCTGCGTTCAGGCCGCCGCGCCCTTCGCCGTGGAACTTGGCGAGGGCGACGAGGGCGGCGGTGTTGCCACCCTCGGCGGCACGCTGGTAGAAGTGCAGGGCGCGGGCGTCGTGACGCTTCACGCCTCGACCCTCCGCGTACATGGTGGCCAGCAGGAGCATGGCGTCGGTGTCGCCCTGCTCGATCGCCTTCTCGAACCACTCGACGCCCTTCTGCGGGTCCGCCGGCGTGCCGCGGCCTTCGACATACGCGACCGCGAGCATGGTCATGCTGTGGGCGTGCCCGCTCTTCGCGGCGGTCTGGAAGAGCTTGGTGCTGCGGGCCACGTCCTGCTCGAGGCCCAAGTTCCCGTCCAGATAGGCGTGAGCGAGGATCGACGTAGCCATCGCGTCGCCTGCCTTGGACGCCGTGGTGAAGAGCCGCACGGCCTCGGTGTAGTCCTTCCTGAAGCCGCCGATGCCGTCCACGTGCATCATGCCCAACGCCGTCATGCTTGGGGCGTCGCCGACGTCGGCGCCCTTCTGGAACCATCGCGCGGCGGTCGCGGGGTTGGGGGCGAGCCCGCCTCGCCCGGCCATCTGAAGCTGCCCGAGGCGTCGGAACGCGAAGGGCACGTTGTGCTTCGCGGCCTGGGTGTACCAGTACACGGCCTTGTAGTCGTCGCGCGGCACTTCATTGGGAGCTTCACGGATCATCCCGCAGAAGACCATCGCCGACGGGTGCCCTGCCTTCGCAGCCTGCTCAAAGAGCGACAGGGCCCTGGCCTCGTCGGGCTTCAGGCCGCCCTTGCCTTCGAGGTACGCCACGCCGAGGAAGAACAGGCCTTCCGTGTGCTTCTTCTCCGCGGCCCTGGAGAACCACTCCACGGCCTTGGCCTCGTTGTTCCGCTCTGACTCGATGATGCCAAGCTGCACCATCGCCTCCACGTCGCCCCGTTCCGCACGCTGGCGAATGCGCACGTCCGCCGCGGCGTCGCGGAGCATGGCTTCCTTGCTCGGGCTTGCCTTGCTCGAACTGGGGGCCGCGCCTGCCTGTTGGGCCAGTGCAGCGGGGGTAACGCCGATAAAAACGGAGAGCGCGAGCAGGGCGATCTTCATGCGGGACTCCTGGGTCTCGCTTGGAGATCGGCCCGTCGCGGACGGGCCTGCACCGGGCCGTGCCCCTCGCCCCGGAGCCCAGCCGTCATAAAGCGCGGAGCCTCACGCCGAGGGGGCAGGCACGGATTATCGGCGCAAAAAGAAAGAGCCCCGGCACGGGGCCGGGGCTCTGAAACGTGCGGGTCGAGTGCCGCGGATCAGGCGGCCTTGCGGCCGCTGCTGATCTGCATGCCGTAGAACGAGCGGTACACGAAGAACAGCGAGATCGCGAAGAAGATCGCGGTGAGCGCCATGGTGACGCCCGAGTGCCCCTCGCCGCCTTCCTTCATGCTCACCGCCAGCTCCACGGCGAGGAGGCCGAAGAGGGTGGTGAACTTGATGACCGGGTTCATCGCCACCGAGCTGGTGTCTTTGAAGGGGTCGCCGACGGTGTCGCCCACGACGGTCGCGGCGTGCAGGTCGGTGCCCTTGGCACGCAGCTCAGTCTCGACGACCTTCTTGGCGTTGTCCCACGCGCCGCCGGCGTTGGCCATGAAGATGGCCTGATAGAGGCCGAAGAGCGCGATCGAGACCAGGTACCCGATGAAGAAGAACGACTCGTAGAAGGCGAAGGCGAGGGTCGAGAAGAACACGCCCAGGAAGATGTTGAACATGCCCTTCTGGGCGTACTGGGTGCAGATGGTCACGACCTTCTGGCTGTCCTCGACGCTGGCCTTGGTCGATCCCTCAAGCTTGATGTTGGCCTTGATGAACTCCACGGCACGGTACGCGCCGGTGGACACGGCCTGCGTGGAGGAGCCGGTGAACCAGTAGATCACCGCGCCGCCCGTGATCAGGCCCAGCAGGAAGGGCGGGTGCAGCAGCGAGAGGCGGGCCAGGTACTGCGTCTCCAGCCCGTGCGTCAGGGCCACGATGATGGCGAACACCATCGTGGTGGCGCCCACCACGGCGGTGCCGATGAGCACCGGCTTGGCGGTGGCCTTGAAGGTGTTGCCCGCGCCGTCGTTCTCCTCGAGGAACTGCTTGGCCTTCTCGAACTCCGGCTTGAAGCCGAAGTCCTTCTGGATCTCCTCGCTCACGCCCGGCAGGCTCTCGATCGTCGAGAGCTCGAACACGGACTGCGCGTTGTCGGTCACGGGGCCGTAGCTGTCCACGGCGATCGTCACCGGGCCCATGCCCAGGAAGCCGAAGGCCACCAGGCCGAAGGCGAACACCGCCGGGGCCATCATGATCGTGCCGCCTTCCTCCATGCCGGGGAAGGTCTGGCTGACCCAGTAGGCGATGCCCATGAGGAGCATGATCGCGATGCCCAGCCAGTAGCTGGAGAAGTTGCCCGCCACGAAGCCGGACAGGATGTTCAGCGAAGCACCGCCCTGCTCGGAGCTGGTCACCACCTCACGCACGTGACGGGAGTTGGTCGAGGTGAAGACCTTGACCAGCTCGGGGATGATCGCGCCCGCGGCGGTGCCGCACGTGATGATGAGCGAGAGCTTCCACCACCACGAGCTGTCGCCGTTGATGGTGGGGATGAGGAAGTAGGACGCCAGGAACGTGAGCGCGACGGAGATCACCGAGGTCAGGAAGACCAGGCTGGTGAGCGGGTGCTCGAAGTTCATCGAGCTGGCGTTGCCGTACTTGGCCTTGGCCACGGCCTCGTTGATGAAGTAGGAGAGGGCCGAGGCGACGACCATGATGATGCGCATCGCGAAGAGCCAGACCAGGAGCTGGATCTGGATCTCGCCGAAGTTCGGGCCCGCGGTCTGCTGGTTGATGGCCAGCAGGACGAAGGTGATGAGCGCGACGCCCGTCACGCCATAGGTCTCGAAGCCGTCGGCGGAGGGGCCGACCGAGTCGCCCGCGTTGTCGCCCACGCAGTCGGCGATCACGCCGGGGTTGCGGGCGTCGTCCTCCTTGATGCGGAAGACGATCTTCATGAGGTCGGAGCCGATGTCCGCGATCTTGGTGAAGATGCCGCCCGCGATGCGGAGGGCCGAAGCGCCCAGCGACTCGCCGATCGCGAAGCCGATGAGGCACGCGCCGGAGACCTCACCGGGCACCCACAGCAGGATGCCCAGCATGATGAGCAGCTCGACGCTGATCAGCGCCATGCCGATGGACATGCCCGCCTTGAGCGGAATGGCGTAGCAGGGGAAGGGCTTGCCGCGGAGGGCGGCGAAGGCCGCGCGGCTGTTGGCGAAGGTGTTGACGCGGATGCCGAACCAGGCCACGCCGTAGGAGCCCGCCATGCCGATGAGGCTGAAGAGCAGGATCAGGGCGACCTTGCCCATGGACATGCCCGAGCCGCCCTCGGGGTTGGGGATCAGCCAGCCGAAGTACCACGCCACCGCGACGGCGATGAACGCCCACAGGACCATCAGGAACTTGCCCTGCTGGATCATGTAGCTCTTGCACGTCAGGTAGATCAGTTCGGAGACCTCGAGCATCGCCTTGTGCACGGGCATGCGCTTGAGCTGCGCGTAAATCGTGATGCCGAAGAGCATGCCAAGCACCGCGATGACCACGCCGCCGATGAGCAGCTTGTCGCCCGAGACCGCGCCTCCCATGAAGGAGACCGTGCCGACATCGGGCAGGACGAGGTTGGCCTCGCCGCCGCCCTTGTGGACGACGTGCGTCGTCTCATCGGCGTGTGCGGATGCCGCGGGCGCGAGGAGGGCCAAAACCGCGGCGAACAGAGCCGCGAGGCAAAGGAACGGTGCGGGTCGTCGGGCGATGGTGGACATCACAGGAGCCTCACGAGTGGGGGAGGGGCTGATTCCCGAGAGTGGCAGCGGGTGTTCCGCTGATGGACACTGGAACGAGGGGGTGGGGGAGTTACGCAAACCCACGCAGACGCGGGGCACGGAAAGCAAACGCCACGCTGGTGTGCGTGGCGGTGCGGTTCAGTCGCGCTTGTCGCCCTTGGAGCCCTTGGACGGCCCCATTTCGGTCTTGATGCGGCGGACCTGGCTCTTCCGGGCAGCCCGGCGGCGGCGCTCGGAGGGCTTCTCGTAGAACTCCTTGCGCTTGATGTCCTTGGTCAGGCCTTCCTTCTCGCACAGCTTCTTAAAGCGGCGCATCAGGCCTTCGACACTTTCACCGCTGCGGGACTTCACTCGGATCGCCATAAGCACCCTTCTCAGTCGATACCACAACCCCCCGGGGGGACAGACCCGGTAGGGGGCTAAGTAAAGGAAGCGTCAGGGCTGGGATCAAGCGGACGAAACAAGTCCGGACCCCGGGGGCAGGAAAGGGGCGGCGGTTCATGGGGGAAGGCCCGCCCTGCCGATGCAATCTTTGCGCACTGGCCCGGTTCGGGCCGGCGAATGGCGGAGCCATACCCATGTACAGGGCAATTGCGGTGTTGTTGGTGGCCTTTGCGGCGGGGTGCTCGCCGCAGGTCAAGACCCAGGGGACCAACGAAACCATTACGGCGGCCTACCAGGGCCGCACTCTTAAGGCGGACCTGCCCGCCAAGGCACGGGTGCCCGCGGTGATCGCCGCGGCGGACCAGACCTTCCGGGCCAGGGGGTACGCCGTGCAGCGTTCCGCGGCGACCGAGGAAGAGGGTGAGATCGTCGCCAACGCCCCGCGGTACAACAACTTGCCGCGGGTCGTTTTGTCCGCCACCCGGACCGCCACGGCAACCAGCGTCAAAGTGACCGTCGAGCCCTTCGGCGACCAGGAGCTCTCCCGGTCGGTGCTGGACGGGGTTCTTCAGCGACTGGGGATGTAGATCGCCCGCCAGGAGGTACAGTTGGGCATGCTGACCAGAACGCTGTTGGCGGTGGTCGCGGCTGTTCTCTTCTCCGGGGTGCCGTCCTGCGGAAAGGCGTACTACCGCACGATGGAGTTCTTCGGGCAGGAGAAGCGCGACATCATGACGTCGCGCGTCAAGGACGCCCAGAAGGCCCAGGAGGAAGCCAAGGAACAGTTCGCCTCCGCGCTGGACCGCTTCAGCGCTCTGGTGAACGCCCCCAACTCCGACCTGCGGAAGGCGTACGACCGGGCTAAGGCCGACCTCGATCGCAGCGAGAGCAGGGCCAAGAGGGTTCACGACCGCGTGGACTCGGTCGAGAGCGTGGGACGCGACCTGTTCCGCGAGTGGGAGGCGGAGCTGAAGGAGTACAAGAGCGACGAGCTGCGCAACCGCAGCCGCCGCCAGCTTCAGGAAACCCGCCAGCGCTTCGACCAGATGCTCGCTTCCATGCGACGCGTGGAGGCGTCCATGGACCCGGTGCTGGACACCTTCCGCGACACAGTGCTGATGCTCAAGCACACGCTCAACGCCGAGGCGGTGGCCTCGCTGCGCAGCACAGTCGCGGAGTTGGACCGTGACGTGAAGGCGCTGATCCGTGACATGGAGCGCTCGATCGAGGAGAGCAACCGGTTCATCAGCGAGATGAGCCTGGAACCCCAGGCGGACGTGAGCAAGTAGCCCATCCCGCGCCGGCAGCGGTGGGGGGCACACCAAGGGCGCGGAAAAGAGCCTCACACATCCGCTGCTCCTGCGTCGCTACGCCAGGATCGCTTCGCTGCCGTGAGTCAGGCGACGTCCGCGTCGCTGATGTCCGCGTTGGTGTAGACCTTCTGCACGTCGTCGAGGTCTTCGAGCGCCTCGACCAGCTCGATCACCTGCTTCGCCTGCTCGCCCGAGACGGCCACGTTGTTCTCGGGGATCATGGTCAGCTCCGCGGAGGTGATGGAGAGGCCCGCCTTCTCGAGCCGCTCTTTCACGGCGTTGAACGCGCTGACTTCGGTCAGGATGGTCCACGCGGCTTCGTCATCGGCGGGGTCGTCGGGCGGCTGCACGTCCAGCGCGCCGGCCTCGATCGCCAGCTCCATGGCCCGCTCCTCGGAGAGCCCCTTCGCCGCGATCAGGATCTGGCCGCGGGGCTGGAACATGTACGCAACGCAGCCGGTGGCGCCGACGTTGCCGCCGGCGTTGTTGAAGGCGTTGCGGACGTCGGTGATGGTGCGGGTGCGGTTGTCGGTCAGGGCGTCCACGATGACCGCCACGCCGCCGGGGGCGTAGCCCTCGTAGCGGATGGACTCGTAGTTGGCGGTGTCGCCGCCGCCCGCACCCTTCTTGATGGCGCGCTCGATCGTGTCCCGCGGCATGTTGGCGTAGCGGGCTTCGTCGATCGCGTACCGGAGCGCGAGGTTGGCGTCCGGGTCGGGGCCTCCGTTCTTCGCGGCGACGATGAGTGCCTTGCTGATCTTGGTCCAAATCTTGCCGCGACGCTTATCCACCACCGCCTTGCGGTGCTTGATCTTGCTCCACTTGTTATGACCGGCCACGGGATTCCTCTTCTGGGTCAGGGCTTCTTGAACTGTTCGGCGAGCGGCGCCACGGGCGGCTCGCGTCCTTCGGTTGCGGCCTGGCGCTTGGCCTTGACGGCGTCCAGCAGCGCCTGGCTGCGTGCACGCATGCGCGAGGTCATCGGGTCGGCGCCCTGCAGGAAGGCAACCTCGCGCCGAAGCTGCTCCTCCGCACGCCGCCAGAGTTCCTGCGCCTCCCGCCGCTGCTCGGGCGAGCCGGCCCGCCACAGGGCGTCCGCCGCGTGGTCGAGCAGCACGGCGTTGTCAGGACGATCATCGGCGGCCTGCTTCAGCAGGGAGACGGCCCCCCGCGTCAGCACGCCGTCCTCATCCTTGGTGTCTTCGAGCCGCCCGAGCTTATACAGCACCCAGCCCATCGAGTCCACGATGCTGGGGTTGTCCGGCAGTTGCTCGTAAGCCGCGGTGATCAGGCGGAGTGCTTCTTCAATGTCGCCGCCGCGTTCCAGGATTCCGTAGCCCAGGTTGTTCGCCGTCCATGCGTGATCGGGCTTGAGGGAGAGCGCGATGCGGTAGGCGTCCTCCGCGGCTTCCTCGCGCCCGTCCGCGGAGAGGAGCATGCCGAGCTGGTACATCAGCTCCGCCTTGCGCTCCGTCATCGTTTCGGGGACGTTGACGCCGTCTTCCGAGTTCTCCGTGAGCACGGTGAGCAGCATCGCCGCGCCTTCCATGCTCGTGAGCGTGTCCACGAAGGCCTGGAAGTCTTCCTTGTCGCCGCGCATGCCGGTGAGGCGGAACCACTCGAAGAACAGGTCCGGGTCGGGAGGGGTGATGCGGTGAGCCGCGGCTCCGGCGAAGCGCAGGGCGGGCGAGGGGTCGGAGAGCTTGAGCAGCTCCATGAGCACGCTCGCGTACGCCGCCTTGCGCTCGTTGGGGAAGGAGACCGCCATCTCCTCGACGGCGTTGACGAGGCGCTCCGTTTCCTCGGGGTGCCCGACGGCGAGCAGCGTGAGGCGGGTGATGTGCAGCGTCGCGGACATCTTGCCGCGGGCGGCGATGAGGTCCAGCAGGTGGATCGCCGCGGCGATGGTCTGAGGATCCTTTCGGACCAGCGATTCGGGACGAATCTTGGTGACGATGGCCGTCAGGCGTGCCGACTGCTCGCTGGTGAGGGTAACGGAGTTCGGGATGCCTTCCACCAGCGACTTCGCGGCGCGCTCCACGTCGCCCGCGTCAATCAGACGCTCGGCCAGCTCGATGGAGTTCTCGATGCTCCGCGGGGCGGAGGCCACGCGCTCCAGCGCAAGCTTGTTGGCGACTTCCGGCTGTCCCAGCGCCTCGCGCAGCACCCATTCGTGCATGCGGGCCACGTCGGGCGTCGGGCGGACCGCCAGGCGTGCCGACAGCAGAGCAGCGGCCTCGTCGCCCTTGCCCTGCGCGGCGAGCAATCGCGCGAGCGAAGTAATGAGCAGCGTCGATTCGGGGCGAGTCTCAAGGCGCGACCGCAGCCATTGCTCGCCTCGGGCGGTCATCTCGGGGTCGGTGTCCTCGGCACGCTCCCACGCGGTGACCAGCAGGTTCATCACCGAGCCGTTCTCGTTGTACTCGGTGAGCATGGCGAGCAGCAGCGGCTCTGCCTGCGACCACTGGGCGCGGGCTACAAGCTCCTGAGCGCTGATGCCGCGGATCACGCGGCTGGAAGGAATGTTCTGTCGCAGGGAGCGGGCGATGTCGGTGAGGCGTGCTTCGTCGGCAAGCGGTCCGCCGGGGGCGTACAGCGAAACCAGCGGCTCATACGAGCGCTCGTCGAAGCGGTCGTAGCTGACGGCGCGGAGAAGGAAGCCCTCGGCCTTTTTCGCATCTCCGCAGCGGATCGCCAGCTCCGCCGCGAGAAGCAAGTCGTCATTGGAAACCTCGCCCGGTCCGGCGAGCATCGATTCGAGCTTGGCAAGGGCGTCGTCGAAGCGCTGGAGGAACTTGAGCGAGTGGACGTGCGCCATCGCAGCCTCCGGCCCCTCCATCGCGGCGAGGGCCTTTTCGGAGGCGTTGGCAAGGTCCCACTCGCCGCAGGCGGTGGCCGCTCCGGTGCGGAAGGCGAGCACCGCCGGCGCAAAGGGCTTCGGGAAGTCGCCCTTCAGCCGCTCCAGCGCCAGGTCGGGGCGGGCGAGGCGCGACAGCAGCGCCGCGTGGAACAGCCTCGCGGCGGGGGAGCGGTCGTTCTCAAGCAGCCTGAGCGTGGCCTCGATGCCCTGCCCGCGGTTGAGCAGCACGCCCGCGTAAACGTCCGCCGCCATCGGCGACGACTGCACCTGCATCAGACACTCGCGCAGCCGCCCGCGCACGTCTGCGGCCTCATAAGAGGAAAGCAGCTCCACGGCGAGGTCGGAGTCGAACGGCGTCTGGGCGCGCCGGGCCCGCAGCACGGCTCGCGCCGATTCCCCCGTGAGCGACGCCGCGCTGGCGCGGGCGAGCCGGTTGAGCACGGTGGGGGTGGGGTTTGTGACGCCCGAGCGGGCAAGGTCGGTGATCGCGTCCGCGAGGCGCGGGCCCACGTCGGTGTGGCGCGCGAGGTAGGAGATCACGGCCATGTGCCGGTCGTCCACGCGCCCTTCCGACTGGCGGATGTCCTCCACGAGCACCAACGCGGCTTCCGCGGAACGCCCCATGCGCAGGTTCGCGTACACACGCCGGGCGACAAGCAACTGGGGATCGAGCGTGGGAGAATCCGCGGCGGCCGCGTACGCCCAGGCGGCCTTGTCGTACTCGCCCAGGCGGCAGGAAAGATCGCCCACGCGCATCCACAGGTCGCCCCTGCGGCGCATGATCTCTGCAAGCTCGTTGCGCAGGCTCGACTGGCTCAGGCTCGCCACGGGCGTCGAAAGGCCTTCGGTGAGCAGGTCGCGGCACGCGCGTGCGTAGCCCAGCGCTCCCAGCGCCTCGGCAAGATCGACGCTGAGGACTTGGCGCAGGGCGTCGTTTGTCGAAACATCCGGCGTGGAGCGTGCTTCGATGAGCTTGCGCGCGGCGTCCTCGTAGCGACGGGCGCGGATGTCCTCACGTGCGATGTACACGGAGATGCGCGGGTCGTCGATCCCCAGCCGCAGCGCCCGCTGGAACGACGTCATCGCCGAGGTGCGGCGTCCCAGTTCGAGCTGCGCCTGGCCCAGCTCGCGCCAGATTTCCGGCGCGTTGGGGTCGAGTCTCGCCGCGGCTTCGAGGTCCGCGACCGCGCGGGCGGCCTGACCTTCGAGCAGCTTGGAGCGACCGCTGATGTACAGGCGCAGAGCCTGCGGGTTCTGATTTGACCCTGGGGGGGCCGCCTGCGGCTCGGTCTCGGGCTTCCGGAGCGCGGCGATGGCTTCATCGACCGTTGCGACGGTCTTGGGATCCTGTGCGGTGTTGGGCAACACCGCGTCGGGGGCCACGCCAGGGGGCGGGGCGAGCGAGCGTGCGCGGGCGTCGGGCGAGCGCTGCTGACGTTCCGCGAGCGCCCGCAGCGAGGTGTACAGGTTCGCCGCGGAAGCGGGCTGCGAGCCGTCGGCGGCACGCACCGGCTCTGCCGCGGGCTTGGAAGCGCATCCGGGGGCGATCGCCAGTCCTGCCGCGGCTGAGATCGCGGCGGCCAATCCGAGGATTCGCGCGGGCGTCATGCCCTGGGTGGAGCGCATGGTCAACTCCCGGAGCGGGGCTTGCTCTTGGACTTTTTCGAGGCGGGCTCCGGCTTGGTTCGTGACTTGGAAGAACCCTTGCTGCTCTTGGGCTCGGGCTTGGGTTCCTGCGTGACAGGAGGTTGCGTCTGGATGGTGATGGGCCGCTTGTCGCGTTTGGGCGGGTGGCCGTGCTCATCCGACCACGCCTGGAAGAGCAGTGCGACGTCGCGCCCTTCCTCGGCCTTGATGTGGTGCTCGAGCCAACTCGTCGCCTGCTCCACTGGCGTTCCTGGCTCCAGCACCTGCTCCTGCACCAGCAGGGCGCAGAGCCGCTCATCCACCGGGATGGCGTGCCCGAGCCCCTGCATCAGGCACACACGGGCCGAGACGAAGGGCGGGCAGCCGGAAAGGCTGTCGAGGTACAGCCGCGCTTCTCGCTTGCCCATGTCGGCCAGGTGCGCGAGGCTGATGGCGTGCTGACGCTGGTAGATCTCCTGCAGCGCCGTGCGGAGGCGCATCGCCCGCTCCATGCTCAGCGGGTACTTGTCCCCGATGATGTGGGATACCTCGTCGGCGATGCAGACGCGCAGCTCGTTGTAATCCACGACCGCCTCGCGGATGCGCTTCAGCGCGTTGCGGGCCTGGGTCGTGGAGGCCTCCCACAGCAGCATCGAGTAGATGAACTGGTGGACGATCGGGTCGAACTCGTCGGGCGGATCGGGCGTGACGACCGGCGGGGCGAGGTCGGTGTGCTGGCTGCGGAGCTTGCGCAGCAGCGAGGCCAGTTTTTTGGTCGGGTCGGCACTCACGGGGCGAGGTCCTCGGTGGAGGGGCGCGGGGCGGCCGGGGTGTCGGTCGGGGGAGCGGGCGGGGGCGGGCGCGTGGCGAGGTCTTCACGCACGCGGTCCAGCTCGCGCAGCAGCGCGGCCTCCCGCTTGAGCGAATCGTCGAGACGGAACTGGAAGTGGGGGAGCGTGCGCGTGCTGATGAGCTCGCCTACCTCATGCCGGATGTGCCGGGCGGCGCTCGTCAGGCCGTGCAGCGTGAGCTGGGCCTTTTCCTCCGGCAGCACCGACACCTTGATGATCACCTGAGAGAGGTCGGGCAGCACCCGCACGCCGGTGATGGTGATGAGGCCCGAAATGCGCGGATCGCTGAAGCCTCTGGCGAAGACTTCGCGGACGCCGCGTTCGATAGCACTGCTGAGCTGCTCCAGACGGTGGCTCAACGACCTGCCTCCTCCTCCAGTGCGGATTCACCCGCGCGGAGCATTTCGTCCGTGAGTTCCGCGTCCTGCTCCAGGGCCTCCTGCGGGTCCACGCCCTCGGGCAGGGGCGAGCCCTGCGGCTCGTGCAGCACCTCGCGGCTGACGCCTGAAAGCTCCGCGTCGTGCAGGCCGCGCAGACGCGAAGTGATCCGGTCCAGCGTCTGGCCCACGTACCGGCCGTCACCGCCCACGAGGGCCAGGGCCATGCGGGCCACGTTCATATTGTCCAGCAGCCCGACCTCGGCGACCGAGACCAGGTGCTCGCGGTGCAGCCGGTCCTTGAGCGAGCTGACTACCCGCCGCTTGTCCTTGAGGGACTCGGCGCCGCGGATGAGCAGCTCGAACTGGAGGATGCCGATCACCATGGGAACGTGGAGCGAGGGACGCGCCGCCCTCCGCTTACTTCTTCGCCGCGGCGTCCGCCGGGCCGGCGAGCGTCCGCTTGACCTCGACCTTCTTGTAGCACTCGAGCACGTCGCCTTCCTTGATGTCGTCGTACCCGTCGATCTTCATGCCGCACTCGGTGCCCGCGCGGACCTCCTTGACGTCCTCCTTGATGCGCTTGAGCTGCGAGAGCTTGCGGTCGTGCTCGATGACCACGCCGTTGCGGGTGACGCGGATGAGCGCGTCGCGCTGCACCGTGCCGTCGGTGACGTAGCAGCCCGCGACGTTGCCCACCTTCGTGACCTTGAACACCGCGCGGACCTCGGCGTGGCCCAGCACTTCCTCGCGCACCTCGGGGGCGAGCATGCCTTCCGCCGCCTTGCGCAGGTCGTCCGTGATGTCGTAGATGACCTGGTACGTGCGGATCTCCACGCCCTTGCTCTCGCTGAGCTGCCGGGCCTTGCCGCTGGGGATCACGTTGAAGCCGATGATGATCGCCTTCGACGCGTCCGCCAGCAGCACGTCGCTCTCCGTGATGCCGCCCACGGCGGAGTGGATGACGCGGGTCTTGATCTCCTCCGTGCGGATCTTCTCGCACTCGGCCTTGAGCACGTCCACCGTGCCCTGTTGGTCCGTCTTGAGGATGATGCGGATCTCCTTCGCCGCCTCGCCGCCCTGGCCCGCCTGCATCTGGCTGAACAGAGAGTCGAGCGTGAGCTTGGGCGCGGCCAGCGCCGCGTGACGCTCGCGCTGGCGGCGCTGCTCCGCGGCCTGCTCCGCCTGCTTCAGCGAGGTGGTGACGAAGAACTTGTCGCCCGCGTCGCACACCACGTCGATGCCCGACACCTGCACGGGCATGGGCGGGATCGCCTCGCGGATGCGCTTGCCCTTGTCGTCGGTGATGTCGCGGATGCGGCCGAAGGCGCGGCCCATCACGATGAAGTCGCCCACCTTCAGCTTGCCGTGCTGGATCAGGATGTTGGCGACCGCGCCGCGGCCCTCCTCCATCTTGGCCTCGATGACGGTGCCCTGCGCCGGGCCGTCGAAGTCGGCCTTCAGCTCCAGCAGCTGCGCCTGGTAGTCCAGCGCCGTCAGCAGCTCGTCGATGCCCTGGCCGGAGACGGCGGACGTGCGGACCACTTCCGTGTCGCCGCCCCACTCGGCGGGGTTGAGGCCCGCCTTGGCAAGCTCGCCCAGCGTCTTCTGCACCTGGGCCTCCGTTGCGTCGGGCCGGTCGATCTTGTTCAGCGCCACCACAATCGGCACCTTCGCGGCCTTGGCGTGGTTGATGCTCTCGATCGTCTGCGGCATCACGCCCTCGGGCGCAGAGACCACCAGCACCACCACGTCCGTCATCTTCGCCCCGCGGGCGCGCATGCTCGTGAACGCCTCGTGGCCGGGCGTGTCGAGGAACACGACCTGCTTCAGCTCGTTCTCGACCTTCACCTCCGCCACGAACGCGCTGGTCTTCTGCGTGATGCCGCCGGCCTCGCCCGCGGCGACGTTCGCGTTGCGGATCTTGTCCAGCAGGCTCGTCTTGCCGTGGTCCACGTGGCCGAGGATGGTCACCACCGGGCCGCGCGGGCGCAGGTCCTTGTACTCGCGGTTGACGAACTGATCGGAGACCGCCTCCTCCGCCGTGCGGGCCTCGACCACGTCCAGCTCGATATCGAAGTCCATCATGACTTCGATGGCCTTCTCCACCGAGATGGGGTCGTTGATCTTGAGCATGATGCCCTGCATGAAGAGCTTCTTGGTGATGTCGGAAGCCTTCACGCCGGTGGCGGCGGACAGGTCCTTGATCGTGAACGGCGCGGTCACGCGGACCTTGCCGTCGGTCGTCGCCGCGCCGGCGGAACTGGGCTGACCGGGCTTCTTGAGGTCCTGCTTGCGCTTCTTGAGGAAGCCGCCCGCGCGGGCGAGGCGAGCCTCACGCTCGATCAGGTCCTGCTCGCTGAAGATGCCCTGCGTCTTGCCGTCCCACTCAGCACCGCTGCGGCCGCGGCGACGGTCGGGCACGCCCTGGCCGCTGGAGCGCTTCGCCGCGGCGCCGTGACCGCGACGTGCGTTGCGGCGATCGTCGTCGATCGGACCGGCGCCGCCGCCCGGGCGCGGACCCATCGGAGACATCGGGCCCATCGGCGGGCCGAACCGGCGCGGACGCGGCGGGGCGAGGACTTCGGGGGCCTCGACGCGCACGACCTTCGGGCCGGAGAGCTTCACCGGGGCGCGGGTCTCCAGCTTCGGACCCGCGGGCGTCACGACCGGACGCACAGGCACGTTCATCGGCGCGGGCTTGACCGGCGGCGTCGGAGTCACCGGACGCGGCGGCGTCACGGGACGCGGCGCCGCGGCGGGCGCACTGCCGCCCGGACTTTCGGGGGCGCGGCCGGTCGCGTCCGCGGGCGAAGCCGCGGCGGGGGCTGCGGGGGCCGCGGGGGCTGCCTGCGGTGCGGAGGGCGTCGCGGCCTGCGCGGCAGGACGCACCGGCTCCGCGGCAGAGGGCGCGACCACCTTCGGCTCGATGGGACGGGCCTTGACCTCGATCGTCGTCGCCGGGGGAGTCTGCGGCTCGGCCTGAGGCGCGGGAGCGGCCTTGGGCTCGGGAGCTGTGGGGGCTGCCTGCGGCGCGGCGGCAGGAGCCGCGGGTTCGGCGGGCGCGGCGGTCGTCGTCGCGGCGGAGGCGGCCTTGGAAGAGCGCTTCCTCGTCGGCTTGGTGCGCACCTGCTCCAGGTCCACCTTCTCGGTGGTTTCGACAGCCGTCGCGGTGCCACCCACGGGCTGCGAGAACCACTCGCGGATCGTGGCCTCCAGGCCCGCCGAGATGGTGGACATGTGGTTCTTCACCATCTCTACGGGGATTCCCTCCGCGTGGCACTTCGCCACGATGGCTTTGGAATCAACCGAGAGTTCCTTCGCGATTTCGAAGATGCGCTTCTGCTTAGCCAATCAATACTCCGTGCCGAACCTGAAACCGATTCCTCAGACGCTTCCTGCCGAACTTCAACCCTGACCCAGGATGTCCGCCGCGCGTGCGTCGGCATCCGGTGACACTTCTTTCTCCGGCTCCGACGCCGGGGGCGTGCCGAGAATGGCTGCCGCGGCATCCTCGCCCGCCTCGCCGGAGACCAGCTCGCCGCCCTCGAGCAGCTTCTGGGCGAGCGCCGCCTCTTCCTTGGCCCGGCGCTCCTTCTCTTCCTTTTCCTTCTGCTGCTGCGCCGCGACTTCCTTCGCCTTCGACGAGCACGCCTCGACCACGGCCTGGGCCTTGGCCTCGTCGATCTCCAGCTCGGTCATGAGCACTTCCTGGCCCACTTCCTCGATGTCGAAGACGCTGACCATGCCCAGCGCGGCGAGCTTGTCGGCCATCTGCTCGGTGATGCCCTCGACGCTCTGCACCGTCGCGTACATCGTCTCCACGCCCTTGGTGAACTCCTCCGGCGTGAGGATGTCCACGTCCCAGCCCGTCAGGCGAGCCGCGAGCCGCACGTTCTGGCCGCGCTTGCCGATGGCAAGGGAAAGCTGATCGTCGCGGACGACCACCGTGGCGCGTCCAAGCTCGAAGCACAGGGAGACTTCCTGCACCTCGGCGGGCTTGAGCGAGTTCTGGATGAGAATCTGGCTGCTCTCGTTCCAGCGGACGATGTCGATCTTCTCGCCGTTGAGCTCGTCCACGATGTTCTTGATGCGGCTGCCCCGGACGCCCACGCACGCGCCCACCGCGTCCACCTTGCTGTCGATGGAGGAGACGGCGATCTTGGTGCGGTAGCCGGCCTCGCGGGCCATCGCCTTGATCTCGATGATCTTCTCGGCCACCTCGGGGACTTCGACCTCGAAGAGCTTCTTGATGAAGTCCGGGTGCGCGCGGCTGAGGACGATCTTGACCTGGCTGCCCGCGTCACGCACGTCGAGGATCAGGCAGCGGACGCGGTCGCCGGGGGCGAACTGCTCGCCGGGGATCTGCTCGCTGCGGGGCATGAAGCCTTCGGCGCGGTCGATCGTGACCACCAGCGCGCCGCCCTCGTAGCGCTGGGCCACGCCCGTGACGATCTCCCCCATGCGCTTGCTGAACTCTTCGAAGATGCTGCTCCGCTCGTCGTCGCGGAACTTCTGGATCATGACCTGCTTGAAGGTCTGGGCCGCGATGCGCCCGAACTGCACGGGCGGAATCTCCAGCGGCTCGCCGTGACGGGTGAGCGTGAACGTGCCGGTCAGCGGGTCCAGGGTGCAGGCGAACTCCTCGGTGTCGAGGGTGTTGAAGTACTTGCGGGCAGCGGACACCATCGCCTGCTCGAGGTCGCGGATCAGCACCTGCTTGTCAATGTTTCGATCGCGGGCGATCGAATCGAGGATCCGCATCATTTCCTGGCTGTTCACGTCGCTGCTCCGGTTGTTGGATTGCCTTGTTGTCGGGAATGTCGAGTTTTCCAAAAACACACGGACCACGAGCGGCTCGATGCTGCTCGTGGCCCACACACTCCGCCCCCCGAAGGGGCCGGTAGGCCCGCCCGGCAATCACCGGGCTGGGGTTGTCCCCTGCGTCACCGCATGGCTTCTCCTGCGGCAAGGGGGACGACCCTCGAACGACACGGGTGTGTCATCCGATCAGCGGGCATGGGTGTGGACCACAAACTTCATGTTGCCGCTCCTGACGACCCCGGCAGAAAGACGATCCCCTGACCGTGGCCGTCCATGGTTGACCAGACATTATGGGCCGGAGGCCCCGGATTCAACCCGAAAACCGGGGCCGCAACCCCGTCTCCGGGCATAAAAAACGGCCTCCGCCGATGAGCTCGGCAGAGGCCGCGGGGGGGGAGAGAGAAGGTTTGGAGAGTTGAAGTAGCAGCGAGTGCTCAGCAGGGCCCGCCTGCAAGCACCCGGAAGAAGCTCTCGATGTCCGCGTCGGTGCCGACGTCCCCGTCGCCGTCGAAGTCCGCCCCGCCGGGGTAGCAGGTGGGGCAGCAGTTGCCCGCCAGGCACGCGAAGAACGCCTCGATGTCGGCATCGGTGCCCACGTCGCCGTCGCCGTCAAAGTCGGCGGTGCCGCAGGTTTGGGTTGTGCCCTGGACCAGCCGCAGCGCGATGGGGTTCTGGAAGCTCGTGAAGCTCCCGCTGCTGCCCCTGGAGCGGGAGCCCAGGCCGAAGAAGCCGTGGTGGATCGAGCCCGCGAAGGTGAGCGGGTCGTTGGCTTCGATGCGGACCCAGTACCGGCCCGGCGAGAGCGTGACGTTGAAGGGGGCGTACACCCAGCTTGCGTAGAAGGGGCTGAACCGCAGGTCGATCGTGGTGGTCGCCAGGGCCGTCGTTTCGTCGGGGAGCTGGCCCGTGCCGTCGTCCGGGAAGAGCTTGACCGTCGCGGCGTCGGGACCGGCGTAGATAGAGGTGTGCCCGTCGATGCCGATCTCGGAGATCGTCCAGGTCTCCGGCACGTCGAAGGGCTGGAAGACCTGCCAACTGCTGGGGCGACCGAGCGCGCGGCCCTGGCCGGTGATGGGGTTGGTGCCCTGATCCAGCAGGAAGACGCGGTCCGGGCAGGGCTGCGTCTGGCAGGTGTCCAGCACACCATTGCCGTCGCAGTCCGGCGCTCCGTTGCTGATCTCCGTCGCGTCCGGGACGCCGTTGCCGTTGCAGTCCAGTGCCGGAGGCACGGGGTCGCCGGAGGTGATCGCCAGGGCGACGGGCGCGTGGCCGCCGGTGCTCGTGTAGATCACCTGCACGTCCGTGCCGTCGAGATTGGCGCTGTAGACCGTATGCGCGAGTTCATCACAGAAGAACATCTTGCCCAGGGAGGGCACGACCAGCAGGTCGGAGAGGCCGCTGCTGCTGTCGCTGTTGCCGAAGGACAGGTCGTGGACGACCCGGAAGTCGGTGTTGTCCAGGCGGGCGCTGGCGACATGGTCGGTGGAGGTGTTCGCGTCGATCCAGTAGAGGCGGCTGTTCGCGATGTCGAACCCGATGGAGCGGGCGGTCAGGACGCCCGTCACCACGGTGGTCAGGTTGTTGCCGTCCAGGTCGGTGCGCTTGATCTCGCCCATCGCGCAGAAGTAGACGTAGCCGTTGGTGGGGTCCACGCGCGGGGTGAGGATGACCTCGCTCGCGGGCGCGGTGTAGAGCGTCACGAGGTTCGAGCCGTCCGCGTCCACCCGCTGCACCAGGTTGTTCGTGGCGAAGTAGATGCGGCCCAGCGCATCCCGCGACGAGCCGCGGGCGAACCCCGACACGCTCGTGATGACCGTGTGCCCCGAGCCGTCCAGCGCGGCACGGTGCAGCTCGCTGCCGCTGGCGGAATCCATCCACACCAGCGTGTTGTCGTTCGCGTCGTAGCTGAGCGACATCGGCAGCCAGTCAGCCGGGGCAAGCGTGAACAGCGTCTGCGGGTTCGACCCGTCCAGGTTCACCGCCGTCATTTTCGCGTTCTGATACTGGTACTCGGCGATGATGAGCTGCTGGCCGAGGGTGGACGCGGCAGCGCCGCACATCGCGAGCAAACCCGCACAAACAAGGTGACTCTTCATCATCTCTGGCTCCGTTGATGTAGGTGCGACGGGCCCTTCCTCCGAAGCCCGGATGGGCGAACCTACCGCATCGGCCAGATTGATGCAAGTATTTGTGCAAATGCTTGTACAATGTATAAACGTTGGGACACCCGTCCATGACCCTCACGGACTCGCCCGGAATGGCCGATATGCTCTACTCAATGTCCGGCACCGCTGACCTGCCTGCCCATATGAAGAGCCAAGACGTTGCTCCTCAAGGAGTTGCCGTCGATTCCGGGCTGAGCTTTGAGCAGCGGACCCTTGCCGTGCTGGGCGATCTGCGGGCCTCCATTCAGACCCTGATCGCCGGGCTCCCTGATCCTCCTGCCAAGGCAGCGGATCTCCGGCGGGCGCTCAAGATCGACGCGGCGTTGGCGTGGCAGGTGTTTTCTCTGGCCTACTCGGGCGAGTTGCTTCGGACGGGCCGGCTCGTGCCCAAGTCCGGGGCGATGAAGCGGTTTGTGGAGGCGGCCACCGCTGCGGGGGCGTCCGCCGATGCCGTGGCTTCGGTGGTCACGGCCTATGCCGAGTTTGAAAAGGCGGTGCGGGAGGTCGCAGGCGATCGGCGGAGCTTCGACGCGATCCTGTCGGGTCTCTGCCCGGATGATGAATCGGCGCTGCTGCGCCTTCGCCGCGCGGCGTACCGGGCGAACGCCTCGGTGTGGGGAGTGTCGGTGCGGACCACCGTTCACGCCGTGGTGTTCTATGAGAGGCCCACGGGCGAGCACGACTGCCTGGCGCTGTGCGGGCGTGTGGGGCTCCGCAAGCTGCACGCTGGGGCGACGATCGGCATTTACGCCTCCAGCCGTACCTGGGGCGGGCCGACTCCTCCGCCGGAATCCGGCAAGGGCGTCGCGCTGGATGGGTGCCAGTTGCTGCCGAAGTTCTCCGCCAAGCCGCTGCCCAAGATCACGAGAATCGAGGGCAACGACGGGCGGCTTCGTGACTTCGTGCAGCTTGAAGGGCTGGGCCGCCGCGGCGAAGTGACGGTCTACTGGCGGAACCTGACGCTGAACTTCCCCGGCGGCACCCGCGTGCCGCCCCACGGCACCACGGTTCCGGTGATGGAGCCCTCCGAACTGCTGGTGGTCGATCTCATCATCCCGCACGGGTGGGCCGATCCCGGCAACACCGACGTGTGGGTGACGCCCGAGAGCAGCCGGTATGCGACGGTGAACGCGGGGGCGTCTCCGCACCGCCTGCCCTTTGAAGGCGCCGCGGAGTATCTGGGCAGCAACTTTCAGTCTCTGCGCACGCCGCACGCGCCGGGGTATGACCAGATGATGGCCGAGCAGCTCGAAGAGCTCGGGTGGCGCTGCAAGTTCGACATCATCCGCTGCCAGGTGGAGTACCCGGTGCTGCACTCGGCGGTGAATCTGTGCGTCAAGGGCCCTGCGGCCTGAAAGCCTTAGACCCGGTCTTCGGGTGTGGTGGGGCGGATCACCTTCAGCGCCCGGCTGCCCTTGTACTGCCCGATCTGGGCCAGGAACTTGCGCTCGCCCTCGACGCAGATGACCACCGGGCTTGTGGCGGGCTTCTCCGTCACGATCACATCCCCCACGGATAGATCCAGCAGCTCCTTGAGCGTGATGGTGGTCTCCGCGAGCAGCCCCGTGACCTGGAGGGGAGCGCGGGAGAGGTTGCGCGAGATCATCGCCTCAACCTCTTTCGAGCGCTGGTTCTTGCTCGCGGCGAACCAGGACTGGCTGGAGAGCACCTCCATCACCGGCTCGATGACGTTGTAGGGGATGCACAGGTTCATCGTGCCGGCGCGGTTGCTCATCTTCAGCTCAAAGCCGATGACCACCACGACCTCGTTGGGGGGCACGATCTGGACGAGCTGCGGGTTGCTCTCCGTCGCCGAGACCTTGAACTCAAGCTGCTTGATGCCCGCCCACGCCTCCGACAGCGCCGCCAGGCCGCGCTTGGTGACGTTGCTGATGAGGCGGGTCTCGATCAGCGTCATCGGCCGCTGGGGGATGAACAGGTCCTGCGTCGTCCCGCCCAGCAGACGGTCGATGATCGGGTAGATGATCAGCGGGCTGATCTCCAGGCACATCTGGCCTTCGAGCCCGTCGGCGCTCACGAGGTTGAACGAGGTGGGGTTGGGCAGCCCGGAGGTGAACTCCGAGTAGGTCATCTGCTCGCAGGAGGCGACCTTGACCTCCACGATCGTGCGCAGGAACCCGGAGAGCGAAGCTCCGAAGTTGCGCGCAAAGGACTCGTGCAGCGTCTGGAGCGCCCGCATCTGGTCCTTGGAGACGCGTTCCGGGCGCTTGAAGTCGTAGGACTTGATCTCCGCCGTCTCGGGCGTCCGCCGGTGGCGGCTGAAGATCGGAGCGTCCTTGCGCTCCTCCTTCACTTCACCCGCGTCCACCGCGGCGAGGAGCGCGTCTACCTCATTTTGGTCGAGCACATCGGCCATAGCGACGATCAAACCCTCCGGCGCTTCTCGGCTTTATCGGCAAGGGGCGGTTCAAGCCGTGAAGGGTTGATCCCGCCCGAGGGCCGAACTGGGCTATCCGGGGGTCGTACCCTTGTCGTATGAGAACCTCCTGGTCGTGGGTGGGGCGGGTGCTGGCCGCCTGCATCGCCTTGGTGTGCTTCGGACCTGCCCCCGCGAGCGGGCAGGAAGACCTGACCGTTGAGGTCGTTCCCGATCGGGCCGTCGCGGCCCCCGGGGGGCAGCTCGCCCTGGCGGTAAAGCTCAGACTTGAGGACGGGCTCCACATGTGGACCCCGGATGTCCCCAAGCCCTACGTCCCGGTCACGATGGAAGTCCTGGTGACGGGCGACGCCAAGGTGGGCCCGGTCCAATGGCCCCCCGCCAGCCGCGAGTTGGTGAGCGACGCGGGCGACGGCCCCATCTATGAAGGTGAGGTTGTCGCCTATGTCCCGATCATCCTGGGTCAGACCGCCGGGGACGTGACCTTCAACGTGAAGGTCCGCTACCAGGCATGCAACGATGAGATTTGCTTCCGGCCCTCGACCGCGGAATCGCAGGCCGCGGTGAAGATCGAGCTGGGGGCTTCCGCGGCTCCCGCCGGTGGGGGGCTCTTTGCGAAGTTTGACCCCAAGTCCTTCGCTCTGGTGGGGGCGGATGTCAAAGTGGACCCGCCGCCCGCTGCGGCTACCGCTGAAGAGAAGATCGTCATCCCCGTCTTCGGGTTGAACGTGGAGATCAGCCGCGGGACGGCCGCGGGGGTGGTGGTGCTGCTGCTGCTCTCGGTGCTGGGCGGGGTGATCCTGAACTTCACCCCCTGTGTGCTGCCGGTGATCCCGCTCAAGATCATGAGCCTGCAGGCCTCCGCCTCGCAGGACGGCAAGCGGACGCTGTTCCTCGGCGTGATGATGGCGCTGGGGGTGGTGTTCTTCTGGCTGGCGATCGGGCTGCTGGTGGTGGGGCTGAAGTTCATCGGCGCGGTGAACGAGCTCTACCGGTTCCCGTGGGCGGTGCTGGGGATCGGCGTCTTCATCGCGGTGATGGGCCTGGGCATGATGGGGCTGTTCAGCATCCAGCTTCCCCAGTCGCTCTACAACATCGCTCCCAAGCACGACACGGCCCTGGGCTCCTTCGGCTTCGGCATCATGACCGCCATTCTGGGCACGCCCTGCTTCGGCCCCTTCGCGGGCGGCGCGGCGGGCAGCGCCACCACCCTTCCCACGCCCGTGGCCATGGGCATTTTCGGCGGCATCGGCGTCGGGATGGCTCTGCCCTATCTCGTCCTCGCCGCCAAGCCCGAGTGGATCGGGAAGCTGCCCCGGACGGGGCCGGGGAGTGAGCTCATCAAGCAGGTGATGGGCCTGCTGCTGATGGCCGCGGCGGCGTACTTTGCGGGGACGGCCTTCATCGGGCTGAGCGCGGAGTACCCGCACCTGCCCAAGGTGCTGCACTGGTGGTTTGTGGCGCTCTTCGTGGTGGCGGCTGGGGCCTGGATGATGTTCCGGACCTTCCAGATCACCCGCGGCCCGGTGAAGCGTGCCGTGTTCTCGCTCCTGGCCGTGGTGCTCTCGGTCGCGGCGGTTTCCTGGGCGGTCGGTCAGACCAACCAGGCGAAGCTGGCGGAGGCGGGGGACGTGTGGGCGGAGTACACCCCCGCGGCGTTCGAAAAGGCGATCGCCGAAGGCAACGTCGTGGTGCTGGACTTCACGGCGGAGTGGTGCCTCAACTGCAAGGTCATTGAGGCTGCCGTGCTCCACCGCGAGGAGGTCGTCAAGGCCCTGACCAGCCCCGGGGTCGTGGCCCTCAAGGCGGACCTGACCGCGAGCGAGGCTCCCGGCTGGGACAAGCTCTCGGAGCTGAAGGAGGTGGGCATCCCGCTCCTGGCGATCTACGGCCCCGGCCTTGCGACCCCTTACAAGAGCAACGCTTACACGGTGGGGGTGGTCCTGGAACAGATCGAGGCGGCCCGGGGCCGGCCCGCCCCCCAGGGGGGCTGACCGCGCAGGCGGCAACGGCGGCTTATTGACACTCCGGCACTGCCGGTCTACGTTTCAATCCCTCTTCCCGGCAGGGCAACCTGCCGATGAAGGGGGACACCAAGGACGCGGGTGTAGCTCAGTGGTAGAGCGTCACGTTGCCAACGTGAAAGTCGAGGGTTC
>CALJIV010000007.1 GCA_937974035.1 uncultured Phycisphaerales bacterium
ATCGTCGCGTCGTCGCCGGACAGGCCGATGTCGTTGATTCCGGGCTCGCCCACGATCGTGCCCGGCGTTGCCACCATGTAGAAGCACTGGCCGTGCGCCGCGCCGGCGAGCAGCAGCGACGCCGCCCACCCCATTCCTTTCAAGTACTTCATCGCTACCTCCACGAGAGAGATGGTCCCCGGGGGGGAAGGCCCCCGTCGGTGCGTGTTGGGGTTTCCACGAGCCCCACGATTTCCACGAAGCTACCACTCCCCTGCCTGGGCGACAATAGTTATCTGTCGCCCCTCCCACGTATTTCCCTTGGGATGTGTTATCGGGTTGGTGTGTTATCGGGTTGGTACAACCCCTGCATGGGGGTATGCTGACTTCCCCCCCACACATTCAATAAAGGAGGAGCTTGCATGCGTACAGCAGCTTTCGCCGTTCTGGCGGCCGCCGTTCCTGCCCTCGCTCAGCCTGCCAGCTTCACGCCTGTCCCGGATCTGCCGGGCGGCAACTTCCTGAGCCGCGGGAGGGCCATTTCCGCCGACGGGTCCACCGTTGTCGGCATGTCGAGCAGCGGCAACGGGGATGAGGCCTTCCGCTGGAACCGCTTCCTGCCCGACGCGGAGCCTCTGGGCGATCTTCCCGGCGGCGCGTTCTCCTCCGAGGCCTACGCCGTTTCCCAGGACGGCTCGATCGTGTTCGGCCACGCCACCAACGCCGCGGGCAACTTCGAGGCCTTCCGGTGGACCGCTTCCGACGGCATGCAGGGCCTGGGCTTTCTGCCCACGGGCGGCTACAGCAGCCGCGTGTACGGCTGCAATCTCGCGGGCGACGCCGCGTGCGGCGAGCAGTTCTTCCAGCCCGCGGGCGTTCCCCCTCCGCTGCCCGTGACCCAGGCCTTCCGGTGGACCGCTTCCGGCGGAATGGAGGGCCTGGGCTTCCTCCCCGGCGCCAACTTCTATTCCACCGCGCGCTCCATCTCCGCCGACGGCTCCGTGGTCGTCGGCTGGGCCCAGGACGTCTCCTTCACCAACCGTCCCTTCCGCTGGACCGAGGCCACCGGCATGGTGGACCTCTCCGGCGGCGCGTTCTCCGGCACCGCCCGCGGCGTCTCCCCCAACGGCGTCTGGATCGTCGGCGGCAACAACACCTCCGGCCGCGCCTTCCGCTGGAGCGAGGACACGGGCTTCACGGACCTGGGCCTGGCGCTGGGCGCGCCGACCTCTATCGCCGCGGGTGTTTCGAACGACGGCAAGCGCGTCCTGGCCATCAGCGGCGGGCGTGCGTGCCTGTGGCGCGAGTCCACCGGCACCATGGAGTACCTCCAGCTCATCCTCGCCCTGGAGCACGGCATCGACATCGGCGCCTGGAACCTCACCGTGCCGCAGAGCATCTCCGCCGACGGCACGACCATGACCGGCTACGGCATCAACCCCTCCGGCCAGACCCAGGCCTGGGTCGTGTACATCCCGCCGGACACCCCTCCCTGCGGCACCGCCGACTTTGACGGCGACGGCGACATCGGCACCGACGCCGACATCGAGGCCTTCTTCGCCTGCCTCGCCGGCAACTGCTGCGATACCTGCTTCCCCGGCGGGGCCGACTTCAACGGCGACGGCGACATCGGCACCGATGCGGACATCGAGGCCTTCTTCCGCGTGCTCGCCGGCGGCACGTGCTGACACGCTTCTGAGAACCGGGAAAGCCCCGAGGGCGCGAAGGCGGGAACAAGCAACTCCCGCTTCGCGCCCTTGTGTTTTTGCATCCTCGCGTGACCAGGTGTCCTTGCGTTCCCGGGCGCAGACCGATCCCCTATCCTTCCCTTCCTATGCACCTGTCCCTGCGCTGGGTCAACGACTATCTCTCGCCCGGTGATGTCTCCGCCGCGGAGGCCGAGGATGTTCTTATGAACCTCGGCTTCCCCGTCGAGTCGTGGGAAGGCGACCGCTTCGACCTCGAAGTCACCAGCAACCGCGGCGACGTGCTCTGCCACATCGGCGCGGCACGCGAAATAGCCGCCAAGACCGGCCGCGCCCTCAAGCTGCCCGAAGTCGCCCTCGCCGAGGACGCCGAACCCGCCGAACTCACCCTCATCAACGAAGTCCCCGATGTCTGCCCCCTCTTCACCGCCAGGGTCATCAAGGGCGTGAAGATCGGCCCCAGCCCCGCTTGGCTGCGCGAGCGGCTCGAGGCCGTCGGCCAGCGCTCCATCAACAACGTGGTGGACGTCACCAACTTCATTAACTTCGAGCTGGGCAACCCCTGCCACGCCTTCGACCTCAACAAGCTCGAAGGCCGCACCCTCCGCATCCGCTGGGCGAAGGACAAGGAGCCCCTGACCACGCTCGACGGCAAGAAGCGCACGCTCGCTTCGGACGAGCTGGTCGTCGCCGACGCCGCGCGCGCCCAGAGCCTCGCGGGCGTCATCGGCGGCGGAGATTCCGAAGTCTCCACCACCACCACCGACGTGGTGCTCGAAGTCGCCACGTGGGACCCCGGCACGGTTCGCCGCGCGGCACGCCGCCACCAGGTCCGCACCGACGCCTCCCACCGCTTCGAGCGCATCGTGGACCCGCGCACCATCGCCTACGCCCTCGACCGCGGCGCGGCGCTCATCGCTCAGGTCTCCGGCGGGCGCGTCTGCCGCGGCGTGATCTCCCAGGGCCGGGAGCTGCCCAAGCCCACGCGCATCCCCTTCCGCCCGCGCCGCGCTGTCTCGCTGCTGGGCATCGACATCCCCACCGACGCGATGGTGCGATACCTCACCGCCATCGGCGTGCAGGTCGATCAGCTCGGCCGCGGCGGGGAAGAGCTGCTCTGCACCGTCCCCGCCCACCGCCCCGACCTCACCCGCGAGGTGGACCTCATCGAAGAGGTCGCGCGCCTCCACGGCCTGGACAAGGTTCCCGTCGAAGAGCGCATGCACGTCGCCGTCCGCCCGCCCCAGGCGCGCGAGTCGGCACGCCGCGCGATGTCCGCCCTGCTCACCGGCATGGGCTTCTACGAAACGGTCACCTTCAGCTTCTGCACTCCAGCCGAGGCCGCGATGTTCATGCCCGCGGGGCTCGAAGAAGCTCGCGTGGACGACGAACGCCGCGGCGGGGAGCCCAGCCTGCGCCCCAGCGTGCTCACCGGCCTGCTCACCGTCCGCAAGAAGAATCAGCACGCGCAGGTCCGCGTGCCCGGCGGCGTGCGCCTCTTCGAAGTCGCCAACGTCTTCGGCCAGGTCAAGGAGAACGGCTCGCCGCGCAGCGTCGAGAACACCAATCTCGCCCTGCTCGCCGATGTCGCAGTGAAGGGCCGCAACCCCACGATCGCCGAGCTTCAGCACGGCGTGCGCTCGCTCCGCGGCGTGGTCGAATCGCTCGTCGCGACCCTCGCCGGGCCCGGCGCCGAACTCGAGTTCGTACCTTCAACCACGCCCCCCGCGCCAGCCTTTGATCCCGCCGCGTTCGCCGACATCAGGCTCGGCGGCAGGCGGCTCGGCTATCTCGCGCTGCTCTCGAAGGCGGCGCTGGCGCACTACGACCTTGCCGCGCCTGTGGCGGTGGCGGAGCTGAACCTGCCCGCGCTCATCGCGCAGTACCCGCCGCGGGGGACCATCGCCGCGCTCCCGGAGTTTCCCCCCATCGAGCGGGACGTCTCCGTCGTCGTGGACGAGGGCGTGTCGTGGGAGCAGGTGGAAAAGACGGTCCGCGGCATCGCGCGACCGCCGCTCGAACAGGTGGAGTTCGTCTCCACCTTCCGCGCGGAAAAGATCGGCCGCGGGAAGAAGTCCGTCACGCTGCGGCTCACGTTCCGCGATCCATCGCGCACGCTGCGCCACGAGGAAGTGGACGCCCCTGTCGCGGGGGTCATCGAAGCGCTGCGCCACGCCGTGGGCGCTGAACTGCGCGCCTGAGCCTGTTTTTCAGCGCTCTTTGTTCGCCTCGTGGACGGGCCGGTGGCAGGCTGTCGAGTTTTCGTGCACAACCCGCCTGAGCGCCGGTTCGCCGGAAAAAACGCCTATGATCCCTGCGAGGAGCCCGGGCCGGTATGGTCGGCGAGGAAGGGCCCCGCATTGACGTTTTCAGAGGGAGGTGCCGTGACCAGTCGATCTTCTTCCGCCAGCCCAGTCACCCCCTCGAAGGCGTCCACGCTCTGGCCCACCCCCGCTGAGATCGGCGACAAGCCGCTGGTCTGGGTCAACGGCCACCTGCTGCCCAAGCACAAGGCGATGGTGAGCGTCTACGACCACGGGCTGCTCTACGGCGACGGCGTCTTCGAGGGCATCCGCGTCTACCAGGGCCGGATCTTCAAGTGCAAGCAGCACATGGACCGCCTCTACCGCTGCGCCGAGGCCATCCACATCAAGATCCCCATCACCCCCGAGGAGATGGTCACGATCCAGCGCCAGTGCATCGAGGCCAACAACATCACCGAGGGCTACATCCGCCTGCTGGTCACCCGCGGCTACGGCACCCTCGGCCTCGACCCACGCAAGTGCCCCGTCCCCGGCATCATCTGCATCGCCGACCAGATCCGCCTCTACGCGCCGGAGTTCTACGAGACCGGCATGCGGGTCGTCGTCGCCAAGCGGCCCAAGACCCCCGTCGCCTGCCTTGATCCCCGCGTCAAGAGCCTCAACTACCTCAACAACATCCTCGCCAAGGTCGAGGCCATCGAGGCCGGTTGCGACGAGGCCATCATGCTCTCCACCGACGGCTACGTCACCGAGTGCACCGGCGACAACATCTTCATCGTCAAGGACGGCAAGATCTACACGCCCCCCATCACCAGCGGCAACAGCGGCGCCCTCGAGGGCGTCACCCGCAACTTCGTCATCCGCGAGCTGGCCCCCATGTGCGGGCTCTCCGTCACCGAGAAGCTCATGCGTCTCGACGACGTGCTCGCCGCGGATGAAGTTTTTCTCACCGGCACCGCCGCGGAGATTATCGGCGTCTACCAGATCGACGAGACCCGGATCTCCGACGGCGAAGGCCCCGTCACCGCGAAGCTGCGCAAGAAGTTCCGGGAAATCGTCACCAGCGGGCACGTCCCCGAGGACTGATCACCCCGCCCAGACCGCTCGACCCGCGCCCGGCTCACGCCGGGCGTTTTTTGTTGCCGACCCCGGTGAGCCGATATTGATCCCACGTCCGGGTCGTGCATACTGGGGGGGTTCTTCGCAGAAGGGATGCACCGATGGTCACGTGGGCGCGGTGGCTGCTGCTGGGCTTGCTTCTGCTCGGCGCGCCGGGGGCAAGCGCGGAAACCGTTGACTGGATCAATCCGGCGGGCGGTGACTTTGAAGACGGCGACAACTGGAGCACAGGGCAGGTTCCCGGCCCCGGCGACGTCGCGCGCCTCGCGCTGGATTCGGAATACACCGTCAACATCTCCGACGATCACCAGCTCCACGGCCTGGTGATCTCCGGCCCCGCCACCCTCGACCTCAACGGCAACGAGGTTCGCCTCGGCGAGCTCTTCGACGGCAGCGGCCTCACCATTTCCGGCGGCGCGACGCTCCTCGATGGAAGCCTCATCATGGGCTGGGGCGACGTCACCATCTCCGGCGGGCCGTTCCACATGCACGGCGCCACCATCAGCGACAAGGGCGCTCGAGGCGGGCAGAGCTCCCTCACCCTCCTCTCCGGCGAGGCGCACCTCGTCAACTCCTCCATCACCACCCGCACCGTGCGCATCTCCGGCCTCTTCACGCTCGATAACAGCGGCCTCGGCGGCGAGACCGTCTGGCTCCAGGAGTGCGACATCAGCGGCGGCTGGGTCGGCGGCGGCGAAATCACCCGCGTCACCGGCCCGGCGCGCGTGCGCAACGGAACCGTCGTCAACCCCTTCACCGGCGTGCTCACAGTCGCGGGCGACCTCGACGTTGAATCCGGCGCGATGCTCCGCCTGGTCTCGCGCATCGAGGCGGGCACGACCACCGTCGAGAACGCGTCCATATCCGCGGCGATCCCCTCCGCGGGCGTTGTCGAGACCGGACGCCTCGAGCTGCTCGCCGGCTCCGAGTGCATCGGTTCGCTCTATCTCTACGACAACGGCGCGCTGCGCCTCGGCCACGGCGCGGGCGGCCCCGAAGTGCTGGAGTACTACGGGGCGCCCGGCGTGAGGCTGGAGATCGAGATCGACGGGCTCGACCCGCCCGCGCCGCCTCTGCTGCTGGCGCCCTGGGCCACGGAGTTGAACGGCGCGCTGCGGCTGGAAGTCCTCCACCCCAACGTCCTGCGCGTCGGCGACGAGGCCGGCCTGCTCGACGCCGCGGGCGCCACGCTCATGGGCCACTTCGCCGTGACGGAAGTCCCCGAGATCCACGGCGGGCGCGAGGTGGGCATCCTCGTCGGCGCTCAAACAGTGTCGATGACGGTGACGCCCGGCGGGATTCCCTGCTGGAGCGCCGACTTCGACGGCGACGGGCAGGCCGCCACCGACGCCGACATCGAGGCCTTCTTCGCCTGCATCGGCGGCTGTTGCTGCCCTCTGTGCGGCCTGGCCGACTTCGACTCCGACGGCGACGCCGGGACCGACGCCGACATCGAAACCTTCTTCCGGATTCTCTCCGGCGGCCCCTGCTGATCCGTCAAGACGCCGCGCGCTCGCGCGACTTTGAAAGCACCGAGATCAGCGTGCGCTGCCCGACCTCCAGAGCCGTCAGCACGCGCGTGTTCTCGTTGATCGCCGCGATCACCAGCTCCAGCGCCCGACGCTCCTGCACCAGCCGCTCATGGGCCTGGGTGAGCTGTGCTTCGCGCTGCGCGGCAGAACGGCGCTCCGTGAGCCACATCCATCCGATGAGGCCCGCCGCGCCGAGCTGGGCAAGAGAGGCTAGTTCAGGGGGCATAGAGAGGCTCCGAAGCGGGGTGATGGCACGAACGCCGGCTTAAGCGAAGCAGCGGAAGGTGGCGGTGTAGGCGATGGAGCACACGCGGCCGCGGTCGGTGGGGCCGTGCTCCTCGTAACGGATGAAGCTCATGTTGCTCCACGAGCGCCCGTGGTTGTCGATGAGCGTGCCCGGCACGGGCGGGTCGGTGAGCTGCGCGGCAATCGCGTCGCGCAAGGTCCACAAGGCGCTCTCGCTCGCCGCGACCAGCCGCCCCGTCACGATGACGTCCAGCTCCCGCGGGCCGACGGGATAGGTGCCGTGGTCCCCGTTGCCCAGGACGTAGTTGGGCACCACTTCCTCGCCCTGCACGGACAGAGAGAACCGGTGCGGGCCGCTGCCGAAGAGGTTGATGGACTTGAAGGAGGACATGCGTTCGACTCCGTAAAAACCGCCGCTCAGGAGATGGTGATGGGGTCCGCCGCGCCATTCGTCGAAAGGGCGATGAACTCGATGGTCCGCGTCGGCGTGTGCTTCAGGCCCAGCTCATGCGAGACGCGCGTGACGACGCATGAGGCGGTGAGCGTCTGCGCCGCGGCGTCGCTCGCCGTGGGGCTCGTGGTCAGCGAGAGCGTGCCCGCATCACCAGGACGCGGCGCCACAAGCCCCGAGCTCGCGTCCATCACAACCCGCACCGTCGTCCGCTGCTCCGGTGCATCGGCGAAGGTCGGGTGCGGGCCGTTGTCCGAATAGCCCACGGCAAGCCGCGTCGCCGCGCGGTCGATCGCGACCAGCGTCACGTCGTTCCATTGCGTCCCGGCGAATGTCACGCGGCGAGGATTCAGAATCAGCATGGCGTGCCTCCCAATGCGTGACGACGATCAGGCCCGGACGAACCGGATCAGGTTCAGCATCCGCGCGGTGTCGGGAAGGCCGTCGCCGTTGGTGTCCAGCTCCACGCGGCAGCGGGCCCGCTCCTCCCCGAAGCGCCCGCGGTAGTGCTCCGCGCGCTGATTCGCGGGCGAATCCTCCGGCGTGAGCGCCCCCGCCGCGGCATAGATCAGATGGAGCGCGCCCAGGGCCTCCAGCCGCGCCAGCGCCCGCGGATTCGTGATGTCCGCCTCCGTCGGCGCGCCCGGCGCGGGGTGCTCGGGCTCGATGCCGATCATGCGAAGCACCTGGCGATGCACGATGGCGATCTGCGGGGTGAAGGTCGCGATCAGCGCGGGGGTATCCACCTCCACGTCGGGCATCGGGATGGGCGGTCCGTCGGGGCCCGGACGCGGACGGGAGATCACCGCGTTGGCGTCGTCGAGCACCTCCACGATCTCGTAAGGGGTCAGCCCCACCAGCGCCACGCATCCGGGTGCGACTCCCGCGGCGTCCAGCGCCACGTCAAGGGACTGAAACTTCAGCACGCCGCCCGCGATGCGGGCCGTGCCGGAGACGAGCCGCTGCCCCGTCCACGTCACATGGCGGAACAGGTTGGGCTCCAGCAGCAACAGGTCGGTGTCGGTGGCGAACATGGTCGGCTCCTGTGCAGAGAATCGCCGCGCTCCGCGCTCAGCGGGGCGCGGCGGCGGAGAGCGAAGTCAGTCAATCGCCAGGCCGCGGATCAGCCCGTGGGCGTTCTCGTTGCGGAACTCGAGCGTGTACTCGCCGATGATCTGGCCGCTGAAGGAGTCGCCCGTCGCGGCCAGGGGCTTGTAGTGGAAGCTGCGGCCCGCCAGCGGCAGGACCTCGATCCGCGAGCTGTCGAGCAGCAGCACCGTGTTCGCGGGCACCCAGCGCGAGAGCAGCACGCTGCACACGCCGAAGTCGCTCTCGTACACCGAAACGCCGTCGCTGAAGCGGTCGCTGCCCGGACGCTGGCGCACCGTCGCGTCGATGAACTGGTTGATCCGCCGCTTCTGCATGCCGCCCACCACGATCGTGTCGATCCGCGCCGAGGAGTTCTCCCAGATGGTGCGCAGCGCGGCGTTGAGCATCTCCTCCGTCAGCACGTTGCCTTCGTTGCCGCCGCCCGCGGGGATCGGCCCCTCGCCGGGCATGAACTGGTTGGTGGCGATCTGCCGGATGATGCCGTTCATCGAGCGCCGCACCGAAGCCGAGCCCTGCGGGTTCGACGCGGGGGCGGTGCCGTTGATGACGCAGTTCTCCAGGTCGCGCAGCAGCTCGCGCAGGCGCTCCTGCTTCTGGTAGTCCAGCTCGTCGCTCACGCCGTGGAGGCGCGTCGCCTGCATCGTGCCGCTCACGTCCACCGTCGCGGTGAAGATCTGCGTGTAGTTCTGCCGCCGCACGCGGTTGGTGAACCGCGCCGCGGGCGCCGCCGCGCCCTCCAGCGCCGCGTTGCCCAGGATCGTCAGCGGCAGGTTGTCCTCCAGCTCGCTCGCGGGCGTGCCGCCGTACTGGCGCACGAACGTCACCACGTCGCCCGCCACATTCACGACCTGCATCACCTCCCGCGAACTGCCGGGACGCACCAGATCACCAGGCCGGAAGCGGTCGCCGTGGTCCACCGTGATCACCGTCGCCGTCTCCGCGTCGGGCGTGAACTCCTCCTGGTTCACCGCGTCCCTGTTCGGAAGCAGCGAATCCTCCATCCACTCGTGCACGGTGCTGGTCGCGGCACGGCGCGGGTCGCCGAGGTACGCCAGCAGCGGCGTCTCAAAGGGGCTGACGATCGAGACAATGTCCGACACATCCTCCACCAGCTCCGGAAGGGTCGTGCCGGCCGCGAACGTGGACTTGCCTGAAAAGCTCATGGGTGCTCCTTTGAAAGAGGTGCGAACGGGAAATCAGCTCGAGCGCTTGGCGCGCAGGTACTCCAGCAGCGAGCGGCGGTCTCCGGTGGCGCGGGCGCGCTCCGCCACCTCATCCAGCGTCGGCGGCGCGACGCCGCGTCCCGAGGCGCTCATCGAGGATGCCGGCGCACGCCGGGGGCGGAACAGGAATGGCTTGCGCTGCTTGAGGTCGGCGACGACCTTCTGAACGTCCTGCGTCTCGCCGTGGGCCAGCGCCGACTCGGTGAGCAGGCGCGCGGTCTCCATGTCCACCGCCTCCGCGCCCACCAGGGCCATGTCGATCTCGTGCGCCCGCTTCACGCCCGCGAGCGCTTCCTGCGTCTGCTTGAGCGTCTCGGCGAGCGTTGCGAGCTTGTTCTCGGCCTCCAGGGCGCGCTGCTGCCAGTCGATCGTGGGGTTTTCGTCGGGCATGAGAGAAACTCCTTGCGTGGGTGCGTCGTGGCCCCGGGCGTGGGGCCGTCGTGAGCCGCGTTGTGGGGTGTTCAGGCGATGCCGGGGTCCGTGGGCGCGTACCCCAGCTCGGCGAGCAGGCGTTCGGGCGGCACGCCCAGGCGCGCCTTGGCCTCCGCCGCCATCACCTGCTCGCGCACGTCCTCGGGCAGCGGGTCGGGCCACGCGAGGCGCACGCCCCGGTCCTGCACGCGCGTCTTCAAGGCGCCCGTCTGGTCCAGCGCCGCGAGGATCAGCGCGCACACCCGCGCGATGCCCGCGCCGTAGGTGACGCGCTTGCGCGCGGTCTTGCTCAGCAGCCCCATCAGCGTGATGCGCAGCGCGTTCGCCGAGGAAAGATTGCCGATCTTCGCCTGCACCACGCCGCTGGCCAGGGGCGGAATGCCGCTGGTCTTGTCCATCGCGTCGCGGATCTGCTGGATGTGCGCCTCCTCGCTGGGAGAGTGCGAGTCTCCGCCGAAGGCCTCGATCGATGCGTTCGGGTTGTCGGTGCTGATGAGCTGACCCGGACCCACGGGCATCTTCTCAAACCCGTCGATCCCCTTGCCCAGGTACATCTTGAAGTTCTGCAGCGTCACGCGGCTGGCGCGGTCCGACAGGCGCGTGTTCAGCTCGTCCTGCAGCGGGATCAGCGGCTCCACCTCGCTCAGCCCCTCGTACTCAAAGGGCTGCGCCATGTTCTGGATGTGAACCACCGGCAGCATGCCGCCCGTCGCGCTGCCCCGCTGCGCCCACACCAGCGCGCCGTCCTCGTAGACGTGCCACGCCGACGGCCCGATCACCTCCGTCACCTGCACGCGCTGACGGCGCGGGCCCTGCCCCGCCAGGCGCGGCAGCAGGCGCGAGATCACCCCCTGCCGCACGCCCCCATCCCGCGTGTAGTGGATGATGTACGCCTTCAGCCGCCGGTAGTCGTGCTCATCGAGGATCGGGATACCCCGTCGCGGCTCGATCACTTCCACGCGGATGAACTCCGCCGCGAGCATCGCGAGGTTTTCCTCATGGTCGTTGGAGCTTTCGGCCCTGGCGTTCTGGACCGCCGTGCGCAGCCCTTCCTCGTCCACGCGCACCAGCAGGTCCACATGCCCGTAGACGTGGCCCAGCAGCGCCGCGTCCTGCAGCAGCGCGATCCCGCCGCTGGCCTCCCACACGTGATCCAGCACGCGCTCGATGGTGCGCCGCAATGCCGCGTCCGCTCCGGTGCTCACGATCGACACCGGCTTGCCGAACATGAAGTCCACCATCGCCTGGATGCGCCACGCGATGTCGTTCTCGATCACCACCTCGCGCCGCTGCTCTTCGCTCCGGCCCACGATCCGGGCCGGAAGCCCGCGCTCCTGCGGCTGGCGATACCACCCGCCCGTCCGCTGCGACGACCATCCCACACCCACCGGCTGCAGCGCGTTGCGGAAGTATGCCCAAAGCTGGTCCAGCCGCGGCAGGGACCGCGCATGCTCCTCAATCGCGAGCTTCAACAGGGCTTCGGTCAGCCCGACGTCCGAAAAGTCTTCCAGCCGGTCGGTGTTCATGGGCGGGTCCTCGTCGAGAGCACGGGGCTCTCCACCCAACCGGCCGCCGACGGGCTTCGTGCGCGGCAAAGCTCAACTTACGAACCCCCCCACGCACGCTTGTGCGCAGAAGTTCGAGCGCAAAAAACTTTCTGAAATTCTGAGACTCTGCGCCCAAGCGTCTCTCGCTGCGCGCACGCCTCCGCGCTTGTGCGCGCAAGGCCGCGCATTACGCCTGCTTTTCCTGCGACGCCGGGTGCTCCCACGCCGCGCCGCAGCAGGCGCACGTCGTGCAGTCGTCGGGTCCGGAGGGTTCTGAGCGCGCAGACGCAGGCGGGACAGTGCCCCGCGACGACACACACGGCCGGTTTACGAAAGTTCTTCGCCCCCAAAAACAACAAAGGGCGGACCTGCCCGGCCCGCCCCTGCTTCGATCGTTGCTCGGTGTTACTTCGCCTTGGACAGCAGAGCGTCCTTCGCCGCGTCGTCGAGCTTGTTGAACCTGGCCTGGCAGCCCTTGCAGCAGAACCCGACCTTGCTCCCCTTGTAGTCCACCGTGTAGTCGGCGCTGGCCTTGTTTCCGCTGTAGGGGCACGTCTCGTTCACCATGCCCATGCTGGCGCCGTCGGTCTTGCTCGTGCTGCTGCACGCGCCCAGGAACGCGAGGCCCACCAACGCGCCGGTCAGAATCAGGCTCTTCATCGGTTTTCTCCTTGTTCCTCCGGCTGCCCGCCGGCGGGAGCCTCAGCATACACCCCGGAGCTGAATCCCGGCTTACGAGTCCGAAAGAACGTCCACGTGGGAGTAGTGGTCCAGATTCAGCACCACCACTTCCCCGTCGTCCTTGCGAAGCTCCAGCCGATCCAGCCACAGCTTGTGGTCACGGCTGTGCGCGTACCAACTCCCGGTCTTCTGCTGCTGGAAGCTCACCACCGTCCCCTCCACCGTCGTCTGGAGCGGACCGCCCCCCGGACGCGGCAGGCGCGCGATCTGCTGCGTCACGCGAACCCGCTGCCCGGGCTTGTAGGGGCTCATCGAAGGGCTGGGCGTCGTCATAGGCCGAAACTATATCGCTCGTGCCCGCCCCCCGGTTCTGGGGCGCATTTCCCAGCCTGCGCGCAAAAAAAGAGGCCCCCGCGCGGGGGCCTCTCTGTTTTGCTTGCAGCGGAGCCTGCGCCTCAGCGGTCCCTGGGCTCGATCGTCGGGCGGGTGCCCTCCGGCCCCGACGCCCGCGTGTACACCAGCTCCATCGTCTTGAAGCTGCCGCCGTCGGAGGTGTCCGTCCACATCTCCAGCGTCATCTTGTCCGGCCCGTCGAAGGTGAACAACGTCTTGCCCGTCTTCTCCGTCCCTTCCATCGGGCAGGTGTACTCGTCCTTGAACTCAAGCTGACCCTTGGCGTTCTTCTTCCCCTCCGACAGCATGATCGTCCCGGTCATGCTGTCCACCCACGTGCTCTGGTACCGGCCCGCGGCTGTGTGATACGCCAGCAACCCCTCCCCGCGGAACTCCTGGCCCATGAACTCGCCGCGGAAGGTCTGTCGGATCACCTTGTCCCCCACCGCCGGCTCGAACCTCGCCGTGCCGGAGCTCTCCTGGGGCTCGCCGTTGGGCTCCATCCACGACTTGACGCTCACCTTCCACGTCCCGTTGACCTGCTTCGCCAGTTCCCGGATCTCCTCCGAGGGCTTCGCCATGTCTTCCATCATCTTCTTCATCTCCTCCTGGCTGGGAGCCTTCTCCTGACGGCCCTGGGGTTTCGGGCTTTCCGGCTGCATGGCGAAGGCAAGGCCGGTGCACGCAAGCAGCGCGGCGGCGGCGATCGTACGCATCTTCATCGTGTACTCCTTGTTTGGGGTTGCCGGACCATGCCCGGCCAAGGCACAACGCTAGCCCCTCCACCAACTCTGGGGATGAAAGCCGTCCAAACCCCTTTCAATCCCCCCTCCCCCCAGCCGCGGGGCCTGCAGCACGCGGAATTCCCCTACCCTCATGGGATGCAGCCGATCCGGCACTCCGATCCACGGCCCCCCATCACGTGGTCCTGGCCGCACTCCCGTTCGGAGTTCTTCTCCCCCATCTTCAAGCTGCGGGCGTCGATCGTCTCCGGCATCCTGCTGGGGGTCGGCTTCGTTCTCCACACGCTCCTGAAGCTGGAATGGGCCGAGGGCTTCATCTGGTCCAGCCTGGCCATCGGCATGATCTACGGCGGGCGCGCGGCACTCCAATCCCTCCGCGAGAAGAAGTTCGACATCGACGTGCTGATGGTCGTGGGCGCCGCCCTCGCAGCGTACATCAACCACCCCGAGGAAGGCGCGCTCCTGCTCTTCCTCTTCGTCCTTTCCGGGGCGCTCGAAGACCTCGCCATGGCCCGCACCAAGCGGGAGGTCGAGGCCCTCAGCAAGCTCATGCCCGCCGAGGCCCTCGTCTTCCGAAACGGCGAGTGGGTTGAGGCCCCCGCCGATTCCCTTGTCCCCGGCGAGCTTCTGCGCATCCGCCCCGGCGAGCGCGTCCCCGCCGACGCCCTGATCGAAGAGGGCGTCTCCACCATGGACCAGTCGGCCATTACCGGCGAGTCCATCCCCCGCACCGTCAAGCCCGGCGATGAGCTCTACGCCGGAACCATCAACACCGACGACCCCCTCGTCGCCCGCGTCCTTCGCTCCGTCAAGGAATCCAGCCTTCAGAAGATCCTCGACCTGGTCACCCAGGCCCGCGAGCAGCGCGAGCCCGTCCAGCGCACCATCGACCGCGTCAGCGAGCCCTACGCCATCGGCGTCCTCGTCGTCAGCTCCGTGGTCTTCCTGATCTGGTGGCTCGGGCTGTCGCGCGAGTGGACCGACGCCGCCTACACCGCCATCACCCTGCTCATCGTCGCCTCCCCCTGCGCTCTCGTCATCGCCACCCCCACCGCCACCCTCGCCGGCATCGCCCGGGCCGCCCGCGGCGGCGTCCTCTTCAAGGGCGGCCAGTCCATCGACCGTCTCGCCGCCACCGGCGCGGTCGCCTTCGACAAGACCGGCACCCTCACCTTTGGCCGCCCCCGCCTCTACGAGGTCCACCCCGTCGCCTGGGACGACGTAAACGAAGTGCTCGCCCTCGCCGCCACCCTCGAGGCCGACTCCACCCACCCCATCGCCATGGCCGTCCGCGAAGCCGCGACGGAGCGCGGCGTCGCCCCCGCCCCCATGACCGACATCAACCACGTCACCGCGCGGGGGCTCGAAGGACGCCACAACGGAACACTCGTCCGCCTCGGCAGCTACCGCTTCACCGAGGAGCTCGTCCCCGTCGGCCTCCGTGATCGCGTCAAGGTGATCCTTGAGAAGATTCAGGATCGGGGCCACATCGCCGTGGTCATCGCCCGCGCCGGGGCTCCCTCCGCCGCGGGCGCTGAGCCGCACCCTGCCGTTGGCGAGGCCGCCGTCCTCATCATGGCCGACCAGGTCCGGCCGGGGGCTAAGACCCTCGTCCGGGAACTCCACGACCTCGGCATCTCCCCGGTCGTGATGCTGACGGGAGACAACCACCTCACCGCCGCCCGCATCGCGGAGTCCCTGCAGCTCGACGCCTTCGAGGCCGAACTGCTCCCCGAGGACAAGCTCCGAGAAGTCGAACGGTACAAGGAGCAGGTCCGCGCCCGCACCGGCCGCCGGCACGGCTTTGCCGCCATCGGCGACGGGGTGAACGACGCCCCCGCTCTGGCCGCCGCGGACGTATCCGTGGGCATCGGCACCATCGGCACCGCCGCGGCATTGGAGTCCTCCGACGTCGTCCTGCTGACGGATAACCTCGCGGCTATTCCCTGGGCGATCGGCCTTGCCCGGCGGGTGCGAATTACGGTCAAACTGAACCTTATATTCGCAATCTCGGTGATCGTGCTTATGGCCGCGGCGACGCTGACCGGTAGCTTGTTGGATCACCCGGTGCCGTTATCGGTCGGTGTGCTGGCGCACGAGGGAGGCACGCTTCTGGTCGTGCTCAACTCCCTGATGCTCCTCTGGCACCGCAAACCATCCACAAACACCGAAGAAAAACACGCCAAGGCTTCCCCCGTATCCCCAAAAGCTGGTATATCTCTCACTGTTGACGTTGCCGAGTAAGCCCTGACGTGTTTCCGCCTCACGCGCGGGGTGCTACACCTTCAACGCCGGACCTTCGGGGGGAAGGTTCGTGGGGAGCTGGCGTGTGTTTTCGCAAACTACTGAGTATGCACTTCGGGCAATGGCCTGCCTTGCTCATGCTTCCGGGGAACTGGTCCCCACCAGCACCCTCGCCACGAAGGCCGACGTTCCCGCAAACTATCTTGCCAAGGTTCTGCAACAGCTCGCCGCGGCCGGCTTGATCCACGGCAGGCGCGGCGTCGGCGGCGGCTATCGCCTCGCGCGCGACGCCTCCGACATCAGCCTGCTCGACATCGTGCGCACCGTGGGCGACCTCGAAGACGTCGGCCCGCGCGAGTGGCAGGGCGGCTGCGAAGTCGCGCCCCTCGTCACCACCCTCGACCGCGTCCGCTCCATGGTCTCCGAGGCGCTGGACGGCGTCACGCTCGGTTCGCTGGTCACAACCCGCGAGCTGGAAGCCGCCCAGCACCCGGCCTGAGCCAACAATGGCCGCATGGCTGAACCTGCAACCCCCGCACCCACCGAGGGCTCGCACCGTCTTGAATCCCAGCGCCGCGCCAACCGCGAGGCTGTCGCCGCGCTCGGCCTGAATCCCTACGGCCGCCGCACCCCCGACATCATCTCCGCCGCGACGGCCAAAGCCGCCTACGACGCCGAGGCCGACGCCGACCACCAGGCCCGCGCCAAGGAGCCGGGCTTCGTCGATCGCCGCCCGCGCGTCACCGTCGCCGGGCGCGTCGTCCTGCTGCGCGACAACGGCAAGCTCGTCTGGTTCCAGTTCCGCGATTCGAGCGGCGACATCCAGATCGCCGTCAGCCAGCGCGACTGCACCGAGACCGGCTTCAAGCTCGCCAAGCTCACCGACCTGGGAGACCTGCTCGTCGCCTCCGGGCGCGTGATGAAGACGCGCACCGGCGAGATCACCGTCTGGGCCGACGACCTTCAACCCGCGGCGAAGTGCCTCGTGCCCCCGCCCGAGAAGCACGCCGGGCTCACCGACGTCGAGCTGCGCTACCGCCAGCGGTACGTGGACCTCTGGTCCAACCCCGAGACCATGCGCGTCTTCCAGCTTCGCTCGCGCATCGTGAGCGAGATGCGCCGCTACCTCGACGCCCAGGGCTTCATGGAGGTGGAAACCCCCATGCTCCAGGCGCTGGCGGGCGGCGCCGCCGCCAGGCCGTTCGTCACGCACATGAACGCGCTCTCGATCAACCTCTTCATGCGCATCGCGCCGGAGCTGTATCTCAAGCGCCTGCTCGTCGGCGGCATGCCCAGGGTCTACGAGATCAACCGCAACTTCCGCAACGAGGGGCTCGACAAGCAGCACAACCCCGAGTTCACCATGCTGGAGGCCTACGAGGCCTTCGGCGACGCCGAGACGGTGATGGCCCTGACCGAGGGCGTGATCCGCCACCTGGCCGCCTTCGTCGCGCGGGAGCTGGGCCTTGATGCCTCCGCAGGCCTCAAGCTCCCCTTCGGCGACTGGATGATCGACTACGGCTCGCCCTTCGAGCGAGTCCGCTACGCCGATCTCTTCGAGCGGGCGCTGGGCTTCCCCACAACCGACGTGGCGCGTGCGCGCCAGGTTGCCGTGGAACGCAAGCTCATGTCGCCCGAAGCCGCGGCGAAGCTCGACGACGTGCTCGTCATCAACGAGCTGTTCGAGGAGTTCGCGGAGAAGTCCATCGACCCCGCGCGGCCGACCTTCATCACCGACTATCCCGCGGCGATCTCGCCCCTCACGCGCCCGCGCGCCGACAACCCCGCCGTCGCCGAACGCGCGGACCTGTTCATCGGGCATATGGAGGTCGCCCCCCACTACACCGAACTGAACGACCCCGACGTGCAGGAGGCCAAGTTCCGCGAGCAGCTCAAGGGCCTCGACACGGAAAAGTCCGCGGAGGAAAACACCTTCCGCACCATGGACCACGACTTCCTGCGCGCGCTCAAGGTCGGCATGCCCCCCGCCGGCGGCATGGGCCTGGGCATCGACCGCCTGGTCATGCTCCTGACCAACCAGCGCACCATCCGCGACGTGGTGCTCTTCCCGCTGATGCGCCCGGAAGACCCCGCCCCATAGGACCGATTCGCCCTGCTCTTCCCGCTCAGTGCGTCGCCTCGGTCACGCGCAGCACTTCGGAGACGGTGGTGATCCCCTTGGCGACCTTCTTCATGCCGTCCTGGCGGAGGGTCACCATGCCGCGCTCGATGCAGAGGCGGCGGAACTCGGCGACGTTGGGGTTGCGGGCGATGATGTCGCGGAGCTGGTCGTCCACGGTGAGCAGCTCGTAGATGCCCACGCGGCCGGAGTAGCCGCAGTTGCGGCAGCGGTCGCACCCCTTGGCGTTCCAGATTTCGTCCTCGTTGAAGCCGTGGAGGGCGAGGAACTCGGCCAGCTCCGGGCTGGGCTTGCCCAGCTCCTTGCAGTGGGTGCACAGACGCCGGATGAGGCGCTGGGCCAGCACGGCGTTCACCGCCGCGCCCACCAGGAAGGGCTCCAGACCGATGTTCACCAGCCGCGTGATGGAGCTGGGCGCGTCGTTGGTGTGCAGCGTGCTGAGCACCAGGTGGCCGGTGAGCGCGGCCTGCACGGCGATATGCGCCGTCTCCGCATCGCGGATCTCGCCCACCATGATGACGTCCGGGTCCTGGCGCAGCAGGGCACGCAGCGCCGCCGCGAAGGTCATCCCGATCTTCTCGTGCATCTGCGTCTGCGTGATGCCGTCGAGGTGGTATTCCACCGGGTCTTCGACGGTGCAGATGTTCATCGAGTTCTTGTCGAGCTGGCGCAGCGAGGAGTAGAGCGTGGTCGTCTTACCCGAGCCGGTGGGGCCGGTCACGAGCACGATCCCGTGCGGCGCGTCGATCTGCTTCTTCCAGATCGTGTACGTGTTCTCGTCGAACCCGAGGTTCTCCAGCTCCACGTTGATGGCGCGGGTGTCGAGAATACGCATCACCACCTTCTCGCCGTAGGACGAGGGCAGCGTGCTCACGCGCAGGTCCAGCTTGCGCCCCGCCACCGTGCAGCGGATGCGGCCGTCCTGCGGCAGGCGGCGCTCGGCGATGTCCAGGTTCGCCATGATCTTCAGGCGCGAGACGATCGCCGGGCCCATCGACACCGGCGGGTTCATCATCTCGAACAGCTCGCCGTCGATGCGGAAGCGCACCTTGAGCTTCTTCTCGCTCGGCTCGATGTGGATGTCGCTGGCGCCTTCCTTCACCGCCGTCTGGATGATGTAGTTGGCGAACCGGATCACCGGGCTCTCGCCCGCGATCTTCTCCAGGTCCACCTCTTCCTGGCTCTTCTTCTCGACCTGGACGTCCGCCTCGTCCACTTCGGAGAGGATCTTGGAAACGTCCGTGTCGGAGCTTTCGCCCGAGCCGCCCACCACCTCGAAAGCGCCCTTGAGGTCGTAGGAGGTCACCAGCACGAGCTTCACCGACGCCGTCCCCAGCGCGCGCCGGATCTCGTCCAGCAGGAAGACGTCGTCGGCCTGCGTCGCGCCGATCACCACGCGCGAGCCCTCGGTCCGCAGCGGGATCACCTGGTGCCGCTTGCAGAACTCGACCGAAAGCCGCTGCAGCAGCGCGCCGTCGATCGCCCCGTCCAGGCCCTTGGTGATGTCGATGCGCTCGAAGGGGATGCCTGCGATCTCGGCCACGCACGCCTGCACGCCCGCCTCGTCCGCCCCCTGCTCGATCAGCACGTCCTGCAGCCGACGCCCCGGCGAGGCCTTCACCACCCCCATCGCCGTCGTCAGCCGCTCCGCCGTCACCACGTTCCGCGAGAGCAGCAGCTCCGCCAGGCTCGGCGCTTCGCTCGGGCCGGAGGTGTTCTCCGGCGTCCACACCTCGCTGATCGCCGGCCCGATGCTCGGCGCGCTGCTCGACGGCGCGGGCGCGGCGGTCCCCTGCGGCCCGTTTATCCCGTAGGCCCGCTGGTTCGCGGGCGCGGCGGGCAGCGGCGAGAACGCGCCTTCCTCCGTGTCCGCACGGTGCTTGGGAACCTTCTGATCGACCCCCAGCTCGCTCAGGATGTCGTCGATGTTGTACTTCGCCACCGCGAGCTCCTCAGCCGCCGTTGTGATCCCCCACCCGCGTCGGCGAGCGCTTCTGCATCGGCGCGGGCGCTTCCATCGTCAGCGTGAACACCTCGCCGTAGGCCTCGAACGTCACCGTCCGGCCCTCGATCGCCGTCACCGTGAACAGGTCCCCCACGCGGTCGCCCACGCGCACGGACATGTCGTCGATGCGCGCCACGTTGCCGATGATGCCGCGGACCTTCATCCGCTTCAGCGCGTCCACCGCCTCGATGCGGCGGCGCTCCTCCATCGTCATGTCGGGCGTGGGCAGGCCCACCTCCGGCGTGTACGTCACCGCCGCCTGCGAGCGCATGAACGGGCTGTTGCCGAACTCCGTCAGCGTCACGTCCAGCGGGTTCTGCACGCGGGCCAGGTCCGCCATGATGCGCTCGTACGTCCGCGCCTTCTCGTGGTCCGCCTCCTGGATGTCCACCTTCACTTCCGCGAACTTGAAGCCGGACTTGATCCCGTACTGGCGCATCGAGTACAGCGCGCCCGCCGAGATCGTCAGGATCACCAGCAGCAGCGGCACCTGCGACGGCATCTTCGGACGTCGCGACGTCGGGGCCACGATCGTCTCGCCGCCCATCGGGGCCAGCGCCGGATCACGCATGTCGAGTGTGCCGCTCACTTGGTCGCTCCTTGCGCAAGCTGCGTTTCGTCCTGGAAGTAGATGCTCAGCGTGAACTCCGCCTTGAGCTCCACGTTCTCGCTCGGCCGCCCCGTGATCTTCAGATCGTGCACCCGCGTGATCCGCGGCAGCTTCTCCACCGCCGCCAGGAAGGTGAAGAAGCCCAGGAAGTCACCCGAGACCTCCATCTCGATCGGCTGCTCCATGTACAGCGCGGTCTTCAGGGGCCGCCCCGTCTTCATGGACGGCTCCTTCAGCTTGTACGTCTCGGCCAGGTCCGACACCTGGCGCACCACCTGGTCCACCTCCTTGCCGGAGGGCAGGCGCGCCTCGATGACCTTGATGCTGTTCTGGATCTCGATGTTCGTGCGCTCGAGGTCCTCGTTCCGCGCCGTCTCCTCCTGGAGCTTGGCGAGCAGCGCTTCCTTGTGCTGCACCAGCTCCAGCTCCTGCTCGATCTCCTTGTTCAGCGGACGGAACACGAAGAAGTAGCTGGCGATGGGCATGCCCACCACGGCCGCGATCAGCAGCATCCGGAGATTGCCGTTCATCAGTGGGCCTCCTGCGTCTGGGGAACCTCCGTCACCGCCGGGGCGGTCTCCGGCGTGCGGCCTTCAAGCAGCGCCGTCCGATCCGCCTTCAGCTTCTGCAGCGATTGCGCCAGCACCTGCGTGTCGGTGTCGGTGCGGATCGATGCGGTGATCTCGAACTTGCGGTAGACCTTCTCCTTCTCCTTCGCCTCCTTGATGAAGGTGAGCTCCACGTTGTCGAAGATGGGGCTCTTCTTCAGCGAGGCGAGGAAGTCCGCGATTTCGGTGTTGTTGTCCGCGCTCCCCGTGATCGTCATCGCGTAGGTGAATATCGGGGCCGTGACCTTCGGCCGCTCCGGCGCCGGCGGGGGTGCGCCCTTGACCTTGTCCGCCAGCGACTTCACCACCGGCGGGGGCTTCTGCGTCGGCGCGGACGGCGGGGGCGGCTCCTTCCTCGTGCTCTTGATCACCAGCGAGTCCAGCGTCGTGGACATCGGCTTGCGCAGCGTCACCTCGCCGAGCACCGCCCACCGCGGCACGCGCTCCAGCAGCGCCGCCGTGATCTCCGCCTTCTCCATCATCTGCGCCCGCTGGTTCTCCAGCGCGCGGATCTGCTCGATCTTCTTCCCCTCCGCCACGAACTGCTCGTTCACCAGCATCTGCCGCTCGCGGACCAGCCGCCCGCGCTTGTGCGTCACCAGGAACGCCCCCACCACGCCGGCCATCACCAGCATGAAGAGCGTCAGGATCATGATGTTCACGCGGCTCTCGGTCTTGCGCGCGATGTAGTCTTCCGGCAGGAAGCTGCTGCTCGCGGGCGCCACAGGTCGGAACGGGTTGCTCACGGAAACAGCTCCTTACAGGTCAGTTGGTGAAAGGCACAGCCCCAGCGTCACCGCCCAGCCCGGCTGCGGCCGCTTCATGTCGATCCCCAGCGCGGGCTCCGCGCCGGTCCTCACCACCCGCGCCAGCGGGTCCGCCATCTGAGCCGGAAGCCGCAGCGACCGCGCGATCGCCTGGCACAGCCCCCGGTGCCGCGCCTCGCCCCCCACGAAGATCGCCCGCTCCACCCGCTTGCCGGGGAACTGGCCCTCGTGGTACCGCAGGCACATCAGCACCTCGTCCGTCAGCGACTCGATCACTTCCTTCACGTCGGCCTTCGGCGGCGTCACGGGCCGCAGCGCCTGCCGCGTCAGCTCCGGCGTGAACCCCGGCGCCATCGGCAGCACGCCGCGCTCGTCCGCACGCGCACCGCGCGCCTCCACGCCGCCGCCGCCCGCCGTCACCAGCGCCGGCGCGGGGGCGGGGTCCTGCAGGCCGGCGTCCAGCTCCAGCCGCATCCGGCGAGCTTCCGCCATGTCCACCTTCAGCTGCCTGGCGATCATCTCGTCCAGGTGCTGACCGCCGATCTGGATCACCCGCGCGAACGCCAGGTCCTTGCCGTGCGAGATCATCACGCCCGTCGTCGAAGCGCCGATGTCCAGGTACAGCGTGTTGATCGCCGCGTCCGTCTCGCGCTTGTGCACGTGGTCGAAGGTCCGCAGCACCGCGAGGAACTCGCTGTGCATCCCCACCGGCTGCAGCTTGCACGCCGTGACGGCGCCCATGAGCTGGTCCACCAGCTCGCGCTCCACCGCGGTGACGATCACCTCCGCCTTGCCGGGGCGGTCCGGCGCGGGCACCTCACTGAACCGATGCACCACCGAGAAGGGGTCCACCCCGAAGATCGAGGGCACCGCCTCCGCCACCTGCGACGCGAGCGGCACCCCTTCCGCCCGCGGCAGGGAGACGTGCTTGCACATGATCGCCCACGACGGAATCGCGCACACCGCGCGCTTCCCCCGGAACCCGGCGTTGCGCACCAGCCGCGGCAGGCCCTCGAGCTGGAACTGCAACCGCCGCTTCTGATCCGTCAACAGGTCGTCGGGCGTCTCCAGGCACGCCGCCGCCACCAGCGTCGGCGGATCGCCCGTCACCTGCAGCACCTTCAGCGCGCCCGTCCCGAACTCGATCGCGATGGGCATCCCCAGCGCGCTGCTCAGACCCAGCGTCTCCCCCACCGAAGACGACAGCACGTTGCCGATCTTGGCAAGCGATTCAAACTTTGGCAGCCCTTTGAACGCCATGGCACGCCGATTCCGCGTCTGTGCGCGCCCGGCCAACCGGCCGAAGCCCGCCCGACAGCGTTAGATCGGCCCGCCACGCCCCCGTGTTCAGCCCACACCGTCACATCCAGCTTGCCCCGCCCGCACGCCGCGCCCGCGCGTCATGAGCCGCACAACCCGCGCCTTCATCACCCGCTCAGCCACGATCCGATAACGCCGCTCAATCCCTCGAGCGCCTCTGCGAGCTTCCACACCTGCCGTGCGCGATCCCCCGTCGTGTTGCTCACAACCCGGACTTCGCCCACAGGAACACCCAGGCGCGACCCCGCCACCGCCACCGCCGCACCCTCCATCGCCTCCGCCACCGCGCCCGTGCGCCGCTGCAGCTCCTCCGCCAGGGCGTCGGTCCCCGAGCACGTCGAGACCGTCGCCACCGGCCCGCGCACCGCCCCCGGCACGGCCAGAGCGTCCGCCAAAGCCGCGGGCACGGGAATCGACACCCCCTCGCTCGTGGGGCCGAACCCCAGCGCCGCGATGTCCTGGAATCCCTGCGCCGACACGACCCCCTCATCCGCCAGCACGCACGCCGTCGCCACCACCACCGCGCCCAGCTCCCGCGGCGGATAGCCCCCCGCCACCCCCACGCTCACCGCCGCGCCGTGCCGCGTCACGTCCAGCACACGCGCGACTCCCCCCGCGGCACACGCCTTGCCCACGCCCGTGACCACCATCTCCACGCCGGGGGCAAGCTCGATCAGCTCCCACTCGCGCAGCGCGATATCGCCCGCGCCCGCCCCGCGTGCCACCGCACGCGCCTCCGCCGGCGCCGCCACCGCCAGCAGCAGCTTCTTTCCGTTGAGATACGTCGCAAGGGCCGCGCGCATGCCGCGGATGCTACGCGGCAAGGCGTCCCGCGCTCGCCTCCAGGAACGCGAACTCCACCTGCGCTTCCTCAAACCCCTTCAGCGACCGCAGGAAGGCGTCCACCACCAGCGGGTCAAAGTGCGTTCCGCGCTCGCGCCGGATCGCCTCCACCGCCTCTTCGTGCGTGCCCGCCTCCCGGTACACCCGGTCCGAGGTCAGCGCGTCGTACACGTCCGCCAGCGCCACGATCCGCGCCGCCAGCGGAATCTGCTCCCCGCTCAGGCCGTAGGGATACCCCGTCCCGTCGTAACGCTCGTGGTGCGAGAGCGTCACCTGGATGCTCATATTGATCAGGTCGTCATCCCCCACGCGCTTGCGGATCGCCACCAGCGTGTCCGCCCCGATCAGCGGGTGCAGCTCCATCAGCTGCCGCTCCTGCAGCGTCAGCGGGCCTCGCTTGAGCAGGATCGCATCGGGGATCCCCACCTTCCCGATGTCGTGCATCGAGCTGGCGAGCTTCAGACCCTCGATCCACGCCGCGTCCACCTCATGATGCCTGCCGATCAGCGCGCCGCCGATCAGCTCGCAGTACCGCGCGATGCGCTCCAGGTGCCGACCCGTGTCCGTGTCCCGATAATCCGCCAGCTTCGCCAGCCCGAAGATCAGCCCGTTGCGGATCGCCAGCCCCTTCTGCGTGCGCAGCTCGACCTCCGCCTCCAGCCGCTCGTTCGCCCGCGCGAGGTATGTGTCATACCGTCGCACCAGCACCACCGAGCCCACCAGCGACACGCCCAGCACCAGCAGCCCGGCCAACCCGCCCCACAGCATGAACCCGGAGGTCAGCCGCTGCTCCAGCGTCGCCATCCCCGCCGCGGACTGGTGCGCCACGATCCGCGCTTCCGTCTTGTCGTTGTACATGACCAGGAGCGTGGTCCGGCCGCTCAAGAGGTCCGCCTCGCCCGTCAGCACGCGCCCAGGCTCGATCCCCGCCACCGAGACCTTGTCTCCCCCCGGCTGCAGGGTCATCACCACTTCGGAGTAGTCGATGTTCCGCAGGTTCGGGTTCGCTCTGAGGCCGGGGTGGCACACGATCCGTCCGAAGCGGTCGAGCACCACCAGCCCCGTCTCCTGCGGCAGCTTGTACTGCTCCACCAGCTCCTGCGCCGCCTCCCACCCCTCGCCCTTGTAACGCAGCGGACCTTTGGCGACGCGCGAGAGCTCCTGGCTGAACTGCTCAACCCGGCGCTCCACGTCATCCAGCAGCCGCGCCCGCGCCCGCGCCGAGACATCCGCCCGCGCCAGGTGCAGCGTCCCGATCCACCCCAGCCCGATCACCAGCGCCTGGAGCAGCACCACCGCCGCGATCAGGCTGGCGCGGTTCCGCAAGCGGAAGGGGCGACTCTGAGACTTGGTCAAGGGCACGCCAACGGATCGGCCGATTCCCGCGCCCACTCAATCCTTGGGTTCCCCGCGATGCGGCCCTGCCCGGCGCGATCCGAACAGTTCCTCACTGCAGCGGAAAAACCTGGTTTATGAGACGATCCGCCGTGGTAAGCGACTTGGCAATTTCCCCCATGTCCATGTCCACCGGATTGGGGACGCTCAGGTCATACTTCTTCGCCAGGTCCGGCCGCACGGGGATGTTCCGCGCGTGGCTCTGAGCCAGCATCTCCTCCGTGCGCGGGCTGAGGATGAAGTCCACCAGTTTCAGCGCCTCGTTGGGGTGACGACAGCCTCGGACCCTGCCCACCGAGTTGGGAATCGTGAGCGGCCCGACGCTCGGCAGCCCCTTCGCCCGCGTGCCCGGCCGGTCCGGAACCTCGAAGACCATCTCCACCGGCCAGCCCTCGCGCTTCGCTGCGTACACGTCGTCCGTGTCCGTCAGCCCGATGTCGATCTCGTTGTTGGCGATCGCCTGCACGACGCTGGAGTTGCCGTCGTAGATTCTCACGCCGTTGTCCTTCATCGCGGTCATCCACTCCCTCGCGGCTTCCTCGCCGTGGAGCGCCACCAGCGCCGCGATGTGCGTCCGCGTCGTGCCGAACTGCGGGCGGGCCATCCCCACCCTGCCCCGGTACGCCTCCTTCGTCAGGTCGCGCAGCTTCGTCGGCACGGTGCTCTTTGTGTAACGGTTCGTGTTGTACGCGATCACCCGCGCCCGCTGTGCGAAGCCGTACCACATCTTGTCCGCGGGCCGCACGTGCGAGGGCCACCCGCCCTTGATCCCCGCCTCCTCGCGCGACACGAAGGGCTCCAGAATCCCCGCCTTCGCCAGCGTCACGGTGCCCAGCGCCTCGTTGCTCCACCACACGTCCGCGCGGGGCTTGTCCCGCTCGCTCAGCATCCGCTGCACCAGCCCCGTGGTCTTCGTCGCCTCGGTGTCCGTCACCGCCTGCACCCTGATCCCCGTCGTGGCCTCGAACTCGTCAAGGATCGGGCGCAGCACGTCCACGTCCACGCTCGTGTACAGCACCACCTCGTTGCTTTCTATGGTGTCGTTCGCCGGCGAGGGTCGCTTCAGCACCAGGTACGACGTCACCGCCAGCGACACCGCCCCCACCGCCAGCAGCGACCCGGCGATCTTCCACTGGCTCTCCTTCGGCAGCGCCCGCCAGCGGTCGATCCAGTCGCGGACACGATGCCCCATCTCACGCCGGAAGTTGAAGAACCAGTCGCTCATGGCTCAATGTTGTACCCGATCCTCCCCGCCGCGGTTCTTCGCTCCGTCTCCTACCCTCCGTTCGTGCGCTTCATCTTCCTGGGCACGGGCACTTCCTCCGGCATTCCCGCCATCGGGTGCCGCTGCGCCACCTGCACGAGCGACGACCCCCGCGACAACCGCCTGCGCTGCGCCGCCGCGATCCAGTTCACCGACGCCAAGGGCCACCCCCGCACCATCCTGATCGACTGCGGCCCCGACCTCCGCCTGCAGGCGCTCCGCGCGGGCCTCACCCGCTGCGACGCCATCCTCTTCACCCACAACCACGTGGACCACGTCTTCGGCCTCGACGAGGTGCGCCGCTTCAACGTCCTGCAGCACGGCCCCATCGACATCTACGCCGAGCCCCACACGATGGAGCACCTCCACCGCGTCTACACCCACATCTTCGAATCACACAAGAACGTCAACGACTCCTTCGTCGCCTCCCTCATCCCCCACCGCATCGACCCCTCCGTCATCAGCAGCGGCGCTTCCATCAACCTCTTCGGCCTGCGCATCACGCCCATCCGCATCCTCCACGGCAAGCTTCCCATCCTCGGCTACCGCTTCGACTTCGAGGGCCGCGCCGGCTCCATCTTCCCCCTCGCCTACCTCACCGACTGCTCCGCCATTCCCCCCGAGTCCTGGCCGCGTCTGCGCAATCTGCGCACCCTCGTCCTCGACGCCCTGCGCCACCGCCACCACCCCACCCACTTCACGCTGGGACAGGCCGAATCCGTCGCCCACGAGCTGGGCGCGGACCAAACCTACTTCATCCACATGTCCCACGACCTCAAGCACGCCGAAACCGACGCCGCCCTCCCCGAGGGCATGCACCTGGCCTACGACGGCCTCATCCTCTCCGAGGGAGAGGATGGTTCCTGACTCAAAGCGCGGGTCAAACGACCCCGCGCCGATCACTCCTGCACGGTCGCCGGGTCCAGCCCGTTCTCGATCGCGGTGATCTTGCGGATCCGCCGCGCGTGCCGCCCGCCCTCGAACTCCGTCGCGAGCCACACCTCGACGATCTTCTCGATCAGCCGCTGGCCCAGCAGGTCCGCCGACAGGCAGAGCACGTTCGCGTTGTTGTGGCTGCGCGAGAGCTGCGCGGTCAGCTCGTCGTGAACCACCGCCGCGCGCACGCCCTTGATCTTGTTCGCGGCGATCGACATGCCGATCCCCGTCCCGCAGATCAGCACCCCCACGTCGCACTTCCCGGTCGCCACCGCCTGGCCCACCAGGTACGCGCGCTCGGGGTAGTCCGCCTGCGTGACCCCGCAATCCCCAAGCAGCTCCGCCTCGTGGCCCTCGCGGCGGAGCTTCTCCGCGAGCTGCTTGATCCCAGCAAATCCCCGGTGGTCGGCGCTCAGTGCGATCTTCATGGCTCGTTCCTTTCGCCGTCCAGCTCACGCAGCCGCCGTTCCACCAGCGTGCGCAGCACCTTTGCCGTGGAACGGTATTCATCCTGCGAGCCGCCGATCGGGTCCTTCACGTCCTGTCCCGACGGGTCCAGCACCTTTACCTTGTTCGCCGCCGAGGGCGCGATGTCCGCCACCGCCTGCCCATGCGCCCGCGTCATCGCGAAGATCACCTCCGCCTCGTTCAGCAGGTCGCGGCTGAGCGGACGCGAACGATGCCCCGACGGGTCCACCCCCATCTCCTCCAGGGCCTCCCGCGCCTCGCGCGTCATCACCTCTCCCGATATCGCCGACACCCCCGCCGACGCCACCCGCGTCGGGATCACCGGCTTGTTCTTCGCCAGCACGTCCCGTGCGATCGCCTCCGCCATCGGGCTGCGGCAGGTGTTCCCCGTGCAGACGAACAGCACCACGCGCTCGATCTTCTTCCGCACGTACCGCTCGTCGTACATCCCGCCGGGCACGACCTCATACGTCCCGTCCAGCCCAAGGTGGATCGGCGTGCTCGGCTTGCCCAGGCGCGTAGGACCGTCGTCCACCACCGCCGCGATCCCCATCCGACGCTTCACGTCCTCGATCTCTTCCGGCAGCGCGCGGCCGTCCCCCAGCCCGTAGGCGCTGATCCGGTCCGCGATCACCACCCCGCCCGCCTGCTCCAGCACCGCCTTCGCCAGCGGGTGGTCCGGGATGCGCACCCACACCTCGTTGCGGCGGTCGATCACCCCCGGCTTCACCCCAAGCTTCGACAGAATCGCCGCCAGCTCCTCCTCCGGCTTCTGCACCATCAGCCGGAAGGGGCCGGGCGTCAGCCGCTCGAAAATCCTCAGGTGCAGCGGGTGCTTCACCCCCAGCGCCTCGATCACCCGCTCCCGGCTCGGGGCGTGCCAGCTCGACGCGGGCGGCAGCGGCGCGTGCAGCTCCGGCGGAACGATCAGCGAGTACATCCGCTCCACCGCGGCGCTGTCCTGGGCGTTCACCGCCAGCCCGTACACCGTTTCTGTCGGGATGATCGCCATCCCCCCCGAACGCAGTGCTTCCGCCGCCGCGGCAACCGCCGCCGCCTGATGGCTGTATCCCGGTGTTGCGAGTGACGTGTTCACGGGGGGAGTATGGACGCCAGAACGCCCAGGATCAAACCCAGGGGCCATCCCAGGCGTGGAAAGTTCGGACTTTAGGTGGTGTTGAGCCGGTTCAGGCTTCGAAAAGGAATACTCTTCGAGTAAGCTGGGCCCGATTCGAGCAACCCGTTCTTTCTGGGCTCGAACAGACCAGGGGTGTGCCGGGGCCCTGCTGCCGCCGGCGGGAGTCACTCAAATGAAGCGTACATCCAACGGCCGCGCCTTCAGCATGATCGAACTCATGTTCGTCATCCTCATCATCGCGCTGGTCGTCGCCATCATCATCCCCGCCCTCGGCTCCGTCCGCGAGAACGCCCGCGACCAGGCCACCCGCGACCTGATGGTCCAGATCTCCCAGTCCATCAGCCAGTTCAACCTCTCCGAACGCAGGCTCCCCGGCTACTTCACCGCCGCGGAAATGGGCGACAACCAGAACCTGACCGAAGGCTTCCTCGCCCTCGACAACGCGATGCTCGAGCTCGCCGGCGGCATCGTTCCTTCCTCCCACCCCGGCGCGATCCAGGTCGGCCCCACCTCCACCCAGCGCGTCTACTTCCACCCCGACGCCATCGGCTCCACCGGCAAGGCCTACTTCCTCCCACCCGCCCGTTACTACAAGACCCTCAACGGCAGCGAGCACGGCTCCAAGGTCGCCACGAACGCGAATCAGCAGGTCCCCACCATCGTCGACGCCCACGGCACGCCCATCCTCCTCTGGGCGCCCGACCCCGCCGCCGTCGGCCCGATCAAGGTCGCCGCGGACTTCGCCCGTCCCTCCTCCGCCGGCAACAGCCCCGCCCGCTTCTACGGCTACTCCAACGCGGCCGTGCTGAACGGGACCGCCGTCGGCAAGAAGACGATCGACCAGTCCAGCCGCAGCCTCATCAACCCCACGAGCCCCAACGGCGCCGTTTCGCTCGTCGGTGTTCTCGGCTCGCCCGGCTCCCCCATCGATGCCACCCTCGCCACCGCCAGCATCCTGCCCAGCGCGCCCCGCGGCTCCTTCATCCTCCACTCCGCCGGCGCCAAGGGCGTCTTCGTCGGCAGGGAGGAACGGGGCGGCGGCATGGCCGGCCCCAGCAACACCCTCTTCTACGGCTTCAACTTCAAGACTCTCAGCGGCCAGCCCCACCTCGACTCCGCCGGCAAGCCCAGCTCCATCGACATCATGAAGGATTTTGACGACATCCTTCTGACCGGCAGCTGATCCGCCCTCACCCCCTCGTCAAGCCCCATCCACGCCGTTAGCTTGTTTGTGTGGGTGGTTCTCCGGACACCGTTTCCGCAGCGCGGCGGCGGGTCTGCGTCGCCTTCATCATCGTCGCCCTCGGCCTCACCGCCGCGCGCTCCGTCCACATCCCTTCGCTCACCTGGTTCTCCGCGGGCCTGGGATTCTGCGCATGCGCCTGCTGGCTCCCGCCGCGCTTGTGCCGCCTCTTTCTCGCCGCGGCACTCTTCCTCGCCTCCGGCGGCTGGATGCAGGCCCGCGTCTTTGAACGCCCCGCCGACAGCCTCGCGTACCTCGCCGACGACGAATCCCTCATCACCGTCGAAGGCGTGCTCCTCTCCACGCCGCGGGAAGTGCAATCCCGTTCCACGTTCCCCTTTCTCGACCAGCCGCGCTCGCGCTTCGACCTCCGCGTAGACACCCTCATCACCCCCGACGGACCGCGACGCGCCCGCGGCGATCTGTGGGTCAGCGTTCGTACGCGCCCGCACCCGACCGACCTCCTCGCCGGCGACCGCCTCCGACTCTCAGGCACCTTCGGCCACATCGACCCGCCCCTCAACCCCGGCGAAGAAGACCTCCGCCTGTATGCCGCGCAATCCGGCGTCGCCGGGAGCCTCACCCTCAGCAGCCCCGACCTCATCACTCGCCTGCCCACGCGCGACCCGATCTTCTCACGCTGGCTGCGCTTCCGCGCCGCCCTCGAAGACCGCGCCCGCGCCATCGTCGAGCGCGCGGGCGGCGAAGAGAACTCACCCGGCCGCGCCTTGCTCCTGGGCCTCATCCTCGGCGACTACGACCCCCAGCAGCGCGCCGTCCGCGAAGCCTTCGCGCGACAGGGCCTCGCCCACGTCCTCTCCATTTCCGGTTTTCACCTCTCCGTCATGGCTCTGCTCGCCCTGGCGATCTTCCGCCTCACCGGCGACCGCGGCTGGGTCGAGCCCCTCACCGTCGCCGCGCTTGTTCTGCTCTATCTGCTCGTCGTTCCCCCCTCCAGCCCCATCCTCCGCTCCGCCGCGATGGTCCTCGCCGTCCTGCTCGCCGAGGCTGCCGGCCGCCGCTACGACCGCCTCACGCTCCTGGGCTGGATCGGCATCGCGCTCCTCGCGTGGCGTCCGCTCGATCTCTGGAACGTCGGCTATCAGCTCAGCCTTGGCCTCACCGCCGCGCTCTTCTGGCTCGCGCCGCTCTGCCACGCGAAGCTGTGGGGCGTCCCCATCGAGGGCCTGGTCCGGCGAGAAGTCACCCCCGCGGCGTGGCTCCTCGACCATCTCAAGCAGTCCGTCTCTGCCGCGGTGCTCTGCTGGACGCTTTCTCTGCCGCTCATCATCCATCGCTTCGGACTCATCAGCCCGCTGGCGATCCTCGCCACCATCTTCATCACGCCCTTCATCGTCGTGCTGCTCTGGGCGGGCTATATCGCGCTGGTGGCGGGCGTGTTCTTCCCGCCCGCCGCGGACGCCGCGAGCCTTGTCCTCTCCCAGCTCTCCGCCTGGACCGTCGCCTGCGTGCGGCTGATGGACGATGTGCCCTTCAGCGCCATTGACACGCCCGTGGTTTCTCCTCTGTGGGCCTTCACCGCCACCGGCATCGTCATCTACTGGATTCGCGCCGGACACTGGCGCGATGTCCGCGCCTGGATCGCCTCGGCCATCATCGCGGCGTGGTTTGTGTACGGCTGCGTCTTCAGCTCCGGGCTTTCGCGCGATGTCACGCTGCGCATCGACACTCTTGCCGTGGGCGACGGCACCTGCCACCTCATCCGCTCCGGCGATGAAGCTCTCTTGTGGGACTGCGCCCCCATGCGCACGGGCGGCGTCATGCCTCCGCTCCAGGCCGCGGTCCGCGCGCTGGGCGCATGGCGCGCCCCCACCGTCGTCATTACCCACCCCGACATCGACCACTTCGGCGGGCTGGTCGAGGTTCTGCGTCCTCTCGGTGTCCGCCGCGTGCTCGTGAGCCCGCGCTTCATTCAGCAGGCACGCATCGACCCCCGCGGCTCCGCGGCGTCACTCCTGCTCGAACTCCGCCTCCGCAACATCGAAGTCTCCCAACTCTGCGCCGGCGACCGCCTCGCCCTCGGCTCTGCAACCCTCACCTTCCTCGCCCCGCCCGCCGACGCGCCCTGGCCCCAGGACAACGACCACTCCCTCGTCGCCGCGATTTCCATCGACGCCGGCCCCGAAGTCCTCCTCACCGGCGACATTCAGGACCACGCCATCAACGCGATCACCGCCGCGCACCCGGACCTGACCGCCCGCGTCCTCGAGCTTCCACACCACGGCAGCGCCCGCCCCAAGGCCATGACCTTCGCGCAGAACATCAACCCGGCGATCGTGCTCCAATCCACCGGCCCGCGCCGCGCGGGCGACCCGCGCTGGGACGCTCTCCGCCCCGGCCGCGCCTGGTACACCACCTGCACCGACGGCGCCGCGTGGGTTGAGTTTCTCGCCAACGGAGAAGTGCGCCACGGCGGCGTGCGATCGGGTCACACAGCTTCACCGCGGCTCTGAGCGTTCTACACCTTCGGTCCGCTCTCGCGCAGCTTCGCGATCTGTTCGCCATACTGCCGCTTCAAGGGCTCGACCACGTCGCTCAGGAAGCGCTCCGTCTGCTCCACGCACCGCCCGATGTACTTCATCGGGTCCATAAGCCCATCCCAGTCCAGCTCCTGCGAGAGCCTCGGCGGATGGAACGCGGGATCTTCCTTCAGCCGCTCCAGCAGGTCGTTCTCCAGTCCTTCCTGCTTCACCCGCAAGCCCGCGGCTTGCGCGTGCCGGCGGATCAGCTCGTGGTACTCTTGCCGATCCCCGCCCGCCTTCACGCACGCCATCAGGATGTTCTCGGTCGCCATGAAGGGCAGCTCGGCCATCAGGTTCCTGCGCACCGTCGCTTCGTGGACGATCAGCCCGCTCGCGACGTTGTGCATGAGGTCCAGCGCGCCATCCAGCGCCAGGAACGCCTCCGGCAGCGAAAGCCGCCGGTTCGAGGAATCATCCAGCGTGCGCTCCAGCCACTGCGTCGCCGCCGTGTCGTAGGCGTTGCCGACCAGGTTCATCACGAACCGCGTCAGCCCGCAGATGCGCTCGCAGCGCATCGGGTTGCGCTTGTAGGGCATCGCCGACGAGCCGATCTGCTTCGCTTCAAAGGGCTCGTCCAGCTCCTTGCGGTTGCACAGCAGCCGGATGTCCGTGGCGATCTTGTGCAGCACCGCCGCCGCCGCGGCCAGGTCCGACAGCAGCAGCGCATCCGTAATGCGCGGGTACGTCTGCCCCACGATCTGATGCACGGGCCTGCTCTTCTCGTCCCACGCCGTGCCGGTCAGCTTGGCGAACCACCGCCGCTCCAGCTCGTCCACCTTCGCCGAATCGCCCTCGAAGAGCGAAAGGAACGACGCCTGCGTGCCCGTCGCGCCGCGCAGGCCGCGGTAGCGATCCACCGGCGGCGTAGACCACGACGTCGCCGCGCGCTGCAGCACCAGGTAGAGGTCATAGGCCCAAAGCGCGCACCTGCGGCCCACCGTCACCGGCTGCGCGGGCTGGTAATGCGTGAAGCCCAGCGTGGGCGTCTGCCTGTGCGCCGCCGCGGCGTTGCCCAGCGAGAGCACCGCCCGCGCCAGCTTCACCTCCACCAGCCGCCACGCCTCCATGCACAGGATGCTGTCCGCGTTGCTCCCGATGTCCTCGCTGGTGCATCCCAGGTGGATGATCCCCCGCGCCCTGGGGCAGCGGTCCCCCCACGCGTGCACGTGCGCCATCACGTCGTGCCGCAGTTCGCGCTCATGCTTCTCGGCGTTGCGGAGGTCCTCGTCCGTCACCTCCAGATTGGCGCGCAGCTCCTCCACCTGTTCGCGCGTGACGGGCAGGCCCATCTCGTGCTGCGCTTCTGCCACCGCCAGCCAGATGCGCCGCCACGTCAGAAACTTGTGCCGCGGCGACCAGATCCGCAGCATCTCCGCGGAAGCGTTGCGTGTGGCCAGCGGCGACGTGTACGTGTCGTAGGACATCGCACAAGCGTATGAGCACGCACCCCGCCCTGTCCGAGCAGGGTCAGCGATCTTCCCCGTATGCGCGAGGCGTCGGCCCCGGCTCGATCACGGCGTCTCCTTCTGGGACGCGATGACGCTGGGTGCGTGCAAGGAAGCGGGTGTGACCCGCACTTGCTCAGAAGACCTTCCCGCCGCGGTGCTGCCGGGGCTTGAGGTCGTCAACCTCATTACCCCGACAGCCGGACGCTCCCGGCTGGTATTAACCCCGCCTCTTCGTCCACCGCTTCGCGCCAAACACCCGGGGCTTTGGCGTCGCCTCCGGCATGACGTCCAGCGGCTGGTCAAACCCGTAGCTCCGCCGCGGCTTGTTGCCCTGGGGCTTGGCGTGCGAGGGCTGTGTCCAGACGCGCTCGTTGTGCCGGTGCTCCGCGTGCTGCGGGCGAGATGTGTCCGGTCGCGGGGCGGCTTCGCGCCGCTCGACCTTGGGCAGCTCCGGCGTTTCCAGCACCGGCACGCGCCGCCCGATCATCTTCTCGATGTCCTTCAGCAGCCCGCGCTCCTCGCTGTCGCAGAAGGAGATCGCCTTGCCGCTCGCGCCCGCGCGGGCCGTCCGCCCGATGCGGTGCACGTACGCCTCCGGCTCCACCGGCAGGTCGTAGTTCACCACGTGCGTCACGTCGTCGATGTCGAGACCACGGGCCGCGACGTCCGTCGCGACGAGCACGCGCGCCCGCCCGCTGCGGAAGCTCTCCAGCGCGCGCCTGCGCGCATTCTGCGCCTTGTTGCCATGGATCGTCTCCGCGCCCACGCCGAAGCCCGCGAGCTTGCGCCCCAGCTTCTCTGCGCCGTGCTTGGTGCGTGTGAACACCACCACACGCGACGCCGCCGCGTCCCTCAGCAGGAACTCCAGCAGGCTCAGCTTCTGCGCCCGGTCCACGTAGTACAGGCCCTGCTCGATCTTCTCCGCCGTCTTCACCTTCGGCGCGACGGACACGCGAACCGGATCGCGCAGCAGCGATTCGGCCAGCTCCACGATCGAATCCGGCATCGTCGCCGAGAAGAGCAGCGTCTGCCGCTCGCGCGTCACCGCCGCGGCGATCCGCCGGATCGGCTTGATGAAGCCCATGTCCAGCATCCGGTCCGCCTCGTCCAGCACGAACGCGCGCACGCCGCGGAGGTCCGCGATGCCCTGATCCATCAGGTCGATCAAGCGTCCCGGCGTGGCGACGATGATGTCCACCCCGCGCCGCAGCGCCCGCTCCTGATGAAACTGGCTCACGCCGCCGTAGATCACCGTGTGCGTCAGCCCCGTCTCGCGCCCGTAGCGCTCGATGCTCTCCCCGATCTGCGAGGCCAGCTCGCGCGTCGGAGACAGGATCAGCGCCCGCGCGAGCGCCGGGCCGCGGGCCGTCTTGTCACGCGGCTCGCGCATCAGCCGGTTCAGCAGCGGCAGCACGAACGCCGCCGTCTTGCCCGTACCCGTCTGCGCACACCCGAGCACGTCGCGCCCTTCCAGCGCCGGCGGAATCGCCAGCGCCTGAATCGGGGTCGGCGTGGAATACCCCTCCTGCTCCACCGCGCGCAGCAGGACCGGGGACAACGAAAGGTCTGTAAATGTCATATTTCGGAACGTTCTCCGTAGGGGTCGATCAGGCACACTACTGGTCAATGAGGTTGCGGCGATGCGCTCAACGGCGCTGTTGCTCGCCGCGCCAGCAGGTACCCAAGACAGCCCTGAGAACTACCGGCGATCACTCAACCATAGGCGGCCCGCCCCCTGTCCGCGGGCTCATCCGCCATTTCTGGGGCACACGCCCCATCTTCTCTCTTGATCGACGCATACGACGTATCGCTCAAGTGTGTTTTTTCACTACAATCGCTCAACGTTGCTCCCCAAGCACCACAAGCCCCATCCCCCCACCGACGAGGACGCCTACGACCTTCAGCTCGTCGAAGCCATCCGCGCCGGCAACATGCAGGCCTGGCCCGCCCTCATCTCCCGCTACCAGGACCGCCTCTTCTCCACCTGCCTCCGGATGGTCCATAACCGCGAGCTGGCCGCGGACCTCACCCAGGACGCCTTCGTCAAGGTCATCCAGCACATCAACTCCTTCGACGGACGGGCCAAGTTCTCCACCTGGCTCATCCGCATCACCATGAACGTCTGCCTCTCCCGCCTCCGCGCCGAGAAGGTCCGACGCGCCGCCAGCCTCGACACCCTCCACGACTCCTCGAATAACCAAACAGATTCCTTCCAAAGGTTCGACTTCGAGCAAACCAAGGAACCCGCGGCTGGCTCCAGCGTCGAACTCCACGAGGACCAGGAGCGGGTTCTTTCCGCCCTCCGCCTCCTGGAGCCCGACCAGCGGGCCGTTCTCATCCTCTGCGATTGCCGCGGTCTCAGCTACGAACAGATCTCCGAGGTGCTGGGCGTCGCCGTCGGAACCGTCAAGAGTCGTCTCTTCCGAGCCCGCACCGCCCTTCGTGACGCCGTCGAATCTCTCGCACGCAAGCCCGAGCACTCCCGACCCCGTTGACCATGCCTCCTCGTCCCTCCAGCGACCCGACGCCTCCCCCGCTCAACGAAGAGCACATGCTCGAGTGGATCGAGGGCCGTCTCTCGCGCATCGAGGAGTCCAACCGCGCCGCCGCCGCCCGACCCGGCGTCGCCGACCGCGTCCGGCAGATGCAGGCCAACTGCCGCGCCCTGCGCGCCCTCGGCGATGAACGCGCCCCCGCCGAGCTGATGGAGCGCGTCCTCGCCGCCCTCGAGCGCGAGACCCTCCTGGGCCTCACCCGTGGCGAGGAAGTCAGCGACCATCCGCCCATCAGCTTCCCTGCCCACACCGTCACCAAGTCCGGCTCCGGCCGCCTGGAGCGCATGGCCCCCGGCCTCGCGCTCGCCGCGGGATTGCTCCTGCTCGTCGGCGGCGCCGTGTACTGGGGCTCGCTGCTCATCCGCCCCGCCCCCCGCACCGACCGCACGCTCGCCGAGAACGCCGCGCCCGCCGACGTCCGCATCGCCGAGGCCACGCCACCCGAGCCCACCGAAGTCGTCCCCACTCCGGAGCAGGCGAGTTCCGAGCCCGTCGCGACCGCTCTCGCGGCCGCTCCGGCCCCGCTCACCGATGACCGCATCCTCCAGCTCGCCCGCGAAGGCCGCCTGCTCATCCACGTCCGCGCCGGCGACACCCGCCGCCTCGCGCAGCTTGAGTCCGACACCACCCGCACCTGGCGTCTTTCCGGCGATGTTCCGCCGGAGATCGCCAGCGTGCTCCAGCCCGCGCCCCTCAAGCCGCTGGACCCGCTTCACAATCAGCCCGTCATCGCGGGTGAATCAGGCCCCTCCCGCCGCCTCGACTGGGAGCCCGACCTCCCCATATTCGAGTTCCAGCGCATCCGCGAGACCTACCTGATCGACTTCCCCGACACGCAGCGCAGCCTCGCCTCCATCCGCGCCGCCCTCGCCGACCGCCTCCGGGCCGAGGTCGAGTTCGAAGAGTTGCCCGAGCCCCTGCCCCTCCCGCGGCCCGAGGCCGACGCGCTCCTGTGGTGGACCCTCCCGCCCAGCACCTGGACCCAGCGCGTCACCGCCCCCGTCATCATCGAATCCCGCTGACGGGACTTGAACGCACCACCGATTACAAGCGCAGGACGTTCTCACCAGTGATTCTGGTCTGCGGCTCAACCGAGCTTGAGCTTTGAGCTTTCGTCAAACGACAAAGTTCACCATCCTGCCCGGCACGACGATCACTTTCTTGATCTCCTTGCCCGCCAGCAGTTCCTGAACCCTGGGGTCCGCCACCGCGGCGGCCTGGATCGCCTCGGAGTTGCTCCCCGCCGGCACGACGATCTTGCTCCGCACCTTCCCCATCACCGACACGGGGATTTCGATCTCGTCATCCGCGGCAAGCGCGGGATCGCCCTCGGGGAAGCGCTCGTACAGAATCGACGCCCGCTCCAGCCCCGCCGGGTCGCGCACCACCCGCTGCCACAGCTCCTCCGCGATGTGCGGCGCCAGCGGCGAGAGCATCAGAATCAGCGCCTTCGCCACCGGGACAGGCACCGCCTTCAGCGTCCCCAGGTGGTTGTTCAGCTCGATCAGCTTGCTCACCACCGTGTTGAAGCCGAGCTGCTCCATATCGCGCCGCACGCCGATGATGGTCTTGTGCAGCATCCGCAGCGTGCCGCGGTCGGGCTCCTCATCCACGCACCGCGAGCGGCCCGTCTCCTCGTCGATCAGGTTCCGCCAGACCTTCTGCAGGAAGCGGTACGCACCGCTGATGTCCCGCGTGTTCCAGGGCTTGCTCGCCTCCAGCGGGCCCATCGCCATCTCGTACACCCGCAGCGTGTCGCAGCCGTACTCCGCGAACATCTCGTCCGGAGAAATCGCGTTCTTCAGGCTCTTGCCCATCTTCCCGTACTCTCGGGTTACGGGCTCGCCGTTGTACGTGAAGGGCCCCGGCCTGTCCTGATGCTCCATCGCCAGCGAGCCGTCCGGAAGCGTCACCTTGAACGCGTCCACGTACACACCGCGGGGATCCTTGAAGGCGTACGCCTGGATGTACCCCTGGTTGAACAGCTTTTGGAAAGGCTCGGGCGTGGAGACGTGCCCCAGGTCGTACAGCACCTTGTGCCAGAAGCGCGCGTAGAGCAGGTGCAGCACCGCGTGCTCCACGCCGCCCACGTACAGGTCCACACCCCCCACCGGCTTCGACGACCCCTCCTGCAGCGAGCCGGTCATCCAGTACCGCTCCACCTCCGGGGCCACCATCGCGCGGTCGTTCTTCGGGTCCAGGTAGCGCAGGTAGTACCAGCAGCTTCCCGCCCAGTTGGGCATCGTGTTCGTCTCGCGCGTGTACTGCTTCGGACCATCCCCCAGGTCCAGCGTGACGCTCACCCACTCCTTCGCGCGGTTGAGCGGCGTGCGCACCGGCGCGTCGGGGTCGTCGCTCGTCTCGGGCCGGAAGTCCTCCAGCTCCGGCAGCAGCAGCGGCAGCATCGAGTCCGGCAGCACGTGCGGCGTTCCCTCCTCGTCGTACACGATCGGGAAAGGCTCGCCCCAGTACCGCTGGCGGCTGAAGAGCCAGTCGCGCAGCTTGTACGTCACCTTCTTCCGGCCGATGCCGCGCTCTTCCAGCGCCGCCGTCACCGCCTTCTTCGCCTCGGCCGTCTCCAGCCCGGTGATCGAGAACAGCGCCCCGGAGGAGTTCACCGCCGTGCCGTGCTCGGTGTACGCCTGCCCCAGCTTCTTGAAGTACGAGGCGGTCGAGAACAGCGCCTTCAGCTCGTCCGCGCTGCGGACGTCGATCTTCTCCAGCGTCTTGAGCCACTGCGCGCGCACCTTGCCGCGACCGCTCTCCTTCTCCTCCGCGGGCTCGACGCGCCGCTGGCGCATGAGGTTCAGCGCCTCGTCGAACGATGGCTTCTGCTCGCTCGTCATCACCAGGCCCATGAAGTCCGCGAGCTGCTCCCGCCAGTGCGCCGGCGCCGGGCTCTGCGCATAGGCGTGCTGCGCGAAGTGCCGCAGCGCCAGCACCTCCGCCGGATACACCACGTCGCGGATGGGCAGGTTCAGCGCCCGCGCGAACTCGAAGTCGCGCTCGTCGTGCGCCGGCACCGCCATGATCGCGCCCGTGCCGTACCCCATCAGCACGTAGTCCGCGATGAACACCGGGATCGGCGACCCCGTCGCAGGGTTCACCGCGTACGCCCCGGTGAACACGCCCGTCTTTTCTTTCGCCTCCGTCCGCTGCGCCTCGGTCTTCCCCTTCGCGTAGGCGCGGTACGCCGCCACCGCCTCCCGCGGATTCGCGAACCCCTGCTCGCCCGCGCCCGGCAGCCCGACGCCGCGCCATTCCCGTGGCACGATCGTCTTCGAATCCGGCCGCTCCCACGCCTCCGCCGCGATCGCATCCACCAGCGGATGCTCCGGGCTCAGCACCACGTACGTCGCGCCGAAGACCGTGTCCGGGCGCGTCGTGAACACCGTCACGCGCCCGTTCCCGGCGCCTTCGATCTCGAACTCGATCTCCGCCCCCTCGCTCCGGCCGATCCAGTTCCGCTGCATCAGCTTGATCGGCTCGGGCCAGTCCAGAGGCTCCAGGTCCGCCAGCAGGCGCTCGGCGTACGCCGTGATCCGCATCATCCACTGGCGCAGCGGACGCTTGTACACCGGGTAGTTGCCGCGCTCGCTTCTCCCCTCCGCCGTGACTTCCTCGTTCGCCAGCACCGTGCCGAGCATCGGGCACCAGTTCACCGGCACTTCGCTCAGGAACGCCAGGCGACGCGCATCCACCTCCGCGCGCTTCTCGCGCTCGCTCAGCTCGCTCCACGCGCGCCCGCTGGAGGTCTTCACCTCTCCCGACTCGAAGGCCTTGACCAGCTCCGACACCGGCCGCGCGCGCCCCGCCTTCTCGTCATACCAGCTCTCGTAGATCTGCTTGAAGATCCACTGCGTCCACTTGTAGAACTCCGGGTCCGTCGTCGCGACGCTGCGGTGCGGGTCATGCGCCAGCCCCAGGCGCGAGAGCTGCGAGCGCATCGTCGCGATGTTCCGCTCCGTGCTCACGCGCGGGTGCGTGCCCGTCTGAATCGCGAACTGCTCCGCCGGGAGCCCGAAGGCGTCGAACCCCATCGTGTGCAGCACGTTGTGCCCGGTCATCCGCAGGTAGCGCGCGTAGATGTCCGTGGCGATGTACCCCAGCGGGTGCCCCACGTGCAGGCCCACCCCGCTCGGGTACGGGAACATGTCCAGGATGTACCGCTTCGGCCGTCGCGCGTCCATCCCCGGCTCCCCCGGGTTGGGCGTGCGGAACGTCTCGTGCTCCGCCCAGAACGCCTGCCACCGCCCCTCGATCTCCTGCGCAAGCGCGGCGTTATACCGATGCGGCGGCGTGTCGCTGGCCTTCGTCTCGCTCATAGCCCGGATTCTAGGGGCGGCCCTCCCCGCCGCGATCGCCCGCCTTGGCAACGCAAGGCACGCAAAGAAAGCCGAAGACGCGAGAAATTGCTTGCGAAAGGCCTTGTCTACTTCCTCCGCTTCCTTTGCGTCCTCCGCGTTCAAAATAACCCGACACGCGCATACAGCACCAAAGGCGCAAAGACCCTTCGCCCCGGCTGCCCCCACCCCGCATCTTCGCGCCCTTCGATAAACGCCTTCGCCTTACCGCCGCACTTCAACGCCGCGGGGCTTGACCTCCACCGTCATCGCGCGGCGTTTTTCCAGCAGCAGCCGCTTGGCCTCCCCCGCCACCGCGAAGGAGCCCGTCACGAGGATGATGTCCCCGCGCGTCACCGCGTTCGCCGCGCTCCGCAGCGCCTCCTTCACGCTCGGCGAGATCTGCGCCATCTTCCCAGGCGTCTCCGCGAACTTGCGGTACAGGTCCCGCGGGTCCGCCGACCGGACGCTCCCCTCCGCGCGCGTGAAGAAGATCTTGTCCGCGCCCTTCGCGATCGCGTTGAGCATCGCGGGCACGTCCTTGTCCGCCGCGCACCCGAACACCACCACCATCGAGTCGTAGCGCACGCACACCCCCACCGACTTCACCAGCGCCTCCATCGACTCGGGGTTGTGCGCGCCGTCGATGAACACCCGCGGGTGCTCGTGGATCTGCTCCAGGCGGCCGTTCGCGGGCGTCTGCGCCAGCCCGCGCGCCACCTTCCCCTCCGGCGTGTCGATCCCCCGCTCCCGCAGCCGGTCCAGCATCGCCAGCACCAGCCCGCAGTTGTACGCCTGATGCTCCCCCTTCAGCGGCGACGCCAGGTGCTCGAAGTTGCTCCGCGGGCTGCTCAGACACACCCGCGCGTGCTGCCCCAGCACCTTGTCCGACTCCATCCGGTACGAGAAGTCGATCTCCTGCTCCAGGAACGCCACGCTCGTCCCGATCGCCGCCGCGCGCTCGCGGAGCACCGCCGCCACGCGCTCATCCTGCGGCACGCTCACGCACGCCACGCCGGGCTTCATGATCCCGGCCTTCTCCGCCGCGATCGCCTCCAGCGTCTCCCCCAGGAACTGCCGGTGCTCCCGCTGCACCGACGTGATCGCGCTCACCAGCGGAGTGATGATGTTCGTCGCGTCCCCGCGGCCGCCCATCCCCGTCTCGATCACCGCCAGGTCCACCGCCTGGTCCGCGAAGTACAGGAACGCCACCGCCGTCAGAAGCTCGAAGTACGTCACCTCCCCCAGCTTCTTGCTCAGCCCCTCCGCCGCACCCACCGCGCGCTCCAGTAGCGCCGTGAAGTCCTCGCGGCTGATCTCCCGCCCGTTGATCCGGATCCGCTCCGTCACCTCCACCAGGTGCGGGCTCGTGAACAACCCCACGCCATACCCGCACGCCTGCAGCGCCGCCGCGGCCATCTCGCAGACGCTGCCCTTCCCCTTGCTCCCCGCCACATGCACCGTCTGCAGCAGCTTGTGCGGATCCCCCAGCCCCGCCATCAGCGCCGTCATCCGATCCAGGTTGAACACCTCCGCGGCATTCACCTGCGTCGGCCGGCACTGCTCCAGGTTGAACCGCCCCCGCAGAAACGCCAACGCCCCCTCGTAATCCTCAAAGGGTTTACCCGAGGCAGACTTGCGCGCCTTCCCCCCCACCTGGTCTCCCGCCTCTTCCTGCGTGTTCCGTTTGCCGTTCGCTCGACTCGGATCAGGAACGCTCGCCATCGCCCCGATAGTAGCAATCCGCGGCAAAATGCCAGCCGTTTTCCGAGGGGCACTTCACCCCAGTCGCTTCCAACCTCGCTTTAATCCTGTTGCTACGGAAATGAACGCCTGGGTGTACGCTTCCGCACACCCCCCGCTGTAGCGCTAGATGAAGCACGCGAAAGGCTTTACGGCTCCCCGCGGTCACTCTCCCGTAGCCAAACGCTCGAACAGCTTCAGAGTGCTACAGCTCTCCCACCAGCGTGATGAAGTCCGTCACCGCGCGCTTCCCGCCGCACTCATGCACCAGCCGCGCGAGCTGCCCGCGGTGATACGTCGAGTGATTGAACACGTGCGTCAGGATGTCGTCGATCATCCGCACCCGCGGCTCGCCTTCCGAAGTGGTGTAGCTGATCGTCTGCGTCAGGTCGCTCTCCGACAGCCCGCCCAGGTACTCCGCCCACTCCCGGTTCTGTTCCGCCTCCGCCAGGCGCGTCTGCTCGATCGTCCAGAAGGGGAACCAGTCGCTCGGGTTCTCATACGGCCGCCCCTCCAGCCGCGCCAGCCAGATGAACCGCGCCAGCTGCATGTGCGGCATCAGCACCATCGCCCGCGCGAACGCCGCGCTCTTCCGCGCCGAATCCGGCACCGTCTCCAGCGAGTCCAGCGCCCGTCGGTTCGCCTCAGCCTCGTACGCCAGCAGCCGCTGGTACCGTCCCACGCCTGTGCGCACCGTCGTGTTCATCGCTGGTCCTCCGGCTTGCCGTTCCCGCCGAGTTTTCAGCCGATCGCTTCCTTCATCTCCCGCACCGCCGCGCGCAGCCCAACATACACCGCGCGGCTCACGATCGCGTGCCCGATGTGCAGCTCCGACACCCGCGGCAGGCGCGCCACCGGCCCCACGTTCACGTAGTTCAGCGCGTGCCCCGCGTTGAACCGCATCCCCGCCTCCACGATCGCGCGACCCGTCGCTGCGACACGCTCCAGCTCCGCCGCGACCGCTTCGTGCATCAGGTCCCCGCCGTGCTCCTCGAACACCGCCGCCCACGGCCCGGTGTGAACCTCGCACGTGCTGAACCCCGCCCTGGCCGCCGCCTCCACCTGCCGCGCCTCCGCGTCGATGAACGCCGAGACCACGCACCCCGCGTCCTTCAGGCGCGCCACCACGTCCTTCAGCCGCGTGAGCTGGCCCGCCACGTCCAGCCCCCCCTCCGTCGTCACTTCCTGGCGACCCTCGGGCACCAGCATCGCCGAGTGCGGGCGGATCCGGCGCGCGATCTCCACCATCTCCTCCGTCGCCGCCATCTCCAGGTTGAACCGCACACGCACATACGGACGCAGCAGCTCCACGTCCCGGTCCGTGATGTGCCTCCGGTCTTCCCGCAGGTGAACCGTGATCCCGTCCGCGCCCCCAAGCTCCGCCTCGTGCGCCGCACGCACCACGTCCGGCTCCCCATACCCCGGACCGTTGCGGTACCGCGCCTGCCGGACCGTCGCCACATGATCAATATTGACGCTCAGCAGCGGCATCATGCCCAGTGTACCCCGCTCCCGCCCCTTAGAGTTCTGCCCCCATGCGCGTCCTCATCACCGCCACAGGATCCCACGGCGACCTCCACCCCTTCATCGCCATCGGACGCGCCCTGCTGGCCCGCGGCCACCACGCCGCCATCGCCACCAACCCCTACTTCCAGCCGCTCGTCGAGCACGCCGGCCTCGAGTTCATCCCCCTCGGCGAATGCATCGACCTCCGCGACCTCAAGAACAAGCCCGACATCATGCACCCGACCCGCGGCACGCGGGTCGTCGTCCGCGAGCTGCTCATCCCCTTCGCCCGCGACACCCTCGCCCTGCTCCCCGCCATCCTCGACTCCTTCCGCCCCGACGCCGTCCTCCACCACCACATCTGCCTCGCCACCGCCTGGGTCTGCCGTCGCCGCGGCATCCCCATCGCCAACGCCGTCCTCGCACCCATGATGTGGATGACCCGCGGCGACATCTTCAGCCCCCTCTCCTGGTCGCCGCTCCATCCCCCCGGCTGGCTGCGCTGGGTCATGCGCCACGTCTTCCGCCCGGCCATCCGGCTGCACATGAACCCGCCCTTCAACCGCCTCCGCCGCGAGCATGGCCTGCAGCCCATCGACGACGTATGGCGCGACGCCTGCCGCTCCGGCGACCTCAACCTCGGCCTCTGGTCCCCGCTCTTCCGTCCGCAGCTCCAAGGCGACCCGGACAAGGCCGTGATCTGCGGCTTCCCCTGGCACGACGACGCCGCGGACCAGGAGCACGACGCCGACCTTGTTGAGCGCTTCCTCGCCGCTGGCCCGCCCCCGGTTCTCTTCTCCCTCGGCACCGCCGCCGTCCATGTCTCCAAGGGCTTCTATCAGATCGCCGCCGACGCCTGCCGCATCATCGGCCGCCGCGCCATGCTGCTCGTCGGCAACTCCGGCGTCACCATCAACAACCCCCCACCCGGCGTCGCAACCTTCTCCTACATCCCCTTCTCCAGGGTCATGCCCAGGGTCGCCGCCTCCGTCCACCACGGCGGGATCGGCACCACGGCGCAGGGCCTCCGCGCCGGCCGCCCCACGCTCATCGTCCCCCACGCCCACGACCAGTACGACAACGCCGCCCGCGCCAAGCGCCTGGGCGTCTCCGAAATCCTGAAACGCCACCAGCTCACCGCGCGCCGTCTCGCCGACGCCCTGATGTCCATCCTCGACAACCCCACGATGGAGGCCAACGCCACCGTGCTGGCCGCCCGGCTCAAGGGGGAAGACGGCGCCGCCTTCGCCGCCGATCACATCGAAAAGCTCGCCGGACACCCCGCCCCGGCTCTATCGTCCCAGGCGTGAACCACGACCAGCAAGACCGCGGCGTCGAGTGGTTCGCCCACGCGGGCGGCCTCTCCTTCCAATGCACCATGTGCGGCAGCTGTTGCTCCGGCCCCGAGGGCTACGTCCTCTTCACCGACGCCGAAGCCGCGGCGCTCGCACGCCGGCTCAACATCACCGTCGAAGAGTTCCTCTCCCGCTATACGCGCGACACCATCAAGGGCCGCTCCCTCATCGAGAAGGAATCCCCCGCGGGCCTCGACTGCATCTTCCTCGATCGCGAATCCGTTCCCGGCAAGGCCGTGTGCGGCGTGTACGAAGACCGCCCCGCCCAGTGCCGCACCTGGCCCTTCTGGAAGTCCAACCTCACCAGCCGCGCCGCCTGGGAGCGCGCCAAGCGCACCTGCCCAGGCATGGACAAGGGCCGCATGTACACCCCGCAGCAGATCCGCATCCTCCGCGACTCGGTCGATATCTGACCGCGGCTCGCTCATCGCACGCCGCTCGTGAACGACGACCTTGCCAACACCTGGCTCTCCGCCGCGCGCCGTCCCGAAGTCCGCGCCGAGCTTGAGGCCGTCTTCACGCTCATCGCGGACCAGGTGGAAGCACGCCGCCCCGTGTGCGTCGCCTCCGGCCGCTGCTGCCACTTCGAGCAATACGGCCACCGCCTCTACGTCACCGGGCTCGAGGCCGCGTACACCCTCCTCCGCCTTCCCGACCTTTCCCTCCCCGCACTCACGCGCGCGGGCATCGACGCCGCCCGTCTCCGCGGCGATTGCCCTTTCCTGCTCAGCGAGCGCTGCACGGCCCACACCATCAAGCCCACCGGCTGCCGCATCTACTTCTGCGATCCCGCCGCGGAAGAGTGGCAGCAGGAGCTCTCCGAGCGCTCCCTCGCCCTCATCCGCGCCATCCACGACCGCCACGCCATCCCCTACCGCTACGGCGAATGGCGTTCGATGCTCGAGCTGCTGGTCTGAAAAACCGCGCCATTCCCCGGGGGAAAAACCCTTTTATCACGCCGTGCGTATAAGCAGGCGGGGTTTGGACGATAATCCACTTATGCCCGGCACCCCGCACACCGACCTTTCCCCGGAGCTCCTGGCCCACATGCAGGCCATCAAGGCCAAGGCTCTGGAATACGGCCTCGACTTCTTCGAGGTGGTGTTCGAGGTCCTCCCCTTTGAAGTGATGAACCAGATCGCCGCGTACGGCGGCTTCCCCACGCGCTATCCCCACTGGCGCTGGGGCATGGAGTACGAAAAGCTCAGCAAGCGCGACGCCTACGGCCTCGGCCGCATCTACGAGATGGTCATCAACAACGACCCCTGCTACGCCTACCTGCAGGAGTCCAACTCCGTCACCGACCAGAAGCTCGTCATGGCCCACGTCTACGGCCACGCCGACTTCTTCAAGAACAACCTCTGGTTCAGCAAGACCAACCGCAAGATGATGGACGAGATGGCCAACCACGCCACCCGCGTGCGTCGGCACATCGAGCGCCACGGCCACGAGGAGGTCGAGCGCTTCATCGACGCCTGCCTCACGCTCGAAAACCTCATCGACCCGCACTCCCCCTTCGTGATGCGCGAGGAGGCCCCCGCCTCCGCCGCGCCCGGAGAGCACGGCCGCAGGCTCGAGTCCATCGGCGCGGGCGAAGAGCACGCCCCCGACCGCGGCTTCGCCGCCGAGAAGCTCCCCGCCAAGGACTACATGGACCCCTTCATCAACCCCCAGCAGGAGCTGGAGCGCCAGCGCAGGGAATACGAGGAGGAGCGCCGTGCCGCCGCGTCCAGGTTCCCCGCGAAGCCCTCGCGCGACGTCCTCCTCTTCCTTCTCCGCCACGCTCGCCTGCCCGAGTGGAAGCAGGACATCCTCTCCATCATCCGCGACGAGGCCTACTACTTCGCCCCTCAGGCGATGACCAAGATCATGAACGAGGGCTGGGCCACCTACTGGCACTCCAAGCTCATGACCCAGCACTTCCTGGAGGCCAAGGAGATCGTCCACTACGCCGACCAGCACAGCGGCGTGGTCCACATGCCCCCCGGCGGCTTCAACCCCTACAAGATCGGCGTCGAGCTCTTCAAGGACATCGAGCGCCGCTGGGACAAGGGCCAGCACGGCCCGCGCTGGGAGGAGATCGGCTCCATCGGCGGCAAGCAGGACTACGACGACAAGTCCATGAAGGGCCGCGAAAAGATCTTCGAGGTCCGCCGCATCTACAACGACGTCTCCTTCATCGACGAGTTCCTCACCGAGGAGTTCGTCGAGCGCCACCGCATGTACCAGCACAAGCGCGACCCCCAGACCGGCGAGGTCCGCATCGTCTCACGCGACTTCAACCGCGTGAAGCAGACCCTCCTCCACCACCTCACCAACGCCGGACAGCCCTTCATCTACGTCGTGGACGCCAACTACCTCAACCGCGGCGAGCTGGTGCTGGCCCACAAGTTCTCCGGCATCGAGGTCGAGGCCGCACGCGCCAAGGAAGTCCTCCACTCCCTCCGCCTCATCTGGGGCCGCCCCGTCCACCTCTTCATGCGCATCAACGACGACATGAACCTGCTCACCGTCACCGACGTCGGCGGCGCCATCAGCCGCGAGCGCGTCACCGAGGACACACCGCGCCCCGCGCACTGGATCGACTAAGCCCAGCACCATGCGGCCCACACGCCGCGCAGCGCCCCCTCCATCCGCCTCGCAAAGCCCGGACCGTCGCACAAGGGCGACGAAAGCAGCTTCCCGCGCAGCTCCGCGCGGCTTCTCCCCGCCGCCCCCGCCGCGATCCGCACGTACTCATCCTCGCTCCGCGCTATCAGCGAGCCCTCGCCGATCGCGTTCAACAGGCTCACGCCCACGCGCCCGGGGTGCATCGCGCCCGCGAGCGTCACCACCGGCACGCCCATGAACAGCGCTTCGCAGGTGGTCGTCGTGCCGTTGTACGGGAAGGGGTCCAGCGCCACGTCCACACGCCCGTACAGCGCCAGGTGCTCCTCGATCCCCTTCGTGCGCGCGAGAAACTCGATCCTCGCCGGATCCGCGCCCGCCTCCGCGAACCGCGCCAGCACGCCCTCGCGCAGGCCGTTGTCGTCAGGATGCCCGCCCTTGAGCAGCAGGCGCGCGCCCGGCACCTCGCGCAACAGCCGCGACCACACCCGGATCACTTCCTTATTCAGCTTCTGCGGCGTGTTGAAGGAGCCGAAGGTGATTCCCTCCCGCGCCTCATCGCGCAGCGCCCCCGCCGCGGGCGGCTTGTAGCACAGGAAGCACGGATCAATCCTCAGCAGCTTCTCGCTCGCGTACGCCTCCGCGCCCGCCGGGTCCGTGTGCGAATCGACGATGCGGTAGTCGATCGCCGTCAGGCCCGTGGTGTTGGGATAGCCGAGGTACGTCGCCTGCACCGGCGCGGGGCGGCGGTGCATCGCCGCGAGGCTGTGCGCGTGCGTGTGCCCCGAAAGCTCGACGAGCACGTCCACGCGATCGCCAAAGATCTTCTCCGCCAGCGCGTGGTCGGAGATGTTGTCCATCACGAACCACCGCCCGCCCAGCCGCTCGACCATGCCGCGCAGGCGCGCCGTCACCCCGTCCGCGACGCGGTTCGTCTGATAGACGCAGAACTCAACCGCTTCCCCGTCGGCGTGCTCAAACCAGGGCTCCATGAAGTACGCCACGGAATGCTGCCGCAGGTCGGGCGAAACGATCCCCACCCGCAGCCGCTTGCCCTCGTCGCGCGCGTTGGGATACGTCCGCGCCGGGAACGGGTCCGCCCGCTCGAGCAGCGCCGCGCAGCGCCGGTGCGTCTGAAACACCTGCTCCGGCGTGCGCCCCGGCATGTAGTTCATCATCAGCGCCAGTCCGCTGGCGAGGTGCGCGTTCTCCGGGTGCCGCTCCGCCGCGGCTTCCATCAGCGCCACCGTCTCTTCGATCCGCCCCAGGTTCAGCAGCGACCCGGCCAGCACCGCCTCCAGACCCTCATCCCCGGGCGCGTGCTTCAGCCCGTCGCGGCAGGCCCGCTCCGCCTCCGCGTGCCGCTCCATCTGCTCCAGCAACGAAGCCAGCGTCTGCGACGCGGGCGTACAGCTCGGCCGCGATTCCAGCACCGCGCGCATCAGCGCGACGCCCTTCTCCGGCTGATTCTCAATCCCCAGCAGCCTTGCCAGCTCCACGGCAAAGGCCGGCTCCCCCGGCGCCAGCTCATGCGCACGCTTCGCATAGTGCAGCGCCTGCGTCGTCTGCCCCAATCGCAGAAACACCGACGCCATCACGCTGTGCGCCCACGGGTCGCGCGGCGCGCTCTGCACCACACGCTGGCACATCGCCCGCGCCTGCTCGGGCCTGTCGGCGAGCAGCGCCTGAACCTGCTGGAGCTTGGCGGCGTGGACGGACATCAGAAAACGCTGCGACTGAAAAACTACCCGAGCAGGCGCTCAACATACTCGCTCGCGGCGGCTTCCGCGGCGGCGCAATCCTCCAGCGTCTTCATCGGCGCGGGCTTCACCGCCTCCACCGTCTCCAGCACCGCCTCGATCACCCGCCCGAACCGCATCGGCGTCGCCCCCTCCCCGCTCGCGAGAAACGCCCGCACCGCCGCCTCGTTCGCCGCGTTCAGAATCGCCCCCGCCGTCCCCCCCTGCTCGATCGCCCGATACGCCAGCCGCAGCAGCGGGAACCGCTCGTGATCGACGGGCTCAAACTCCAGCGCCCGCAGCGCCGCCCAGTCCATCCGCCGCGACGTCGAAGGCAGCCGCCACGGATACGCCAGCGCATGCTGGATCGGCGTGCGCATGTCCGGCGCGGCAAGCTGGCAGATCACGTTGCCGTCCTCGAACTCCAGCATCGCGTGCACGATCGACTGCGGGTGAACCACCGTCTCCAGCTTCGCCGCGGGAAGCGAGAAGAGCCAGTGCGCCTCGATCAGCTCCAGCCCCTTGTTCATCAGCGAGGCGCAATCAACCGTGACCTTCGGACCCATCGACCAGGTGGGGTGCTTCAGCGCCTGGTGCGGCAGCGCATCCCAGATCTGCGCCCGCCCCCACGTGCGGAACGGCCCGCCCGAGGCGGTGATGATCGCCCGCGCCACGCACGCCGCGTCTTTCGCCCGCGCGTGCATCAGGCACTGCCACAGCCCCGCGTGCTCGCTGTCGATCGGCAGCAGCCCCGCCTTCGAGCGATGCGCCGCCGACGTGATCAGCGCACCCGCCGCCACCAGCGATTCCTTGTTCGCCAGCGCGATCTGCCGACCCAGCTCCGCCGCCGCCAGCGTCGCGCGAATCCCCGCCGATCCCACGATCGCCGCCACGACGATGTCGCACTCCACCTCCCGGACCATGTCCTCCGCCGCGCTCGCGCTGTCCGCGGCGCACCGCGCATCCGCCACGCCGAACTCCGCGGCTTGCTTCTCCAGCAGCTCCCGGTTCCGCCCGGCCACCAGCCCCACCACCTCGAAGCGACGCTCCGCGTCCTCCGTGATCGAGTTCAGGTGCGCGATGACCTCCAGGGCCTGCGTGCCGATGGAGCCGGTGGAGCCGAGAATGACGACGCGACGGGCCATGTCAGGAGATGGAAAGCGTGGGACGCAGCGCCTGCTGCCGCATCGCGGCCAGCGCTGCCTGGCCCTCGACGTTCGCCACCAGCGATTCCAGCGTCGCCGCGAGCTGCCGGCCCGGGCCGTCCTCGCCCGTGAAGTTCGCCGTCGGATCGCCCCGGTCGGAGTTCGCGCGAAGATGCATGGTGATCGGTACGGCCCCGAGGAAAGGCACGTTCAGCCTCGCCGCCATCCTTTCCGCCCCCCCGCGACCGAAAATGTCGTACTCCTTCCCGTCGTCGCCCACGAAGTAGCTCATGTTCTCGACGACCCCCAGCACCTCGACCTGAAGCTGCTGGAACATCTTCGCCGCACGCACCGCGTCATCCTGCGCCACCTTCTGCGGCGTGCAGACGACCACCGCACCCGTCAGCCGCAGCATCTGCGCCATCGTCAGCGCGATGTCCCCCGTCCCCGGCGGCAGGTCGATGACCAGGTAATCAAGCTCGCCCCAGTTCGTCTGCTCCGTCAGCTGCTTGAAGGCCCCGTGCGCCATCGGCCCGCGCCAGATCAGCGGCTTGTCCGGGTCCACCAGCTTCCCCATCGTCATCGTCTTCACGCCGTGGACGTAGAAGGGCTGAAGCATCCCTCCCAGCACGTGCGTCTCGAAGGTCTCCAGCCCCAGCATCGTCGGCATCGACGGCCCGTAGATGTCCGCGTCCAGCAGACCCACCGCGTGCCCCTTGCGGGCCAGGCCCACGGCAAGGTTCAGCGCGATCGTGGACTTCCCCACGCCGCCCTTGCCCGCCCCCACCGCGATGATGTGCTTCACGCCCGGCAATCCCGACGGCCCCGCCGGCGCCGGCGGCGGCTTCAGGCCCGGAATCGGTGTGTGCCCCCCCGCCGCGCTCTGCCGCCCGAACCGCGACGTATGCACCACCTTCCCCCCCGGCCCCACGAACTCGGCGATGAAGGAATCCAGCGGCGTTCCCGCCGCCTGAGCCTTGTCCTGCAGACGCTTATGCGCCTCCGCCGCGAGAGCCTCCAGCTCCGCCGGGCTCCCCGTCATCCCCAGCCGCACGCTCGCCATGTTGTCGCACGCGGCAACATGGAGAAGCTGCGGCCCCACCGCCGACCCGGCCAGGGCCTCGCGGACAAACTCCTTCGTGATCGCCATGTGCTAAGCGTAGGGTGCCCGCAATACCCCGCCCCCCTGACTCGTTACGCCCAACACCTATTCGGAGGACTTCCCATGCGCCCAACCGCCCGACTCGCGGCTATCGCCGGACTGGCCCTCTGCTCCCTCGCCCTCGCTCAGCCCGAGCCCGACGTCCTCCGAGGCCCAAAGGTCAAGGAAACCGGCGTCCCCGGCGAGCAGCGCCAGTTCACCCCCGGGCGTGTCCGCGGTCGCGACATGATGGGCGCGGAGCTCCCCCACCGCATCTTCATGCGGGCGCTCGACGCCCTCCGGAGCGACCAGGCCGGCGAGCTCCGCCTCACCCGCGCGCAGGAAGCCAAAATCAAGGCCATCAACGACGACTTCAACGCCGCCCTCTTGGAATACCGCGCCGCCAACCTTGAAAAAGTCCGCGAGCTGCTCCCCCTCCTCTCCCCGGAAGACCGCCGCCGCGTCCAGCAGTTCCTCGACCAGCGCGGCTCGCGCCAGCGCCTCCCCGAGCCCGCCAAGGACGTGGACCCCGACCAGGCCGAGCAGGCGCGCGAGAAGATCCGCGAGATCCTCAGCGGGCTGCCCTCCCCCGCCGACACCCACGCCCGCATTTACGCCGTGCTCACCGAGCCCCAGCAAAAGGTTTTTAACAACGAACTGACCCGCCTCCGCGAGAGGAGGCCCGAGGTGGACCGCCTGCCGCGCCTCGATGACCTCCCCGAGCCCGTCCGCGAGCGAATTAAAAAACTCCCGCCCGAGGAGCAGCGCGAAGCCATCCGCCGCTACTTAGAGCAGACCAAAGACAATCCGGGCACACGCGCCGACCAGCCGCGCACTCCCGAACGGCCACGCGAGCGCTCCGACCGCCCCGAACCGAAGCCCGAACCCAACTAACAAAGAAGCCGCCGATACGCGCAAACTCTGCGCCAAACAACCCACCCACCTGGGGAAACCTTGTTAATCCCCGCGTGAACTTTGGGGGAATGGGCAACCTGTGGTCCGATATGAATCTATACTCCCACGATCTCTCTCTCCTCCAGCGGGGCGCTGTCATTGATGGCGCCCTGCTTGTTTTTGGGGCTAACCTGCTGTCACGAGGCGGGTTGGTCGCAGGGAAGGATGCTTCATGACGCAGCGTGCAGACGGCACGGTACTGGTCACGGGTGCCGCGGGTTTCATTGGTTCGCATGTTGTTTCAGCGCTGCTCGCGCGAGGCGAACGGGTGGTCGGGGTTGACAACTTCGATCCTTTCTATCCGCGCCCGGAGAAGGAACGAAATCTCCGCGAAGTCGGCGCGCACACAGCCTTCGAGTTCCGGGAGGGGGACGCCTGCGACCGCGCGTGGTTCGCGCGCGTGATGGACGAAGCCCGCCCCGCGGGCGTCATCCACCTCGCCGCGCGCGCGGGCGTCCGCCCCAGCATTCAGGACCCCGTCGGATACGCGATGGCGAACGTCGTCGCCACCAGCATCGTGCTCGAAGAGGCCAAGCGCATCGGCTGCGGCCGCGTGGTCATCGCCTCTTCAAGCAGCGTCTACGGCAACTCGCCCACCGCGCCCTTCAGTGAGACCCAGGACGTCAACGAGCCCATCAGCCCCTACGCCGCGACGAAGAAGGCCTGCGAGCTGATCGGCTACACGCACTGGCATCTCACGAAGATGCCCGTCGCGATGCTGCGATTCTTCACCGTCTTCGGCCCGCGCCAGCGCCCCGACCTGGCCATCAGCCTCTTCATGCGCAGAATCGCCGCGGGCGAGCCCGTCCAGCTCTTCGGCGAGGGCACCAGCCGCGACTACACCTACATCGACGACATCGTGACCGGCGTTCTCGCGGCGTACGACCGCATCCACGAGCACGGCTACCGCGTCTGGAACCTCGGCGGCAACCACCCCGTCGCCCTCGAGGAAATGGTCGAAACCATCGCGCGCACAGTCGGCCGCCCGGCCAGGATCGAACGCGGGCCCATGCGCCCCGGCGACGTGCTCCGCACCTGGGCTGACCTCACGCGCAGCGGCGCGGAGCTGGGCTACCGCCCCACCACCCCCTTCGCCGAGGGCGTCGCCCGCCAGTGGGAGTGGATGCGCTCCCTCTAAGTCACTCCTGGTTCTTCTTCTCTTCTTCCTTCTGCTGCTGACGCTTGACGAGCGCGAGGATCCCCTGCGTGCGGTCGGCCTTGAGCACCGGCGGACGCGAGTTCGTCTTCTTCATGAACCGCTGCGTCACCGTCACCGCAATCTCGGGCTGAGAAGGCTGCGAGGCGTTCCCGCCGGAGCCCGCGTTCCCGCCGCTGGCCGGCGCCGCGGGCGCGGCGGGAGCGGCTGGCGCGCTGGGCTTGGCGGTGCTCCGGTTCGGCATAAGCATCGTGGACCCGCCCATCGGCTTGGAGGCGGTGCGCGACTGCTGGCGATTCATCAGCATCAGGCCGGAGTTGCCGCCGCCTTCACCGCCGCCGGAGCCCCCGCCCGCGCTGTTCTGGCCTTCGTCGCCTCCACCCGTGGGCGGGGGCGGGGGCGCGATGGGCGGGGGAAGCTGGCCCTGCTGCGCGGGCGGCGAAATGGCCGAGGCCACCGGCGGGGGCAGCTCGCCCCGCCGCAGCGCCGCGATGTACGGGTCGCTGTTCACGATCGACGCCGGCAGAGACGTCTCCCAGCTCGCAGCGGTGGCCAGGTCCGTGGGCAGGTTGATCGACTCGTACACCACCGGCGTGTAGCCCCACGACGCATACCGCCGCAGGTCGTTGATGATGTACGCCGGCGAAGGGTCGATGTTGAAGTAGCGCTTGTGCAGGTCGTACCCCAGCCCCGCCCACGTCTCATGGCCCGGCGCGAGGAAGTCCGCCAGCACGTCCGGACCCTTGATCGCGTAGATGTCCTGCACCGAGGCCGGCGCGGCGTTGTTGGGCAGCTCGTACCCGTTCACCCACGTCGGCGCGATCAGGTGCATGATGTCGCACATCGACGGCTCGGTGACGAACTGCACGCCGGGGAAGCGCGCCTTCATGTCGTGCATCCACGGGATCGCCTTCCAGATCGGCGTGTACTTGTGGCAGAAAGTGTCCAGGCCGATCATCCGCGCCCCCAGCTCGTACATCGCCTGCATCTCGCGCAGCGCGAGGTCGTAATGCTCCGGGATCGTCGGGTCAAAGGGCGTCGCCTCCGGCGTGTCCCACTGCCGCGTGATCAGCGACGAGAAGCCCCACCAGATGCCCAGCTCGCGCCCGCTCCGCGGCACGGCCTGGAAGCCGGTCGTCGGGTCAAAGGCCGTCGAGAGCTTGGGATGGTCCCGCAGCGAGCTGGCGACCAGGTACGGCAGGTTCCGATCGCGGTTGTTGCGGTGCAGGCCCGACAGTGCCCACACCATCACCCGCGGCGCCTGCACCCGGTTCAGCTCCGCCACCATCATCGCGTAACCGCGCTGGTCCGGACGCATCGACTCCAGGAAGCCCCTCGGGTTCGAGGCCGAAAGGTTCACCTCCGACGCGGCGGTGAAGCCCCGCACCGGGTTCGTGTTCCGCTTGTACTGCACGCCCCCGTACATCGCGCGGAAGTAGTTGCGATAGGGCGTCAGCGTCGTGATCCACTGGTCCACGTCGCGAGTCACGCGCACCGTCATCACATACGTCCGGCTCTCCCGAGGCGGTATGACCAGCGGATTCGCGATCCGCGTGAACTCGTTCTCGTTCCCCCTGTTGAACATCCCGTAGGAGACCATCCACCCGCGCCCCGCCGGGCCGTTGGTCGAGCCCGCCGGGCTGCCCACCACCATGTACACGTCGTGCTGGTACTCCATCACCGGGTACAGCAGCGCGACGCCGATCGCCATCTGTCCGTTGCGGATCACCGTCAGCGGCGAGTACAGGTCGTCCGGGTACATGCCGCCCGCGGTCTGGCCGGGCGTGATCCCCCGCGCCGTGGTGCGGGTGCGGAAGTCGAAGTACTCGACGTTCTGCCCCAGGTTCATGATGCCCACCGTCAGCGTCCCGCCGCGCTGCGGCTGATCGGTGTTGTTCGTCAGCGTGATGATGATGTCCGCACCCGTGGGCTGCTGCTGCAGCCGGATCGTCGGCGTCACGCCCTCGGGCAGGTGCTGGACGAGCGGATGGTTCTGGTCGGCGATGATGTAGGCGCCCGTCGCGGCGTCACGCATCTCCAGCGTGTTGTTGACGAGGCGGCAGTTGACGCGGGCCTGCCCCGACTCCGGCGCGGGGATCTGCTGCGCGAGGGAGGCGGGTGCGAGCAGAGCCACGAGCACCAAAGCCCGGCGTGTCCAGGAAGTGATCATGAAGCGCGCATCCTCCCAATGGGGCAACCCGCGCCGTGCGGACGCCCATGTCTGAAATATCGTCGCAGACCCCGCCGCGCTGCACCGCACCGCACCACGACCGGAAAGATGAAAGGCTCCTAAGTCTCCCCGCCCGCACGTCCCGCGCGCCGGTCACAGCCCGCACAGCCGGACGTGGGCCGAGAAGACCACCCCAAAGCACTTGCTCCACGACCACCTACGACACCCGCGCCGGGCGTGTGCGTCCGACACACCCCCGGCGCGGGTTTTATCAGGCAGGGTCAAACTCGGGGACCGCTCAGGCCAGATCAAACAGCAGAAACTCGCTGTCCGCCGTGGCCTCGATCGTGAGCCCGCTTTCATCCGACACCGCGGCTCCATCCCCCGGCGCGAGGGTCTGCCCGTTGAGCCTCACCCCGCCCCGAACGAGCTGCAGCCACGCATGACGCCCCCGCCCCAGCGTATATGTCAGGGTCTTCCCCTGTGCGAGCAGCGACGCGTACAGCGAAGCGTCCGCCTGGATCGCCAGCGAGCCCTCCGCCCCCGTGGGCGAAGCCACCAGCCGCAGCCGGTCACGGCGCGATGCCTCATCGAAGTGCGCCTCCTGATACCGAGGCGGAAGGTCGCGCGTGTGCGGCCTGATCCAAATCTGGATCAGGTGCACCGGCTCGGTGGAGCTGGGGTTGAACTCGCTGTGCTCCACTCCCCGCCCCGCGGTCATGTGCTGGATATCACCGGGGCGGATCGTCGAGGCCCCGCCCGTGGTGTCCTTGTGCGCCAGGGCCCCCGACACGATGTAGCTGATGATCTCCATGTTGTCGTGCGGGTGCTGCGGGAACCCCGCCCCCGGCGCCACGATGTCCTCGTTGATGACGCGCAGCGAGCGGAAGCCCATATGGGCGCGGTCGAGGTAGCGGCCGAAGCTGAAGGTGTGGCGGGTATCCAGCCAGCCGTGATCGAAGTGGCCCCGGTCGGCGGACTTTCGGATGGTGACCATAAAGCGTCCTTCTTGATGAGCGGGCGTGTGTCAGCACGCCCCCGGTTTCACGTGTTGATCTGCTTGCGCGAGATGAGCGCATCGACGGAGTACTTGCCCGGCCCGGTGAAGATCAGCGCCAGCGCCGCCAGCCCGAGCACGAAGGGGAAGTCGCTCCCGTTGTTCGACGCCAGGAAGCTCGCGTTGTGCGCCGCGACCCACGCCACCGCCATCGTGAAGGCGAAGGGAATCGCCACGGGCCGGGTGAACAGACCCAGCAGGATCAGGATGCCCCCGCCGAACTCGGCGAGCGCCGCGGCCCACGCCCCCGCCTCCGGCAGCGGCATGTCCATCTTCTCCAGATAGCCCGCAAAGCCCTTCAGCCCCATGCCCCCCCACACGCCGAAGAGCTTCTGCGCACCGTGGAAAATGCCCGACACGCCCACGCCGAGGCGCAGCAGCAGCATTCCAAGATTGGGCATGTGGAGGAACTTCATCAGAGCCGGCGAGTAGGCTTCCATCGCGATCTCCTTTCAGGTCAGGGGTGCTTCGAAACGTCACGGAACGGAGCGCGCAGCTTCTCCAGCAGCCGGATCAGCTCCGCGACTTCCGCGCGGGTGAGCGGCTCGAACTGCCGCTTGTGAACTTCCCGGAGGGGCTGGTCCAGACGCGCGAGCAGCTCCAGCCCCTTGTCGGTGATGTTGATGTGGACGACGCGCCGGTCGCGGCTCTCCCGCTTCCGCGTGACCAGCCCCGCCTTCTCGAGCCGGTCGATGATGCGGGTGACGTCCGGCACGCGGGCGACCAGGTCCCGCCCCACCTCGGAGCACGTCCGCGCGCACCCCCCGCCGCGGAGGATGCGCAGCGCGTTGTACGTCGCCTCCGAGAGCCCGTGCTCCTTGAACACGCGCTCGACTTCCGCCCCCAGCAGCGAGGTGGTGCGCAGCAGACTCAGCCACGCCTCCTGCTCGGGCTGATCGAAGGGCCGCTTCTTGTGAAGCTCCGCCGCCAGGCCCTTGACGCGGGGCGGGTTGGTTCGAGGCTGGGAAGGTTTGTGGCCCAAAACACTGTTCCTTCAATATCTGTTGCAACAGGCTTCGGCCCCGCCCACCCCGCCGGATTCAGCCCGAATCCGCATTTCCGGGCCCTGCTGCGCAAGGCCATGCAGCGGCGGGTGTTATGGAACCATCCCGCGGGACGGCCCGCCGCGGCTCTGGCTCCCTAAACTCCCTGCCCACAGACGGAGGATCGCCTTGCCCTTCACGATCAAGCCCGACGACGCGATCACGCTGGAGTCCGAGTCCACGTCGTACCTGCGCGACCACGTGGACACCGGCGACCGCTGGATTCTCAACTTCGGCCCCCAGCACCCCGCCACGCACACCACCCTCCGGCTCGTCCTCGAGCTGGACGGCGAGCGCGTCGCCCGCTGCACGCCCCACATCGGCTACCTGCACAGCGGCTTCGAGAAGCAGGCCGAGGTGATGGATTACAACCAGTACGTGACCATCGTGTCGCGGATGGACTACCTCAGCCCCATCGCCAACGACATCTGCTGGCACCACTGCGTCGAGAAGCTCTTCGGCATCGACCTCACCCCGCGCTGCAAGGCCGTGCGCACCATCATGGCCGAGATCGCACGCATCCAGAACCACCTCCTCTGCGTCGGCGCCGCCGGCCTCGACCTCAACGCCTTCACCGGCTTCATCTACGCCTTCAACGTCCGCGAGAAGATCTACGACATCTGCGACTTCATCAGCGGCCAGCGCTTCCACGTGGACTGGACCCGCGTCGGCGGCGCCATGATGGACCTCCCCGACGAGGAGGTCTTCAAGCGGATGGTCAAGAAGCTCATCCACGAGGAGGTCCCCAACGCCATCCGCGACCTCGAGAAGCTGCTGAACCGCAACCGCATCTTCATCGACCGCACCCAGGGCATCGGCGTCATCACCCACGACGAGGCCATCGCCTACAGCATGACCGGCCCCATCGCCCGCGCCAGCGGCGTCAAGCGCGACCTGCGCAAGGACGAGCCCTACCTCTGCTACGCCGACAACTGGGACGGCCTGGGCGCCGAGGCCGTCAAGTTCCAGGTCCCCATCGCCTACGACGGCGACGCCTACTGCCGCTACCTCGTCCGCATGGAGGAGATGAAGCAGAGCTGCAAGATCATCGAGCAGCTCATCGACCGCATCCCCGGCGGGCCCATGGACGCCTTCGCCGACAGCAAGGTCGTCAAGCCCCCCAAGCGCGACGTCTACGGCTCCATCGAGGGCCTCATCCAGCACTTCGAGCTCATCATGACCAACCGCGGCTGGAAGGCCCCCATCGGCGAGGTCTACGGCGCCAACGAAACCGCCAACGGCGAGCTCGGCTACTACATCGTCGCCGACGGCTCGCCCCGCAGCTGGCGCGTCAAGACCCGCCCCCCGAGCTTCATCAACTTCTCCATCGTCAGCAAGATGCTCGAGGGGCACCTGCTCAGCGACACCGTCGCCGTCGTCGGCTCGCTCAACATCGTCGCCGCGGAACTGGACCGCTGATCCGCACGGGCGTGAAGCCCGCCGGGGATCACTCCGCCTGCGCGCCCTCGCGCGCCCGCCGGTGCTTGCGCCGCCGCTCGCGCTCCGCCTGCACCGCCCCCACCGCCTGCGCGATCGACTCCTCGATCGTGCTGTTCACCAGAAAGACGTTGTACACCCCGCAGTCGCGGGCCATCGCGATTTCCTGCCGCGCCGCCTGGAAGCGCCGCTGAATCCCTTCCTCGTCCTCGCGCTTGCGCGCCCGCAGGCGGTTGAGCAGGTCTTCCTCGCTCGGCGGCAGCACGAACACCCCGAAGGCGTCCGGGATGTGCTTCTTCACCTGGATCGCCCCCTGCACGTCGATCTCCAGGATCACCAGCCGCCCTCGCTTCAGCTGCTCCTCCACCCACTTCCGCGGCGTGCCGTACTTCTTCCCGTACACCCCCGCCGTCTCGAGGAACTCCCCCGCGGCTTTCATCCGCTCGAACTCCTCGTCCGTCACGAAGTGGTAATCCACCCCCTCCACGTCGGCGGGCGTGGGCGCGCGCGTCGTCGCGGAGACGGAGAAGACCGAATCGGCGATGGAGCGCTCCACGCCGCGGGTGATCGTGGTCTTCCCCACTCCGCTCGGGCCGCTGATGATCAGCAGCATGCCGTCGTCGGTATCCGTGGGAAGGCGGTGGTCGGGCATGGCGAGAGGGTAGGGCTACAGAACCGCGCGCTCGAGCACGGCCATCCGGACCAGAACTCCGTTGTGCACCTGCCGCAGCACCACGGAGCGCTCGCCGTCCGCGACCGCGCCGTCCATCTCAATCCCCCGGTTGATCGGCCCGGGGTGCATCACGATCGCGCCGGGCTTCATCATCCGCGTGCGCTCCGGCGTCAGCGCGTACAGCTCGCGGTACTCCCGGATCGAGTGAATCGGGGCCGACCGCTGCTGTTCCGCCCCCTTCCCCTCCCCGTACCGCTCGAACTGGATGCGCAGCATCATCACCGCGTCCACCCGAGGCAGCACCGCGTCCAGCTCGTGCGAAACCGTCGCCCCCAGCGCCGACAGCGACCGCGGCGCCAGCGCCGGCGGCCCCACGCACACCACCTCCGCGCCCAGCGTCGTCATCCCAGCGATCGCCGAACGCGCCACCCGCGACGCCGCGGCGTCGCCCACGATCGCCACCCGCAGCCCCCGCAGATCAAAGCTCCCCAGCCGCCCGTGGCTCTCCGCCAGCGTGTAAATGTCCAGCAACCCCTGCGTCGGGTGCTCGTGCCGGCCATCCCCCGCGTTGATCACCGGGCAGGAGACGTGCCGCGCGATCATCGCCGCGGCTCCGCTCTGCCGCGCCCGCACCACGATCGCCGCCACCCCCATCGCCTCGACGTTCCGCGCCGTGTCGATCAGCGTCTCACCCTTGCTCACGCTCGACCCGCTCCCCAGCAGGTCCACCACCTCCGCCCCCAGGCGGCGCGCGGCGATGCTGAAGGACATCCGCGTCCGCGTCGAGTCCTCAAAGAACAGATTGACGACGATGCGGCCGGCCAGCGTCGCCCGCGGCGGGCGCTGGCCCATCTCATGCGCCGCGTTCAACAACTCACGGAGCGCCTCGGCGGGCAGGCCCTCCAGGCCGAGCAGACTGCGCGATGCGGGGGTGACGCTGGCGGGCATGGCCCGATGGTAGCAGGGGCTACTCCGCCGTCGGCTCCGCCGCGACCTTGTTCGGCGGCGTGACGATCGGCTGCGGTTTGCTCAGGAGCTGCAGGTCGTAGGCGTTCTGCTCCTCCGGGGTCATCGCCGTGGAGTACTTGAACTGCTCCACACGCTCGATGTCGGGCAGGTAGTAGTACGGCGGCGGGTCGTCGGTGCCCGGCTCCCACGCGCGGGCGTGGACGACCCGCCAGGGGCTGAAGCCCCCCTCCAGCCGCAGCGTGATCTTCTGATACACCGGGCTCCCGTCCGGCCCCTTGCCCAGGCCCGGAACCGGCCGCAGCACGTCCACCGTGCCGCTGTTGAACCGCAGCCACACCCGCGTGACGTGGTAAATGGGCAGCGAGTTCTGCTCCACGATGTCCGGCGTCAGCGGCTTGACCTCCGGCCCCACCTTCGTCGGGATGCGCTCATAGAAGCTCTTGCGCATCCCCGCGGGCAGGTTCACCGCGAAGGGGAAGTCCGCCTGCGTCTTCTCCACCTCCTTCACGGGCTCGGCCAAGAGGCCTCCGTCCGGCGGGAAGCGCGTCGCCACGTACTGCAGCGCCGCCACGATCGCCGCCTCCGTCGCCGGGTTGTTCGGCTCTTCCGGAGTGCCCCGCGCGGTCGCCACAGCCGGGTAGTTCTGATACTTCTGGCAGGCGGGAAGACCGAGGGCCACCAGACCCAGGCCGAGGACTATCGCCTTCGTGTTCATGGAAAAGACTCCGTTCCGGAGGCGCACATTTTGCGCCCGGGGGCGGCGCTCCGCGCCGTGGGCACAATCCTACACGAATCGCCGTCGCGCGTCCCGACGTACCATCCGGGCGATGCACGCCCATGCTCCAGCTTCGGGGGGAGGAAACGCAAGGCGTTTCGTGGTAGGCGTTTCCGGCGCGTCCGGGGCGTGCTACGCCCTCCGCCTGCTGGAACTGCTCCTCGCCGGCGGCAATGAGGTCCACCTGGTCGTCAGCGAGTACGGCCGCCGTCTCCTCTTCGACGAGGCCGCCGTCCGCGAACTGACCTTCGAGCAGCTCGTCCCCGGTCTGGTGGGCAGCTCGCTCGAAGCCGCGGCACGCCTCCGCCTCTTCGTCCACCCCCACAAGGACGTCGGCGCGATCATCGCCAGCGGCAGCTTCCGGCACGACGGCATGGTCGTGATCCCCTGCTCCTCCGCCTCGCTGGGGGCCATCGCCACCGGCAGCGGCGGCAACCTCCTCTGCCGCGCCGCCGCCGTCACGCTCAAGGAGCGCCGCCCTCTCATCATCTGCCACCGCGAAATGCCCCTGAGCCTCATCGACATCCGCAACATGGAGACGCTGGCGCTCGCGGGCGCGACGATCTGCTCGCCCAACCCGGGGTTCTACCTCATGCCCAAGCGCATCGAAGACCTCGTGGACTTCGTCGTGGGCAAAGTCCTCGACCACCTCGGCGTCGAACACACCCTCAAAACGCGCTGGGAAGGCTCCAAGCCGACGTAACGCTCACGCCCCCTTGCCGCAGCCCGGCTCGCAGGGCAGCGACAGCTTCTCGCGCAGCACACGCCGAATGAGATCCGAAGGCGTCACCCCCGCCGGGTCCTTGCGCGCCAACTCCATCAGCGCGAGCTTTTCTTCCGCGCTGAGCCGCACGTTGATTTGCTCGACCTTGCGGTCGCGTGCCGGCACGGGCGGCTTGCGGTCCTGCGCCAGCATCATCGCGACGGAGTGGATCAGGGATTCCCGCAGCGCGCTGAGGCACTCTTCCTGCGTTTCGCCGCGGGCGACCACGGCGGGCAGCTCCAGCGCATACCCCATATAGCCGGAGCTCGAGTGCGGCTTCATGAAGGTGCTGTACCCCCGAACGATCCGCTCCGCTTCTTCCACCACCTCGTCAGTCAGTTCGACAACTCGCCCCTTCGCCATGTCGCACTCCAGAGAAGGGCATGCCCAAAGCTTTGTATCGGTCAGTGTATACATCAATGTATACGATTTTTCAACGGTGTGGTTTCGATCGCGGCATGAATGTAAGCCTTTTAATGGAGCGGTGTTATCAGACTACGACGGGTTGAAGAAGCCGTCGATCCGGATCGAGAGAACCACCTGGAACAGCACCTCGAGGTCCACGAAGTACTCCCCTTCGACCTCGTGCACCTGGAAGGAGGCGGGCGTGAGGTACTGGGGCATGCGCGGGTTTTCGAAGTACCGGGTCTGCGGATAAAGGACCCGTCGGCGGCTCCGCGGCGTCACCGGCTCATAGCCGAGCATCAACATCAGCTCCAGCGCGATGCGATAAGGCACCCCGTGCGGGCTGAGCGTGAAGTCGGAGCATTCGGGGCGCACGGCACGAAACTTGCGCGGCGTGCAAGGCTTCTCGCTGGAATCGAGTACCTCGATCCATCCATGACCGACGAAGAGCAACTGCTCGCGGTCCATGCGATCCCCCCCTTGCTCCGGAAGGTAGCAACCGCACGACCGCGCTCGCAAGCCTGTTTTAGCTGCTCACTGCCCGCCGCGGGCGGCCTTCCCAGGGCTTGCGCTCCACCTTGTCCAGCGCGACGCCGCCGACGAGGCGCACCATCCCCGGCCCAAGCTCCGCCTCCACCGCCTTGACGACTTCGGGGTCGAGGTTGAAGCGCAGCTTCGGGTCCGCCGCGAGCACCGCCACCTGCGACTCCGTGCCGATCACCAGCTCGATGGGAAGCTGCGGCGCGCCGGGCGCGCGGCCGGGGTCGTTGATGATGGACGCGACCTGGTGCAGCGCGCCCGCCGCGGCTCCGTTCAGACGCACCTCATCCACCATCAGCCGCACGCGCCCGCCGTCCAGAGGCACGCCCTCGATGGGCACCAGCCGGTCGATGATGAGCTGCGGCTCGCCGCGCTTCAGGTCCACCCGCCCCAGCACGAAGACCACCTTCTCCACTTCCGCCAGGTGGCCGTACTTCGCGTAGTTGTCGGAGAACAGCGCACAGTCGCACGCGCCGAACATGTCCTCGATGGTGAGGATCGCCATCTTCTGGCCCGCGTTGCGGCCGTTCTTGAGCACCAGCGGCCGCACCGACTGAATCATCGCCGCGACAACCGCGCGCTGATCCTGCTGCATCTCCTTGACCGTCGCCGTGTTCGCCGTGGTGAAGACGCTCGCCCACCCCTTCCAGCGGTCCAGCGGGTGGCTCGACACATAGAACCCCAGCGCCTCCTTCTCCTGCGCCAGCGTCTCCGTCTCGCTCCACGGATCGACGCGCGCCAGCGCGATCGTCGGCGCCTGCACCGTCGTCGGACCAGGACCGCCGAAGAGCGCTGCCTGACCCGCGGCTTTGTCCGCCGCGGCACGCGCCCCGGCGCTCAATGCCTGCTCGATGGTCGCCACCATCGCGCTGCGCGCCTCCCTCCCGTGAACGCTGTCGAACGCCCCGCACTTGATCAGCGCCTCCAGCGTGCTCTTGTTCACCGCGCCGGGAGGCATCCGCTCGCAGAAGTCGAACAGGCTCGTGAACGGCCCGCCCGCCTGCCGCTCCGCGATGATCGCCTCGATCGCCTTGTCCCCCGCCCCCTTCAGCGCCTTGAGCCCGAAGCGCACGTGCCCGTGCTGCGACGTCCGCGGCTCGCCATCGTCGAACACCACCGCGAAGTCCGCCAGCGAAAGGTTGATGTCCGGCGGACGCACCTCCACGCCCACCTTCAGTTGCTGCCCCGACTCCGGATCGATGAACCGCGTCCGGCGGCAATCCTCAAGATACGGAATCCAGTCGCTGACCTTGTTCGCCCCCGACTCGTACGTCAGGAACGCGGCCATGTACTGATTCGGGAAGTAGGTCTTGAGGTACGCGGTCTGATACGCCACGATCGCGTAGCCCGTCGAGTGCGACTTGTTGAAGCCGTAGCCCGCGAACTTCAGGATCAGCTCGAAGAGCTCCTCCGCGTTCTGCTTCGTCAGGCCCTGCTTCTGCGCGCCCTCGACGAACTTCGGCCGCTCCTTCTCGATCTTGTCGTGCTTCTTCTTGCTGATGTTCTTGATCAGCGAGTAAGCGTCGCGCAGCTTGATGCCGCCCAGGCCGTGCACGATCTGCATGACCTGCTCCTGGTACACCATCACGCCGTACGTCTCGGCGGTGTACCGGTCCACGATCTCGTGGACCTTCGGCACCTCGGCCAGCCCGTGCTTGCGCATGTTGTAGTCCGGGATCAGGTCCATCGGGCCAGGACGGAACAGCGCGTTCGCGGCGATGAGGTCCTCCAGCCGGTCGGGCTTCATCTCCACCAGCAGGCGCCGCATGCCCCCCGATTCAAACTGGAACACCCCCGTGGTCTCGCCGCGACGGAACAGCTCGAAGACCTTCTGGTCCTTGAAGTCCAGGCGGTCCAGGTCCAGTGGGTGCGGCCCCGCCGCCTTCTCTCCGTTCTTCACGCGCTCATACTCGGCGCGCCGCCCCACCGCCGCCCAGATCTCCTCCTCGCTCAAGGTCTCACGGATGAGCTTCTGCGCCCGCGCGATGATCGAGATCGTGCGCAGGCCCAGGAAGTCCATCTTCAGCAGGCCCATCTTCTCGCACGTCGGGCCGTCCCACTGCGTGACGACTTCGTTCTCCGCCGAGTTGCTGGCGCGGTACAGCGGCACGATCTCGTGGAGCGGGCGCGTCGCCACGATCACGCCCGCCGCGTGCACGCTCGCGTGCCGCGCCTGCCCCTCGATGCCCATCGCGTTGTCGATCACCTGCCGCACGCGAGGGTCGCTGTCGTACAGCTTCCTGAGGTCCGGCTCCGTCGCCAGCGCCTCCTCCAGCGTCATCCCCAGCGTTTCCGGGATGAGCTTGGCGAGCCGGTCCACCTCCGCCAGCGGCATCTCCAGCACGCGACCAACGTCGCGCACCGCCGCGCGCGCCTTGAGCGTTCCGAACGTGATGATCTGCGCCACGTGCCCGTACTTGTTGCGCACGTAGTTGATCACGCTCCCGCGCCCGTCCTGGCACAGGTCGATATCGATATCGGGATACTCGGATCGGTCCGGGTCCGTGAACCGCTCGAACAGCAGGCCGTACCGCACCGGGCACGCGTTCGAAAGGCCCAGCACGTACCCCACCATCGTGCCCACGCCCGACCCGCGGGCCAGCGCCGGCACGCCGTTCTGCCGGCCCCAGTTCACGAAGTCCCAGACGATCAGGAAGTACGCCGAAATGTTCTTCGACGAGAGAATCCCAAGCTCGCGCTCCAGGCGCGCCACCCGCGCCTCGGCCTCCTCGTCCAGCTTCGACCCGCTCCGCGGCCCGTAGCGCCACACCATCCCCGCCTCGGCGAGCAGCCGCAGCGCCCGGTCGCACTCCGCCTTCGCCTCCGCCAGCAGCCGCGCGCGATCCTCCTCCGAGCACCCCGCGGGCATCTGGAACGGAATCACCTCGAAGCAGCGGCAGTACGCCTTGTACCACGCCGTCAGATCGCCGCCGAACTCCGCATCATCGTGCTTCGGCAGCTCATCCAGCGGCCAGCTCTCGACGCCTCCCTCGCTCTCCTCATTCGGGCTTCGGGCATTGCGCCCGGCGCCTTTGACTCTCACCCTCACCATCGGCGCGTGGTTCGCCCCGATGGGCAGCGTCACGTTGCAGCGCTCGGCGATACGCACGGTGTTCGCGATCGCTTCCTGCCCCGCCTCGCCGTACTCCTCCATCACCTCGCGCATCTCCGCGGGGCTCTTGACGTACAGCTCCCGCGGGTAGCGCATCCGCTGCGTGTCGTTCTTGCTCTTCCCCGTGCTGATGCAGATGAGCGTGTCGTGGCTGTCGTGATCCTCCGCGCGCAGGAAGTGCGAGTCGTTGTCGCACACCAGCGGCAGGTTCAGCTCCCGCGCCAGCTTGATCAGCAGCGGGTTGATCGCGTTCTGCTCCGGCACGTGGTGCTGCAGCTCGATGTAAAACCGCGGCGGTGGGCTGTCCGCCTTCCTCTCCAGGCCGCCGTTGAACACCCGCGCGTGCCACGTCGCCGACTCCACCGCCGCGTCCCAGTACTTCTTGTCCGCCGTGCGCGTGTACGTCAGCAGGTGCTCGCCGATCTCGCTCCCAAGGTGCCCGTTGATCGCGATCAGCCCCGCGCTGTGCTTCGCCAGAATCTCCCGGTCGATCCGCGGCTTGTAATAGAACCCCGTCAGGTACGCCTCGCTGCACAGATACAGCAGGTTCTGCCACCCCTCGTTGTTCTCCGCCAGCAGGACCAGGTGATACCCGCCCTCGCCCCCGCCGCTGTACGTCCGGTCCGTCCGAGGCTTCCCCGGAGGCGTCACATACGCCTCCACACCCAGGATCGGCTTGATCCCCTTCTCGCGACAAGCCAGGTAAAAAGCCACCGCGCCGAAGATGTTGCCGTGGTCCGTGATCCCCACGGCCTTCATCCCCAGCTCCGCCACGCGGGCCACCAGCTTGTCGATCCGGTTGCCCCCGTCGAGCAGCGAATACTCGGTGTGCAAATGCAGATGGACAAACTCACCCAGGTCGGGCGTCGTGCTGGGCGAATTCTCGGCCATGCCGACAGGATATCGGGGTCACCCCGCCCCGCCCCCTAATCGACACCGGAACCACAGACCCCCTTCTCCCTACAATCTCCTGTGTTCACGGTCACGACCATCCGCGAAACGGTCACCTCGATGGGGCGTGTCATCGAGGTCGTGCAGCGCCAGCCGAGCTGGGTCATGCGCCTCGCCGCCGGCGCGGGCTTGATCGTCTGCATCCTCGTCGCCCTCGCCATCCTTATCCCTGTCCTCCTCGTCAGCACCGCCGTCTTCCTCGTCGGCATGGGGATCGGCTGGGTCCGCGGCTTGTTCATCCGCAGCAAGCAGCCCAACGGCCTCTTCGACGGCCGCCGCAACGTCCGCGTCATCCAACGCCACGAGGGCTGATCCTTTCTCCACGCTTCGAAACCCCCTTCCGCCGGGCTGCCGGCGGAAGTACCCCCACGCCGCGCGCCCAGGCCCTGCCCGCCGTTTTGCACCCCACCCCCCGATTTTCCTGCAATCCCCTAGACGGGGTTCCGATGTAGAGCTAGTGTCTGCTAACTATAAGCTAGTAAACACTAGCTGATCAAGGAGCCCTTGTCGTGACACTCAGAACCCTGTTGCACCAGCTCGGTCTTTTTCTGATGTTCGCCGCCTCGCTTCTGCCCCTCGAAGGGTGCCGCACGAAGACACCTCCGCCCGCGTCCGAAACCGCAACCACTGAAAAGGTCGGAACTTACCGCCGCTACGACCTCCTCGTGGCCTATTACGCCTCGGACGTGGTGCACCAGCGTCTGGCCGACATGCGGCAGCGGCGTGACGCGGCTCTGGCCGCGGGGCACACCGCCACCGCCGAGGCCCTGGAGCGCGAGGGCGAGGCCATGCAGGAGAAGGCCCATCGCCAGCTCGCCGGGGACGAGCCCCTCGACAACATCCTCGCCGACCTGAAGGACGCGATCCCCCAGGTGGAGCGTGAGCTGGGCGTCTCGCGCCTGGTCGAGGACACCACCAAGCTGCCCAAGGGCGTGGCGCGTGTGGACGCGACCGAGGCGCTGACGAAGCACCTGCCGCGCTCGCCCCTCCTGCCCGCGAACCCACGCCCCAGGGGCGGCTAAGAGGCGTGGCCGTTGGCGCCGACCGCTGCGCCCGGAGCCACCTCCGTGCGCAGCGGCACGGCGCTGGCCAGGTGCAGCTTCTGCGCGGGGATGGCGAAGCGGACGCCCTCCTCCTGCAGGCGGCGGTAGAGCTCGAGGTTCACCGCCTGCTGCACGTCCATGTAGGCGTTGTAATCGGGCACGAGCACGTAGTACACGACCTCGAAGTCCAGCGACGAGGGGCCGAACTTGAAGAAGTGCGCGCGGTCGAAGCGCGTCCGCGCCTGCCGCTCGATCGCCTCGCGCACGATCACCGGGATCTTCTCCAGCTTCTCCGCCGGCGTGCCGTACTCCACCGAGAACGAGAACACCACGCGACGCTCGTTCATCCGCTTGTAGTTCTGGATGCGGCTGGAGAGCAGGTCGCTGTTGGCGAAGATCAGCTGCTCGCCCCACAGCGAGCGCACGCGCGTCGTCTTCAGCCCGATCTTCTCCACCGTGCCCAGCTTGTCCCCCACGATGATGAAGTCGCCGACCACGAAAGGCTTGTCGAGCACGATCGAGAGCGACGCGAACAGGTCCCCCAGGATGTTCTGCACCGCCAGCGCCACCGCGATGCCGCCCACGCCCAGGCCCGCGATCATCGCCGTGACGTCGATGTTCAGGTTTTCCAGCGCCAGCAGCACGATCGCGGTGTAGAGCACCAGCATCAGCAGGAAGCGCACCGCGCCCATCGTCGTCGCCAGCGACGCGTCGTTCGCGTCGTTCCCGCTCTTGTTGCGGCGCATGAACTCCGCGATGCCGAAGTCCACCAGCACGCCCCCGTACAGCGCCGCCTGCAACGCCACGAGGATCACCACCGTCACCCGGATCAGCTGCTCCGCCGTCCCCGGCAGATTCAGGTCCAGCGTCCCCGCCACCAGCGCGACCGCGAAGATCACGAGGAGCCCGGTCCGCTCCGCCACGCGCACGAGCATGTCCGCCGCGGCGGATGGCCGCTTCGCCGCCAGCGCCCGCGCTCTTCCCAGCAGAACACGCCGCGCCACCAGCGCGCCGATGAACACGCCCAGCGCCACCAGCAGGGACCAGCCCCACGCGGCCACCGTGTTCCCCAGAAACTCGCGACTCAAAAACTCTTTCAGGGGCTCGGGCATCTTCGTCTCCTCATGCAAAGAGCGCGCAGCCGCCCCAGCAGGCCGCGCCGATGCCCAACCTTACCGCGTCAGGTCCGCCCAGGCATCCACCAGACGCCGGGAAAGTTCTCCCACTTTTCCATCGCCGACCTCGTGCTGCTCCACGCGCACGATCGGCAGCACGCCCCAGCTGCTGTTCGTGAGGAACACTTCGTCCGCTTTGAGCACGTCGTCGATCGTCAGCATCCGCCGCCGCACCTCGACGTCCTCGGCGTCGCACCAGTCCAGCACCCAGCGCCGCACGATCCCCGGCAGCACCGGGCTCGGCAGCACCGCACCGCCGCGCACGCCGCCCGACCGCCCCTCCTCATCCTCCAGCGATCCGCCCGCGACCTCTTCCTCCTCGCCCCGCGCGATCGGCGTGTACACCACATCGTCCTTCACGATGAAGGCGTTGCTCACGCACCCCCCCGCGAGGTGGTTCGTCACCATGAACACCAGCGCCTCGCCCACGCGCTTTCCCGCGGCGATCTGCAGCTCCCTCAGCCGAGGCCAGTAGTTCAACGTCTTGTGCCCCTGGAACGGGTCCAGCGGGTTCACGCGCAGGTCCGCCACAACCGCCGTGCTCCCGCGCTCGAACATCTCCTCCGGATACTCCGTCGCAGGTTGCGCGACGATCAGCAGCGTGGGCGTGACCCCCTCCCCAGAGGAACTCCCGGTGCGCGCGAGCATGTTCAGGTCGCCGCCAGTAAGGGTCAGCCGCAGGCGCAGGCGGTGCTGGTCGGGCATTTCCTCCCCCGCCTTCTCCGCGGTGCGCCGCACCGCTTCCTCCAGCGCAGAGACGCGCAGAGACTCGGAAAGCCCCAGGCGCAGGGCCGACGCCGCGAGCCGCTCCAGATGCTCCCGCGCGTGGATGGTGCGGAAGCCGTCCTTGGTTCGCACGGCCAGCATCGTCTCGAACAGCCCCACGCCGTGCTGGAAGCCCGCGTCAAAGGCCGAGACCCTGGCCTCGTCGGTGGTGGTGAAGCGCCCGTTGAGAAAGACCGTCGCCATGGGCAAGCGTAGTGCTCACGTCGCTCCACAAGGGGGCCGATAAACCGTGAACCTATTGCGGAATCGTCGCGTCTCCGTATGCTGCCGCGTGGGGGTAAGAAAGGGGTCACTTCATGAGTTCCAAGTCCGCTCGCTTCGCGATCGCCGCCCTCCTGCTCTCCTGCGGCGCCGCTGTCGCCGCCGTCCAGCCGCTCGAGCTTCGCTCGGGCACGGTCATGTTCACCGACCGCACCCCCGCCGACGCCGCGGCGGTGCTGCGGAATCTCAGCCGGACGGCCGAGCACGCGGTGGTCCGCTTCACCGGGCCGGTGGAGGCCGGGACGCGCTCCCGGCTCGCCGCGGCGGGCGTGCGGCTCCAGACCTACCTGGGCGGCTACGCCTACATCGCCGCGATCTCCGACGCGGACCTCGACGCCGCAGGCCTTGCGAAGATCGCCGGCCTCAACGGGGCCGAGGCGCTGCAGCCCGTATGGAAGCTCCACCCGCTCATCCAGAACGGACAGGCCCCCGAGCACGCCGTTGTGGGCAGCGACGCCAAGGGTTCGACGATCTTCGGCGCGTACATCCTCTTTCACCCAGACGCCGACGCCAAGCGCCTGGACGCCGCCCTCGCGAAGCACGGCGTGGTCGTGCGCGACGTGCTCGAAACCATCAACGGCGCGGTGATCGAGCTCTCCGTTGATGCCGTCGCGCTGCTCGCCGCGGAAGAGGACGTGCTCTGGATCGAGCCCGCCCTCCCGCGCTTCAGCACCCTCAACGCCGAGAACCGCGTCATCACGCAGGCCAACACCGCACAGTCCGCGCCCTACAACCTCACCGGCGCGGGCGTGAATGTGCTCGTCTACGACGGCGGCACCGCACGCGCCACCCACCAGGACTTCGGCGGTCGCCTCACCGTCCGCGACAGCTCCGGCCTGGCCAACCACGCCACCCACGTCTCCGGCACCATCGGCGGCAGCGGCGCGGCGTCCGGCGGCGCTCAACGCGGCATGGCCCCCGGCGTCACCATCCAGTCCTACGGCTTCGAGTACAGCGGCTCCGGCACCTTCCTCTACAGCAACCCCGGCGACATCGAGTCCGACTACAACCAGGCCATCAACGTCCACGGCGTCCACATCGCCAACAACTCCATCGGCACCAACACCGAGACCAACAACTTCCCCTGCTCCATCCAGGGCGATTACAGCGTCACCGACGCGCTTATCGACAACATCGTCCGCGGCTCGCTCGGCGCGCCCTTCCGCGTCGTCTGGGCGGCGGGCAATGAACGCCAGGGCAGCCGCTGCGACGTCGAGGGCTACGGCGACTACTACAGCGTCGCGCCCCCCGGCACCGCCAAGAACCACATCGCCGTCGGCGCGCTCAACGCCAACAACGACACCATGACCAGCTTCTCGAGCTGGGGCCCCACCGACGACGGCCGCCTCAAGCCCGACATCGCCGCCCCCGGCTGCCAGTCCGGCGGCGACGGCGGCGTCACCTCCACCAGCTCGCAGAGCAACTCCGCCTACTCCGTCGCGTGCGGCACGTCGATGGCCGCGCCCACCTTCACCGGCCTGGCCGCGCTGCTGCTGCAGGACTACCGCGTCCAGTTCACCGGCCAGCCCGATCCGCGCAACTCCACGCTCAAGATCCTCTTCGCGCACACCGCCGTGGACCTGGGCAACCCCGGCCCCGACTACCAGTTCGGCTACGGCTCCGTCCGCGTCGTGGACGCCATCAACTTCATGCGCGCCGGCAGCTTCCGCGAGAGCGAAGAGATCTCGCAGGGTGAGTTCATCGAGTACACCGTGAACGTGCCCGCCGGCTCCCCCGAGCTGCGCGCCACGCTCGCGTGGGACGACGCCCCCGCGGCTCCCCTCGCCGCCGTGGCGCTGGTCAACGACCTCGACATCGTCGCCATCGACCCCTCCAACAACATCCACTACCCCTGGACGCTCAACCCCACCAACCCCGGCGCGGCCGCCGTCCGCACCGGCCCCAACCGGCGCGACAACATCGAGCAGGTGCTCGTCTCCAGCCCCGCGCCGGGAACCTGGCGCATCCGCGTCACCGGGTTCAACGTGCCCCAGGGCCCGCAGCCCTTCTCCATCGCTGTGACGCCGACGATGGAAGCGCTGCCGCGTGTGATCATCGCCCTGCCCAACGGCGTGCCCACGTCGCTGCCGCCGGGCGTTGCTTCCAGCGTTCCCGTCACGATCACTGCCGTCGCCCAGGAGCTGGTCCCCGGCTCGGCCCGCGCGTGGGTGCGCTACGACGGCGGCGCGTTCATGCCCGTCGAGCTGACGCACGTCAGCGGCAACAACTACACCGCGACCCTCCCCGCCCCCACCTGCGCCGCGAACCCCGAGTTCTACTTCGTCGCGGAAGGCACCGTGAGCGGCGTGGTCACCAGCCCCACGGGCGGCCCCGCCGCGCCCTACGCCGCGAGCGTCGGCGTCACGGTGGTGGCGGTCGATGAAACCTTCGAGTCCGGCCCGGCGGGCTGGGTCGGCGGCCAGCCGGGCGACACGGCCACCAGCGGCCAGTGGGTTCTCGGCAACCCCAACGGCAACGAGGCCCAGCCCGAGGACGACCACACCCCCGACCCCGGCGTGAACTGCTGGTTCACCGGCAACGATCCCCCCGGCGCCACCCAGGGCGCGCAGGACGTGGATAACGGCTTCACCACCCTCCTCTCCCCCGTCTTCGACGTGTCGGGGCTCGCGAACCCCGTCGTGAGCTACTGGCGCTGGTACACCAACAGCACCGGTGCCGCGCCCAACGCCGACACCTTCCTCGTGGACATCTCCAACAACGGCGGCGCCACCTGGGTGCGTGCCGAGACCGTCGGCCCGACGGGCACCGGCCCCGGCTGGAACTACCACCAGTTCGCCGTCAGCACCATCCTGACGCCCACGAGCCAGATGCGCATGCGCTTCATCGCGCAGGACACCGGCTCCGGCTCCGTCGTCGAAGCCGCGCTCGACGACTTCTCCGTGACCTCCTTCGAGTGCAACTCCTCCGTCGCGGACTGCAACAACAACTTCATCGCCGACGCCGACGACATCGCCAGCGGTCGCTCCGCCGACGTCAACGGCAACGGCGTGCCCGATGAGTGCGAGGCGGTCTGCCCGACCGTGACCCAGCAGCCCGCCGACGCCATCGCCTGCGCGGGCGGCCAGGCCGTCTTCACCGTCGCCGCGACGGGAACCGCCCCGCTCTCCTACCAGTGGCGTCGCGGCACGGCGCTCCTCTCCGGCCCGCGCTACAGCGGCGTCAACACCCCCACCCTCACCATCAGCAACGTCATCGCCGACGACGCCGGCGACGGCTACCACTGCCTCGTGACCAACGCCTGCGGCGAAACGGCCAGCAGCACCGCGTCACTGACCGTCAACTCCACCGACTTCGACGGCGACGGCGACGTCGGCACCGACGCCGACATCGAGGCCTTCTTCGCCTGCCTTGCCGGCGCATGCTGCCCCACCTGCGGCAGCGCCGACTTCGACGGCGACGGCGACGTCGGCACCGACGCCGACATCGAGGCCTTCTTCCGCGTCCTGGCGGGAGGTGCGTGCTGAGAAGGGAAGCGATGAGCCGCCCAGCGCCTCGTCATAGTCCCGGTATCTGAAGACACGGTCGCGCTGTCGCCCGGTGGTTTCCACCGGGACGCCGGGCTTGACCAGGTCTGAGACGAGTACGCTCGCGCTTGGAGCGGACACGTCGATCAGCTCCGCCGCGCGTTGGACTGTGACGGTGGGACGGAGATCGAGCGCTCCAGCAGACGGAGCAGGCTTGGCCGGGAACTTGGTGAGCACCAGTTCCTTGTCGCGTGTTCGCTGATCAAGCCCTCCAGAATAACGGCTACGCCTTCTGGAACACGAACACCTGCCCCTGGAAGTCCACGCGGATGGTGTCCCCGGGCCCGAACTCGCCCGCGAGGATGCGTGACGCCAGCGGGTTTTCCACGCGCTGCTGGATCGTCCTCTTGAGCGGACGCGCCCCGAACGCCGGGTCCCAGCCCTCCGTGGCAAGCTCCGCCTTCGCCGCGTCCGTCAGCTCCAGCGTCATGTCGCGCTCCGCCAGGCGGCGGCGCAGACGCGCGAGCTGGATCTCCACGATGTGCGACAGATCCTCCTTGCGCAGCTGGTGGAAGATCACCACCTCGTCGATGCGGTTGAGCAGCTCGGGCCGCATCAGGCCGCCGGTCATCGACATCGCCGCGCGGCTCATCACGTCCGTCACCTTCGTCGGCAGTCCCGCGGCTTTGCCGAACTCCTCCGCCATCATCCCCGCAGGGCCGCGCTTCAGCAGCTCACGGATCGCCGCCTCAATCTCCCAGTCCTCCGCGCCCTGGCTCGTCAGCTCCTGAATCTGCTGCGAGCCGTAGTTGCTCGTCATCACCACGATCGTGTTCTTGAAGTCCACGGTGCGGCCCTGGCCGTCCGTCAGCCGGCCGTCGTCCAGCACCTGGAGCAGAATGTTGAACACGTCCGGGTGCGCCTTCTCGATCTCGTCCAGCAGCACCACGCAGTAGGGCCGGCGCCGCACCGCCTCGGTCAGCTGCCCGCCCTCTTCATACCCCACATAGCCCGGAGGCGCGCCGACCAGGCGGGCCACGGCGTGCTTCTCGCCGTACTCGCTCATGTCGATGCGCACCATCGCCTCCTCGGTGTCGAAGAGGAACTCCGCCAAAGCGCGGCACGTCTCCGTCTTGCCCACGCCCGTCGGCCCCAGGAACAGGAAGCTGCCGATCGGCTTGTTCGGATCGCTCAGCCCCGCGCGCGAGCGACGCACCGCGTCGGACACCGCCTTCAGCGCGTGCTCCTGACCCACGACGCGCTTCCCGAGCTGCTCCTCCATCCGCGTGAGCTTCTCGCGCTCGCCCTCGACGAGCCGCGCCACGGGGATGCCCGTCCACCGCGCCACGACCTCGGCGATGGACTCCGCGTCCACCTCCTCCTTCACGAGCGCCTCGCCGCGGTTCTTCTGCTCCTCGAGCGCTTTTTCCGCCTGCTCCAGCTTGAGCTGCAGGTCGCGCAGCTCTCCGTAGCGGATGCGTGCCGCGCGCTCCAGGTCGCCGCGGCGCTGCGCCTGCTCCAGCTCCACCTGCTTGCGCTCCATCTCCTCCTTGATGCCCTTCACGGCGTCGAGGCCCTGCTTCTCCTGCTCCCAGCGCGCGGTCAGGGCGCGGTTCTGCTCCTGCAGCTCGCTCAGCTCCTTCTCCACACGCTCGAGCTCGCGCTGCGTCCCCGCCTTGGTGACGCCCTCGCGCCCGCTGCTTCCCTCCGCCTCGATCCGCAGCGCCTCACGCTCGATCTCGAGCTGCATGATCCGCCGGCGAAGCTCGTCCAGCTCGCTCGGCATGCTGTCGTTCTCGATGCGCAGACGCGCCGCGGCTTCGTCGATCAGGTCGATCGCCTTGTCCGGCAGGAAGCGGTCGGCGATGTACCGATGGCTGAGCTGCGCCGCAGCGAGAATCGCCCCGTCGAGGATGCGCACCCCGTGGTGCGCCTCATACCGCGGCTTGAGCCCGCGCAGAATCGCCACGGTCTGCTCCACCGTCGGCTGATCGACGTAGATGGGCTGGAAGCGCCGCTCGAAGGCCGGGTCCTTCTCGATGTGCTTGCGGTACTCGTCGAGCGTGGTCGCGCCGATGCAGCGCAGCTCGCCGCGCGCCAGCGCCGGCTTGAGCAGATTGCCCGCGCTCACCGCCCCCTCCGCCGCGCCCGCGCCGATGATCGTGTGCAGCTCGTCGATGAACAGGATGATCTCCCCCTTGCTGTTCATCACCTCGCGCAGCACGGCCTTGAGGCGCTCCTCGAACTCGCCGCGGTACTTCGCGCCCGCCAGCAGCGCGCCCACGTCCAGCGCCATGATGCGCTTGTTGCGCATCCCCTCCGGGCAGTCGCCGTTCACGATGCGCTGCGCCAGCCCCTCGGCGATGGCCGTCTTGCCCACGCCCGCCTCGCCGATCAGCACCGGGTTGTTCTTCGTCCGCCGGCTCAGCACCTGCATGCACCGGCGGATCTCCTCGTCGCGGCCGATCACCGGGTCGAGCTTGCCCTGCTGCGCACGCTCGGTGAGATCAATCGCGTACTTCTTCAGGCTCTCGAAGTGCTGCTCCGCGTTCTGGTCGCTGATGTTCGACACGCCCGACGCCGTGCGGATCGCCTTGATCGCTTCCTCGATCCGCGCCTTCGTCACCCCCACCGCCGAGAGCACGTCCTTCGCCGTCCCCCCCACGTCCGCCGCGGCGAGCAGCAGGTGCTCCGAGCTGATGTAGGCGTCGTTCATCCGCCGCGCCTCGGCGTCCGCCTTCGTCAGCAGATCCATGATCGACCGCCCCGCGCTCCCCGCGCCGGAGCTGGTCGTCGGCAGCCGGCCGATCTCCGCCTCCGCGAGCTGCGCCACCCGCGCCGGGTCCGCACCCACCTTCGCGACCAGCGACCACCCCGGCCCGTTCCGGTCCGTCAGCATCGCCGCGAGCACGTGCAGCGGCGTGACCTCCGGGTTGGACCTGGTGCCGGCAAGGGCCTGCGCGTCCGCAAGTACCTGCTGGGCTGTCGTCGTCATCCTGTCCGGTCGCATATGGGGCTCCTTGCCTGGTTTCTGGTCCCCAGTGCTTAATGCAAGGGGCGCGCCAGCCTGAATGGCCCCCACAGCCCCGCCCGGTTGCGGCCACCCCACCTCCCTCCTGCCGGAGTGACAGCCCAGCACCAGGAACGACAGGGACTTGCGCCAGGTCCAGAAAGGCCCGGAAACCGACCGGGCCGGCGTGCCGTATCTGCCTGCGCCCGCGAGAGATGCCGCCCAAGGGGCCCCTCAACCGGCAGACGGGGTTTGACGGGCAGCCGAGTTTGAGTTACAAACTCACCCCCACACAGGAGTTCCAGATGCGCAGCCGCACCGCACGTTCTGTCCTGTCCCTCTCCCTGCTGACCCTCGCCGCGGGCCTGGTCGGCTGCAGCACCGTTGACGGCGACCACTCGCCCGAGATGCTGACCCTCCACCAGCGCCCCGTTGACTACTACAACGCCCGCGGCCTGACCATCGACCAGAACAACCGCATGCTCTGGAACGACTGGCAGCGTCTCACGCTCTTCGACCGTCCCAGCCGGCTGACGCCCGCCGCGACGGCTCACTGATTCACATGGACAACGCCAGACCTTCAGGCCCGGGCAACCGGGCCTTGTTCATTGGGAAGGCCCCCGCGTCGGCTGCACCGTCGTGCCCAGTGTCACCAGCGGCGCCGTGGGCGCCGAGCCGAAGGAGATCGGCGCTGTCGTTGTCGCCTTCACGTACGCGCCCCGCTGCTGTTGAGTCGCAGCCGTCGTGCGGGGCTTGGCCGCCGTCTTGGTTGCGCCCGTTTGCTGCGCCTTCTGCGGCGCGCCCGTCGAGGGCTGCTGCTTCTGCTGTGCATTCATCGCCGCGAGCCGCCGCTGCTCCATCGCCTCCAGACGCGCCAGGACCTGCGTGACCTTGTGATAGTCGGGCGAAATCACCGGCGCGGGCGTCGGGGGCGTGGCCGCGCGCTTCCGCTCCAGCTCTTCCAGACGCGCGACGACGGACTTCAGCTCGCTCAGGCTGACGGTGGGCTTCTGGGGAGCTTTGCTTGCCACGGCCCATGAGTTGATGAGCGGCTGGAGGTTGCCCGCCTGGGCGAAAATCACCACCGCCATCGAGAACGCGATCAGCAGCCCGCCGAGCACGGACCAAGGGCAGGGTTTGAAGCGCATCAGTAGCCCTCCGTCGCGGCGCGTCCGCAGCGCCGTCCTGAAACACACGCTTAAGGTTCCGGTTGAAGGCGGCCCGCTGCCAGCGAACCTCCGGAGGGCCGGGCCGTGGATGGGAGTGTGACCGGGTTGTGACGTCTGGCGCGGGTGTGCCGCGTCCGCTCACGTCGTGCGGATGTTCAGGCGCGACAGCAGGCCGTCGAAGTGGTCGAGCCCATAAAACTCGATGATGAGCCTGCCGCGCTTGCCGCTGCGGTCTGTGCTGATCTGCACCTTCGTGCCGAGCTGCTGCCCGATCTGACGCTCCAGGTCCCGCTGGCTCGCCAGGCGGGCGCCCAGCTCATCCATCGGACCCGGCCGGCCCTTGGGCTTGTTCTCGCCCCTCGCCGCGGCGAGGCTCTCCAGCTTGCGGACCGAGTAGTTGAAGGTCACCGCCTCCTTCGCGAGGTTGACGCGACCCGGCCCCGGAGCCGCGGCGAGCAGCGCCTTGCCGTGCCCCGCCGAAAGCTGGCCCTTCACGATCATCTCCGCGATCTCGGGCTCAAGCTCGCACAGGCGGATGAGGTTCGCCACAGTCGAGCGCTCCAGCCCCACGCGCTCCGCAAGCTCGCTCTGCTGCAGATTAAACTTCTCGCCCAACGACTTCAGCGCCCACGCCCGCTCCATCGGATTGAGGTCCTCACGCTGGACGTTCTCGACCAGCCCCCACTCCGCGGCTTGCTCGTCCGACATCGGCCGCACCAGCGCGGGCACCGCCATCAGCCCCGCCGCCTGTGCCGCACGCCAGCGACGCTCTCCCGCCACCAGCTCGTACTTCCCCCCCGCCACCGGCCGCACGATCACCGGCTGCATCACCCCAGACCGCTTGATCGACTCGGCCAGACGGGCGATCGCCTCCGGCTCCATCGTCTTGCGGGGCTGATACCGGCTGGGCGAAATCTCCGCCACCGGGATCGATTGAAAGTCCGATAACTTGTTGTCCGATCTGCTAACTGCTTGGGGGGCAGGGACTTGCGTCGGAGTCACGGCAACAGGCGTGCCCAGTGCCATGAGGCTGCTCAGGCCGCGCCCCAGTCGGCGTGCGGGCGTCTTGGCTTCCACCGCCTGCGCGGGCTTCTTTGTCGCGTCCATGCGGATCTCCTTTCAGTTGTCGTTGCGGCGCGCAGATGGTAACAAGCGCCGCGGCGTGATGCACGCAGCAGGAAGGAAGTCATGCAGGAAGGACTCGAAATCGAGGTCATCAGCCGCGCGCTCGCTATCAGCGACGGCCGCGTGCTGCTGTGCAAGAACCTGAAGCACGGATACTTCTACCTGCCCGGCGGGCACGTGGAGTTCGGAGAGACCGCGGCAGCGGCCCTGGCCCGGGAGATGCAGGAAGAGGCCGGAATCGACATCAATGTCGGCGACCTCGCCTTCGTCCACGAGCACATCTTCCGGCAGGGGCGCCGAGTCCGGCACGAGCTGAACCTGGTGTTCCACGTGGAACTTTCGACCGACGAGGTCGAGAGCCAGGAAGACCAGATCGCCTTCGAGTGGGCCGACCTGCGCACCATCGGGGAGCGGGACATCCGGCCAGACGCCGTGCGTCAATGGCTGACCCGTCCTATCGACAGCGGAATCCGCTGGCAAAGTGAGTCTCTGACCTAAGCCGAAGCCGGGGCCTTGGCGTGCCGATAAAGCAAGCACACCATGCCCCAGCCCGCCACAGGTCAATCTCTCACGGCATGCCCCGACCTGCTCCGGCAGCTCGAGGAGTTGCAGCGTGAAGTCACCCTGCTGCGGCAGGAGCTGCGGCGGGCCGAGCAGCTGGCGACGATCGGCACCCTTGGGGCGATGGTGGCGCACGAGGTGAGCAACCTCATGACGCCCATCATCAACTACGCCCAGCTCGCCCAGGCCAGCCCGGACGACGAGGAGCTGGTCGCCAAGGCCCTGGAGCGTGCCGTGCAGGGAGGCCAGCAGGCCGCGGCGACAGCGGGGGCCATCCTCCAGCTCGCCCGCGGGGATGCGGACTCTGAGCCCCGGTTCTGCAAGGTCAGGCAGGCCGTGGAAGACGCCGTGGCCTGTGTTCCACGTGGAACACGCAAGGGTGTCTCCATCCGCGTGCAGTGCGAACCGCACATCACCGCGGCGATCAGCGCCACGGCTCTCCAGCAGATCGTCCTGAACCTCCTCCTCAACGCCATCAAAGCGATGGGACAGCAAGGGCACGCCGAAATCCGGGTGCGGGAGGCAGGCAACGACATCCTCCTTGAGGTCGAGGACGACGGCCCCGGCGTTCCGCACGAAATGATCCCCCTGCTCTTCCGGCCCTTCGCGGCGAAGAGCGGCTACGGCACCGGCCTGGGCCTCTCCATCTGCGACCGCCTGGCCCGTCACGCCGGGGGCAAAGTGTGGCTGGACCGGCCCGGCGGGCCGGGGGCGAAGTTCTGCGTGCGTGTTCCACGTGGAACACCGGCCGCGGCGAACGCCGCTTAGGCCGGCACCATCACGACATCTTCGGGGGCCACGCGAACGTGGGTCAGGCCGGAACGGTCCGATCCGGGGTTGAGCACGGCCATCTTGAGCGTGATCCCGCCGGGCAGCTCCACATCGTGCTGGGCGACCTCGCCGAGATAGACCGTCTCCAGGATGCGGGCCGGAAGGGTGTTGGGGCCGGGCTCGGAAGCCGGGCTGAGCGCCTCGGGACGGATGGAGGCGAGCACCCTGCCGTTGGCCTCCCGCGGCAGGGGGGAGCGGGCGATGAGCGGACCCGCCGCCGTCTCGAGCGATACCCCGCTCTCCGCGACCTTCGTGACCCTGGCCTCGATGAGGTTGGTTTCCCCGAGGAACTCGGCGACGAAACGGGAGGCGGGCCGCCGGTACAGAGCCTCGGGCGTGCCCATCTGCTGGACCACCCCGTTCTTCATGATCGCCACCCGGTCCGCCATGCTCAGGGCTTCCTTCTGGTCGTGGGTGACGTAGATGGTGGTGGTGCCGGCCTCCTTGCAGATCCGACGAATCTCGGAGCGCAGCTCGATTCGGAGCTTCGCATCCAGATTCGAAAGCGGCTCGTCCAGCAGAAGCACGGAAGGTCTGATAACCAATGCCCTCGCCAGGGCAACGCGCTGCTGCTGGCCACCCGAAAGCTGGTTAGGCTTTCGTTGGGCATAGTCTTGCATCCGGACTGCGGCGAGGGCCTCCATCACCCGCCGGTTGCGCTCCTCGCCCCGGACTTTGCGGACATCCAGTCCGAAGGCGACGTTCTCGGCGACGGTCATGTGGGGCCAGAGGGCGTAGCTCTGGAAGACCATGCCGGTGTTGCGCTTGTTGGGTGGGAGGTAGGTGACATCACGCTCCTGCCCGCCCTCGATGAACAGCAGCTTGCCGGAGGTCGGCTCGATGAACCCGGCGATCATCCGCAGCAGGGTGGTCTTGCCGCAGCCGCTGGGGCCCAGCAGGAAGAACAGCTCCCCTGCCTCGATGCGGAGGGAGACGTTGTCCACGGCGGTGGTGATGCCGCCGCCGATGCCGGGGAAGGACTTGGTGATCCGGTCGATGTGAATCGCAGTAGTGGGGGTGTGTGCGGCGGCTGCGGACATTGCGTCAAATGTAGCAGGCGGCTTTGTCCGCCGCGGTAGCATGCGTTCGTGCGACGCCTCAGCCCCGAAGAACAGCTCCGCGCCCTGCGCAAGTACCGCAACCCACCGGAGCGGGATCTCTCCATCGTCGCGGAAGTGGAGGCCCTGCGCAAGCAGGTGGTGCGTCGGGCGGGGGCGCTGGGGGGGCTGGACGAGGTGTGGGGGCAACTGCTGCCCGAAGGTCTGGCGGAGCTGTGCCGACCCGTGAAGCTGACACCCGGCGGGGTGCTGCACGTGGCCTGCACCGATGCCGCGGCGTGCTTCGAGATGGACCAATGGCAGCGGGGGGGAGGGCTGGCGGTGCTGCGGTCGCATTGCAGAGCAACGCTGAAGAACCTGCGCATCGCGGTGCAAAAGCCGGCGCGCCGGTAGGCGGCCACAATTGGGCGTGGACCACCCGGTCGTCCTCTTCGACGGCGTGTGCAACCTGTGCAACGGGTCCGTGGTTTTCATCATCCGCAACGACCCGCGGGGCGTGCTGCGGTTCGCCCCGCTGCAATCAGAACAGGCGGACAGACTCCTGGGCGGACGCACGCCGCCGAGGGACAGCGTGGTGCTGGTCGAGAACGGGCGGGTGTACACGCGCTCCGAGGCGGTGCTGCGGATCGCGCGCCTGCTGCGCCAGCCCTGGCCGCTGCTGTCGGGGCTGATCGTTCTGCCCGCAGGGGTGCGGGACTGGCTCTATGACTGGATCGCCCGTAACCGCTACCGCTGGTTCGGCAAGCGCGAGGCGTGCATGATGCCCACCCCGGAGCTGCGCTCGCGCTTCCTGTGAACGCATGAAAACATGGTCATCGGACCGATGATGTACTCTTGATCTATGCCACGCTCCGATCTCATCCGCGGCAACGCAATCATCGGGCAGTCCGGCGGGCCCACGGCCGTCATCAACCAGTCGCTGGTGGGAGTGGTGGAGGGGCTGCGGTCGGGGCTGCACGCTGCGGGGGTGGTGCCGCGCGTCCTGGGCATGCGTCACGGCGTGAAGGGGCTGACCAGAGGCGATCTGATCGACCTGACGGACATGCACCAGGACCGCCTCGACCGGCTCGCGGCGACGCCCTCGGCGGCGCTGGGATCGACGCGCGACAAGCCCGACGCGGCGTACTGCGAGCGCGTGCTTGAGGCGTGCAAAAAGCACGACATCCGCTACTTCTTCTACATCGGCGGCAACGACAGCAGCGACACCTGCCGCATCGTGCGCGAGATGGCCGTCGCCTCGGGCTACGACATGCGCTGCTTCCACGTCCCCAAGACCGTGGACAACGACCTCATGGAGAACGATCACACGCCCGGCTTTCCCTCCGCGGCAAGGTTCGTCGCCATGGCGTGCATGGCGGACTTCCTGGACAACATCTCCCTGCCGGGGATCAAGATCAACGTGGTGATGGGGCGGCACGCGGGGTTCCTGACCGCCGCGAGCGCTCTTGCCCGCCGCCACGACCGGGACCTCAACCCCATCGAGCCGGAGGAATCGACCGACGGACCGCAGCTTATTTACTGCCCCGAAGTTCCCTTCGACCTCGAGCAGTTCCTGGCCGACGTGGAGGCGGTGTATTCGAAGAAGGGGCGGTGCCACCTCGTCGTCAGCGAGGGCATCACCGACAAGATGGGCAGCTCGATCGGGGCGCAGCTCATCCGGGGCGGGCAGATGGACGCCCACGGCAACGTGCAGCTTTCCGGCAGCGGGGCGCTGGGCGACGCGCTCGCGGACTTTCTGAAGGACCGGCTGACGCCCGCGGGGGGCAAGCCGCCGCGGGTCCGGGCCGACACCTTTGGTTACGTGCAGCGTTGCTGGCCGGACCCCAGCCCGATCGACCAGCGCGAGGCTCGTCGGTGCGGGCAGTACGCCGCACAGCTCGCGATGGCGGGGCACCAGGACGGCAGCGTGGCGATCGTGCGGCAGGGGAGCGGCAACGAGCTGTGGCTGGGGAAGGACAACGGCCAGCCCTATCTTTCGACTTATCGGAGGGTGGAGCTGAGCGACGTGGCGGCGAAGACGCGGCGGATGCCCCCGGCGTTCTTCAACGGTCATAACAACGTCAGCCGCGAGTTTGTGGAATATTGCCTGCCTCTGGTGGGGCCGCTGCCGGGGTTCGAACGGCTGTAAGTCTGCTGATGGCCGTAGATTCCGGCCCGCGTTCTGCTACGATGGAAACCACTTCCATAGGGGGTTCCCGATGGCGGCCATCATCATCATCGACGGCAAGCAGAAGGGCCTGTTTCTTCCGTTGGGCACGAGCACTGCCGTGCTCGGGCGCGACCCCTCGATCTCCCTTCAGGTGGAAGACCAGCTCGCGTCCCGTCGGCACGCGCAGGTGCGTTTCGACGCGGATCGGCAGGGGTACGTGCTGACGGACATGAAGAGCAGCAACGGCACGACCATCAACGGCCGCCCGGTGACGGGTGAGACGTTCCTGAACGACGGCGACGAGATCATGATCGGCACGACCAAGCTGCTCTTCACGCTGAGCACGCCCACCGACGGCGCCAGCGCGATGGAAGTGCTCAAGGCCGCGGGCGAGCGCCACCGCAGCACGATCGTCCGCCGCTGAGAAGCAGGCACATCAGCTCCCGCCGGCGCGCATGCTCTGGTAGTGTGTGGCATGCGCGTCGCCATCCTGCTGGCAGCGGTTCTTGCTCTACCCGCGGCGGCACAGCCGCCCAGGCCCGAGCCCACGCCCGTGCAAGTCACCGATGCTCTGCGCGCCGAAGCGGTGAAGGAGGGCATCGCGGCTATTCTGCGATTGCAGCAGGGCAAGGGCGGCGCGGAGTGGCCCTATGAGGGCGTGTACCGCGTGCGCGGGCAGATTCCCTGGGGCTATCGGGTCGGGGGCACGGCGATCTGCGCGCTCGCGCTGGCCGAGGCGCCGGGATACGCCGACGACCCGGAGCGGCAGCGCGCGGTGGAGAAGGCGCTGCGCTTCATCTGCGAAAGCCGAAACGAGAGGGACCTGTCCATCGATTCGTACGAGGGCGGGTACGACGTGCGCAGCTGGGGACACATCGAGGCGGTGGCGACGCTCGCGCGCCTGAAGCGGCAGAAGCTGATTCCCGAAAAGCTCGCGGAAGAGGGGGAGCGAGCGATGGCGTTTTATCTCGACGCGGTGCACAAGCTCGAGACGCCGCGGGTGGGGGGGTGGAACTACGCGCGTCCGCCGGGACGGGAAACACCGGGAGCGCCGTCGTCGTTCATGACCAGCCGCGCGTTGCAGGCGCTGTTCGAGGCCGCCGCGGCGGGGTACGAGGTGGACGCGGATGTCGTGCGGCGCGGCCTGGACTTTCTGGAGAAGTCGAAGTTCGCGAGCGGAGCGGTGGCGTACTCGGGCGTGGCGGGGCGTCAGCAGCAGCGCAGCGACGGCGTGCCCGGCGCGACGGGGCGGATGTGCGCCACGGAGGCGACGCTGCTGCTGGCCGGTCGCGGCTCGCTCTCTTCCGTGCGCGGGGCGTGCGATGCGTTCATCACGCACTGGGAATGGCTGGACAGGCGCCGCGCCATGCCGGGCACGCACGCAGGGCCGTACGCCGTGGCGCCGTACTACTTCATGTTCGCGCACTATTACGCGGCTCAAGGCGCGGAGATGCTGCCGCGCGCGGAGCGGGCCGAGTACCGACGGCGCATCGACGAGCTGCTCTTCTCCGTGCGCCGCGGGGATGGCTCGTGGAACGACCGCGTCTTTGAGCGCAGCGCGGCGTACGGGACGGCGATGGCGATTCTCGCGATCACCGCGGGAGAGCGATTGCCGCCCGCGAAGTGGCAGCCGCCCGTGCCAGTGGCGAAGGATGCAGAGGTGAAGCCGGCGGAAGAAGGCGAAGGCAGACCCGGCCCGAGCGCGCCGTGAGTTATCGCCCGCTCTCGATCTTCGCGTCCGGCTCGCCGAAGTGTGCGGCAAGGTCGCGCAGGTGCTTCTTCAGGTAGGTGTCCTTGCCCATCATGTATTCCATCATCGCGCGGGGGATGGCGAGGCGCACGCGCCCGTATTCCGTGAGCTTGACGCGCGTGCCGCGGGGTTCTTCGGTCAGAAGATACTCCCATCGTCCGCTGAAGAACTGATTGTCGTCGTCGATGGTGCCCACCATGCGCTCCGGTGCTTGCTTCTCCCTGAAGACGAGCACGAAGCTGTTGCGGCCCATGCGCTGCCGCCAGATCTCGCAGCCGTCGCGGTCGGGCAGACGCTCGATGTCGTCGAGCCCCTTTACCCACTTCCTGTGCCCGGCGATGTCGGAGATCACGTCCCACACCGCCTGACGCGGCCGGCTGAGAACGACGGAAGCGCTCGCGACGTGCTCCTCGGGCAGTCGCTTGCCCAGGATGTAAAGCACCAGCACGGCAAGCACGACCAGGCCGATGATCCAGAGCACGATCCACAGCATCCACATGGAGGTCCCCTTCGTCGGACGGCGCACCGCTTACACGCGGCGAGCGATCACCACGCCTTCGCGGATCGGCACGCACGAAGCCACGAAGTCGGGATCGGTTGCGACGGCGCGGTTGAAGGCGTCCACCGCGGTGCGGGTGGGGTCGCTCTCGCAGTCGATCCACCAGTTGCCGCTGCCGAGCGTGTTGTCCGCCACCAGAAGCCCGCCGGGGCGGATCATCGGCTTGAGGACTTCGAAGTAGCGCAGATACTCCGTTTTGACGGCATCAATAAAGGCAAGGTCGATGGACGCGGCGCCCATCTCCCGCGCGAGTCGCGGCAGCACGTCGAGCGCGGCGCCGGTGATGATGCTGACCTGGCCGCCGACGCCCGCGCGCTGGAACTCGCTCTGCGCGAAGGCGGCGTGCTTGGGGTCCAGCTCGATGGTGGTGAGCTTGCCGTGGGGAGGAAGGCCGCGGGCGAGCCAGATGCCCGAGTAGCCCGCGAGCGTGCCAACCTCGATGATCGCCCCGCGCGCTCCCTGTCCGCGGCAGGCCATCATCGCGAGCAGCTGCAGCATCCGGCCCACATCCGCGGAGACGGCGATATCCGGCAACCCCGCGGCGACCGCCCGCTGCATCAGCGTCGCGAGCTGCTCATCGGGGCGGCCGAAGACGTCGTGCAGGTAGTTCCTGGTGTATTCCCAGCGCTGCGGGGTCATGTCCATGCGGGACAGTACGCGGCGGTCAGCCCCCGGAGGGCTTCAGCCGGCTTCCGACCCGGCGTGCGGCGTCGCAGGAGGAGCGGCAGAAGCGGGCGGCACGCTGGCCCGCGTTGATCGCCGCGTGCCCGGTCGCCGCGGCGGCGTGACAGGCGGAGCGGCCCATGTCGGCGAAGCCCGCGGCGGTGGCGCGGACGTGCCCGCGCCAGCCCGAGGCGCGCAGCTCCGCCTGGCGGCGTGCGATCTTCTTCACCGCGATCACGCTTGCCACCGCGGTGACGGCGGTGATCCACGCCCATAGCGACCATGCCGTGGTCTCGCGCAGCATCTCTTCATCGAACGCCGCGGAGCACGCCGCGCCGCTGAGGACGGAGGTTGCGAGAGTTGTGCCGAAGCCCCACTTAAGGGTGGTTTCAGGGTTCGTGACGGCGACGGGTTCGCCCGCGCCGTCCTTGGCGGCGTCCGGAGCGGGCGGGTCGTCGGCGAAGGCCCACCACAGGCCGTTGTAGAGCTTCCACAAGCCCCAGATGGGGAGGAACAGAACGCGACGGGCAAGGCGGAGCAGCATGGAGCACCTCCCGAGCGTTGTTCGGAGAGGGCGTGTCTTGCTTTCACTCGCCGCGTGATTGGAGCAGTGGCGTGCCCGAGATCAGGTCAAACCCCCGGCCCGGCGCCAGCAGATGCAGCCGCAGAGGGACGATTTTCTCGCCGATCACCCAGTCGGGCTGTGCAGGTCCTGGGCGGAGGCCGTCGATCACAAGCAGCGCGGAGGGGGGCGTATCGTCGCGAGCCAGGACGTGGATGACGGAGCCTTCCGCGCGAAGGTTGATTCCCGCCGCGGCGAGCAGGACGACGGCGGAGCCCTTGTGCAGCAGCTCCTTTTCGGCACGCTGCATGGTGCGCTGAGCGCTGGAGTAGGCGTCCGTCGCAGCGAGCACGCGGGGTTGCTCACAGAGCGTGGTCCACTTCGCCTTTCGGCGGTCGCCTTCCTTATCACCGTCGCCGCCGTTCAGCTTGACGGGCTCGATGCAGGCAGCGAAGGGCGGTGCGGGCTTTGGGCCCGCGTCCTTCAAAACGGCGCGCCGGCGAAGATCGAGCTTTGTTCCCGCGGGCAGGGTCAGCGCGGGCATGGATTCGATCGTCGGTGGAGCATCCTTCGCAATCGCGGCAGTGGTCGCGGGTGAGAGCGCCAGCAGCACGGCGCGGCCTTCGCCTTTGACCTCCGCGATGCCGTCGGGGCCGATGCACAGCGCCGTGCGCGCGTCGAGGCCGATGCCGAGGGGTTCAACCTTCAAGTCCTCGCGGCAGTGGGCGAGCATCACCGCCAATCGCGGCAGGCGGGCGCGCTCGCCGAAGTGCGTATCAAAGAGCACGCCGGGGACCAGGCCGAGAAAGCCTCGCGTGAGCGTGAGGTCCGGGTGGCGGGCGTCTTTGATGACTTCCTCGGGCCGCAGCGACCCGTGGAGGGCGTCGTAGGTGACTTCGCCGAGGATGGCGCAGCCGGCGCTTGTGCCGCCCACGACTCCGCCGCGGGCGAAGACGGCGCGGATGGCGGCTTCGGTCTTCGTGCCCTTCCACCACTCGACGTAGCGGCTCTGCGACCCGCCGCGGATGAAGACGATGGACGCGGCGTTGATGGCGTCAAAGGTTTCCTGCGTGTCGGCGTTCGCGGCTGTGATGACGAGGCTCTGCGCCGACTTCGCCCCGGCGCGGATGAATGCCGCTTCACGCGGGTCGGGCTGTTCATCCAGCTCCACCGCGCCGAGCAACACGACGTGGCCCCCGCCGCCTTTTTCCACCATCCAGCCGTACATCTCCGCGGCCCATGCGCCGCTGCCAGTGCCTCCGCCCTCGGCGCACACCCACCCCTGCGCCTGTACGCTCCGGCAGAGCAGACACGCCAGCGCGAAGGCAAGCATCAGCCGCATAGCAGAGGCTCCGTCACGTCCGGCTTGTGCGCAAAGCGAGAGGCACGCTTCAGCCCCGCGCGCATCACGTCTTTGTGCCGCTCCTGCGCCACGGCGAAGAAGGCGACGAAGGAGGTGGACAGGCACGCGACCTCCGCGCCGGGGCAGTGCTCGCCGAAGCGCTGGGAGAGCGCGCGGATGAACGCGCTGCGCTCCCGACGCGGGAAGTGCTGATAGATCAGGAGCGAGTGGCCGTTCTGCCACGCACGCGCCACTTCGCGCCAGTAAAGGTACTTGGACGAGTTCACTCGCCCGTAAGGAACGGAGGCGACTTCCAGCCCGTTGTCGGGATCGAAGAAGATCAGATCTCGCCCTGCGAGCGCGGCAAGGGAGTTATCAAACCACGTCTCGCGTTCGGGCGCGCGGTCGGGCACCTGCTCGCTGAAGAACGCCGCGGAACCGAGCACGCCGCTTTGCTCCACCGCGGCCACGCACCGGCGCGAGGCGACGATGCCCGCAAGCGCGTCGAAGAGCGCCGGATCAAGCCGCCTCCAGCGCGCGGGCTGGAAGAGGTAGGAGGTGTGCTTGCCGTCCGTGCGTCCGTCGTCGGGCGTGAGCATCCAGCAGACGCCGAGGGAAAGCCCCGCCTCCGCGAGCGCGCGCAAAATACCGTACTTGCGATAGTCGTTGACGTCGCCGCTGTACTGATCCTTCACACAGCCTCCCGCGGCATGGTACCGCGCGGCGGGCCGCTACTTCCCGCGCGGGATGCGCGCGGCGATGGCCTGGGCGAGCCGCGCCGCCAGGCGAGAGTCCTGCGACACGGGTGTCTCGTAAGAACCGCCTACCCCCTGCGCCACCGCCTGCGGGTCGATGGTGGTGCTCGTCAGCGCGATGGCGCGGCTGGAGGGGCGCAGGTTGGGGGTCTGCACGCGATAAACCGTGACCTCGACGCGCCCCCTGACCGACGCGGCGCGGTTGAAGGTCACGCGCACGACGCGCTTCTGCATGTTCAGCAGGTCTTCCAGCTCCTGCCCCAGGGTGCTCTGCTCGGTGTCCCAGGGTGAGGCCGCGCCGCCGGTGTTCTTCGGCTGGGTGGTGATGACCCCCGCCGCGGCGTCCACACGCTCGAGCTGGAAGCGGTGCTCGCGCAGGACTTCGCGCGCGGCGTTGAACGCGGCGTCGTACTCGCCCGCGCCGACCTCGAACTCCGGAGATCCGGGCGCGGAGCAGCCGCCGAGCACCAGGGCGGCGAGCAACATCAGCCACTTCATCATGCGTGCATCCTAACCCGCCTGCGACTGGATCTCCGCCCACGCGGCGCGGACGTGCCCCTCTCGGGTCTGGGGGGAGCCCACGGCCATGCGGATGACGTACCGGGGAGCGCCCTCGTGCTCAAAGACGGTGTGGGTGACGAAGACCCGGCCGCGGGCGTTGACGCGCTCCAGCAGGCGGCGGGTCGCCTCGTCGGCCTCGGCCCCGCCGCGGAGGCGGAAGCAGACCAGATTCAGGCGGCGCGTGCCGACAAGCTCGAAGCGCGGGTCGGCGCGGATCAGATCTTCGAGGAGCGCGGCAAGGCGCACGTGCTCGCGGATATGCGCCTGAAGCCCCTCCAGGCCGTAGTGCCGGATGACGAACCAGAGCTTGAGGGCGCGGAAGCGGCGGCCCAGCGGCACCTGTAAGTCCCGGAAGTCGGTTACCAGACCCGCGTCCGCCGCGACGGTGCGGAGGTATTCGGGGGTGATGGAGAGCGCATCGACCAGGCGCTGCTTCTCGCGCACCCAGAAGCAGTCGCAGTCGAAGTTGGTCAGCAGCCACTTGTGGGGGTTGAAGCAGAAGGAGTCCGCGGCGTCGGCGCCGTCGAGCATCCAGCGGAACTCGGGGCAGACGCACGCCGCGCCTGCGTGCGCCGCGTCCACATGCAGCCACGCCTGCGCGCCCGCGCGGCGGATGGCAAGGGCGACGTCGGCGATGGAGTCGAAACCCAGCGTGCCTGTGGTGCCCAGCGTGGCGCAGACCATGCAGGGCCACCGGCCCGCGAGCACGTCATCGGCGATCATGCGCTCGAGCGCCGCGGCGTTGACGCTCGTATCGGCGTTCACGGGGGCGAGGCGCACGCGCTCGCGGTCCCCGGCGCCGCGCGAAATGCCCGCGACCATCGCGGCCTTTTCGATGGACGAGTGCGCCTGATGCGAGGCGTAGACGATGAGCGGGGCTTCTTCGTTCCAGCCTGCGCGCCGGGCTCGCTGACGCGCGGCGACAAGCGCCACCAGCGCCGCCTCGCTCGCCGTGCCCTGAATGACGCCCGCGCCGCCCGCATCGCTGCGCCACGTCCGCGGCAGGCCAAGCGCATCCACCAGCCAATCCATCACACGCTCTTCCAGTTCCGTGCACGCCGGGCTGGTGGCCCAGAGCATCCCCTGCACGCCCAGCCCCGCGCTGAGCAGCTCGCCGAGCACGCCCGGCCCGGAAGCGTTGGCGGGGAAGTAGCCGAAGAACGTGGGCGACTGCCAGTGCGTGATGCCGGGCAGGATGATGCGCTCCAGGTCTTCAAAGACCGGGCTCCAGTCGGGCAGGCCCTGGCTCGGCGCCTCTGCGGGCAGGGCGTGCTTGACCTCCCCCGGCTTGACCTGCGAGAGAACGGGGAAGGAGCCCGAGCGTTCCCAGTAGTCGGCGATCCAGTCGATCATCCGACGGCCCAGCTCGCGGAACTGCTCGGGGGACATGTGGGGGGCGGTCATGGGGGTAGCGTACCCGGTGCGGGAGTGGTCATGGCCAGTACACTGCTCTCCTGATGGAAGCCGAGGGCAGCCGCATCCTTTCCCGCATGCTCGACCGCCTGTTCGCGGCGATCATGAGCGGGCCGAGCCTGAACTGCCGACCGCACTCCAGCCGTCAGCGCCTGGACCTGACGCAGCTTGCGAAGCTGAAGGATCGCGAGCCCGCCGCGGCGCTGCGGGACCTGCTCTCCGACGGTGCGGAGTTCGAGCTGACCGCGCGAGTGCCGGCCCCGAAGGTCGCGACGCGGTGGGGCGCGCGGCGCAACGGGGAGCCCGAGCCCGTGGACCCCGCGGAAGCCGCGGCGCAGCGGGAATGGAGCGAGCAGACCTCGCTGCTCTCCAAGCTGCGCGTGCTGGTCGAGGAAGCGAAGACGTACGAGAACGACACGGGGGCCTACGTGCTCAACGTGGGCTACCCGCTGGTGAGCCTGCCGCCGGGGACGGTGGGCGCCAACGCGCGCCAGCCGGGCACGCGCCGCATCCTCGCGCCGATCGCGTTCATCCCCGTGGCGGTCACGATCCGGGCCGGGGCGAGCGTGAGCGTGGCGGTGGAGTGCAAGAGCGACGAGGTGGACCGCGTCGTCGCGAACGATGCGCTCCTCGCGTGGATCGAGCAGAACACGGGTCACAAGCTCCAGCAGCAGTTCATCGACGAAGACGGAACAAACCCCTGGCGCGAGATCGCGGAGCTGGTCGGGCACGTGGCCCGCGCGCTGGGCATCGACGTGCCGGCGATCTTTCAGCAGGAAGCACTGCCGGAGACGATCCCGCTGGAGCCGGCGCCGAAGGCGGAGGACGAGAACAGCAAGCCGTCGATCGTCAGCTCCGCGGTGCTGGGGCTGTTTCCGCTCGCGAATCAAGGGCTGCTGCGCGACACGCAGGCGATGCTCGCGGGCGAGCCGCTGAGCGGGCCGATCGAGAGCTTTCTTCGCGCGAACGTGAGCCTCGACAGGCCCGCGCCCGCCGCGCCGCCGCCGCCCCCGCAGACGGGCGGGCGGAGGGCGAAGGTCTTCAGCGATGAGCGGCTGGTGGTGCGGGCGGACCCGTGCCAGGCCCGCGCTGTGGCCCTGGCGCGGACCGCGGCGGGGCTCGTGATCCACGGCCCGCCGGGCACGGGCAAGTCGCAGACGATCACGAACATCATCGGCGACCACCTGGCCCGCGGCGAGCGCGTGCTGTTCGTCTGCGAGAAGCGCACGGCGCTGGACGTGGTGGCGAACCGCCTGGGAGCGCTGGGGCTGGGCACGCTGTGCGCGGTGGTGCACGACCCGCAGCGCGATCAGCGCGAGCTGTACATGAGCATCCGCGCCCAGCTCGAATCGCTCGACCAGGTGCGCACCGTTTCCTGGGCGGCGGAGCGCGTCGCGAAGATCGACAAGGACCTCGCGAAGATCCACGCGCAGCTCACGCACCTGCACGACGCGCTCTCCGAGCCGCCGGCGGGCGGGCCTTCGTTCCATACGCTTGTGGGCGAGTGGATCGAACTCGCGGAGGGATCGCACCCGGTCGAAGGGCTGCAAGCCTCGCTCGATGAGCTCGAGGACGTACAGCCCATCATCCGCGAGACGCTGCAGCGGTCGCTGGATGTCGCGTACCCGAAGAACCCGTGGACCTTCGCGGCGGGGCTGTCGCTGGCGACGCTGCTCGCCAAGCCGATGGACCACTTCCGCGCGCTGATGGCGAAGACGGTCGAGGCGGCGCAGGGGGCCGACGCCGCGGCGGATGCGCGCGTGCCCGCGTTCCTGCCGACGATGCCGCTGGCGGATCAAGCCGCGGCACGCACGGGCCTGCTGAAAGCGCTCCTCGCCGCGCAGGAGGCAGCGCCTCAGCCGGTGCGCGACCTGTGGGCGCGGCGCAGCGCGGCAGACGCCGCGCGGGCGCAGAAGACCCTTGCGGACGCGAAGCCCGCGATCGAGACGTTCCGCACCACGCGCCAGGACCCGGAGCTGCTCGCGGCGGTGCGCGACAATCCGCCCACAATCACGGCGCTGAATGCGCAGCTCGGCGACCTGGAGGCGTACCTGCATGCGAGCGGGAAGTGGTGGGGCTTCATCGCGTTCGGGGCTCGGTCGCGCGCCTCGCGCGTGCTCACGCCGCTGGGCCTGCCGCTGAATCCCGAGTCCGCAACGCGCGCGAGGTCGTTCCTTCAATGGTTGCGCGCGGCGCTCGTGGTGCGTCAGACGCTCGAAGAGTTGAGCGGCGAGCAGGCCGGGCCGCGCCTGCCGGCGCAGGAAGAGCTGTACGGGCAGCTCAAGGCGCACGCCGCGGCGGCAGCGGCGCGGGCGCTGGGCGCTGCGCCCGCGCTCAGCGCTCTGGATGGGCAGATCGCCGCGGCGCTGCGCGGAGAGGCGGGGGACTTTCTGGAAGGTCTGCGGCTTTCGCCCGCGCGTGCCTCGGCATTGGCCGTATTGGAAGAAGCGGCGCAGGGGACGGGGTTGTTCGACGCGCAGTGGCTGGCGCAGACCAACGCGGCGCAGCGGGCGGGCGGGGCGGCGCTGCCGACCTTCTCCGAGCTTCAGGCGCAGTTGCGCACGCTTGAGGACGTGCTGCGCATCCGCGAGGCGCTGGCGCAGCTTCCCGGCACGATCTCCGGCGCTGTGTCGCGGCTTGTGGGCGAGTCCGCAGACCCCGGCGCGGCGGCGCGGGGCCTGCGCCGTGCCGCGGTCGCGGCGGAGATTTCGCGGCGGCTGGAATCGGACCCTGAGCTGCGCGGGCTTGATCCCCGCCGCGTGCAGACGCTGTTTGCCCGCTATTCCGAGCTGGAGGCGGAGAAGCGCGAGAGAGTGCGCGACGCCGCGCTGCACTACTGGACCGAGCGGGCGCGTTCACGCCTGCTGAACTCCACAGGCTCTCGTCTCAGCTCCGCGGGTGCGGAGGTGCGCCGTCGGCTCACCACCCGCGGCAGGCACGCCATGCGGCTGCGCCAGGTGTTGGCGTTGGGTCGCGGCATGGAGGGCGGCGACCCCCTGATGGACCTGCGCCCGGTGTGGATGGCCAGCCCCGAGACCGTGGCGCAGATCTTCCCGCGCGAGCCGGTGTTCGACGTGGTGATCTTCGACGAGGCGAGCCAGTGCCGGCTTGAGGAAGCGCTGCCGGTCATCACCCGCGCGCGTCGGCTGGTCATCGCCGGCGACCCCAGGCAGCTCCCGCCCACGCGCTTCTTTGAGACGGCGCTGGCCCAGAGTGAAGTGGAAGAGATCGAGTCCGACCAGCAGCTCTTCGAGGCCCAGCAGTCGGAAGTGGAGGACCTTCTGGGCGCGGCGCTGGGGCTGAACATCGAGCAGGCGTACCTGGATGTTCACTACCGCTCGCGCAACAGCGACCTGATTTCGTTCAGCAACGAGCACTTCTACGGCCGGCGGTTGCAGGCGATTCCGGGGCACCCGCGGAACCGCATCCGCGTCTCGCCGCTGACGCTCTACAACGTCGGCGGGACGTACACGGACCGCACCAACGTGCGCGAAGCGGAAGAGGTGTGCCGGATCGTAAAGGACCTGCTGCGCCGGGCCGAGCCGCCGAGCATCGGCATCGCCTGCTTCAACCTGCCGCAGCGCGACCTGATCGTGGAGAAGCTCGACGAGCTGGCGGCGCAGGACCCCGCCTTCGGCGCGGCGCTCGCGCGGGCGAGGGAAAGACGCGAGAACGGGGCCGCGGCGGGGCTGTTCGTCAAGAACCTCGAGAACGTCCAGGGCGACGAGCGCGACCACATGATCATCAGCACGACGTACGGGCCGGACCCCACGGGGCGGTTCTACCGGCGCTTCGGCCCGCTCGCTCAGCCCGGCGGCGGGCGGCGGCTGAACGTGCTCATCACGCGGGCGCGCGAGGAGGTCCACCTGGTGACCTCCATTCCGCCGGAGGTTTACAGGTCGCTGCCGCCGATCCCCGACGGCCAGCAGCCCTCGGGCGGGTGGCTGCTGATGGCGTATCTGCAGTTCGCGGAGCAGCTCGCGACGACCTACGCGCTGACGAACAAGGTTCTGGACGAGGCGGCGAGCGCCGACGCATCGCCCCTGGGCGTGGAAGCGCGGCTTGTGCCGCCGGACGAGGTCATCGTCCAGCCCTCCGGCACGCCCTCGGCGGTGGCGCAGGCGCTGGCGAACACGCTGAAGACGACGTGCCGCGCGGGCTCGATCGTCCACTGGGGCAACGACGGCTTCTGCGTGGACCTTGCGCTGCGGCACCCGCATCGCCCGGAGGACGTGACCATCGGCGTGCTCTGCGACACCAGCCGCTTCCCCGGCGCGGAAGACCCGGTGGAGTGGGACCTCTTCCGCTGCGGTGTGCTGGAGGGGCAAGGCTGGACGCTGCACCGCGTCTGGTCGCCGACGCTCTTCCGCGACCTCCGCGGCAGGCTCGACGAAGTGATCCGCCTGTCAGAAGCCCACGGGAAAGACCCCGGCTGATGGCGGTGGGCGCCAGCCCGTGCATCAGCCCGCGGCCCGGCCCGGCTCACTCCGGCAGCTTTTCCAGCTCCTTCTGCACGCGCTCGGCGATGCGCTTTACCGTGTCGGGGCCGAAGTCGAACTCCAGCCCCGTGGCGCGGAACAGCTCGGGCAGCGGGCGGCTTCCGCCCAGCGACAGGCCCTTGATGTACAGCTCCACGGCGGACTTTTCACCCTTCTCCAGCGCGTGCAGCCAGAGCTGCAGCGCGCCCAGACGGGCGATACCGTACTCGATGTAATAGAACGGGTGGCTGAAGAGGTGGAGCTGGCGCTGCCACGTCATGCGCCGGTAGTGCTCCAGCCCCGACCAGTCGAGCTTCGAGCCCAGCCGCTCGTCGAGCCCCAGCCAGAAGGTCGCGCGCTCCTCGCGCGTGTGCTTGGGGTAGCTGTACACGAAGAGCTGGAAGGCGTCGATCTGCGCGATCCAGGGCAGCAGCACGAGGCTGTGGCGGAGCTGCTCGCGTGCCGCGCGGGCCCAGTCTTCTTCGCTCTCGTAGAAAGCCGGGCCGCTGCCGTTCTTCTTCCAGTGGGGCATGCTCAGCAGCTCCATCGACATGCTCGCGACCTCCGCGAACTCGATGGGGCTGTGCCGGTACTCCACCAGCGGATCATGCTCGCTCAGCATGGAGTGGAAGGCGTGCCCCGCCTCGTGCACCATCGTCTCCACGTCCTTGTGCATGCCCGCGGCGTTCATGAAGATGAAGGGCCGGCGCGTCCGATCGCGCATGTACTGATACCCGCCCGGCGCCTTGCCCTTGCGCGAGTCCAGGTCCAGGCACGCGCCGTCGCGGCTGCCCCGCGCCTCCTCGCCCGTTCCCAGGCGGCTGAACATCTCCGCAAGGCGCCCGTCCAGGCGGCGGAAGGTCGCCAGGCTCTTGTCCATCAGGTCCTTGCCGTTGGTGAACGGCTTGAGCGGCGGGCGGCCCTTGGGGTCCACGCCCATGTCCCACGGGCGCAGGGAGTCCACGCCCAGGTCCGCCGCGCGCTTGCGGTCAAACTCCCGCACCAGCGGCACGATCGCTTCCTCAACGCCCGCGTGGAACTGGCGGCACGCCTCCACGCCGTAGTCGAAGCGGTGCTTGCTCTTGAAGGCGTAGCCGACGTAATCGTCGAACCCGGCGTTGCGGCCGATCCGCGTCCGCAGGGCGATCATCTGGTCGTACACCTCGTTGATGGCGTCGGCGTCGCGGTAGCGCCGCTCCATCACCGCTCGCCACGCGGCCTCGCGCACGGCGCGGTCCTGCATCTCCTGATACCGCGCCATCTGCGGCAGCGTGCGCTCCTCGCCCTGGAACTGCACCGTCATCGCGCCGGCGATCTGGTCGTACTTCTGGCTGAGCTTGGCGAGCTCCGTCTCCAGCGGGACGTTCTCCTCGCGGAAGAGCTCGACGTCCGCCTGGCTGGCGCGGAGGAGCACGCCGTAGCGCTCCTGGTTCAGCGGGTACTGCTTCGCCAGCTCCACCAGGCGGCGGTCAAGCTCGAAGAAGAGGGGGGTGAGGCGAGGGGCGACGTGCTCGATGTACGCCGCGTAGGCGTCCTGCGCCGCCTTGTCCTCGGTGTCGCAGGTCATGGAGATGTAGAGGTCGGCGCGGGCCTCGCTGCACGCGGCGGAAAGCTCGCTGCGGTCCAGCAGCCACTGCTCCAGCTCCTTCGCGCTGTTGATGGGGCGGTCGAGCAGGGCGCGGAAGAGGGGCTCCACGTTCTCGAAGCGGGTGGCGTCGAGGTCGGCGGGGACGAAGTCGGTCGCGGGGGTGAAGGTCGGCATGGGCGATGGTAACGCCGCGGGGCGCGGAAAGGCCAAGAAAAAAGGCCCGGCGAAACGCCGGGCCTTGGGAAGCGGCGGGGGAGAGGATCAGCGGCGCATCAGCTCGCGGAGGCGCTTCTCCTCCTGACGGACGAACTCCTCGTAGCGCTCGGGGCTGCCGAAGATCGTGACCTTGAAGGCGGGGTTGTTGCGGACGGTGCCCTTGATCTTCTCGAGCATCTGGCGGGCCCGGCCGACGAAGCGGCCGCGCTCGCGGGGGTCCTGCTCGGTCACCGCCGCGGCGATCTCGCGCTGATAGGTCGCGTAGTAGGAGTTGACGGCGGACTCGTCGAACTTCACCTGCTTGCGGAAGTCGATCTGCATCTTCTCCGCGCGGCAGACGGGGTAAGGCACCTCGCGGGAGCGCTGGCCGATCCACTCAAGCTCCTGGTAGCCCAGCAGACGGGTGAGCTCCTCCAGCGTGTCCGCGGTGCCCTTGGAGAACTTGACCTTCAGGGCCGACTGGGCGTTGAAGGTGAGCACCTCGTTCTCGCGGTTGACGATGATGTCGCCGCTCTTGGTGTCGCGGTAGAACTCGACCTCACCGTTGGGCTTGATGGTCGCGGAGAGGGGCATCTGGAGCTGCATGGCCCGCATGATGTCGGGGTGGTAGTTGCCGTCCTTGCTGATGCGCTCCATCTCGGCCAGGGCGACCTCGAGCGGGTAGCCCTCCACCGGCTTGTCGAGGCTGCCGTAGAAGCCCACGCAGCCGCCGTAGTTGCCCTGGGACATGAAGTAGATCTCTTCGATGCCGTGGCAGGACATCGCCGCGGCGGAGATCGCCGTCTCGATCCACGCGACGGTGCGCCAGCGGGGCTTCAGCTCGCGCTGGATGACTTCGTTGATCTTGCTGACCTCGGAGCCGAAGCCGCCGCCGGAGTGGACGCGGAGCACCAGCACGCCGGTCTTGTCCGTGCCCAGCTCCTTCTCAAGCTCGGGGATCGCCCGCTTGATGATCTCGGCGGTCATGTAGACGCCGACCATGTTGCCGTTGGCCTCGTCGCCCAGCGAGAGGATCGCCGCCTTGGGGATCTTGCGGCCGGAGGTCGCGGGCTCCGCGGCGGCGGGCTTGACCTCCGACACCGGAGCCGCGGGAGCTGGCGTGGCGGCGACGTCGCGCTCGATCCGCTCGATGTCGCTGGGGCCGTACATCTGCTCCGTCTTGAGGCCGCCGACCATCGTCTCGATCCAGACGGCGCCCTCAACCTCGCGGATGATCGTGCCCTCGATGACCTTCCCGTTCTTCAGGATGACCTTATCGGCGGCCGCGGCGCCCGCGGCGAAGACCGCGGCCACCAGCAGCACCATCAGCACCCGGATCATGTTCATCAGCTTGTTCATCGTGACTCCCTCGCAGATGGGTGGTGGGCGGGATTACTTCTTGTCCTTGAGCTGCTCGATGCGGATCGCCTCCTGACGGGCGGTCAGGGCGGCGATGTCGGGCTCGCCTTCATCGGTCAGCGGGATGCGGTTGCGGTAGAGCCAGTAGACGTCCAGGCCCTCCTTCCAGCGGCTGAGCACGCCCTTGAGCTGCTCGATCTTGTTGATCTGGGCCGAGCGGGCGCGGTTGCGCTGCGCCCAGTCGCCTTCAACGCGGATGTCGCCCAGCTCGTCGAGCAGGCGGAGGATCTGGGCCTTGGCGTTGTCGATGCCCTTGACCCAGTCCTTGGTGATCTGCTCGGAGCGGCCCTTGATGGCGACGCCGCCACGGTCCAGGCCCAGCAGGTTGAGCAGCTCCTCGCGGGTGGCGGCGGTGCCCTTGCTCACCTGGATGCGCTTGGCGAGCTCGGCGTTGAGGGTGAGGGCGTCGTTGCCCTCGCCGCGGGCCAGCGCGTCGATCGTGTCCTCGTTGGGGCCCTCGCCGTCGTCGGTGAGCAGCTCGTCGCCGGGCTTCTCGGGGTAGCCCTCAAAGAAGATGGGGCGGCCGTTCTCGAAGCGGACGGAGAGGACCGTGCGGGTGAGGGCCAGGGCGCGGACCAGCTCCTCGGGGTAGCCGCCGACGTTGGCCCAGCCCGCGGCACGCTGCAGGCGGAGGGAGATCTGCTTCTCAACCACGCGCTCGTGGCCCTGCATCATGCGGTCGAGGTTGCCGATGCCGCCCAGCTTGCCTTCGGGGTGGAAGTAGATCTCCTTCGAGACCAGCGGCAGGAACGCCGCGCCGCCCATCGCCTTCTTCACCCAGAAGACGATCCGCGGCGGCTTGCCGTTGAAGTCCACCGGAACGTCGTTGACGAGCACCTGCATGATGGGCGTGGCGCGGCTGAGGCCGTCGAACCGGCCCTCGAACTCCTCCATCTCCCGCTGGGTGCGCGGGTCCGTGAAGGTGGCGTCAAGGTGGAAGATCACCACCTCGGCGTTGTTGTCGCGCGCGTCCAGCAGCGCCTTGTGGATGGGGGTCTGGGAAATCTCCACCCCCAGGTCGCCCTTGAGGTCCACCCAGTAGTAGCGGGTGCGGGTGATGCCGTCGTCGATCACCTCGCCGGAGGCCTTGACCTCTTCGGTCTTCTTCTCGACCTTGCCGGCGGGGGCCGCGGCCTCACCGCCCTTGGCGGGCACGCCGCGCTTGATCTCAAGGATGTCCGCCTTGGGGTACTCGGTCTCGAACTCGATGCCCGCGACCTCGCCCTTGAAGCGGACCTCGGTCGCGGTCTCGGAGACGATCTTGCCGTACCGGACCGAGCCGTTGCGGAAGATGATCACGTCCTGGGTGGACTTGGCATCTTCAGTCTGCTTGGTCGAGTCCTGGGCCACGGTGGGGTTCACCACGCCGATCGTCCCGGCGAGCGCCAGCAGGCCCGCACCCAACCACGCCTTGAGATGTGACTTCATATCTATCCTCGCTTCGTACCCGGACCTATACCGTTCCACCCCGCGCCGCGAATCAACGTCGATGAACCGTTGAGCGGACAGAGAATCTGCCCGGCGGACCCCCGGACGGGCCCCCCCGGCCCTTCTCCAGGGCACCGGGAGGATACTCACGGAGGCGGGCCTCTGACGCCTTAGACGCCCATCCGCCTTGCCAGTTCCAACGCCTCCTCCCGATTCGTCACTCGTCCCTCCAGCTGCGCGTCGAGCACCCCATCCAGGATCTCCTTGAACCGGGGGCCGGGCTTCATCCCCAGCGCCACCAGGTCATCCCCCGACACAAAGGGCTGAGGCCAGAGCCCCGACGGGGTCGCGGCCAGCTCCCGCAACCGCTCTTCCACCGCCGCGGCTCCCGTCGGGTTCGCCGCGTGAAAGACGTTCATCGTCTCGCTGAACCACGGCCCCGCAGCCAGCCGCTTCTGCCGGGCCACGGAGAGCGAACTCCACCCTAACTCCAACGTCGGCAAGGTGTTGAGGATTGCCGAGAGCTGGGCCTTGGTGTCGTTGCTCAGCATCAGTGCCTTTCGCCAAGCCTGCACGACCGCTGTTTCCTCGCCGGGCTTGAGGCCCAGGTCGAGGGCCCAGGCGGCCAGGGTCGCGGCAAAGCCGCTCTCCGGCTGCAGAGCGGCCAGAACGCGCCAGGTTCTCGGACCTTGATCGCCGGTCCAGGTGAAAACCGGAGCTTCCAACCCGAGTTCGTGGATCAGCTTGGCGGCCACGGCGCGGGAGGGGTGCTCGGCCATGCGGCGGACCTCCTCGCCGATGCGTTCGCGGCTGACCCCCTGCAACTCCCTGGCGTGCCGGCGGATCGCCTCCGCCGTGGCCGGGTCGATGATGAAGGAGAGGCGCGCCGCCAGGCGTACCGCGCGGAGGGCGCGGAGGTGGTCCTCGGCCAGGCGCTTGTCGGGGTCTCCCACGGCGCGGAGCGTCCGCGCCTCCAGGTCGGAGATGCCGCCCACGAAGTCGATGATGCGGCCGCGGGAGGGGTGCGTGACGACCGAGGCGCCCTCCGGCGCGGGGCCGCTGGCGATGGGGTCGAGGAAGAGGGCGTTGACGGTGAAGTCGCGGCGCTGGGCGTCGTCGCGCGGGTTGCTGAAGGTGACGGCGTCGGGGCGGCGGCGGTCGGAGTAGTCGCCGTCGGAGCGGAAGGTGGCGACCTCGATCACCTCGTCGCGGTGCTTGACGAGCACGACGCCGAAGTGGGCGCCGACCTCGCTGGTGCGCGGGAAGAGCGAGGTGATCCGGTCGGGCGTGGCGTCGGTGGCGACGTCGTAGTCGGTGGGGGTGAGCCCCAGAAGCTCATCGCGCACGCAGCCGCCCGCGAAGTAGGCGACGTGCCCCGCGCCGGTGAGCGTGCGGACCACGTGCTCCGCGGCGTTGCGGGCGTGGATGTGATCGGAGGTCCGTCCCACGGCGTGAGTCTAAGAGGGGCGCGGGTGCGCCGGGCAGGGCGTCGAGCCCGAGCCGACGGCGGCGCGGGCTTCGTCCAGGAACTCCACCCCGCGCCGCAGGTGGGGGATCACAATGGAGCCGCCGACGATGAGCGCCACGTCGAAGGCCTCCCACAGCTCTTCGTCGGAGATTCCCGCCTTCACGCACTGGTCGATGTGGTAGGCGATGCAGTCGTCGCAGCGCAGGACCATCGAGGCGACCAGGCCGAGCAGCTCCTTGGTGCGGGCGGGCAGCGCGCCGTCCTCGTAGGTCTTGTGGTCGAGGGCGAAGAAGCGGCGGGTGACGAGCGTGCCGCCGGGGCGCGGCGAGCCGTCGGCCCGCGTGCCGCGTTCGGCGTCGTCCCCCAGAATCCGGCAGTTCATGCGGGAGCGGTACTGCTGGAACTGTTCGTAGCGGCCCATGACCGAGTGTACGGACCGCCGGCGCGGACGGAAGTCCAAATACCGATCGTCCGATCCGCCTTCTTCGCGTGGCTACTGCGGCGGGGCGTCGAGCACGAGGGTGACGGGGCCTTCGGTAAGGAGCAGCTTGCCGTCGAGAACCATCGTGGCGTGGGGGTTCTGATAGAGCCGCACGCGCTCGGTGTTGAGCAGCTTGCCCGTGGGGTGGGCGAACATGAAGACGCGCGAGACGATGCCCTGTTCGCCGGGTTCGTCGCGCTGGTTGTTCTCCACGGCGACGAAGAGCTTTTCGCTGGCGATGGGGGTCTGGAGGGAGTTCTGACCGTCGAGGCCGTCGGCACCCAGCAGCTCGCCGTGCTCGCCGAAGACGACCAGCCCCATCGTGGAGGAGATGGCGAGGGTGTTGCCCATGACCACGCCGTTGACGGGGAAGACGATCCTGCCGCGGGAATCCAGCGGGCGGTCGGCGTGGGAGCCGTCGCGTAGGGAGACCCACCAGAGGTTCACGTCGCCGTCAAGGACGAAGAGCCCTTCGCCCACGACCCATCCGGCGAAGGAGCTGGCCCCCGGCGCGCCCAGCGTGCTCCACACGATCTGCCCCGAGGCGGGAGAGAAACGCAGCAGGCCGGTGGCGGTGGCGATGATCACGTCCTCGCCCGCGGCACGGATCCACCGCGCGTGGTCGCCGAGGTTTCGGGTGGGAACGCGGGAGACGATCTCGCCGGTGCGCTTGTGCAGCGCGATGACGCCGGCGACGGCGCGCTCGCCCCTTCCTCCCTGCGTGGTGCCGCCGATGACGACGTGATCGCCCGCCTGCTCGATCTCATAGACGCGGTTGAGCTCGAGCGTGGAGTTCCACAGCGCCTGGCCGTTGGTGAGGTCGAACGCGCCCGCGCGTCCGCGGCGCTGCACGAGCACGAGGGTTGAGCCGTCGGAGGTGACGACGAGGTCGTTGGGGCGCACGGGGCCGTCCAGCGGCGTGGGCACGCGGTCGTTGGGGTCGCGCGCGGCTTCTTCCTGGAAGAGCGAGGCGAACTCCGCCGTGCGCCAGCGCGTCGCGCCGTCGGACGTGCCGACGCACTCGACGGCCCCGCCGCGGGCGCTGGGCCAGAAGAGCAGCGTTTCGTCCGGCGTGATGCGCACCACGATCGGACGCATCTGGAAGGACTTGGACCACAGCATGCGCAGGCGGCCATCCTCCGCGGCGACGGCCCACATGCTGATTCTCTTCCCGCTCTCGTCGCTCATCACCACGCAGTCGCCGGAGTTGCCCCGCGCGTGGCGGACGACGGGCTCCATCGGCTCCCAGCCCTCGATGACCTGGACGTTGCGCGAGAGCACCGGGCCGATGAGCGGCATGCCCGAGCGCGACGCGAGCTGCGTGCGGAGGGCCTGAGCGATCTGCGAGGGCGATGCGACGCTGCCGTCCCACTCGACCGCGAGCGCGGGCGCCTGCTTCGCGAGGCGCTGCATCAGGCGGTAGGCAGGCTCGGCGTCGATGCTCGAGCTCGAACGCGCCAGCAGCGAGCCTGCGAGGCGCGCCAGCAGCGGCTCCTGCGCGTCGCGCCCGATGAAGGCGCTCAGCTCCGCGGCGGAGAGCCCCGCGCCCGCGGCAAGGCGCGCCGCCTGCGACTGGCCGCGCGCGGCGTAGGCGGCGCTGGCGCGGTCCCACGCTTCGGACGTCACCGCCGCGACCGGGTAGGAGCGGGCGAGGTCGGCGAGGGCTTCGGGGTCGGAGGCGTCGGTCTCGGCGAGGCGTCGCGCGGCTTCTTCGTCAAAGGCCGCGTAGGGGGCCGGGCCGACGCGCTTCACCAGCGCGATCAACCGGTCGGTGGCCTCCGCGCGGGCGTTGATGAAGGAGCTGGCGCGCGCGTCGGACTCGGCAAGGCGCGCTTCGGGGTCAAGCTCGACGGCGCAGAGCGCCGAGTCCACGAGGATCTGCTGGTAGGCCTCGATCGCCGCGGGGGCGTTGTTCTGCTTCTCCGCCAGCCAAGCGCGCTCCAGCAGCGCCGCGACGATCTGGGGCGAGGATTCCGCGGCTCGTGAAAGCCGGTCGATCACGGCTTCCAGCAGCGCAACGTTCTTGATGGGGCGCGCCGCTCCGAGCTCGGGCGTGGGGTTGGGGTTCGTCCACGCGAGGCGGCTGTTGCGCACCAGCTCCAGCAGCAGCGTGAAGAGGCGGGAGCGCTGCTGCATCGCCTCGGGCTGGAAGCCCTGCGCGTCGAGCAATGCGAGGGCGCGGTCGGCCAGCTCCGGCACGCGGTCGCTGCGGCCCGTCCGCGAGGCAAGCTCGATGAAGGTGAGCAGAGGCTGCGTGCGCTTGGGGTTCGCGGCGACGCGCGCGGTCAGCATCGCCTCGGCCTCTTCCCAGCGGAGGAAGGTGTGCAGGCGCGTTGCGTCCACCGCGAGCAGGTGCGTGCGGTCGCCCTCGCCCGCCACCAGCAGATTGCCGGAGCAGATGAAGTCCGCGTGCAGATCCTCGCCGGGGTTCTTCGGGTCGATCAGCGAGGCCCCGTCCTCCAGCGGCACGAGGATGCGCCCGCCCGCGCTCGTCACGCGCCCCTGGATCGCGGCGCTGCCCGCCGCGGAGACCAGGTGCGCCGTGCCTTCCTCAAGGTTGGCCGACCCGACGATGGCGATGCGGTTGCCGCCGACGCACACGAGGTATTCGCCGACCTTGAGCAGATAGCGCGGATCGCCGAGTGAAGCGCCGTCGCGCTTCGCCAGCAGCGCGCCGTTCGAGAGCGCCACGCGCACCACGCGCCCCTTGGGGTATTCGACGTACGCCAGCGCGTCGCCGTCGATCACCGGGAGGCACATTTCCTGCGGCGGGATGGGTTCGGTCCGCTGGAACTGGCTGAAGTCGATGAAGCGGTTGGAGGGCATCGTTCGCAGCCACACGGGGCGGCCGGTGCACGCCTCGTAGGCGCAGAGCACGCCGATCTCGTCGCCTCGGTAGACGATGCCCTGGTGCAGCACCGCGCCGTCGGGCCGGCCCTGAGAGCGGCCGAAGAGCTGCTGGTTCTGCATCGTGCCCACCAGGCGCGACCACTTGAGCGCGCCGGTGTAGAGGTTCAGCCCCACCATGTAGAGGCGCGTCTCGCGGCGCATGAAGCCCACGGAGCGCACGGCCACAACCACGGTGTCCGCCTCCACGACCGGCGGCCCGTACACCGCGCCGCCGACGAGCTGTTCAGAAAGAAGCGCGGGGTCCACCGACCACATCAGCCGTCCCGTCGCGGCTTCGATCGCGTGGATGCGCCGATCGCCGCGCCTGCCGCGTGCTTCGGCGATGCCCGTCACCGCCACGGCCACGCCCTGGCTGACGGTGACGGTCGCGGCGTCTTCCTTCTGCATCGCGCCGGACTGCACGAAGCCGTCGTTGAAGTCGAAGTCGGAGCGGGCGTTTACGCGCGAGGGGGTGACCTGCCACAGCTCGCCCAGCGTCGCCGCGTCCCACGCGCTGATGCGGCGGCCGTCGTTGACGTACACCACGCCCTCGCGAAGCGTGGGGATGATCCAGGGGGTGCCGGCGTAGCGCTGCTGATACTGCCGGATGCTGCCGGTGCGCTCCTGCTCGATGCGGTCCAGGTCCAGCGCGACCGACTGCAACGGCGAGGTCGGCACGCCGGTGAGGTTGGGCAGACGCTGAGGATGGAACGAGGAGATGCCGGGGACGGCCGCGTCGGAGGGCACCGGCGCGGGGCGGTCGGGCAGCACGGGCTCAAGGCCCGCCTCCGTGGCCCAGCGCGCCGCCCAGGCGCGCACGTCCTCGCGCGGCAGGTAAGGCACGAGCATCGCGGCGAGACGAGCCGCGTCCTGCGCGGCACGGGAGCCCTTCACGCGGTCGGGGTGGCGCTCGAGCTGCTGGAGCATGAGGCGCGCGGACTCGAAGCGCGCGAACTCAAGCTCACTCTGGGCGAGGCGCAGCGCGGCTTCAAAGCCGGAGGGGGTGAGCAGGCGGGTGGCCTCGACCTCTTCGAGGCGGTTTGCTTCGAGGAGCTGCTTCGCCGCGGGCTCCTGCTCGACGCGGTAGCGCGTGAGCAGCTCGGGGCTGGCGAGCAGCACGTCGTGGATGTGCGTGCGGACGGGGATGTAGATGTCGGGGTCGTCGGGGCTCTGGATGAGCTGGCCGCCCTCGGTCTCAAGGGTCTTCTGGAGCACGCGCAGGGCCTCGGGCATGTTGCCGGCGTCGCTCAGCTCGCGGACGCGCACGAGGGCGTCCTGCGTGCCCACACCCTCATCCGGGAAGACGCTCCGGGCGCGCTGGGCCACCGCCGCGCTCGGGAAGGCGCACGCGGCGGCGATCAGGGCCAGGGCGATTGGTCGGGCTATCGGACGCATCCATCCTCCATACGACACAACGCGGGCCTTGGGTACAGAATCGACGTTCCTGGCCCGAGGAATCACTGGATCTCACCGTCGGCGATTTCGTTACCTCCGGAACCGACGAGGGTTGTGACCACCCCCGCGCCCTTCACGCGGGCCCGGCTCGGACCGATGGGAGGGGGGCATGAGTGCGCTCTGGCGACTGGTTCCGCTTCGCGAGGCATCCAGGCCGGAACTGAGAAGCCTGCGCGTGACGATTCTCCTGCTGGCGACGTGCCTCATGTGCCTGGCGGACCTGGCCCTCACGCTCACGTTCGTGACGACGACCGGCATGCTGGAGGCGAACCCGCTGGCCCGGTCGGTCATGGAGCACAACTCTCCCGGCCTGGTGGTGGTGTGGAAGCTGGCCACGATGGTGCTCGGGCTGGGCATCCTTTACTGGATCCGCCGGAACAAGTGGGCTGAAGTGGGGAGCTGGGTCTGCTTCGCGGTCATGGCGGCCCTGAGCATCCACTGGTTCACGTACACGGGGGTGATGGCCTCCCCGGAATCAGAATACGCCGCCATGGCCGCGGCGGACGACCCGCGGTTTATCAGCATTACTCCCTAGATTCCGGGTTGCTCCAAGCCGGTGCCGGTTGACCGGCTGAGCCGCGGCAAGGCTGGCTGCGTGCGAGGACCGGCGTTTTCTCGCGAGCAGTGCCGTTCTGGTGGCGTCAGACGCCTCTTCATAAGATCAACACGCCGTGATCCGAGTCCCCGTCAGATCCCAGCTCATCCGGTGGGCGCGCGAGCGTGCGGGGTACGACATTGCCGGTCTGAGCGAGCGCTTCGCCAAGCTCGAAGAGTGGGAGCGAGGAGAGTCGTTTCCAACGCTGAAGCAGCTCGAAGACTTTGCGAAAGCGACGCGCACGCCGTTCGGCTACTTCTTTCTGGCGCAGCCGCCGGTGGAGCGCGTTCCCATTCCGGACTTCAGGACGGTGGGCAACGCGCTGATCGAGCATCCTTCCCCCGACCTGCTCGACACGATCTATCTCTGCCAGCAGCGGCAGGAGTGGTTCCGCGACGATGCGCGGATGACCGGGGAGCCTCCGCTGGAGTTTGTGGGATCGGCCAGGCGGTCGGACGATGCGGTGGAGGTGGCGAACCGAATCCGCAAAGAGCTCGGGTTCAGCATCGAGGAACGGCGGATATTGCCGACATGGGAGGCCGCGCTGCGGCGGTTCATCGAAGTCGTGGACAAGGCCGGGATCCTCGTGATGGTGAACGGGGTCGTCGGGAGCAACAACCGGCGGAAGCTGGACCCGGCGGAGTTCAGAGGCTTTGCGCTCGCGGACCCGCTCGCGCCGCTGGTGTTCATCAACGGCGCGGATACCAAAGCGGCGCAGATGTTCACGCTCGCCCACGAGCTGGCTCACCTCTGGCTGGGTGAAACGGCCCTGTCGGACGTGCCCCTGTCGCCCTCGCATGATGTTGAGGTCTGGTGTAACAAGGTCGCGGCGGAGCTGCTTGTTCCAATGACGGTGTTCCGCAACGAGTATGACCCGAAGCGTCCGCTTGCGAGCGAGCTTCAGCGGCTCGCGAGGTGGTTCAAGGTCAGCACGCTGGTCATTCTGCGCCGGATGCACGATGCCGGGGGGCTGAACCAGAGCCGGTTCCGAGCCGAGTACGAAGCGGAGTTGGACCGCCTGCGGAGCATTCAGCGCACCGAAGGCGGCGATTTCTACTTGTCTACGACAGCTCGAGTCGGGAAGCGATTCGCCCGCGCCGTGGTGACGGCGACCTGGGAGGGGCGGGCGTCCTTCACCGAGGCCTTTCACCTGCTCGGGTTCAAGAAGATGGAGACGTTCAGGAAGCTCGGCCAGAACCTAGGCGTGGGGGTGTGATGGCGTACCTGATCGACGCCAACGTGTTTATCAGCGCGAAGAACCGTCACTACGGGCTGGACTTCTGCCCTGCGTTCTGGGATTGGCTTGTTGAAAAGAACCGCGTGGGGGTCGTGTTCAGCATCGAAAAAGTCGGGGATGAGGTGCGGGCTGTTGAAGATGAGCTCTCTGTGTGGGCGTCGGCCCGCGGCGAGTCGTTCTTTCTACGACCCGGCCAGGAGGTGCTGCCTTCCTTCGAGGCGGTCACCAACTGGGTTATGGGACAGAGCTACGAACCGGCGGCGATCAACACGTTTCTGCAGGCGGCGGACTATTACCTTGTGTCGCAGGCGCACGCCGGCGGTCACACGGTCGTAACGGAAGAAGTGCCGGCGAACTCCAAGCGACGAATCAAGATTCCCGATGTCTGCATCGGCCTGAGGATTCGCTGCGTCACGCCCTTTGAAATGCTGCGGAATGAGCGTGCTCGGTTCGTGCTTGCGCCCGCTGCTGTGTAAGCACCATCCGCCGTATATAGATCGAAGGTTGAGGCGTCGTTGGCCTCGGATCAGCCCTCAGCCCGTGCGGCTTCGTGCTCGCGCGGCTGGTCGGGCTGCTCGGCGTCGGTCTGCTGGACGCGGATGCGGACGACGCGCGTGGGCTCGGCCGCGAGCACGGTGATCTGCAGGCGCTCGTGCGTGAAGCTCTCGCCCGCGCTGGGGATGCGGCCCAGCGTCACCGTCACGAACCCGCCCACCGTGTCGTATTCGTCGCTCTCGGGGAGCTCGATCCCCAGCGGCTCGATCTTGTCGTTCACGTCGTGGATGTACGCGCGGGCGTCGATCTCCACGGCCTTCGCTTCGGGGTCCACCGTGACCTCCGGCGTCTCCTCCTCGGGCTGCTCGTACTCGTCCTGGATGTCGCCGAAGACTTCCTCGATGATGTCCTCGATCGTGACGAGCCCGGCGGTGCCGCCGTACTCGTCCGCCACGATCGCGATGTGGACGCGCTTCTTGAGCAGCTCGGGCAGCAGCTCGCGGATGGTCTTGGTCTCGGGCACGAAGAAGGCCGGGCGCAGCAGCCGCTTCAGCTCGAAGGTCTTGCCGCCCGTGCGGCCGTCCCCGGCGAGCCACTTCATCAGGTCCTTCACGTAGAAGACGCCCACGATCCGGTCGAGGCTTTCCTCGTAGACCGGGATGCGGCTGTGCCCCACCTTGCGCACCGTCTCCGTCACGTGCCCGAGGTCGTTGGTCAGCTCCATCGCCTCGATCTCGGTGCGCGGGGTCATCACCTGGCCCACGGTGCGGTTGCGGAACTGCACCACGCCCTCGATCATCTGCTTCTCGGCCTCGTCGATGCCCCCTTCGCCGGAGGCTTCCTCCACCACCGAGAGCAGCTCCTGCTCCAGCACTTCCGCCTGGTCCTTGCCCGCGACGCCGGCGAGCCGGCGCACGATCTCGTCCACCGCGCGGGCGATGGCCGTGATCGGCTTGCAGAGGATGTACGTCGCCCGCAGCACCGCCGACCAGGTGTAGACGGTGCCCTCCGCGGCGTGGTTGGCGATGCTCGTGGGAATCGCCACGCCGAAGAGCCAGAGCAAGAGCGAGGCGATGCCGATGCCGATGACCGCGTCCACCCCGGTGACCGAGGACATGCCGCGGAGCTTGGAGACGTACATCACCAGGGCGAGGACGAGGATGAGGTTGAAGACGATGCGCGGGAGGGCGACCGCCGCGGCGTGCCCGTCCACGTCGGCCACGATCGCGGCAACCCGGCTGGAAGCGGCGGGCTTGTTGCGGATGGTGGCTATTTCCTCCAGCGCGGTGCGGGAAAGGTCGCGGAGGGATTGGACGAGGGTCGAGAGCACCGCGCCGGCCACAAGGGCCACCGTTGCGATCCCCATCCATGCACTTGCGTTCACCCGTCAGGCTCCCGGACCGGCCCCGTGGCCGGGCGCCCTGAAGACGGGCCCGACACCGATGGCCTTGAGCACACCGTCCTCCACCTTGTGCATGGCCTCAAAGGCCTGTTCCTCGTGATCGTCCATCCCGAGGCAGTGGAGGATGCCGTGTATCACGTACAAGAGTAGTTCCCGTTCAACCGCCAGACCCCCCCCTCCACCCTCCATCGGCCCGCTGCGGCCTTCGGATTGGCGGTTTGCTTCGTCCAGACACACCAGAATATCCGTATCAATACCGAACGGAATGGGGGTGGGAACCAGCCGGAACCGCTCCAAGTCCATTTCTGGTGGTTTCCCCAGGTCGGGGTCGGTCATGTCGAAAGTGAGGACGTCGGTCGTGCCGGGCACGCCCGCGAACTCTTCATGAGCCGCGGCCATTTCCGCGTCGTCCACCACCTTGATGCGGACATCCCCCTCGCAGCCCAGATGTCGCATCGCCCGTTCGACGTGCTGGACGATCCATGCGATCGAGGTCCGCGGCAGGCGGCGCGTCGCGTCGAGCAGCTCCACCGAAATCGCCATTCCTGAGTGTACGGGGCTACGGGGTCAGAACCCGCAGGGCCCGCTCCCGCACGGAAAAGTCCAGGGTTGTTCCGGGCGTGATGGCACGCCGGCCGCACTCGCCGTCGAGCTGGTAGGCGGGCTCTTGGTCCGTGCACGTCACACGGACGTTCTTGCCCCGGTGGTACGGGGCTCCGGCGCGGCGGTGGAGGCGCATGCGGGTCAGCACGCCCCACACGGGCAGGTGCAGGCGCGTGCCCGCGGGGAAGAAGACGACATCCAGCCGGCCATCGGTCATCGAGGCTTCGAACGCCGGGTCGATCCGCATGGCGTACTGACGGCTGTTCGCGACGACGACGATCCCAGGCTTGTCCTGCACCAGCGCTTCGCCGTCCACCTCGATGGTGAGGCGCGGAATGGTGGGGGAGATCACCTCCGCGAGGATGGGGCGGACATAGGAAAGGTGAGAAATCGGCCCGCGCCTCGCGGCGTCCAGCCGCCGGATCACCTCCGCGTCGGGCCCGATGCTCGCCATGAGCACGAAGGGGTTTACGCCGCCGTCCGCGAAGGAGAGAGCCGCGGCGTCCACGTCCACCGTCTTCCACGCGCGGATGGCTCGGTCGAGGGTCTCGGGCGTGCGGTCCATGCGGAACTCGCGCGCGAAGAGGTTTTCCGTGCCCATCGCGAGGTGATAGACGGGGATGCCCGATCCGATCAGGGCGGGCAGGGTGGAGTGCAGCGTCCCGTCGCCGCCCGCCACGACGAGCAGGTCGGCCCCGCCCAGAGCTTCGCGCAGGCGAGCGTGGAACTGCTCGGGCGGCTCTTTGGCGGTGGGAAAGAGGTCGGCGTGCACGCCGCGGGAGACGAGCATGGCCCGCACGCTCTGCGCGACGCGCTCTCCCCGCCCGCGTCCGGAGCTTGGGTTGTAGAGGATGACGCAGCGCATCGGCCGTCGAGGCTATCGCACCGCGCTGGTATCCGCGACGACGCGGATGGGGATGATGGCCTCGGACTCGGCGCCGGTGGTGCGGTCCTTGACCAGCACCTTGAGGTTGTACCGTCCGATGCTGAGCGTCGGGGGCAGCTCGATCTGCTGGATGATGTAGAAGTCGCGGCGTTTGTTGCGGCTGGTCTCGATCACGGGCCTCGCTGGGCGGTGCCACGAGAGCAGCCCGCTGGGGTCCTGGTAGAGCGTGAGCGACTGTGCAAGGTCTACGGAGACCTGCTCCTCAAGGGGGACGTTCTGCTGCACGGGGTCGCCTTCGCGGGCGGGGCGTGCCGCGAAGCCGTCTACTTCTACATAAACGATCGCGCGGATGGGCCGCCCGGCGATGAAGGTGGTGGTGGGGAAGGCGTCAAAGCTGCCGAAGCCCATCACCCTCGAGCAGAGGACCGCCCGTGAGATCTTGAAGGGAGAGGGCGGGGCCAGACGTGAGAGCGCCTGCACCAGCGCGGTGCTCGCCGTGCCGGGGTTGTCGAGGATGTTGTTCCGCGCCTTGATGAGCGTCTCGCGGTCCTCGGGGCTGAGACGCGCGCCCAGGGGGTTGTCCGGAGATTCCAGGTCGTAGAGCACCCCCGGCTCCAGGGCTTCGATCGGCCCCAGGGCAACGGCGTCGGGAATCCGTGGCTTGCCGTCCTGCCCCGACTCGCGCAGCAGCTTCGCCATCCGCTGGGCCAGGTCCAGCAGGGGGTCGAAAGGCTCTTCGGGCTCGGGCTCCGGCTCGGGCGTCGCGGCGATGGGCTCGGGGCCGACCAGCTCTTCGGGAGCGGGCAGCTCGGCGGGGGTATTGGAAGTGGGTTCGGGTGTCCGCTGCTGGTCGCTGGCGTAGCGGTTCAGCGCGCCGGAGGCGAGCAGGCGTTCGAGATTCGCCGCGGCTTCCGCGGCTTTGCGCTCAAGGTCGCTCTCGGGCGTGGAGAGGTCGGGCGGGGGGAGGAAGACCGGCTCCTTGGCGGTGTCCAGGGCGAGCAGGTCGGAGTTGGGGATAAGGGAAGGCTCCGGGGGCTGTTGCGGCGCGGCACAGCCGACAAGGAGCAGAGAGCAGAGGATGGCGCGAGTCGCGGCGTGCACTGGCCCTCCTGGCCTTGGGATCGGGGGGCCTCCGGCCCCAGTTCGTCTATCGGGCGATGGGGCTTCGGGGGTTGAACAGCTACCCTGTGGTCATGCTGGTGAAAGACCTTGTGCGGCTGATGGAGCAGATCGCCCCCCTCGAATACGCGGAGGAGTGGGACAAGGTGGGTCTGCTGGTGGGGGACAGCGAGCGGCAGCTCACCGGGCCGGTGCTGCTGACCATCGACCTGACGGAGCGCGTGCTGGCGGAGGCGGTGGGGGCGGGCAGCCGCGCCATCATCGCCTATCACCCGCCGATCTTCGAGCCGCTGAACCGCGTGACGGACGCGACCCCGCGTCAGCGGGTGATCCTGCGGGCGATCGAGGCGGGCATCGCGATCTACTCGCCGCACACCGCCCTCGACAGCGTCGCGGGGGGCATCACCGACTGGCTCTGCGAAGGGCTTTCGGGGGGTGAGCACGGCAGGCCCAAGGGAGACGTGCGGGCGCTCACGCCCCACGCCTACCAGCCCGCCTCGCAGCAGGTGAAGATCGTGACCTTCGTCCGTCCCTCCGACGTGGAGAACATCCGCAACGCCATGGCCAGCGGTGGGGCGGGGCTCATCGGCGGCTACCAGCTCTGCTCCTTCGAGACCCGCGGCACGGGGACATTCCTCGCCGGAGAGGGGACCAACCCCGCCGTGGGACAGCGGGGCATGCTGGAGCGCGTGGACGAGGTGCGGCTGGAGATGGTGTGCAGCAAGAGCGCGCTGTCGCTGGCGATCGAGCTTCTGCGGCGGTTCCATCCTTATGAAGAGCCCGCGATTGATGTGTATGAGCTGAAGCCACAGCCGCGGCGGAGCGCCGGCGCGGGCCGCAGGCTCGTGCTGGACCGGCCCGCGACCGTCGCGGAGCTGACGCAGCGGCTCAAGACCTTCCTGAAGCGCGAGCGGATGCGCTACGCCCTGCCGGGCGAGGACCGGCCCGTGACGCGGATCGGCGTTGTGCCGGGGAGCGGGGCTTCGCTCTCGCGCCTGGCGCGGGATGAAGGGTGCGAGGTCTTCGTCACCGGCGAGATGAAGCACCACGAGGTGCTCGGCGCGCTCAACGCGGGGATGGCGGTGATCCTCGGCAACCACACCAGCACGGAGCGGGGCTACCTGCCGCGCTTGGCGGAGCGCATGAGGGAGCTCTCGCCCGGGCTCGAAGTGCTCGTGAGTCAGGTGGATCAGGACCCGCTGATCACGGTCTAAAGCTGAAAACCGAGAGCCGAAAGAGGTGGAAGGCGCGGATTACGGCGCGGCTTCGACGACGCCGCGCCCGCGGAACGAGGTCTTGGGCTTGAGCACGTTGAGGTCGAAGAGGGCCTCGGCGAGCGCGCCGGGGACGAGGTAGGTGATGGTGCCCTGGATGGAGTACGCGGCTGGGGTTTCGAGCTGCGCCGGGATCGCCGCGGGAAGGGTGAAGTCCTGCGTGCCGTAGGCGCGGACGGTGGCCATGGCGGAGCGTGTGCCCTTGAAGACGGGCTTGCCGTGGAGCCACACCTCGTATTCGACCTCGCGCAGGGGCAGGGGCTCGCCGGTGGCGTTGTCGGCGTGGACGGTGAAGGTGATGACCGTGCCGGCGTCGGTGCGCTCGGTGACGGCGGCGTCGGTGACGGCGAGCTTGGGGGCGGGCTGGCTGGAGCAGGCGGCCAGCAGGAGCGCCGGCGCCAGGAGATACGGCTTCATGGGCCGAGTGTACAGGGGGCGAAAGGCCCGCGTCACGCGGCGGCGCTGGTGGAGATGACGGTGAAGCGGATGCCGATCTCGTGCCAGGTGTCGTTGTAGGTGCGGCAGCGGACGACCTCGCCCTCCAGGCCGCGGTTGTGCCAGCCGCGGGCCTGGACGTAGACGCGGACGGTCTGGCCGGGCTCGAAGGGCTGCTGGGAGAGCAGGCCCATGCCGGAGCGCGAGATGTTGTGAGCTGTGACGAAGACGCCGGGCATCTCGGTGGCGCGCCCGCCCTCGTAGCGCAGCAGATGCGTGCGCGCGGGGCAGTTGAAGGTCGTGCGGGCGCTGGTGCGGGTGTCGTCGCGCGACGGCTGGGCGGCGGGGAGCGTGTCGATGGTTTCAAGCCCGCCCTGCGGCGCGACGAGGCGCGTCCAGGCCTCGATCACCTTGGGGTCGTACTTGGACCCGGACTCCTTCACGATGATGCCCATTGCCTCGGCGACGCTCATCGTCTTGCTCTTGAAGGGGCGGAAGGCCGTCATGGCGTCGAAGGAGTCCACCACGCCGCAGATCAGGCTCCACGGGTGGATCTCATCGCCCTTGAGGCCCCTGGGATAGCCGGTGCCGTCCAGGCGCTCGTGGTGCTCCAGGGCGACGCGCATGAGGCGTTCGTCGATGTCGCCGAACTTCTTGAGATAGTCGTAGCCGTGCTGCGGGTGGGCGCGGATCGTCTGCCATTCCTCGTCCGACAGCTTGCCGGACTTGTTGAGGATGGATTCGGGGATGCCGATCTTGCCCATGTCGTGCATCAGCCCGGCCTGGCAGATCAGGTTCAGCTCTTTCTCGTCCTCGATGCCCAGCGCCAACGCCAGCGGCACCATCCACGTTCCCACGTTCACCATGTGCGTGGCGGTGTAGAAGTCGTGGTGGCTCGCGGCGAAGAGATGGCTGAAGGCCGAGGGGTTGTTCAATACCAGCGTCGTGATGCCCTTGGAGAGTTGCCCGAGCTTGGGGTTGTTGGCGAGGGTGTCGGGGTCTTCCAGAAGCTCGTTGACCAGCTCGACGCTGGTCTCGTAGATAACGGAAGAGGCTTCGGCGACCGGCGCGGTGCGGACCACGTCCTCCAGGTTCGCGGCGATCTGCCGGCGGAAGCGCGACTGGTCCACCATGCGGATGTACGCGAACTTCACGCCGTGCTCCAGCAGGCGGTGGCGGTGCTCGTCGGTGAAGCGCAGCGTCTCGGCGCAGTAGAGGCGGAAGCCGTCCTGGGAGGGGCCGGTGCCCAACGACTGCGTTTCCGGACGCACGCGGATGTAGACGCCGATCCCCTCGAGGGCGGTCAGGGGCGTGTGCTCAAGCGAGATGGGCAGGTACCCAGCGCGAGCGGAGTTGATGCGCGAGGCGGTGCCCGTCTGCTCGTGCTCCTGCTCGCGCAGCGCGTGCTCGTCTCGACGGGCGGACATCAAGCCTTGATTCGTCTAAATGGGCGACCCGCTTGACCGGGGGCGGAGCAGCGCTCGGCGGATGTCCGATAGTCAGCGGTAGCGCCGCAGGCAGAGGGTGTTGTTCTGCCCGCCGAAGCCGAAGCTGTTGGAGAGGCACACCTCCACCCCGCCCGCCGGGCGCAGGTCGCGCGCTCTGTTCGGCACATAGTCCAGGTCGCACTCGGGGTCGGGGTTGTGCAGGTTCAGCGTCGGGGGCACCCAGCCGCTCTGGATCGCCATGACGCAGGTCATCGCCTCCACCGCGCCCGCGGCCTGGATGAGGTGCCCCAGCATGCTCTTCACGCTGCTGAAGGGGACCTGGTGGGCGAGCGGTCCGAAGACGCCCTTCACGGCGAGGGATTCGATCTTGTCGTTTTCCTGCGTGCCCGTGCCGTGGGCGGAGATGTAGTGGACGCGCGGGCGGCCGTCCTCTCCGGGCTCGCGCGGATCGAAGCCCGCCTGCCGGCATGCCTGGCTCATGGCGCTGATGGCGCCCTTGCCCTCGGGCTGGATGTCGGTGATGCGGAAGGCGTCGGCGGAGGAGCCGAAGCCGGCGACCTCGGCGAGCGGGGTGGCGCCGCGCGCGAGGGCCGACTCGAGCGACTCGAGCACCAGCACGCCCGCGCCCTCGCCCATGACGAAGCCGTCGCGCGAGGCGTCGAAGGGGCGTGAGGCGTGCGCGGGATCGTCGCGCCGCGTGGACATCGCCGTGAGGCGCACGAAGCCGGTCATGCCCAGCGGGTGGATCATGGAGTGCGCGCCGCCGGCGAGCATCGCGTCGGCGTCGCCGCGGCGGATGATCTCGAAGGCCTCGCCGATGGCCTGGGTGCTGGCGGCGCAGGCGGTCATGCAGTTGAACGCGGGCCCCTCGCAGCCGAACTCGCGGGCCAGGTGGGTGAGCACCTGGTTGGGCTCCTGCTCCAGCTCCAGCATCGGGTTGAGGCGCTTCAGGGCCGTTTCGGACCAGGCGCGGTCGTTGACGGTGCGCGTCGCGGCGTCCCACCCGGCGATGTTGGTGTAGGCGAAGCTGTCGAAGTCCATCGGCCCTTCGCCCGCGCCCATGTAGATGCCGATGCGCGCGGGGTCCACAGGGGCGCGGTCCAGGCCGGCCTGCTTCCAGGCCATCGCCGCCGCGGCCAGCGCAAACTGCGAGTTCAGCCCCGCCCCCGCGTGGCGCTCGGGGTCGGGCAGGAAGCGCTCAAGGGAGAAGTCCTTGACCTCCGCGGCGAAGTTGGTGGCGAAGGTGGAGGCGTCGAAGCGTGTGACCGGCCCGACGGCGCACTCACCCGCGAGCAGGCGGCCCCAGACTTCGTCCAGGCCCGTGCCCAAAGGGGTCACCCAGCCCATCCCGGTGATCACGACGCGTCGGCTCATGTGTTGGCAAGGGTAGGGCGGGGAAGGGCTTCAGCGCATTCTCAGGCCTGATCAAAGTCGGCCAGGCGCTCCCCGTCCGCGGGGTGGTCCAGGTCGTCGTCCGCGCCGACGGCCAGGCCCCGCTCCAGGTTGATCTTCTCGACGTTGAGCACCCGGACGAGGCCGTCCTTCAGACGTCGCTCGGCGAAGTTGATGATGAGGCCCAGGTCCAGCCCCGCCGCCTTGAGCTGCGCCCGCAGGGCGATGCGCTCCGGCGTCGTGACCGGGCCCGAGCGGGCCATCAGCTCGACCAGGAACAGGCCGTCCACGAACAGGCACGCCGTGACCTCGCCCACCTTCTGGTCCTTGTACATGACCGGGAAGCGGTGGTCGGCCTGGTAGTGCACGCCCTGGGCCTCCATCTCGCGCTTGAGCGCGGCGAGATAGATGCCCGCGTCGTAGCCGGGGCCGAGCGTCTTGTGGACTTCGATGGCGCAGCCGATGACGCGGCGCGATGCTTCGGTGATGCGAGGGTCAAGCTCCGAGAGCGGAATGCCGCGACGCTCGCTTGAGCGGCTGTTGTCGTTGCGCTGTGCGCGCCGTCCACCCTTGACCCTGGAATCGTCTCTGTAGTCGTTATTCACGCTGAATCTCCGTAGAGGCTAGGGCCCCCACCCCGCTTGCTATGCCCATACGTGCGTCAGCGCGTGTGTCAGGCAACCACCCGAAGAACCACTGCCGCGCTCTGGCCCCCCTGTGCACTCGAGCAAACCACGATAGCACGCAACTTCACTTCCCGCGATCCCTCCGCCGGACGCACTTTTCCAGTTAGTCCGGGCCCAAGTTCCGCTGTTGCGGGCAGACGCTGTGCCCGCAGACACAATGCGCCCGCCGCGGCGAGCAAAGAGCCGTTGCCCGCCGCGCAGTCGCCGATGAACGGCGCGAGCGTGACGATCGGCAGCGTACCCAGCCGATCACCAAAAACTTGACGTAATGCCGCGGCTTCGGGCTCATCTACGCAACGAATTCCACAACCCTGCGGAACAATCGCATCAACTTCGTCGATGCTCATGCTTGCGTCGCGCAGCGCCGCGCGAATTGCCAGCTCGAGCCCGCGGCCGTCTTCGGATGCAGAGCTTGCCGCGCCGAAGCCTGCGACCTCGGCGTACACCTTCGCGCCGCGTCTGGCCGCGGTGGTCGCCTCCTCGAGGATGAGCAGGCCCGCGCCCTCGCCCGGCACCGTGCCGGTCGCCTCCGGGTGGTAGGGGCGCACCTTTTCGTCGGTCGCCAGGCGCTCCCACAGGGTCATCCGCGCCAGGCCCATGAGGTTCAGCTTCGACTCCGCGCCGCCGGAGAAACAGACGTCCGCCGCGCCGCGCTCGATCACGCGGCTGGATTCGCCGATCGACAGCAACCCGCTGGCCTCGGCGCAGGTAATCGTGTTGCTCGGCCCTTCCGCCCCGTGGATGATGGTCACATGGCACGCGAGCATGTTGGGCAGGTACTTGAGCATCCACAGCGGCTGGAGGTTGTCCATGCCCCCGCCGCCGTCGGGCGGCACCGAGCCCCAGCGCTTCAGCGTCAGCCCGTTGGTCGCCTGGAGCAGCTCAGGCGAAGGGTTGGGCTCGCGGGCCGTCACCATCGCGGCGGAAATCTCCGCCGTGTCGGAGCAGATCAGCCCCGCCCCGATCTGGCACCCGATCCGCTCGGGGGGATAGGAGAGGGTTTGGCCCGCGTCTGTCTCCAGCGAGGCGCGGGTGACGAGCCCGGCGTCCTCCACGGCACACTTCGCGGCTCCCACGGCCAGCTCCGTGTCCCGCACCATCACTTTCACAGCCTTGCGGTAGCTTTTCGGGACGAAGTCCCTGGCGGAAAAGTTCTTGACCTCGCTGGCGACCCTGCAGGGCAGGCCCGAGGGGTCCAGGCGCGTCATGGGCCCGATCGCCGAGGTTCCGGCACAAAGTCCGTCCCACAAAGCGTTTGCGCCGATGCCGAGGCCCGTGATGGTCCCGATACCCGTGATGAATATTCGTCGCCGCATGAACCCCAAGTCTAACGGTCGCCCGCGTCGGGTCGACCCGCCTTCCCGCTTCCCGACCCCGGAAGATCCCCAAGTGCCCGTTCAGGAGGTCTTTGAAATGATTCCCCGCCTGAGCCTGCCGCGGATGTACCGGCTGATCCTTGCCTTAGTCGCGGGAGTGCTGACTTTTTTGGCCCCGCCCGCACCCGCCCAGGGCCCTGACGAGGCCGCCCCCGAGGTGACGGTCATCCCCGCCACGCGGGCGGGCAACCAGCTCGTCTGGGTGCTCAAGGTCTTGAACGGACAGGAGATGGGGGATCTGTCCGAGCACTTTTCCGACACCTATCTGCGGCTGAAGGAGGCGGAGATCAAGGAGCTGCTCACCGGGCTGCGGGGGGAGGTCTTTGAAGGAAAGAAGATCGTTGTCAACAAGATCCTCGACGCAGAGCGGGAGATGGATATCGCCGCGGAGATCACCGCCAAGAACACCTGGCGCTACCTCCACGTGTTTCTGATTCTGGATGACAAGACGGGCAAGATCGCGGGGCTGCGCTTCGCGCCGGCGGGGGGGCTGGGGCGCAACATCTCGACGTGGGCGGACCTGGCCCAGAGCGCGGGGAGGCTGGGGGGCGACGTCGCCATGGGGGTGTACGAGGTCGTGCGCCAGAACCCGCGCGACGGCGCGAGCCCCCTCACGCTCCGCGTCATCACGGAAGTGGACGCCGACGAGCGGCTGAACATCGGCACCGCTTTCGGCATGTACGTGCTGGGGGCGGTGGCGGAGCGCGTCGGCGCGGAGCAGGCGAAGTGGACGGATCAGGTGGCGCTCAAGGCCGAGCACCTCAGCCTGCCGGAGAGCGACCTGAACGACCAGCCGATGGGGACGACCTACTCGCTCGCCACGCTCTCCGAGCGGATGTTCTCGCTGGACGACAACACCGCGATGGACATGCTGATGGACTTCGTGGGGCGGGACGCGGTGCGGTCGTGGATGGCGACGATTCATCTGGACCCCGCGCGCAACGACCCCATTCTGTCCAGCGCGGAGCTGTTCAAGCTCAAGAGTTCGGATGAGCTGCTGGTGCGGTACGCGGCGGCGGGCGAGGCGGTGCGGCGCGAGCTGCTTGCGCAGGTGGCGGAGCTTTCGCTGCCGGATGAGGAGGACCTGGACCGGCCGCGGGAGGTGTCGCGCGTGGGGTGGTTTGCCACGGCGTCGGAATGCAGCCGCGCGATGGTGGAGCTGCACAAGCTGGAGCGCCGGCCCGGCATGGAGCCGCTTTCGGCGGCGATGCGGCGCTACCGCGGCCTGCGCCTCGACCGCGATCTGTGGCCCGAGGTCGCCTTCAAGGGGGGCTCAGAGCCCGGCGTGCTCTGCCTGACGTGGCTGCTGGAGCGCGACGACGGCAAGAAGTTCGTCTTCTCGCTCATCTGGAACCATCAGGAGAAGACCGTGAACGAAGGAAGGCTCAACGACGTGGCGAGGTCCATCCTGCGCCACCTCGCTGACGAGGCGAGGGAGTAGGAACGCGAAGGGGAGTTGGAGCAGGCCGTTCTTGGTCCAACCCGACTCCTCCAAGCTTCGTGCCTTCCGTGTTTCAATCCTTTTTTCTTCGGTCTTCCTTCGCGCTCTTCGCGTTCCGAGCTACCCGATGCGGCGCATGACGCTGACCGCGGCGTAGAGGCCCGCGACCTGTTCCCGCGGCACGATCTTCGGCGGGTAGGCGCTGTTCAGCGGCTGCAAACGAATCAACTCCTCACCGCCCGCGCCCTGTTCCAGGTAGACGCGCTTGAAGGTGGTTTCGTGGTCGGGCTCCAGGCGCGCGAAGCAGTCCATCCCGCTCTTCACGGGTTTCGCCGGGCTGAACACCACGATGTCGCCTTCCAGATACACCGGCTGCATCGAGTCGCCCACGACGCGCGCGGCGAAGGCGTCGGGGTCGTCGAGGTCGGGGCAGCGCACGTATTCATCCGCGACGCGCGCGGGGTAGCCCAGGTCCGTGAACTCCCTGGGATAGCCGGCCGCGACGCGGTTGATCAGCGGCACTTCGCGCGCGAGGCGCACGGGCACGGGCGAATGGCTGGGAGCGTCCAGGCGCTCCACCAGCTTCTTCAGCTCGCCGCTGCGGTACAGCTCATCCAGCGAGCCGGCCTTGAGCAGCGTCGCGAGCCTTCGCGCGGCACGCTCCTGGTCCTGCCAGCGGGCGACTTCGGCGCGCACGGCGCTGCCGCCGGCTTCCAGGCCGCGCTGCCACGCCGCGGCTCGCACCAGCTTGCCCGAGGGCATGCGGAGCACTTCCTCGATGCGGCGGAGGATCGCGTCGTCCGGCGGGTTGCGGCGCTCGTTCTCGACGAGGGAGAGCAGGCTCTTGGCGCAGCCCGCGGCGTCGGCGACGCGCTGAAGCGAATAGCCCAGCTCCTGCCGCCGCTGCCGGATCAACATGCCCACGCTCGCCTGCTCGCCCATACGTCTCAGTTCCGTGTCACGCGAAGGGGAGAGGGGAACAGCCCTTCCCGGTTTGAACCCAACTCCTCCAACCTCCGTGCTCTGCGTGTTTTCAATCCACACCTCGCGGCTTCGGTCTTCCATCGCGGCCCTTCCGGGTTTGTGCGCAAAGTCGCGGGGATACCTTACAAACTCCTTGCAAACAGTTCTGTGGTCGGTAAAACTCTCGCCGTTGTTCACAGTCTAGTGAACAGGGCGGCGGGTTGCCACCGCCCAGGCAAGGAGTTCTCAAGTGCCCACACGGAGAAGCCTTACGGAACAGGAAGCGATCCTCAGCCGGGTTGATCTTCTGCCCACGGAGTCGGACGCGGCGTTGCTGCGGGCGGTGTACGGACACGGGCAGTCGATCGCGGAGCTGGCCCGCATCCGCAACGAGCGGCCGGGCAGGACGGGGCGGCGGGTGGCGTCGCTGACGCGCCTGCTGCTCAGCCGCGAGTTTGAGTTCGCGATGCGTCACCGCTCCTCGCTGGTGGGGCATCGGCGGAGCGTGGCGACGCTGTGCTTCATCCAGGGTCGGTCGATGCGCGAAGCCGCGAGGGAGCTGGGGATCTCCTTCCACGCGGTGCGGCGTCACTGCGAGGCGCTGCGCGCGCTGATGGAGGGCGTGTCGTGAGCATTGTTCGGACCATCGACGTGCGGACGTACCCCGGCCCGCGCCTGCTGCGTGCGTGCGCGGCATTCGGGCTCGCGGTGCGGCACAACCCAGGCGCGCCGCGCCCGACTCATCGCGTCATGGCGGTGGATCTGCTCCGCCGACTCTCTCCCGGAGGAATGGCGCTCATCACCGGGCGCAGCGGCTCGGGCAAGTCCTCGCTTTTGAATGAAGTGGAGGAGTGCGCGAGGGCGATGGGCGTGCGTGTCGTGCGTGCCGGGGCGGAGGGGCCGGAGGCGCCGCTCATCGACGCCATCGATCGTCCGCTACCGGAGGCTCTGCGGCTGCTGGCGCACGCGGGCCTGGCCGACGCCACGCTCTTTGCGCGCACGCCCGCGGAGCTTTCGGAAGGTGAGCGTGCGAGAATGCGGATCGCCCGCGCGCTGTGCGACGTTTCGCGCCGCGAGGACAGCCTCATTCTCATCGACGAGTTCGCCAGCGTGCTGGACCGCACCACGGCGCGGTGTCTGTGCCACTCGCTCCGCCGACGGATGCGCCGCATGAGTGCGCGGGTAGTTGCCGCGACCGCGCACGACGACGTGATCGCGTGGCTTTCCCCCGACGTTCACATCCGCATGTCCTGACCCATGCTCTCGTTCACCATTCAACCCGCCGACGTTTCCCGTTATGAGCCGCTGGCGCGGTTTCACTATCGCGCCGGCGCGCCCGGCCCGGTGGCGCGCACGCTCGCGGCGACGGACAACCTCACCGGCGAAGTGGTGGGGGTGCTGGTCGTCTCGATGCCCACACTGAACGGCCCGTGGCGGAGCATCGCCTGGCCGGAGCTGTTTCCTGATACATCCCGCAAGCGTGCCTGCGCGAAGCGGATCAATGCGCTGGTGCGCACCATTTCGCGCGTGGTGATTGATCCGCGCTATCGCGCCCTTGGGCTGGCGCGCACGCTTGTGCGCCGGTATCTCGACGATCCGCTGACGCCCTGCACGGAGGCCATCGCCGCGATGGGCCGCTGCTGTCCCTTTTTCGTCCGCGCGGGGATGCGCGAGGTGGAGTGCCCGATCTCTCGGCGGGATCGCGCCCTGGCGCGTGTGCTTGCCGGGCTTTCGCTGGAGGCGTGGGAGCTTGTGGAGCTGAGCCGCGCGAGGTCGTGCCTGGCGGCGTCGCCCGCGTTGTGCGCGGCGGTGGCTTCGTGGGCGGCGGACAGCCGCGCAACGCGCCGGCACGACCCATCGGACCCGGACACGCTCGCGCAGCTCTGTGCGCTTGCCGCGTCGTCGCTCACCGCCCGTCCCCTCGTGTACGTCAGCGAGCCCCGCTTATGAGCCCCGCACCCACGACCCCCGACGAACTGCACGCGTGGATTACGGAGAACCTCGGCGTTCACATTCCGCGCACGCCCATCATTCCCGGTCATGCCGCGCCGTTTGATTACCTGTGCTTTGCCTTCGGGCTCGGCGGCGCGAAGCCCGCCGATCCCGGAGCGCCCACGGATTGCGTCGTGTGGGCGAACCGCGGCGGGGGAAAGACGTTTCTCGGCGCGGTCGCCACACTGCTGGACCTGGTCTTTCGGCCCACGATCGAGGTGCGCATCCTCGCTGGCTCGCTCGAGCAGGCGCGGCGCATGCACGCGCACCTGCGAAGGCTCTTTGATCCGCGCGAGCATCCGGAGCTTGCCGAGCTTGTGGACGGCAAGATCACCGATCGACGGCTCACGTTGAAGAATGGCTCGTCCGTCGAGCTGCTGGCGCAGTCGCAGACGTCCGTCCGCGGCACGCGCGTGCAGAAGCTCCGCTGCGACGAGGCGGACCTGTTCAACCCGGACATCTGGGAAGCGGCGCAGCTCACGACGCGCTCCAAGGTGTGCGGCGGCACGCTGGTGCGAGCGAGCATCGAGTGCCTCAGCACGATGCACGTGCCTTATGGGCTGATGCATCGCCTTGTCGCACAATGCCGCGAGGGCAAGCGGGCGCTCTTCAAGTGGGGCGTCGTGGACGTGCTGGCGCCGTGCGAGGAGGAGCGGCCCTGCAAGCCCTGCGTCCTGCTGCCCGAGTGCGGCGGCGCGGCGAAGCGTGCTGCCCGCGGCCACATCTCGATTGACGACGCCGTGCAGCAGAAGCGGCGCGTGCCGCTGACGGTGTGGGAATCTGAAATGCTGTGCCTGCGAGCGCGGCGGACCGACGCCGTGCTTCCTGAGTTCGATCCGGCCGTTCACACCTTTGCGCACGACGGGCCGAAGGACGCTGCTTTGTGGTGCGCGGGGATGGACTTCGGCTTTCGCGCGCCGACGGTGATCGTGCTTGCCGCGTTGGCGCGGGACGGCGTGCTGTGGGTGATGGACGAGCACGTCGCGGCGGGCGAGGTTGTGTCGAAGCACGTGGAGCGGCTGAGCGAAGGTCTGGCGCGGGAGGGCGTGCCCGCGTGGCCGCGCCCGGCGTTCGTCGCGCCGGACCCCGCGGGGCAGGCGGCGAATGAGCAGACGGGGCGGTCATGCACGGACCTGATTCGCGCGGCGGGCTTCGGCGTGCGCATCAGCCGCGCGACGATCACGCAGGGGCTGACGCTGCTGCGGGCGCGTCTAGCGCCGGGCAGCGGCGAACCGCCGCGGCTGTTCGTGCATCAGCGATGCAAGGTGCTGATCGAGAGCCTGGAGCGATACCACTACGACCCGCGCAGGCCCGAGAGCGCCACGCCCGTCAAGGGGGAGTTTGACCACGCCGTGGACGCGCTGCGATACCTCGTCCAGGCGCTGGACATGCCGTCGAAGACGGCGGTGGGGAAGTACTAAAGCTCAAGTCGGGACAGGAGATGGCTTGAGCGCTGAGTGCTGTCGATTGCCGGTTCTATCCGAGCTTTCCGTCATGCGCGGCGAAAACGTCGCCGGTGATGGAACACGGCGTTCGACATCAGCGTGGATGCCTGGGGCTCACACGCTCGCGTGCGCCGCGGACTCGCGAACCACAGGCTCGGCGGGCAGGTTGCAGGGGACGCCCGCGGCGTTGAGGGCGAGGCGCATGCCCTGGACCGGGTCGCCGCGTTCGCGCCACTCGGCCAGCACGGTTGCGGAGCCGGCGCGGTAGCGATCCAGGTTCTCGGGGGCGGTGGCTTCGAGCAGCGAGGCGGTGAGGCCGTCGAGGTCGCCGCGGGAGAAGACGCGGCCGTTGACGCCGTCGCGGACGAGCTCCGCCGCGGCGCCGACCACGTCGCTGCTCACGATCGCCATACCCGCGCCGACGGCTTCGTTGATGACGACGCCCCAGGGCTCATAGTCCGAGGCGAGGGCGAAGACGTGCGAAGCGCGGTAAATGGCGCTGATCTCGGCCTGGTCGCCGATGAAGCCGGTGAAGATGACGCGGCCGCGCAGCTCGGGCCGCACGCGCGCCTCAAGCTCGGCCTTCAGCGGCCCGGAGCCGACGATGACCAGCTCGAAGTCGGGGCGCTGCGCGGCGATGCGCTGGAAGGCGTCGATCACCATGTCCACGCGCTTCACGCCGACGAGGCGGCAGCAGGTGACGATGCGCTTGAGGTGCGGACGCAGGCCGTGACGGCGGCAGGCGGCGCGGGCGTCGGCCTCGGTCACGCGGCTGATGAGGTCGTAATCGGGCTCGTAAGGGCTGATGAAGGTCTGCTCGCGGGTCGCGCCGTAGCGGGCGAAGTACTCCGCGCCGAGCCGGCCGCAGACCATCACGCCGGAGAGAGAGCGCACGATGCCGCCCACCACGAGCTTCTTGATGAGGCGCCTGACGCCGCGGGTGGTGTCGCAGCGGCTGTTGCTGTCGGCGACGAGGAAGCAGGGGACGGCGTGCCGGCGGCACCAGGCGATGATGCGTACGCGGGTGATGTCGTTGTACCCGGCGATGAAGACCGCGCGGACGTTGTTGGCCTTGAGCCAGGCGATGATCTCGTCCGCCTTCTTCCAGTCGCGCTTGAACCAGCGGCGGGAGCCCTGCTCGGTGACGGGGTGGCCCAGGCCGAAGTAGACGGGGTTGATCTCGGGATGGTGCCGCCGCTCCCAGGCCTGGTCGGGCTGGTCGTGGGTGAAGAGGGTGGCGAAGTGGACCTCCGGCACCTCCGCCACGAGGCGACGGGTCAGGTGGAGGCGGTAGGGAGTCAGGACGTTGCACACCAGGGCCACCGTGGCACGGTGGGTTCCCTCGAGCACGCTCTGGGCGGTGGCGATCATCTCTCTCAATCCCCTGGCGCGCAGAATACGCCAATGGGAACATGCACCGGGAATGACCCGGCGGCCACCCTATTTGCGGAATGGTTATAAGTCTTGGTTGATACAGGGCTTACAGATGGGCCCTGGGCTGAGGGAAGGCCCTGAGGGGGGTGAGGGGGCAGGAGGGCGAGGGGGGTGGGTGGGGCGATCAATAAGGGTTGGATGGGAAGGCAGGGAACCTGGGGACTGAAGGTACCCGTACCGGCCCTGGTCTAGTTGCGATTCAATCTCAACTGTCCTACTGTCGGGGTGCGTCTCCAACAGGGGCTTGAAGGGAATGACCAACCGCTGTCATGAGTGCTCCGCCGCGGCTGATGGGGTGACCCCCGTCGTCGTCACCACGCACGCCCGGGCTCTGCCTTCGCAGGCCCCAGCCCCTGCCGTTCCCGAGACTTCCGATGCGGTGTCGCTGACGTCTCTGCGTCCGGGTCAGACGGCGCAGGTGCGCTTCACGAATCTTGAGGCGGGTGACGCGGACCTGCTGCGGGCGATGGGCCTGCGTTCGCTGGCGCGCATCCGTCTGTGCCGCCTGGGTGAGCCGTGCATCGTGGAGGTGCTGAGCGGGAGCGAGTCGTGCGGGCGCAAGGGCGGGTGCGCGTGCCGCATCGGGCTGGCCCGCCCGCTTGCCGACAAAGTTCTTGTCGGTTCGGTCGAGGGATGAGCACCGCCGCGTCGCAGGCCGCCCCTTCGGAAACGGGCGTCCCGCCCGGATCTTCGGTGCGCCCGCCTGTGCGGTTCGCGCTGATCGGCAATCCCAACACGGGCAAGACGACGCTTTTCAACCGGCTGTGCGGCCTTCGTCACAAGACGGGCAACTTCCCCGGCACGACGCAGGAGGCGCGCATCGGCACCGTGCGCATGCGGGAGGGGACGCTGCAGCTGGTGGACCTGCCGGGCATTTATTCGCTGGAGCTTGAGCAGAGCGAGGCGGAGGTGTGCCGCGGGGTGCTGGCGGGGACGCTCGCGCCGCCGGGGCAGAAAGCCGCGGCTCCCGACGGCGTGTGCGTCGTTGTGGACGCGACCAATCTTGCGCGCAATCTCGTGCTTGTGGGCGAGGCGCTGCGGCGGAGGCTGCCGACGGTCGTCGCGGTCAACATGATCGACCTGGCGCGGCGGCGCGGGCTGGTGATCGATCTTGCGGGGCTGGAGTCGCGGCTGGGCTGCCGGGTGGTGGTGTGCTCGGCGCGTTCGGGCGAGGGGGTGGAGGCGCTGACGGAGGCGATCGCCGCGGCGCCGGTGCCGAACCGCACGCCGCCGGGGACGCGCGACGGGCTGGAGCGCTGGGCGGATGAGATTTACGACCAGTGCACGTCGGTGGTGGAGACGGGGCCGAACGCGGTGGCGATCGGCGTGGACTCGCTGACCGATCGGCTGGACCGCGTGTTCACGCACCCGGTGCTGGGGCTGGTGGTGTTCGCGGCGGTGATGACGGGGCTGTTCTGGGTCATCTTCGCGCTGGCGCAGGTGCCGATGGAGCTGATCGACCGCGTGTTTGCCGCGGCGTCTGACTGGCTCGACGGCGCGATGCCGGAGGGGGTGATCCGCGACTTCATTTCCCACGGCGTGGTGCAGGGGGTGGGGGCGACGGTCATCTTTCTGCCGCAGATCTGCCTGCTGTTCTTCCTGATCTCGCTGCTGGAGGACACGGGGTATCTCGCGCGCGCGGCGTTCGTGATGGATCGGGTGCTGCGGCCCTTCGGCTTGCCTGGGCATTCGTTCATGCCGCTGCTGTCGAGCCACGCCTGCGCGCTGCCGGGGATCATGGCGTGCCGCGCGATTCCGGACCGGCGCGAGCGGCTGGCGACGATTCTGATCGCGCCGTTCATGAGCTGCTCGGCGCGCATTCCGGTGTACGTGCTGCTGACGTCCATCCTGTTCGCGGGGCGTCCGATGATGGCGGCGCTCGCGTTCGTCGGGTGCTATGCGCTGGGGATCGTCGCGGCGATGGGGACGGCGCTGATCTTCCGGCGGACGATTCTGCGCGGCAAGGGGCGGCCGATGGCGCTGGAGCTGCCGAGCTATAAGCGGCCCGCGTTCCGCACGGCGCTGCTGGGGACGTGGGACCGGGCGTTTGTCTTCATCCGCAACGCGGGAACGAACATCCTTGCGATCGTGGTCGTGCTGTGGTGGCTGGGGGCGTATCCGCACGTCGATCCGCCGCCGGAGGCGGTGCAGATCCGCGAGCAGGCGGCGGCGGCGGACCCGGAGGTGCGCGGCGCGCTGCTCGAGGAGGCGGAGCGGATCGAGGCGCGGCACGCGAGCGCGAACTCGTACCTCGGGCGCTTCGGGCGTGCGGTGGAGCCGGTGCTGCGTCCGCTGGGGTATGACCGGCAGCTGAGCGTGGGGGTGCTGGCGAGCTTTGCCGCGCGGGAGGTGTTCGTCTCCACGATGGCGGTGGTGGTGACGGGGAGCGAGGACACGGAGGATGAGGGGGTGGTGCAGGCGATCGCGTCGGCGCGGCGCGACGACGGCGCGCCGGTCTTCACCACGGCGGTGTGCTGGAGCCTGCTGGTGTACTACGTGCTGGCGATGCAGTGCCTGCCGACGCTGGCGGTGACGGCGCGCGAGGCGGGGGGGGTGAAGTGGGCGCTGCTGCAGCTGGGCTGGATGACGGGCCTGGCCTATGTCGCGGCGCTGGCGGTGTATCAACTGCTGGGGGCGTCGTGAAGCTGCCGGTGCATGATTGGCAGTTCTGGGTGGTGACGGCGCTTGCGGGCGCGGCGCTGCTGTTCATCGTGCGCAATCTGGTGCCGGCGCGGTGGTGGCGTCGCAAGCCCCGCGGCAAGGCGGCCTCGCTCACGATCGAGGGCCGGAGCGTGGAGAAGAAGAAGTAAGACGCGGGCCAGGCCGCGGTCGTTTCAGCACGCTCCGCCCGCGAGGACGTGGAAGAAGCTCTCGATGTCGGCGTCGGTGCCGCTGTCGCCGTCGCGGTCGAAGTCGGCGGCGGCGCTGCCGGAGGCGATGGCGGTGAAGAAAGCCTCGATGTCGGCGTCGGTGCCGCTGTCGCCGTCGCAGTCGATGTCGGTGTTGCCGCACACCAGCTCGTCCACGGGGCCGGTGATGACGAGGGCGAAGCCCTGGGTGCCCATGTTCACGGCGGCGCCGACGACGCGCACGGTCCACGTTCCCTGGGTGGGGCTGGGGACGTGGACCTGCTCGAGGTTGTTGATCGCGTCGGCGCTGCCGCCGGGGGCGGAGAAGCCGTTCACGAAGACGTTGCCCTTGTAGGTGACGCCGTGGGGATCGGTGACGACAAGATCAAGGTCGTTCACCGGGGCGAAGGCGGCGTTGGCGAGCGCGGGTGCGTCGAAGTAGGCGAGGGTGACGCGCAGGTCGCCGCCGCAGGAGGTGACGTAGAAGCTCACCACGTCTTCGTTGCCGGTGGAGAGGGCTTCGGAAGATCCGTTGCGCACGTCGCGCAGAAGCATGGAGCGGCGCTGCGCGCCCATGCCGAGCGGGTCGGCGATGGTGACGCGGCCCCAGCCCTCGCGGATGCCGGGGTAGCCCTCGCTCGCGGTCATGTCCCGCGCGGAGTTCACCACCACGGCCTTCACGAGCGCGCCGGAGGGAACGAACCCGTTGCCCGGCGTGGGCACGCCGTGGGGGTAGTAGCCCTCCATGAAGTACTGGCGCGTGAGGAGCGCGGCGGCGGAGACGGCGGGGGCGGCCATCGAGGTGCCGGTGTTGCTGCCGGTCTGGCACGCCGCGCCGACGGAGGAGGCGATGCCGCATCCGGGGGCGGCGACTTCGGGCTTGCGCCGGCCGTCGACGGTGGGGGCCCATCCGCCGATGCAGACCTGCTCCTGGAAGCCGGCGCTGCCCGCGGCGACCACCGCGAGGGGGTTCTTCGCGTTCTCGGGGTTGCGGACGGGCTGCGAGGTGTCCGTCACGGCGAAGAGGAGGAGGTTGTCGTCGTTTTCGTGCTGGAAGGCGTCGATGCCGCGGCAGGCGGAGTCGTAGGCGTTGGTGCTGTCGTCGCCCCAGCTGTTGTTGTGGATAGCGGCGCCGAGCTGGTAGTGGGCCAGGTGCTTCTCGTACTGGCTGGCCTCGTTGGGATTGGGCCACTGAGAGAAGACGATCTTGGCGCCGTAGGCGATGCCGCGGGTGTCGTTGAAGACGCCGGCGTCGCCGGCGAAGGTTCCGGCGACGTGCGTGCCGTGGAGGTCGTTGAACTGGGGCGCGAGGTAGGCGAGGATCTTGCGGTGGTCGGGGCCGATGGGGTTGACCGCGTCGGCGAAGGAGCAGTGGGTGACGGCGATGCCGCCGTCGATGACGCCCGCGACCTGGCCCTGGCCGGTGAGGCCGGCGTCGTAGAGGGGGCGGAAGTCGGGGACGTTGGTCTGGACGATCCAGCTCGTCTCGACGTTGCCGCCGCGGGCGGTGAACTCGCCGAGGTGCTCGGCGAACTGCACGCTGTCGATGTCGGCGAGGCGTGCGGTTTCGGCGCCGGGCATGATGACCGTAAGGCAAGGCGTGCCGGCGACGGTCTCGATGTGGTTGACCTTCGCGCCGGGGATGTTGTTGATCGCGGCGACGGCGTCGTCCGCGGCATCGCCCTCAAACAGCCACACCTGCGCGGCGACAAGGCCCTGCTGGGCCATCGCGAGGCGCTCCTGGGTGGAGAAGGGGCGGCCGTGTGCGCCCGCGAGGAGCGCTGCGTCCACCTTCCATTCGCGCTTGTACTCGCCCGCCCAGCGGACGAAGCCGAGGGCGCGCAGCTGCGCGGGGGTCGTCTTGGAGAGGTCGGCGAGGAAGGCGTTGGTGGGCAGGTAGCTGCCCAGCGAGGCTCCGGCCCTGGTGAGCGCGTCGCGGCGCGCGGGGGTCATGGGGCCGTCGAGCACGATCACGTGACGACGACCGGGGAACTCGGTCCCGTTGAGCAGGTTCGTGACGTCCTCGAGGGCGACGGTTCCCGTGCGCAAGTGGACACCGCCCGCAACGACTCCATCACCCAGCGCCGTGCCCGCCAGCCATAGAAGGTGGCTCGCTGCGAGCGCCGGCAGCACCGACCACCGGCTTTGGATCGCCATGCCTCCGCTCCCTGTTTGAACCACAAGACTTCTATCGGGGAAGAGACGAGAGAACTCCGGCGTGATGCCGACAAGGGCCTATACGCCGGGTTTCATCCCTGGGATCTGGTACCAAGTGCTTATCAGACCGGCAAAGTTCCCCGTGCGCGAGCGAAAGCAGGGGGGTTATGCCGCGCGTCTCGTGGTTGGGGTCTGGACGGGGATGGAGAGCATTTTCGCGACGGCCATGCGCCAGGGGGCGATTTCAGCAACTCCGGCGAGGACAAGGGCTTCGGAGGTGCTGCCGGTGAGGTGGAGGCGGCGTGCCAGGCCGGTGCTTTTGAGCAGGCGGCGGGAGTCCCTGGGCATGCCCGCGATCAGGAGCTTGCCGCCCATGCGTTCAACGCGGTCGGTGAGCTCGATGAGGGTGTTGAGCCAGGCGCAGGAGAACTGGCCGATGCCGGCGACGTCAACGATGACCGTCCTGCCGCGGTTGTTCTCGATGACATCGCTGAGGTACTTGGCGAGGACGGAGGCCTGCCATTCGCGGACGGCGGGGCAGGCGAGGGTGACGACGGCCGCGTCGCCCTGTCTGCTGAAGCTAAACACCGTGTCGTTCTGGTTTTGCGTCAGTTCCGCCGCGAGCATGAGGACCTTCCTTTCCACGCAGAGGCCGTCGGCGAGTGGGCGAGACGGCGCCCAATCGCCGAACAATGCCGCGTTCAAGGTGAAAAACGGGCGGCCGCCGGGCCACCCGCGCGGAATCCCTGCCCTGGTCTTGGGGCGGGGGGTGCGGTCTGTGGCGATTGGGCGGGGTCGCGCGTACTTTGCGGACCATTGGCCGGCGAGCGCCCCACGATGAACACACGGGCGCGTTGCGGCGTAGCCCCAGTCCCGCGGCTAGTCAGCAGCGAGAAGGACGCACATGGCTGAACCACTGATCGAGCTGAAAAAACTCGTGAAGCGATACGGCCCCACGAATGGGGGAATCCTGGCGGTGAACGACGTCAGCTTTTCGGTCGTCCCCGGGGAGGTGCTCGGGTTCCTGGGCCCGAACGGTGCGGGCAAGAGCACGACGATGAAGATGATCACGGGGTTTCTGACCCCGACGTCGGGCACGGTTCGCGTGGCGGGGTATGACGTCGCGACGGAGCCGATCAAGGCGAAGCAGCAGATCGGGTATCTGCCGGAGGGCGCGCCGGGGTATCCGGACATGACGCCCGCGAGCTTTCTGAACTTCTGCGCGCAGGCCCGCGGCCTGGAGGGCGAGGAGAAGAAGAAGGCGATCGAGCGAGCGGTGAAGCGCACGCACCTGCAGGGCGTGCTGCATCAGCCGATCGACACGCTGAGCAAGGGTTTTAAGCGTCGGGTGGGATTGGCGCAGGCGATTCTGCACGAGCCGCGGGTGCTGATCCTCGACGAGCCGACGGATGGGCTGGACCCGAATCAGAAGCACGAAGTGCGCAACCTGATCCGCGAGATGGCGCGGGCGGAGGGGGACAAGGGCAAGGCGATCGTGCTCTCGACGCACATTCTGGAGGAAGTGGAAGCGGTGTGCACGCGGGCGATCATCATCGCGGGCGGTCGGCTGGTGGCGGACGCGACGCCGCAGGAGCTGGCCGCGCGTCATCCCTCGGGCAGGCTGGAGGAAGTGTTCCGTGAGCTGACGGCGGGCGCGGAGCGTGCCCGCGCGCAGGAGGTGGGGGCATGATGAAGGGTTGTGCGGCGGTCTTCCGGCGCGAGCTGGCGGGGTACTTCGTGACCCCGGTCGCGTACGTGTTCATCGTGATTTTCCTGATCCTGGCGGGCGTGTTCGCGTGGGACAGCGGGCTGGGGGGCTTCTATGAGCGCGGGCAGGCGGACCTGCGGAGCTTCTTCGGCTTCATGCCGTGGCTGTTCCTGTTCCTGATTCCCGCGGTCTCGATGCGGATGTGGGCGGAGGAGCGCAAGGGGGGGACGATCGAGCTGCTGCTGACGCTGCCGATTGCGCAGGCGGGCGCGGTGATGGGGAAGTTCCTCGCGGCGTGGGCGTTCACGGCGCTGGCGGTGGCGCTGACGTTCCCGATGTGGATCACGGTGAACTACCTGGGCAGCCCGGACAACGGCGCGGTGTTCACGGCGTACGTCGGAACGCTGCTGATGGCGGGGGGCTTTCTGGCGGTGGGGGCGCTGCTCTCGGCGTGCACGCGGAGCCAGGTCATCGCGTTCATTCTGACGGTGGTGGCGTGCTTCGTGCTGCTGCTGGCGGGGCATCCGCCGGTGATCGAGTTTCTCCGCGGCTGGGCGCCGAGCGCGATCGTGGACGCGGTGGCGAGCTTCAGCTTCCTGACGCGGTTTGACTCGCTCGCGAAGGGCGTGATCGATCTGCGCGACATCATCTTCTTCGGGTCGCTGATCGGGGTGTGCCTCACGGCGACGGGCCTGGTGCTGGACGCCAAGAAGGCGGAGTGAACGGAGGTATCGGATGCGTCGAGCTGGACTGATCGGCTCAATCCTGCTGCTCGTCGTTCTGTTCTTCGCGGTGAACATGCTCGCCGGGGCGCTGCTGCGGGGCGTGCGCTACGACGCCACGGAGGGGCAGCTCTTCACGCTCACCACCGGCTCGCGGAACATCGCGCGCTCGTTCGAGGAGCCGGTGACGCTGACGCTGTATTACAGCGCGAAGCTGGCGCAGGGGCGGGCGGACATCCAGAGCTACGCCCAGCGCGTGAACGAGATGCTCGACGAGTTCGCGCGGCTTTCCAACGGCAAGATCAGGATCGTGCGCGTGGACCCGGCGCCCTCGTCGGAGGAAGAGGACGAGGCGGTGGCGCAGGGGATCGCCAATATTCCGGTCAACACGTCGGACTTCCTCTACTTCGGGCTGGTGGGGACCAACAGCGTCGAGACGCGCGAGGTGATCCCGTTCCTGGATCCGAGCCGCGAGCGGTTTCTGGAGTATGACATCGCGCGGCTGCTGTACTCGCTCAACAACCCGAAGAAGAAGGTGGTGGGGCTGATTTCGTCTCTGCAGCTCACCGGGGGCTTCAGCTTCAACCCGCAGACGCGCCAGCCGGTGCAGACGCCGGCGTGGCAGGTGGCGCAGTACATCCGCGGCACGTTCGAGCTGCGGCCCCTGGGCACCGGCGTCACGTCGATCCCCGAGGACATCGACGTCCTCATGATCGTTCACCCCAAGAACCTGTCGGACGAGACGCTCTTCGCCATTGATCAGTTCGTGCTCAAGGGCGGGCGCGTGCTCGCGTTCATCGATCCCTTCTGCGAGAGCGACGAGCAGGCCGGGCAGGACCCCACGCAGCGCTTCAGCCAGTTCTCGAAGCTGCTGGACGCCTGGGGCGTGGAGGTCGTCCGCGGCAGGATCGCGGCGGACAAGGCGCAGGGGCAGACCGTCGTGATCGGCGGTCAGCAGCGGCCGGAGCGCGTGCTGTACGTCGGGTGGCTGGGCGTGAAGGGGGATCAGATCACCAAGGACGACCCGATCACCGGCCAGCTTCAGATGCTGAACTTCGCCACGGCGGGGCACATCCGCGCGAAGGATGTGCCCACGCCGGAGGGCAAGCAGCCGCTGAAGGCGGGCATCGCGCCGCTCGCCACCACCACCGCGGGCGCGTGGGAGATGCCGGTGGAGGAGGTGCTGTTCCAGCCCGATCCGCGCACGATCCTGGAGCACTATCAGGCGGGCACGCAGCCGCTGACGCTCGCGGCGCGTCTGTCGGGGATGGTGCGGACGGCGTTCCCGGATGGGATCCCGTCGAGCGATCCGGACAAGCCCGCGACGCCGCCGGGGCTGACGCAGTCGGAGGGGAGCATCAACGTGATCCTCGTGGCGGACGCGGACATGCTGGCGGACTCGCAGTGGGTGCGGGTGCAGAACTTCTTCGGGCAGCAGCTCGCGCAGGCCTTCGCGAACAACGGCGACTTCGTGATCAACGCGCTGGACAACCTCAGCGGCAGCCGCGACCTCATCATGGTGCGGGCGCGTCAGGAGCGCTACCGCGGGTTTGAGGTGGTGGACGCGATGCGTCGCCGGGCGGAGGAGCGGTTCGCCGCGGAGCAGAAGGCGCTGCAGATGAAGGTGCAGGACACGCAGACGCGGCTGATGGAGCTGCAGGCGAAGCGCGGCTCGGAGGAGGGCAGCTTCATGCTGAGCCCCGAGCAGGAGGCGGAGCTGGCGAAGCTGCGGGCCGAGTTCGCGGAGAGCCGCAAGCAGCTCCGCGCCGTTCGACGCAACCTCACGAAGGACATCGAGGCCCTGGGCACGAAGCTGAAGTTCATCAACATCGCCCTTGTCCCGGCGCTGGTCACGATCGGCGCGGTGGGGATGGGGGCGCTGCGAGCCGCGCGCCGTCGGCGCGGGGCCCTGTAGGAGTGACCATGAACAACCGCGCCAGAACCATTCTGCTGGTCGTGGCGATCGTCGCCGCCATCGGCGCCGGTTTCGCCGTCCGTTCGCGCACCGAGCGTTCGTCCGATCACGCGCCGCTCCCGCTCCTGCCCAAGGCGCGCGAGCAGGCGGACCGCATCGCCCGCGTCATGCTCAAGCGCGGCGCGGTGGAGACGGTGCTGGAACGCCGCGAGGGCGGATGGGTCGTCGTGAACAAGAGCGGGTATCCCGCCGATGGCGAGCGCACGCGCAAGATGATCGCGGACCTGCTCGACAGCAAGACCATTGAGCCCAAGACCAGCAAGCCGGAGAACTACGAGCGCATCGGCGTCTCCGAGCCCGACAAGCCGGGGGCTGCCGGCGTGCGCGTGGAGCTGCAGGATCAGTCCGGCCAGTCGCTCGGGGCGGTCATCGTCGGGAACATCTCCACCGCGCCGACGGGTGAGGACCCGGTGCTCGGCGGCTCGCGCTACTTCGTCCGCAGGCCGGATGAGGCGCAGAGCTGGCTGGCGCAGGGGAGCCTGGGCTTTGTCGTTGATCCCATGTCGTGGGTCAACCGCAGCCCGGTCGAGGTTGACTACTTCAAGGTCCGCACGGCGGTGATCACGCACGCGGAGCCGAGCGAAGTGGTCGCGGTGTCGAAGCAGGTCGCCGCGGACACGACGTTCAAGTTTGATTCGCTGCCAGAAGGTCGCCAACCGAAGGATGAGTTCGCGGCGACGCGCGTCGCGCAGGCGATTTCGGGGATCGTGATCGACGACGTGGCCCCTGCGGCGGACTTTGACTTCTCCAAGCCGGAGGTCACGGCGGTCTTCACGACCTTCGAGGGGCAGACCATCGTCGCGCGGTGCGTGACGCGGGAGGGAAGGAAGTGGTGGGCGTTCGAGGCTTCGTATGAAGCGCCGCCGCCTCCGCCGCCCGCGCCGCTGCCGGAGGACGCGGACGAAGCCGCGAAAGCCGCTGCGGAAAAGACCCAGGCGGAGGTGGAGAAGCAGCACCAGGAAACGACCGCCGCGCTGAAGAAGAAGACGGAGGAGATGAGCGCCCGCGTGCAGGGGTGGGCGTTCGTCCTGCCGGAGTACAAGGTCAAGGCGCTGACGGTGCGCATGGAGGAGCTGCTGTCGCCCCCGCCGTCCGCACCGCTCCCGCCGGAGCAGACGGAGCAAGCGCCGGAGCAGACGCCCGCGGCGGAGACGCCGTCGGAGCCTGCGCAGGATGAGCCGCGGGAGCCGGAGACGCAGGAATCGGGTCCGCGGGAGCCTGAATCGCCTGCGCCTGAAGAGCCGAAGCCGGAAGAGCCCGAAGAAGGGCAGCCCGCTCAGCCGGAAGAGCCGTCGGAGCAGCCGGAGTAGCGAGAGGCGTTCACCGCGTTTGCACGTCCACCACGAGCGCGCGGTGACGGCCTTCGCCGAAGTCCACGACTTCGAACCGCGTGGCCTTGAGGTCCGCGCCGATGTATGCGTGGTCGATGGCGAGCAGGGGCCATTCCCGCGGCCAGCTCGCGGCGAAGCCGTGCCCGGCCTGTTCGAAGGCGTCGGTGAGGGTGCCGGTGAGTTCCGCGAGGGATGCCGAGCCGCGAGGGGTGTTGAAGTCGCCCACGATGAGGTCGGGCGTGGGGAAGCCCTCGATTTCTTCGAGGAGGTCGCCGGAGTCGGTGCGGCGGTAGGCGGGGCCGCGGGTGGTGTTGAGGGTGTGCGCGGCTTCTTTCATCACACGCCGTCGTGGGAGGTTGAAGTCCGAGGGCAGGTCCACGACCCAGAGCACGAGGGGGCGAGCCATGAGCCCGGTTTCAAGCTCGAGGAACATCGCGTGGCCGGTGTCCTGGATGACGTACCCCCCGCCTCGGAAGATGAAGGAGCGTGGGCGAGCGCCGGTGACGTTGAGGCTTCCCGCGCTCCAGCGGCGGATGGGGAATCGGCTGACGATGACGTGGCGCTCCTGGCGGGCGGTGTAGGTGCGTCCGCCCATGCCGGCCTGCAGCGCGGCCCAGTCCACGCGCGTCGGCGGGTTGGTGAGGACAATCACGTCGGGCCGGCGGGAGAGGACGTCCGCGGCCAGCTCCGGGGCTTCCATCGAGTTCCAGAAGAGAACGCGCAGCGCGCCCGGCTCGTGCGGGTTGGTGAAGGAGCGCGTGCCGTTCCACTCGCCGAAGAACATCCAGGCGAGCAGGCAGAGCCAGGCGGTCCAGGCGGCGGCGCGGAAACGCGCGGCGGGGGGGCGGGGGCCGAGGTGGTCGCGCACGCGGATGGGGCGAGAAGCTCTGGCGAGGCCAGAGGCGAGCACGAGAAAGAGGATCGCGGCCAGCAGAATCGCGGGGGTGGGGATCCAGGAGAGGTATTGGGACCAGTCGAAGCGGTCGCTGAGGGCCCGGCCGGTGAGCCACGTGAGCATCACGCCCCACGCGGCGAGGGTCATCATCCAGGCGGCGGTGCGGAGGATCGGCCGGTCCACGACCGGAGAGGGTAGGGGGGCGGCGCACTTGATCCGGCGGCGCACGGGGCCACCATTCCCCACCGCCAGGAGAGCCCTGCCATGTCCACCCCTTTCGACCTTGCTTCCAAAAGGATCATCATCACCGGCGGCGCCGGGTTTTTGGGGCGCGTCGTCCGGCAGAAGCTGCTGGACCGCGGCGTGCCCGCCTCCAACATCTTCGTGCCCCGTCGGCGCGACTTTGACCTGACGCAGAAGATGGACACGGCGCGGCTGTACCGCAGCGCGTTCGCGCCGCACAAGGCGGATGTGGTGCTGCACCTCGCGGCGGAAGTGGGGGGGATCGGGGCCAACCGCGCCAATCCCGGCCGGTACTTCTTCGCGAACATGGCGATGGCGCTGCACCTCATCGAGGAGGCGCGCTTGGACGGCCTGCCCGAGCGGGGCGGGAAGTTCGTCCAGGTGGGCACCATCTGCTCTTATCCCAAGTTCACGCCGGTGCCCTTCAAGGAAGAGGACCTGTGGAACGGGTACCCGGAGGAGACGAACGCGCCGTACGGCGTCGCGAAGAAGGCGGCGTGGCAGATGCTGGACGCGTACCGGATGCAGTACGGCATGCGCTCCGCCTTCGTGCTGCCGGTGAACCTCTACGGGCCGCACGACAACTTTGATCTTGAGTCCAGCCACGTCATCCCCGCGCTCATCAGGAAGTGTGTGGAGGCGCAGGTGCGCGGCGAGAAGGAGATCGTGTGCTGGGGCACGGGCTCGGCGAGCCGCGAGTTCCTGTATGTGGACGACGCGGCGGAGGGAATCGTGCGTGCGGCGGAGGTGATGGACGAGCCCACGCCGATCAACCTCGGCGCGAGCTTCGAGATCAAGATCAAGGACCTGGTGGAGCTGATCGTGAAGCTGACGGGCTTTACGGGGAACGTGGTGTGGGACACCAGCCGCCCCGACGGCCAGCCGCGGCGGTGCCTTGACACGGAGCGTGCGCAGAAGCTGCTGAACTGGAAAGCGCAGACGTCGTTCGAGGAAGGGCTGAGGAAGACGATTGAGTGGTACCGGGGACAGCTGAAGGCGTAAGGATGAAGCAGGAACGCTCAACCGCCGTGTGAAAACTCAAAGCTCACATCAGAACCTGCACCGCGCAACGCGATGGAACAGCCCCGATCTTGGCCTGTGCCGGTTGCAGGTTGAGCGTTCCTCTGTTTCTCCCCCCCCCCCCCCCCCTTGACAACGCCGGCGTGCTCTGGTTGATTGAACGTTCAATCAATGGCTGAGCCCGCAACGGACAATCTTGTTCCCACGAAGGCGCGGATCCTGGAGGCGGCGCGGCGGCTGTTTCATGCGCAGGGGTTTGAGGCGACTGGGGTTGCGGCGATTCTGCGGGAGGCGGGCGTCAACGCGGGCAGCCTCTACCACTACTTCCCCAGCAAGGAGGCTCTGCTGGCGGGGGTGCTGGAGTACTACGTCGGGCTGCTGCGGCCGGTCGTTATGGACCCGGTGGAGGAAGTGGAGGCGGACCCCATCGGCAGGGTTTTTGAGCTGCTCGCCCAGTATCGGGAGGGGATGGAACATGCGCGGTGCACCATGGGATGCCCCATCGGCAACCTGGCGCTGGAGGTCGCCGATCGGCACCCGGAGGCGCGGGGGCTGATTGATCTCAACTTCCGCAACTGGGCCGCGGCGGTGGAGGCGTGGCTGGTGGATGCGGGCGACAGGCTGCCTCGGGATTGCGACCGGCGCGGGCTGGCGCGGCTGGTGCTCGCGGTGATGGAGGGGGGCATCGTGCAGGCGCGTGCAGCGTCATCGCTCGAGCCCTTCGACGCGTGCGTGGCTCAGCTTCGCGCGTACTTCGACATGCTGCAGGAGCAGGCGCGGCGAGAACGCAGGCTCGAACCGTCGCACGCCTGATTCACGAAGCGACCGCGGCGGGCATTGGCGTGCGCTCCGTTGGGACGCGGTGCTGGATCGGTAATGCAGGTGCAGGGCGCTCATGCCCCACATGCTGAGCGTGTGGTCGGCGCGCAGGGTCTGTTCTTCGTCTACGTAGACGTGTATGCGTTCACGCAGGGAGCGGATGTAGCGCGACCAGTGCCTGCCGCGGGCGTCGCGCAGCAGGAAGTAGAAGCAGGGATCGCCGAAACAGGTCCATGCTGTCGACCATGCCGCCGGTGGGTGCGGAGCGCTCGACGGAAGGGCCTTCGCGCTGCGCGAGGCGGTTGATGTAGCCGTCGGCGATGACGTCGCAGTAAGGCCCCATGAGCCACGCGGTCTGTGCCGGGTCGATCCTGCGGCCGCGGGCGATGACCCACTGCTGGCTCAGCCAATCCTGGAAGCGCAGGGACGGAAGCTCCGGCTCCACGCCGGGAAGAGGATCAGACACCCAGCTTGTCGGCGAGGAAGGCCGCGGCCTGGGAGATGGCGATGCGCTGCTGGGCGCCGGTGTCGCGGTCGCGGACGGTGACGGTCTGGTCCTTCAGCGTGTCGCCGTCGATGGTGAAGCAGAAGGGGCAGCCGGCCTCGTCCATGCGTGCGTAGCGCTTGCCGATGGACTGCTTGGCGTCCATCTCGATGAAGCCGGACTTGCCGAACCTGGCGAAGAGCTCGTCGGCGAGCTTTTCCGCGACTTCGGGCATGCCATCCTTGTCCACCAGCGGGAACACCGCGGCCTTGATGGGCGCGATGCGGGGGTGGAACTTCATGATCTCGGGGCTGGGGCGGCTTTCATCGCGCGTGTAGGCCTCGCAGAGCAGGGCGAGGACGCCGCGGTCGAGCCCCGCGGCGGGCTCGATGCAGTGGGGGATGTATCGCTCGCCCTTGCGGCCGCCGTTGGGCAGCAGCTCGCCTCGGGTCGTGTCGAAGTACTCCATTTTCTGCCCGCTGTGCTTCTGGTGCTGGGTGAGGTCGAAGTCGCCGCGGTGGGCGATGCCTTCCAGCTCGCCGAAGCCCGGCGCGGTGAAGGGGAAGCGGTACTCGACGTCGCTCGTGCCGCAGGAGTAGTGGGAGAGCTCGTCTTTGTCGTGCTCGCGGAGGACGAGGTTGTCGCCCTTGAGGCCGATGGACTGCCACCACTCCATGCGGAAGTCGCGCCAGAACTTGTACCACTCCTGGCTCTCGCTGGGGTGGCAGAAGAACTCAAGCTCCGCCTGCTCGAACTCGCGGGAGCGGAAGGTGAAGTTCCGCGGGGTGACCTCGTTGCGGAAGCTCTTGCCCGTGTTGCCGATCCCGAAGGGGATCTTCACGCGCGTGGTGTCCACGACGTTCTTGAACTGGACGAAGATGCCCTGCGCGGTTTCGGGGCGGAGATAGGCCTTGTCGTTCTCCCAGTCGCCCGTGGCGCCCAGGATCGTCTGGAACATCAGGTTGAAGGGGCGGGATTCGGTGAGGTCGCCGCCGCAGTTCGGGCACATGTCGCTGAGCTGCGTCGCGGCGGCGGGCGTCGCGAGGCGGCGGAGGAAGAGCGGAAGCGAGAGCTGCTCGCCGCGGGATTCGAGGTCTTTGGTCAGCCGGAACAGCGCCTCGGTGATCGCCTTGTACTCGCGGACGAGGGCCATTCCCTTCGCCTGCTTCATTCCGACTTTCTTGACGAACAGGGAGAGCTGGTCCCAGTCAAGAGCGTCGCCGCGCTCGAACAGCGCGACGAGCTGCGGGTACCACTCCGTTTCCTGGAGCATGGCCGGCACGTGGTCGGAGCGCAGCAGCTTCTTGCACTGCCGGCACATCTGCATCGGGTCGTTGAACCCGCCCACGTGGCCGCTGGCTTCCCACACCTTCGGGTGCTGGATGATGCTCGTCTCCACCGGCACGCAGCGGACGCGCTCGCCGTTGGGCCCCTTGCGCCCCCAGCAGGGGTTCATGATCATGTCCTGCCACCAGGCGTCGCGCAGGTTCTTCTTCATCTGCGCGCCGAGGGGGCCGTAGTCCCAGAAGCCGTTGATGCCCCCGTAAATCTCGCTCGCCTGGTAGATGAACCCGCGGCGCTTGCACAGCGCCATGATCGCGTCCATCGACTTGGGCGCATGGAACGGCGTGGCGGACGGGGCGGTTTCGGACATCGCGGACCTCCTGGGGCCACGACTATAGGGGCGATCCACACACTCCCCGCGTCATGCGGGCGCTCGTCATGGGGGCGGGATCGGCGGAGTTTTGACGGCTCTGGCCCTGCGCCGCCACGGCATCGAAGCCGCGGGCTTTGAGCGTGCCCCGCAAGCCGCCGGAGTGGGGGCGGGGATCTCGCAGGAGGGGAACGCGATCGCGGCTCTGGCGAGCTGCGCACCTCATCCGGCCGGTTGCTCTTGCGCAGCGACATGGCCGCGGCGGACGCGGGCTCGGCGGACGCTCTTCGTGGAGCTGCAATACGAACGCACGGCGTCGAATCACGAATGTTTCGTGGCGGGCGGGGCCAGTGGGAAAACCTGGTGCTGTGCGCGCTTCGCACCGGGCTTCTCGCGCGGCGATGCCGAACTCCGTCATCATGGCGGAGCATCGGCGGGTGGTGGGGTTCCGCGCCTAACCCCGATTCACGCCGTCCTTACCCGTGCCCGGCACAGTCGGGGTGATGACCCCGCGCGTGCTCATCGTCGGCGGCGGATTCGCCGGGCTCGCGGCGGCGCTGGCCCTGGAAAAGGCGGGCTTCAAGCCGCGGGTGTTTGAGCGGTACTGCGAGCCCACGGAGGTCGCTGCGGGCGTTTCGCTGTGGGGCAACGCGATCCGGGCGCTCTCCAAGCTCGGCCTGTCGCGCCGGGTGATCGACGCCGGGGACATCATCACGACCGCGACGCTGCTCACCTGGCGTGGCAGGACCATCTCGACCTGCGACATCGGCGAGGCGGACCGCAAGCTCGGCTATCCCAGCATCGTCATCCATCGGCAGGATCTGCTCCGCATTCTGCATGAGGCGCTGCCGCCCGGCGTGCTCACGTGCAATGCCGCGGCGGTGCAGGTGCGTCAGGTGCCCGGCGCGGAGGGGCGCGTCATCCTCCATACCTCCGACGGTCGGCATCACGTCGCGCCGGTGCTTGTCGGGGCCGACGGCAACCGGTCGCTCGTGCGCACGCAGATGGTGGGGCGCGAGGAGCTGCGGTACTCCGGCTACACCTGCTGGCGCGGCGTGCTAGAGCTTCCGACGACGCGCTGGCCCAGCGGGCACGCCGCGGAGGTGTGGGGGAGGGGGCAGCGTTTCGGCATCACGAGGCTGGATTCGCGCCGGATGTACTGGTGGGCGACGCGCAACGCGCCGCCGAACGGGCGCGACGCCGACCCGCAGCGCACGCTGCGCGCGTGCTTCAAGGGCTGGGTGGACCCGATCCCTGACATCATCAGGCAGACCGATCCGCGCACGATCCTCCGCACCGACATCTACGACCGGCCGCCCACGCGGCGGTGGGGTGAGGGTCGCGTGACGACCATCGGCGACGCGGCGCACGCGCCCACGCCCAACCTCGGCCAGGGGGCGTGCATGGTGTTCGAGGACGCCGTGGTGCTGGCGAAGTGGCTGGGTGAAGCCGCGGCGGGGCGCATGGAAGCGGCGGCGGCGCTGCGCGCGTACGAGCGCGAGCGATACGCGCGCACGGCGATGGTCACAAAGGTGTCGTGGCGGCTGGGCGCGGTGGGGCAGTGGACAAACCCCGTGCTGTGCGCCCTGCGCGACTTTGCCACCAGCCTCACGCCGCGGTTCATGTTCCTGCAGAACCATCGGAGCGTGGTGGGGTTTGAGGCAGGATGATCCGATGTCGGGCACATCGCCGCGGCGGGGCTGATAGGCTACGGTGATGGACGACGAGCAGATGAAGGATCGCACCAAAGCCTTCGCGCTCAGGGTAATCCGCGTCGTCTGCTGACGTTCCTTCCGACATCCGACATTGTGGACACCGCCGCCTTCACACTGCTGATTTTCCTTGCTTCCGCCATTGCGGGGCTGCTGGGTGCGCTCACGGGCCTGGGCGGCGGGGCGATCATCGTGCCGCTGCTGGTCGTGGCGTTCGGCGTGGACCTGCGCTACGCCATCGGCGCTTCGCTCGTGGCGGTGATCGCCACCAGCTCCGGGTCCGCCGCGGCGTTCGTCAAGGAGGGTTTCACCAACGTCCGCCTGGCGATGGTGCTGGAGGTGGCGACGACGGTGGGGGCGTTGCTGGGGGCGTTCCTTGCCGCGAGAACCGCGCCGCCGACGCTCTCCATCATGTTCGGCATCGTTCTCCTTTGGACGGCGACGAACTCGCTGCGTCCGCCCAAGCCGAAGCCCATCGACACCAATCCTGATTCGCTGGGCAACCGGCTTCGTCTGTCGGGCACGTTCCCGTCGAAAGACGGGCCGCAGGCGTACTCCGTGCATCATGTGCCGTGGGGCTTCGCGGTGATGTTCGGGGCGGGGGTGCTCTCCGCGATGCTCGGGCTGGGCAGCGGGGTGCTGAAGGTGTTCGCGATGGACCGCCTGATGCGCGTGCCGTTCAAGGTCTCGACGACCACGAGCAACTTCATGATCGGCGTGACCGCCGCGGCGTCTGCGGGCGTGTATCTCTCCCGAGGCCAGATCGAGCCGGGGCTCGCCGGCCCCGTGGCGCTGGGGACGCTCGCGGGCTCGATGATCGGGGCGAGGCTCCTGCACAGGCTGAAGACGAAGTGGCTGCGCTTCGTCTTCGCGGGCATGGTGATCCTCGCCGCGACGCAGATGATCTACAAAGGAGTGACCGGAAACCTGTGACCACGCCCCCGCCCAACAAGCGCGATCTGGAAACGGCCCTCTCGCGGCTGCTGACCGCGTGCATTTGGCTCGCGGGCGCGGTCGGGGCGCTGGGCATCATCCTGTACCTGCCCGCTCACCGCGGCGCGCGTGCGGACCTTTCCGCCTTCACCGTTCAGCCCGACCACCTTCGTGAGCCGGCGGAAATCGCCCGTCACGCGGCGAAGCTGGACAGCGCCGCGGTGCTTCAGCTCGCGGTGCTGATGCTGATCCTGACGCCGGTTCTGCGCGTGGTCTTCTCGCTGGTGATGTTCGCCCGTCAGCGCGACTGGCTGTATGTCGTCATCGCCGGCGTGGTGCTCGCGGCGCTGGGCGCGGGGTTGCTGAGTCGGTGATTGAGCGATCGTGGCGTTTTAGCCTACCACCTTCGCCCAGTGCGCCATGCGGTCGCGCCGGGTGAGGTCGAAGGTCAGGGGCGTGACGGTGATGGCTCCGTTGAGGAGCTCTTCGACGTCGCTGCCCGCGTCCGTGCCGCGGAAGTCGAGCCCGTGGCCGGCGGCCCAGTAGTAGACGTCGCCTGCGGGGGAGACGCGGCGCTCGTACTTGTCCACCAGCCCGTGGACGTTCATGGGGCAGACCTTGATGGGCGGCATGGGCGGGCCGGGGTCGTTGCCGCGGGAGTAGGAGGCGGCGTCGTACTTCGAGCGCTTGCGGCCGCCGGGCCACTCGTCTTCGCAGAGGGGCAGGTTGATGCTGAGGCACTCGTGCGGGCCTGGGGGGCCGTCGCGCAGCAGCAGGTCGATCGTGCGGCGCGCCCATCCAGCGGCGATGTCCCAGCGCGGGCGACCGCCGCCCAGACGAAGGCTCACGGCGATCGAGGGCACGCCCAGGAAGGCGGCTTCGAGCGCCGCGGCGACGGTGCCCGAGTAAATCACGTTGATGCCGCAGTTGGCGCCGGCGTTCATCCCGCTGATGAGCAGGTCGGGGCGCTCGCCTTCGCCGAAGCGCTCGGGCCAGATGTTGGCGACGGCCACTTTCACGCAGTCCGCGGGGCGGCCGTCCACGGCCACGCCGTGCATGCGTTCGCTGAGCTGCAGGTCGCTGCGCAGCAGGGGCTGGTGAAAGGTCACTCCGTGCCCCGTCGCCGACTGCACCGTCAGCGGCGCGACAGGGAACACGACGCTCCGGGGCGAGCGCGTCACCGCGTTGGGCGAGCGGTCCAGCACAGGACCGCCGAAGCGCCCTTCCTCGTCCACCAGCGCGTCGTACATCGCGATGATGCCGGGCGCCCGGATGCCGTCGTCATTCGTCAGCAGAATCCGCATGCCGGGACGGTAGGCCCTCCGGGCCGTGGACTTCGACAGCGACGGGGACAACGGCACGGACGCGGACATCGAGGCGCTCTTCCGCGTGCCGGCGGGCGGGTTCTGCTGAGAGCCGGTGCGGGGGGCGTAGCATTCCCCCCATGCCTCTGCGTCTTTATAACACGCTCACCCGCAAGCTCGAGCCCTTTGTTCCGGCGGACCCCGGGCACGTCACGTTCTATACCTGCGGGCCCACCGTCTATGACGATGCGCACATCGGGAACTTCCGGTCCTTTCTCGCCGCGGACGTGCTGAGGAGGTGGATCGAGAGCCCGCTGTGCGAGCTTGCGGGCGCGGGCGGGACGACGCACAAGGGGCCGCGCCGGGTCACCCATGTGATGAACATCACCGACGTGGGTCACATGACCGACGACGCGGAGGGCGGCGAGCAGGGCGAGGACCGCATGGCCGTCGCGGGCCGCCGCATCGAGGAGGCGAAGAAGAGCGGCAGGCTCCCGCCGGGGACGGATATCGACCCGCGCGATCCTTACCAGATCGCGCGCTTCTACGAGGCCCGCTTCAAGGAGGACGCCCGCAAGCTCGGCCTGAAGGTCGCCATCGAGGCGGAGAAGGACCCCACCCTCATGCCCCGCGCCACCGAGAACGTGCAGGGCATGATCCGCACGATCTCGCGGCTCTTTGACCGCGGCTGCGCGTACGTGGTCGGCGAGCCCGGCGCGCGCGTCGTCTACTTCGACGTGCAGAAGTTTCCGCAGTACGGCCGGCTCTCGGGCAACACGCTGGAGCAGCTCCGCGCCGGCGCGGGCGGGCGCGTCTCCGACGCGAACCAGGCCCAGAAGCGCCACCCCGCCGACTTCCTGCTCTGGAAGGAGGACGCGGCGCACATCATGAAGTGGGACTCGCCCTGGGGCACGGGGTATCCCGGCTGGCACATCGAGTGCACCGCGATGAGCATCGGGCGGCTGGTCGGGCAGGTCGCGGAAGGCGCGTACCTGTCCTCGTCCGACGAGTACCCCGGCGCGGTCATCGACCTGCACTCCGGCGGCGAAGACAACATCTTCCCCCATCACGAGTGCGAGATCGCGCAGACCTGCTGCGCCTACACCGACCACTGCGACACCGGCCAGTTCGCGCGGCTGTGGTTCCACCCCCGCTTCCTGCTCGTCGAAGGGACGAAGATGAGCAAGAGCAAGGGCAACTTCTTCACCCAGCGGGATCTTTTCGCGAAGGGCGTCGAGCCCGCGGCGTTGCGCCTCGAGCTCATCAAGACCCACTACCGCAGCAACGCCAACTTCACCTTCCAGGGATTGCAGGACTCGCAGCGCACCGTTGAGCGGTGGAGGCGCTTCCTGGCGGAGGGAGAGAAGGGCGGCCCCGGCGATGAGTCCGCGCCGGAGATCGCTCGTCTTCGGCAGGCCTTTGCCGAGGCGATGAACGACGACCTGAACGTCGCCGCGGCGATCGCCGCCGTCAATACCTTCATCTCCACGACGCCGACGCGGAGCGCGGCCGCGGCATTGCGTGAGATCGACGCGGTGCTGGGCGTGCTGGAGCTTCAGGCGGCGCAGGCGGTGACGTCGGACATCGGCGTGTTCGTCGGCGTGGAGCCCGACCCTGCCGTGGTCGCCAAGCTCGAGGAACGCCGCGCCGCCCGTGCGGCGAAGGACTTCAAGCGCTCCGACCAGATCCGCGACGAGCTTGCCGCGATGGGCTACGCGATCAAGGACGTTCCCGGCGGGAAGGTGGAAGTGCGGAGGGCGTGAGGAAACGCTCAACAGAAGCTCAAGCCTCAATGCTCAAATGAAGAACACTTACTCGCGGCGAAGCCGTGTGGTGATGTTGCAACAATCGAACGGACGAGATGCCGACATCACCAATATTCCGCAGCGGTCTCAACCGGGCTCCGGCGGGCCTCGGAAACAGGGTGCCACGACTGCGGATGAGGCCCTTTCGCCCCGATACGATGGGGTTTCCATCCAGCGGAGATTCCTCCCGTGCCCATGTACAACAACATCCTCGAAGCCGTCGGTCACACGCCTCTGGTCCGGCTGAACAAGGTGGTTCCGCCCGGTGCCGCGGAGGTGTGGGTGAAGTGCGAGTACATGAACCCGACGGGGTCCATCAAGGACCGGATGGCGGTGCACATCCTCAACGAGAGCGAGAAGATGGGCCTTATCAAGCCCGGCGCGACGATCGTGGAGAACACGAGCGGCAACACCGGCCAGGGCGTGGCGATGTGGGCGGCGGTCCGCGGCTACCGCTGCATCTTCACCATGCCCGACAAGATGAGCCAGGAAAAGGTGAACATGCTCAAGGCCTTCGGGGCCGAGGTGGTCATCACGCCGACGGACGTGCCCGGCGACAGCCCGCAGCACTACGTGGAGACGGCCAAGCGCATCGCCCGCGAGACGCCCGGGGCGTTCTACGTCAACCAGTACCACAACCCGCTGAACATTGATGCGCACGAGAAGAGCACCGCCGCGGAAATCTGGGAGGAGACGGGCGGGAAGTTCGACGCGATCGTCGCCGGCGCGGGCACGGGCGGCACGGTGTCGGGCATCGGCCGCTTTATCAAGAAGAAGGCGCCGCACATCCGCGTGATCGGCGTCGATCCCATCGGCAGCGTTCACTATCACTACTTCTACACGAAGACGCTGCCCACGCCGCACGTCTACAAGGTCGAGGGCATCGGCGAGGACATCCTCTGCGAGGCGATGGACTACTCCGTGGTGGACGAGTTCCACCAGACGAACGACAAGGAGGCCTTCACGATGGCGCGCCGGCTGGTGCGCGAGGAAGGGCTCTTCTGCGGCGGGTCCAGCGGCTGCAACGTCCACATCGCGATCAAGATCGCGCAGCAGCTTGGGCCGGGCAAGCGCGTCATCACGGTGCTGCCCGACAGCGCCACGCGCTACACCACCAAGTTCCTCAGCGACGCGTGGATGAAGGACCACGGCTTCCTGGGCAGCGACCGCGACCTGGGGCTGGTCGAGGAGATCCTCGCGACCATGGCGCACCGGCCCATCATCACCGCCGGGCCGGAGCGCAAGGTCGGCGAGATCATCAAGCTCTTCAAGGAGCACGGCATTTCGCAGGTGCCGATCGTGGACGGCGCGGGCCACCCCACCGGCATGGTCCACGAGGTGGACGTGCTCCGCGGCCTGCAGGATGGCAACGTCACCTTGGACAGCCCGGTGAAGCAAATCGCCCACCCCATCGGCGGCCTCATCTACCCCAAGGCACGGATCGAGGAGCTCTTCCGCATCTTCGAGACCGACCAGGTCGGCGTCGTCGTCGAGAACGGCAGGATCGTCGGCATCGTCAGCAAGATCGACGTGCTGGACTTCATGAGCCGGAGAGGGAAGTAAGAAGCTCAAAGCTCAAGTTTGAAACGCTCGACCGGCAGCCTGCAGCGCTCGGCCTGCATGAAAACTCAAAGCGCAAACCTCAAAGCTCAAGCCTGGGAAGAGAAGATGCCTTGAGCGTTCGGCGTTGCAGGTTGAGCGTTCTTCTTTGAGTTTCAAGCCTTGAGCGTTCTTTAGCAGTTCCCTCCCGCCAGCACGCGGAAGAACGCCTCGATGTCGGCGTCTGTGCCGCTGTCGCCGTCGGCGTCGAAGTCCGCGCCCAGGTGCCAGCAGGTGGGGCAGCAGCTGCCTGCCAGGCACGCGAAGAAGGCTTCGATGTCGGCATCGGTGCCCGCGTCGCCGTCGCCGTCAAAGTCGGAGGTGGCGCACGCGGGCGAGAGCACGGTGAACGTCCACGTTGCGGTGCCGCCGGCGATGCCGTTGCCCGAGGGCAGCACCGTCGATTGAACCAGCGCCGTGCCCGGCGTTTCGCCGTCCAGCAGCAGGCCGCCGCTGTTCACCGTGTCGCGCACCGTCACGGTGTACACGCCCGGCGCGAGCGTCGCGGCGGGGACGAACTGGATCACGCTCCCCGTGCCGACCGTTGCGGTCCCTGCCACGCCAAGGCCGTTCGGGCCGGTCACGGTCATGCTGCCCGAGGGGATCGAGGCCTGGCGCGACAGGTACGCGGCGATGACCTGCGGCGCTTCGTCGTGCTGCAAGGTCGCGCCGGGCTCCGGCGATGCGCGCACAATCACGGGCGGTCCGGCGACGTAGGACTCATCCACGATCGCCGTGGAAAGGACCCAGCCCTGCTCGTCGAGCGTTGCGCCGGTGATCTGATCCGGGACGGGGATGGCAAAGTGCTGCGTCCGCGCGTTGTTGTTGAGCGTGACGGTCACAGGGCCGGAGGCGGTGTCGATGCGCAGGTCGATGGGCATGCGGAAGTAGCCCGAGGGGGCGCCGGCCCCGGGCCAGTTGCTGTTCTGCGTCTGCCGCAGGCGCACGAGGAGGTAGGGGTTCGCGCCGTTCACGGCCTGGACGCCCATCGCGTACGCCGGGGCCCCGCTGCCGTAGACCCATTGCCGGAAGAACCAGTCGAGGTCCTGCCCGCTCACGGCGGAGGCGATCGCGGCGAAGTCGTCGGTCGTCGCGGCGGAGCCTTCGTACTGGGCGCGGTACGCCGCGAGAATGTCGTAGAAGGTCTCCTCGCCCACCACCTTGCGCAGCATGTGCAGCACCCACCCGCCCTTGCGGTAGGTGTAGTTGGTGCTGAAGATGCGGTTCATGTCGGTGGTGTCGTAGACGTAGACGCTGCTGCCGACCTGCGTGGGCTTGCGCGCCTGCATCGCGGCGAGATAGGCGGGCAGGCCCGTCGAGCCGGGGCGCTTCTCCTCCCACAGCGCTTCGCTGTACGTGGCGAAGCCTTCGTTGAGCCAGATGTCGCTCCACGTTCGGCAGGTGACGTTGTCGCCCCACCACTGGTGCCCCAGCTCGTGCGCGGTGACGGAGAGGTTGAAGGTGCCCTGGCCCGTGTTGGTCTGGTGCTCCATCCCGCCGCTGAAGCCGAACTGATAGATGCCGTACTTCTCGTTGATGAAGGGGTACTCGCCGAAGTAGGGGCGGAAGGTGTGCAGCATCTGCACGACCTGGCCCCAGGCGTTGCGGTTGGATGGCGTGTCGGAGATGGGCCAGATGTTGAACTCCACCGGCATCGTGCCCGTGCCGCCGCCCGGCAGGGGATAGATGTAATCGAGCGTCCAGGAGTTGTACACGGTGGTGGCGAAGGCGACGAGATACGTCGCGATGGGGTAGCTCGTCACGTATCGGTACTTGGTCTTGCCGCCGGGCATGGGCGTGACGGAGTGCAGCACGCCGTTCGCCGTGGTCTTGTAGATGCTCGGAGCGGTGACGGAAATGTCGAGCGTCGCCTTGTCGGAGTTGTCGCCGGGGAGGAAGACGTCGCCGTCCTTGCAGGGCCACCACGTCGCGGCGTAATACGCCTCGCTCAGCGTTTCGACCGTGCGCGGGTTGGCCGGGTCATTCGCCTGACGTCCGAACACGATCGAGCCGAACCCGCGCGCCACCGCCGTGCCGGTGTAGGCGATGCGCACGGTGAACTCCTCGCCCGCGCTATAGGGGCGGTCGAGGGTGATGCGCCGGGCATAGCTGTTCGCGGGCGGGGTGGTCGCGGTGGCGGGCGTCGTGCCGTTCAGCAGGATCTGCGTCACCGTGTACTGGTCGCGCAGCAGGAACGTGAACTCGGTGAGGTTGTCCCGCAGCGAGCGGACGTGGATCGTGTTGGTCCCGGTGATGACTTCGGTCTCCGGGAACACCTCGATGTCCAGCTCGTAATGCAGCACGTCGGTGTCGCCCAGCGCCTCGCGCGATGAGTACCCCGATGGGCCTGGCACAAAGTCGCTGACGGGCAGCCCGGCCGCGGCACGCCGCCGCAGCATCTCCGCCTTGCCGCATACCGCCTCTTCACAGAAGTCGTGCACCGCGTCAACCTGCCCCGCGGCGGTCCCCGCAAGCAACCCCAGCACCGCTACGCCCACCCTGCGCATTCCGATCACCCCTTGGAAAAAACTGAAAGCTCAAAGCTGAAACCTGAAGTGAGAAACGCTCAACCGGCAGCCTGCAACGCTCAACCAGAAGGTCTGAGCGTTGAGCGTTGCAGGTTGAGCGTTCTGGTCTCGAGCGTTCCCATGTCAGCCTTTGGTTTCTCTCAGCACGTGCCTCCCGCGAGAACCCGGAAGAAAGCCTCGATGTCGGCGTCGGTGCCCACGTCGCCGTCGCCGTCGAAGTCGGCGCCGCCGGAATGGCAGGTGGCGCAGCAGTCGCCGGCGAGGCAGGCGAAGAAGGCCTCGATGTCGGCGTCGGTGCCCACGTCGCCGTCTCCGTCAAAGTCGGCGGTGCCGCAGGCGGGCGACGCGCCGAGCGTGCCGTCCGCGCTCAGGCGCGAGGCGTGGATGGTCAGCGACCCGGAGCTGTTGCCGTACACGCTCACGGTTTCGAGGGCCGAGCCCGTCACGTCGAGGCGGGACTTGGCCCCCGGCGCGTCGTTGACGGTCACGATGCCCCAGCCGAGCTGGCCCTCGGACGTGAGCTTGGCGGCGCGGACGACGTGCGTGAGGCCGCTGTCGTTGCTCTCGAACCACATCGCCACGAAGCCGTCCGTCGAAGCCGCGGCACGCGCGAAGGTGCAGGTGTGGCCGGTGGGGCCGATGGGGACGATCTGGACGCCCTCGTCGCCCCACAGCCGGTTGCCCGTGCTGTCGAAGGCCTGAGCGCTGATGCCCGAAGCGCCCTGGCCCGAGTTCGTCTCACTCCACACCATGTAGGTCGTCTCGGTTGTGCCGTCGAACCAGACGTTCGGGCTGGTGCGCTGGCGGCCCGGGATCGGGCCGTTGGTCGGCGTCACGCCGCCCGGGGCGAAGAGCATCGCGCCGTCGCCGCTCACGCGCTGCACGAAGCACTGGAGCGGGTTGGAGGTCTCATACCAGCTCACCAGCGCGCCGCCCGCGCCGTCGCTGATGACCTGCGGGAAGTTGCCGATCTGCAGCGTGCTCGTGAGCTGCACCTGAACCGACGCGCCGCCGTTCCACACCGGCTCGCCGGTCGCGCCGTCGAGCTTCTGCACCATCACCAGGCGAGAGACGGTGAAGCTGCCGATCGTGTAGTGGAACGCCAGCACGCTTCCATCGTCGCCGGGGGCCATGTCCGCGGCGGTGTAGCCGTTGGTCGCGGGCGCGAGCACCACCGCCTGACCGCCGTTCCACAGGAGCTGGCCGTCGGCGGAGACTTTCTGATAGCACGCGCGGCTGGTGGCCGTGGAGGTCGTTACGCCGCGGGTGAAGCGCACCACGTAGGTGCCGTCAGGCAGGCAGAGCACGCCGGGCGCGTGCGGCGCGTCCGCCGCCCCGGCGGGACCGCCGGGCACCTCGACGCCGTTGATGCCCCAGGGCATGGAGCCGTCGGGGCCCACCTTCTGGAGGCGGATCGTCACCGCGCCCGCGCTGCTGTCGCGGAACGCCACCAGCAGATTGCCGGAGGGGTCCACATCAAAGCCGTAATCCTCGAAGCTGCTGGTGAGCTGCGCGTCGGTGACCAGGAGCCCGCCGCTCTGCAGCACGGGATCGCCCGCGGGCGTGAGGATCTGCACCAAAGTGTTGCCGCCGTCGAACTGCGGCCCCTGCCACGAGACGGCATAGCCCAGCGGGTGCTGCCGCACCTTGGGCAGGTTGCCCGCGTTGGTTCCGACGACAAGCTGCATGCCGGGGTCGCTGCTGAACTGCGCCAAAGCCCCGGAAGCCAGACCGAACACGCACGCACCGATCACGAAACGCACCATGAGGACCTCCATATTGCGGGCCCCCCGGCCGCGAGGACAGTCTATCGAGCCTGCGGGTTTTTCATAGCTGAAAGCAAAGAGCAGAAACAAGAAAACGCTCAACCGCTTGAAGCGGTTGAGCGTTTGCGAGCTGCCGGTTGAGCGTTTCTTTCAGCAGTTCCCGCCGCCGAGGACACGGAAGAACGCCTCGATGTCCGCGTCGGTGCCGGTATCGCCGTCGCCGTCGAAGTCGGCCGACCCGCAGGTGGGGCAGCAGCTTCCGGCGAGGCAGGCGAAGAAGGCTTCGATGTCGGCGTCGGTGCCCACGTCGCCGTCGCCGTCGAAGTCGGCCGAGCCGCAGCCGCTGTCGGGCGGGGCGACCGTCACGATGATCTCATCGGTGGCGGTGGCGGAGTTGTTGTCCGTCACCGTCAGCGTGATGGTGTGCACGCCGACGGGCAGGTTCACGACGCTGACGGGGTTGCTCGTCTGCGCCAGCAGCGTCGCGCCCTCCGTCCAGCGGTACGAGATGATGGAGCCGTCGGGATCGAAGCTCGCGGAGCCGTCGAGCACCACGTTCTCCGCGCCGCTCTCGTCGCCGTCCACGACGACGATGTCCGCGCCGGCGTTGGCGACGGGGGCCGCGTTCGCGCGTCCCGCGTCGCCGCTGTTGGACGTGAAGCGGTAGCCGGTGTCGTCGGGCTGCAGCACACGGACGAAGTAGTAGTACTCCTGTCCGGGCGCCGCCGTCATGTCGTCGAACGACGTTGCAGGCGCGTCGATGGTGGCGATCGTCTCGCCGCCGAACTGCGCGTTGCTCACGTTCCGGTACACCTGGTACGAGGTCGCGCCGGGGATCTCCGGCCACGTCACGCGCACGCGGTCCGTGAAGGTCCCGTCGCTCGCCGAGGGCGTCAGCGAAGTGTTGCGCACCGTGATCTGCAGCTTGTAGAACTGCGTGCCGGCGACGGTGCCGTCCGCGGAGACCTTGATGAAGCTCGTCCCGTTGGCGCACATGAGGCCGCTGATGGTTTCCGAGGCCCCGGCGGGGTTCACGTCCTGAGTCTTCAGCAGCGACGTGCCGTTGCTCTTGAACACCTGCAGGACGAGGTCCGCAGCGGAAAGGGAGAACTCGTTCGATCCGGCCGAGCAGGAGCCGTTCGGGTTCTGCGGGCCGTTGAGGTACGTCTGGCCGAAGGGCGTCACGGTGATGTCCAGCAGGCGAGGCTCGTCGAGCTGCAGCGCGAACCAGTCCATCTCGCCGGTCCCGTCGATGCTCAGCAGCGAGGCGTTGGCGATGACCGGGGCGCTCATGTTGCCCAGCGTGATGGTCTGCCCTGGCGAGAGCGTCCCGAGCTGGTTCGCCGCGCCGGAGGAGTTGTCGGGCTCGAAGGGGTCGCCGTAGTTGCGCTGGCCGGCGCGCATGTCGTCGTGCTGCGGGCCGTCGAAGTTCGTCGCCAGCAGCGGCTCCATGAGCTTTTGGTTGTTGGTGGGGCAGACGTGGTTGAAGCCCAGGCCGTGCCCGTGCTCGTGCATGATGGTGTTGCGCAGGAAGCGGTAGTTGTTCCCGCCGGAGGCCCAGTTCTCGGAGCTGTCGAGCACCATGTCGCCGTTCTGCGGGAACATGTTGTACGCCAGCACGTTCGAGCCGCCGTCGATGTTCTTCATCGCGATGCGCACGTCGCCGCGGTTCGGGCCGCCCGCCGTGCCCCACGCCGCGCCGTCGTCCCAGTCGTTGCCCGCGGCGTTGCGCACGCGGACGTAGGTCAGGCCCGTCAGATCGCTCCAGCGCTGGAAGCTCGCCTCGAACTGCGCGATCCACGTCGCGCGCCCGCCCTGCGAGGCGAACAGCGAGTCCATCCGCGAGAACAGCACGCTGTTCGCGCCGGGCTCATTGATTCCGCTGGGAATGAACAGACCATCGGGCACGAAGCTCCACCGCAGCTGCAGCGGGTCGCCCGTCGTGCCCGACCACCGGGCGCCGATCTGATAGCGGCTCTGGTATCCGCCCTGAATCGCGGCCATGACCGCGGCCATGACTTCCGGGCTCGTCCCTTCGGCGAAGCACGCCGCCGCGGGCCCCAGGTCGTCCGGGTCGCCCGTCTCAATGAATCCGCGGCTGTTTACCAGACCTCGCCCGATCTGCGACGACGTGCGCCCGTCCTCAAAGGACACGTCGTACGGGCTCAGCGTCATCCTGTGCGTTTCAGGCAGGGGCCCCCCCCAAGCCATGCCCGCTGAAAGGGCCACAAACGCCGCGATGCTCGCTGTCTTCATCGACATCGTCTCCCGCTCTTCAATGAACACGCACGTTCAACGCCGCGGCACGCCCCTCAACGGGTGCGTCCCGCCGCGCTGTCCGCGGCGACCGACCAAAGGAATGAGAAGTCACCCCGAAGGAACGATCACCCCAATACTCGGCCCGAAACGGGCCACCGAAAAATCCGAGGCCCGCTACGGACCCCGAGAATACTTCAATCCCGCCGTGAGGCGAACCCATCTCCCCTCAACATGCCACCGATTCGCCCCTCGTCACCCTCCTGTTTCCCTATCCCCACACTTTCCTTGCCTTATCGGATCTTGCAACCCAAACATGCGTCTGGGTCTTTCCCTGGTGCTGACCGGCGTAAGGGTGCTTTGTGCACAAACAAAAAGGCCCGGGGGATGGCCCCCGGGCCTGTGCGTTGACGTTCTCAACGACGCCGATCAGCAGTTGCCGCCGGCGAGGACGCGGAAGAAGGCTTCGATGTCCGCGTCGGTGCCGGAGTCTCCATCGCCGTCGAAGTCCGCGCCGAGGTGCCAGCAGGTGTCGCAGCAGTTGCCCGCGAGGCAGGCGAAGAAGGCCTCGATGTCCGCATCGGTGCCCACGTCGCCGTCGCCGTCGAAGTCCGCCGTGCCGCAGGTCGGGCCGGTGGAGGGCAGCGCGATCCGCACCAGCGCCTGGCCGATGTCGATGTCGGTGCTGGAGCAGCCGGTGGCGTCGGACTCGTTGCGCAGCCGCACGACGATGTACAGCTCCTCGTCGTTCATGAAGGCGTAGTCGTCGCGGAAGGTGCGCACGTAGACGCCGTCGTCGAAGACGCCGTTGTTGTCGAGGTCAACGGGGTCGTTCTCGCGCATCAGCACGGTGGTGCCGTTGAGCACGAGCACCGCATTGGAGATGTTCGGACCGTTGGTGGTGCCGCCCACGACGTAGTCGCCGCGGTTGTTGCCGATGGCGAGGAAGAAGGTCTGCGCGTACGGCGCATCATCCCACAGCTCGGTCGCGCCGGGGTAGATGGGCGTGTGCGTCGCGGCGATCACCGTGCCGTTGCGCACGGCCCAGTCGGTGCCGTCGAGGTTCACGCCGTAGCTGAACCAGTCGCCGTTGCTCTCCATGAAGGCGTAGTGGATCGTGGCGCCCACCGGCGAGGCGAACCCGCTGCCGGGGATCACCGCGTTCTCCTGGATCACCACCGCGCCGTCCACGACGACGACGCGGTCCTGGGTGGTGACGTCGTTCACCGTGCCCGACCAGATGTAGCGGCTGCCGTCGGCGTTGGTGAAGAAGCCCTGGCCGTCGGTGGCGCCGGTGTCCACCGCCTTCACGGTGAAGGTCGCGCCGTCGATCTGGTTCGTCGGGATCGTAATGCCCTCCTGGGCCACCAGCGTCACGCCGCTGTCCTTGAAGATCGCGGTGTCGGTGGCGGTCGTCGCCCCCACGAGGTTGGTGTGGAAGGAGACGCTCCCGTCGGCCTGGATCTGCGCCGACCCGTTGGTGGTCCCGTAGTTGAGGCCAAGGGCCGGGTTCATGTCTCCCTCGCGCACCACCGTGACGAAGGTCGTGCCGTCGAACTTGACGATCACCTCGTCGTTGGTCGTCAGGCCGGTGGTGGAGTTGAAGGAGAAGACGAAGTGACCGGCGTCGTTGATGCCGTAGGTCGTGTCGATGACGCCCACGGTGTCGCCGTCGGGCAGGAAGTCGCCCTCGGTCACGCCCACCGTGATCGTGCCGTTGTGGCCGACGAGCAGCACCTGGTCCATGGTGGTGGGGGCGTCGGTGTCCGCCGTGAGGACGAACCACGTGCCGTCGGGGCTGCGGAAGGGCCGGTCAAAGCCGGTGCTCGTGAAGAACATCCACGGCCGGTCGGGCACCTGGCTGTTGGCCTGGCCGGGAATGCTCGAGAGCACGCCCTTCACCGCCGCGGTGGTGGGGGGCGCAAGCGGCACGAACGTCGAAGCGCTGCTCGTGTTGTTCGCGCTCGACCCGTCCGGCTCGTTGATCGTGACGTTCGCCGAGGCCTGGTAGGTTCCGCCGTTGGGCAGCGCCAACGTCACCGTGAGGCTCGCCTGGGACGAAGGCGCGAGCGAGCCGAGGTTCACCGTCAGCGTGTTGCCCACGGGCGTCGCCGCGGGCACGCTCGACACGAACACCGCGCTGTCGGGGATGGTGAACTCGACGGTCGTGTTCGTCACCGGCTGCTGGCCGATGTTCGTCACGGTCGCGACGAAGTCGCCCTGGCCGCCCGCCGACACGGTGCAGTTGGCCGGGGCGGAAAGACCGATGCCGACTTCAAAGCTCGGGACGTCGCCCAGCCCGGGCGCCCATGCGCCCGCCGAGAAGATTCCGTTCGTTCCCGTGAAGGGGCTCGGCAGCGTCGCCTCGAACGCGCCCGTGCCGAGGTTGTACACCGGGATCCCCTGCGACGGAACATCGTTCACGAAGTACGCCAGGCCCCCGCCGATCGCGAGGCCGTCGATATCCGTGTCCGAGCCGGGGTAGGGCGTGAGGTTCGTGAACGTCGCCGTGGAGAGCGGCTTGGTGATCCGGATGAGCCCGCGTCCGGGGCCGTTGGCCGTGTCGTTCAGCCCGTAGAAGCAGTCCGTCACAGGGTCGTAGTCAAGACCGCCGTAGTCCTGGCTCGGCGTGGCCACCGCGAGCGTCGCCTCGCCCGTGAGCGGGTTGATCTCGTAAATCCCGATCGGGTACGTCACGCCGCCCACGATCGTGGACGTGCTCTTGAACCCGTAGAGCTTGTTGTCCGTCGAGTCGTACGCCAGGCCGGTCATGCTCGCGGCACTCCCGCCCGAGCCCGCCAGCGTCATGCCGATCGTCGTCGGCGACAGCGGACCCGCCGGCGTGTACATCGCCCGCGAGAGGTTCGTGCCGTCGTTCCAGTACAGGATTCCTCCGGCGTCGTCCGCCGCGGCGCCCCACGCCGCCGCGTTCGCCAGCACCCGCGGCGGGTTCGCCCCGGTCAGGTCCACCAGCCAAAGCACCGGCGCCGTCTGGTCGTTCCCCACCACAAGCTGCGCGTTGGCCGTCCCGGCCAGCAGAAACAACGACACCGCGGCAATGCTCTTCTTCATCTTCTGCTTCTCTCCAAGTAAGAGACACACACCCGCCCCATCACGCGGCGACAAACGCTCCGCCCGCCGTACCCCAGACTAATCCCCGGCGGCCCCACGCGCCAAGAGAAAATCCGTTCTTGAGTCCGCAAAATACCGGACGGGGGGAGGGAGAGGTTCTCGCTGGGGCGGTGCGGGGCGCGCAACCTGCGCACCTGCAACGTTCAGCTTCCAGCTTTCCTACTCGTGCCTCAGTGCTTCGATCGGGTCCAGGCGTGCGGCCTTGATCGCCGGGAACATGCCGAAGATCACGCCCGTCACCGCCGAGACGCCCACCGCGACGAGCATGGCCCACACCGGGACCGAGGCGTGGGCCATGAACTTCGGCATCGCCGCCCTTGCCGCGAGCACGATCCCCTGGCTGAAGAGCAGGCCCAGCCCGCTGCCCACCACGCAGAGCGTCACGGCCTCGACCAGGAACTGCGCCAGGATGATCTCCGGGCGCGCGCCCACCGCCTTGCGCAGGCCGATCTCGCGCGTCCGTTCGCTCACGCTCACGAGCATGATGTTCATGATCCCCACGCCGCCCACCAGCAGCGAAATCGCCGCGATGCCGCCCACCAGAGCCGTCATGAACCCCGCGATCTTGTCGAACTGCCGCCGCGCCTGCTCGATCGCCTCGATCCCGAAGGTGTCCGGGTCTTCCGGCTGAAGCTTGCGCACACGCCGCAGATAGCTGGTCACTTCCGCCTTCGCGTCTTCGAACTGCTCGGGCTTGTACGTCTGGCCGATGAGCCAGATCCGCGGCTCGGGGCGCATCATCAGCGCCGTGGAGAAGGGAATGAACAGCTCCGTCTGCGGCTCGTGCCCGCCCATCTGAATGATGGGGTCCTTCGTCTCCACCACGCCCACGATCAGGAACCGGCGGCCCGCGAGCAGGATCGTCTTCCCCGTCGGGTCCGCCTCCAGCCCCAGCTCCTCCACGCCCTTGTCGTTGATGAGGCACACCTGGCGGCGTTCCTCGTCGTCGATGGGCATGAAGGGGCGGCCCTGCGTCACGCCGCGGCCTTCGATCTCGTGCCACTCCACCTTGATGCCGTAGACGTTCACCCCCTGCTTGACGATGTCGCCGTACTGCACCTGAGGGTTGAAGCGTGTGACGGGCACCAGCCGCTCCAGAGATGGCGCGGCCTGCTTCAGCCCCTCCGCCTCCGGCACCGTGATGCGCACCTGCCGCCACGAGAAGCGGTCGTGCACCGCGGGGGGGAAGCGCGGGAAGATCCACACCCGGTTCGCGCCCACCTTGCTGAACTCGTCGAGGATCGTCTGGCGTGCGCCCACCATCGCCGCGACCGTCACCACCACCGCGACCACGGCGATGATGATGCCCAGCGTCGTCAGCAGCGCGCGCACCTTGTTCGCCCAGATCTGGCCCAGGGCCAGCACGATCGTCTGGAGCATGATCCGCGGCAGCATCAGCATGGCCCGTCCCGTTCCTCCGAAGAAGATGCCTTACGCCCCGTTCACCGTCGCGGGCGCGGACCGGCGCGCCTCTTCCAGCGCGCGGGCCAGGAAGTCCTGGTGGATAGGGTCTTCGCTCGTGGGGTGGTCGGAGATGATCCGCCCGTCCTTCAGCCGCACGATCCGCTCCGCGTGACCGGCGATGTCCTCCTCGTGCGTCACGATCACGATCGTCTGCCCGCCGCGGTGCAGCTCCTTGAAGAGGGCGATGATCTCCTCGCTCGTGGTTGAGTCGAGGTTGCCCGTGGGCTCGTCGGCCAGCAGGATCGAAGGCTCGTTCACCAGCGCCCGCGCGATCGCCACGCGCTGCCGCTGGCCGCCCGAGAGCTGATTGGGCCGGTGGGTCATCCGGTGGGCGAGGCCGACTTTCTCCAGCGCGGCCTTCGCGCGCCGCTTCGCCCCCAGCCAGTGCCGGCGGGAGTAGATCAGGGGCAGCATCACGTTCTTCAGGGCCGTGGCGCGGTTCAGCAGCTCGAAGCTCTGGAAGACGAACCCGATCTCCTCGTTGCGCACGCGCGCCAGCGCCGCCGCGGACATCATGTGCGTCAGCTTCCCGTTCAGCTCGTAGCTCCCGCTCGTCGGCTGGTCGAGGCACCCGAGGATGTTCATCAGCGTGGACTTGCCCGAGCCTGAGGAGCCCATGATCGCCACGAACTCGTTGCGCCGCACCGTGAGGTCCACGCCGCGGAGCGCGTGCACCTGCTCGCTCCCCACCCGGTAGACCTTCGTCAGCCCGCGGATGCGGATGACCTCGTCAGCCGCCATGCGCCGGCTCCCCCGCCGCCGCGGCACGCGGCTCCGTGTCGCCCTCCTCCGTCACGAGCTGGTCGTCGCGCAGGGCCAGCAGCTCCTTGAAAGGCCCGATGATGATCCGGTCGCCTTCGTTGAGCCCGCGCAGGATCACCGTGTCCGTCAGATCGCTGGGGCCGGTCAGCACCGGCACGCACCGAGCCTTGCCGTCCTCGATCGTGTACACCACGCGCACGAACTTCCTGCTCGTGTCCACGAACCCAGCCGCGGCGAGCACCGCCGCCGGAAGCTCCTCGCGCACGCGGTCCTGCACCGCCTGGCTGGGCACCTTCACCACGTCGCGGAACGTCTCCACTTCGATGTCCGCGTTGGCCGTCATGCCCGAGCGAAGCAGGATGCTCTCCGGGTTCTCAAGGACGATGTCCGTGAGGAAGTAGGCCGTGCCGTCCTTGTCGATCTCCTTCTTGAGGCCGACGTGCTCCACCACGCCGGTGAGCGGCCGGTCCGGGAAGGCGTTGACGTAGACCCGCGCCTTCTGCCCCTCCTTCACGTGCGCGATGTTCGCCTCGTCCACCCGCGCCTTGAGCAGCATCACGGAGAGGTCCGCCACCTCCATGATGACCGAGCCGGGGTTGTTCAGCGTGCCCACGACCACCAGCTCCCCAACCTCGGCGTTGAGCTTGGTGATGACCCCGTCGAAAGGCGCGGTGATCGTGGTGTTATCCAGGTCCTTCTCGGCCCGCAGGATGTTGGCCTTGGCGATGTCGATGGAGTGCTGGGCGACGCGCAGGGCGCTCTCCGCGCGCCGGTACTCCGTCTCGAACTGGTCCAGCTCCGCCCGGGAGATGTCCCCCGTCTCCGCGAGCCTCTGCCGGCGCGTGCGCTCCGTCAGGGCGTTCTCCAGCGCTGCACGCGCCCCCTCGTAGCGCGCCTCTTCGCTGCGCAGCTGGGCCTTGGCCGACTCCAGCAGCGCCTGCAGGTCGCGCGCGTCCAGCCGCACCAGCACGTCCCCCTGCTTCACGCGGTCGTTCTCGCGGAAGGGCAGCGCGATGATCCGCGCCGAGACCTGCGCCGAAATCTCCACCTTCGTCTTCGGCTCCACCTCGCCCGGGGTGGAGATCGTGCGCACCAGGTCGTCCCGCACCGCGCGGCCCACGCGGACCGTCTTGGGCTTCAGTTCCGGGTTGAAGTACGCGCGCAGCTCCTGGGCCAGCCCGCTCGAGCGCACGAAGTACGCCCCGCCGGCGCTCAAAGCAGCGACCACGACCACAAACGCCAGCAGCCACTTCCACACCTTGCGGTTCTCCGGGAGGTATCAGGCTTCGTGGGAGCAGGGCCGGGCAGCTTTCATCAAAAAGCCATTTTCATAGCCCGGGGTGAAGTCTACCCCGATCTACGCACCACCCGGCTCCCATTGTTCGGGGTTTTACGCGCTCCTCAGCCTTCGTACCCCTCGGCGGGCTCGTATGCCTCGTACAGCTGCGAGGCCTCCACCGCGCCGGGGTCGGGCCTGAACCCGAAGAGCAGCATCACCTTCGACACCACCTTCGCCCCTACATACGCCGTCACCATGCTCGTCATGGCTCGGAACGCGAACGCCCCCAGCTCGCCACGCGGCATCGCGATGATCTCGCCCATCGCCACCCCGATGGGGAGGATGACGATCGGGTGCGTCGGGAACCGGCGGATGAGGTTGTCCAGGATGCGCAGCCCCGCCGCGATGAGCGCCGCATAGATGGGCACGCTCAGCCACGGGTTGTCGTTCACCAGGTGCCCCACCAGCCCCGGCCCGAAGGTGAACCCCTCCGCACGGTCCGTCAGGATCGTCTGCGTCACCATCTCCGCGCCCAGCGAGTTGGGCTTGTTCTGCCAGAAGATCCGCGGCACGGGGTGCACCAGCGCGTACTTCAGCGAGTGCAGCGTGTCATAGGCGAAGGGATTCGGCCTGTTCTCCAGCAGCCACAGCGAGCAGTTGGGCGCGTCCTGCGCGATCAGCAGATACGCGCCGTGCTTGATGTCCGCTTCCGCCATGCGCTTGAACGTCTGCGTGATCGGAACGTTCTTGTCCGCGCTGCGCGAGTCCGTGAACGCCGCCAGCAGCACGAAGCCCACCAGCGCCAGCACCGTCAGCGGAATTGCAGCGCGGTAGAGGCTGACCAGCCGGAACCGGCCGTAGTACGCCCCCCACAGCACCGCGATCACCACGCTCAGCACCTCGCGCCGCCCGAACGCCTGGTACAGCACCAGCCCCGACGCGCCCAGGAACATCGCCACCAGCAGCAGCGCGTACACCGGGTTCGCCGGCCGACGCGCCCATACCCACGCCGCCGTCCCCGCCGCCATCGACGCCATGCCGAACGCCATGATCTGCGCCAGCACGCCGAACACCGGCACGAAGATCAGCACCAGCCGAAGCACCGCCGCGGCGAACAGGCACCCCACCGCCATCATCGCCAGGGCCGGCTCCGTCGGCGCTCCGCCGGGGTTGACCCGGTTGTGCAGGTTGAACGTGAACCACCCCGACTCGTACACCGCCAGGAAGAGCACCAGGAAGGTGCTCAGGATCATCAGGTACTTGTACCCCGACCCGGTCGGGTCGCTCAGCGGCAGCTCGCCGAACATCCCCGTGAAGTACCCCATCGCCGCGCTGGTGAGCTGAAAGATGATCACGCCCGCCAGAAAGACGTTGCGGATCGACAGCAGCGGCCACTTGCCCGAGCGAGCCTGCTTCAGCATGTACGCGGCCAGCCCTGCGGTCATCAGCAGGCAGACCCACGCCAGCATGTGATCCATCGTGCTCGCTCCAATGCAAAACGCCGGCGGTCCGAACACCCGCCAGCCGTACTCATCGACACCCCGGGACGGGGGCGTGAACAGAATGCGCACGCCTCACGGCCCGGTCCGTGCGGTACGGCCTCTCCCTACCCCCGGTTCGCCTTTCCTCGGCTCCCGGCCTTCCCCCTACGCCCGGGGGCGGGCCGTCCGCCTCGCCTGCTCGTACAACCCCTCCATCTGCCTGGTCGTCACGGCCTCGTCAAAGGCTCTAAAGACATAGGCCCGTGCCTTTTCCGCCATTGCCGCCCGGCCGGGGGAATCCTTCAGCAGCCGCCCCACCTCCCGCACCAGCCAGGACACATCTTCCAGAATCACCGCCGCCCCGCTCCCCTTCAGCTCCGGCCAGATGTCCACCCCCCGCGTCGTCACGAGCGGCGTCCCGCACGCCAGGGACTCGATCAGCACCACCCCGAAGTTCTCCTGCTGCGTCGGCAGGACGAACAGGTCCGCCGCCTGATACAGCGACAGCTTCTCTCGCCCCATCACCAGCCCGGGAAAGTGAACCCGCTCCGACACCCCCAGCCGCTCCGCCGAGGCCTTCAAGCCCGCCACAAACCCTTCCTCCCCCGGCCCCGCGAGCACGAAGGTCGCATCCACTCCCTGAGCCTTCAGCTCCGCCGCGGCTTCGATCAGCAGCCCCGGCCGCTTCACGGGGTGCAGACGGGACAGGAACAGGACCACCGGCCAGGGCCGCTCTTGCAGGAACGGGAACTTCTGCCGCGCCGCCTCCGGGCCGGGCAGAGCCCGGTACGGCTCCAGGTCCAGCAGCGGCGGCACGGCGATCCCCCGTCCGTTGAACCACTTGCGCGACTGCGCCAGCTCCCCCTCCGCCGTGCAGTGGACTGCCGCGGCGTGCTCCAGCAGCGCCCGGCCACCCAGCGACAGGAAGACCCGCTTCTTCAAGGCCGCCTGCGACATCGCCCAGTCGTCGAACATCCCGTGCAGGGAGACGATGTATGGCACCCCCGCCCGGCGCGCGAGTCGCCCGATCTGATGTGCCGCGGGCGACCAGACGCAGTGAAAGTGCGCCACGTCCGCTCCGGCGAGGTCCCCCTCCAGCGCGCGCAAGCCTCGGGGTGAATAGAACCCGCCCGGCAGCGTCGGCGCCGGAATCCGCTTCACCAATGGCAGCCCCGGCCCCGATGTCAGCCACTCCTGAGGCGCATCGGTCGTGTCTGATGCCAGCAGAACGCACTCATGCCCCCGCGCCGCGAGCACGCGGCACGAGTCCAGCACCATCCGCTGCGGCCCCCCCCGCCGCGTGTCCGTCGTGTCCAGATAATGCAGAATTCGCACGTGGGCCTCTGTACGCCTCTGATCGGTCCAGCACGCCCTGCGAATCAGGCGAACCGCGCCCCGTGTCCAATAATACTGGAATGGGCCGGGTCGAACCGCCCCCGCAACTGCACCCCACGCCCGCCCCGGCCGATAAGGGGAGCACACAGGGAGGACCGTTGAGCCCACCAGCCGCAGAGGCCGCCACCGATCACCACGCCCCGCCCGCGCGCGGGCCGATCTACCAGCGCCTCGACCTGGTCTCCCCCGCGCCGTACCCCCGTTCCTGGTACATCAAGAAGCTCCTCTGGGAGCTGGCCTGGCGGCTGCTCTATCGCCCCACGCCCCGCCAGCTCAACCGCTGGCGCGTCTTCCTGCTCAAGCTCTTCGGGGCACGCATCGCGCCCACCGCGGTGGTGCGCTCCACGTCCAAGGTCTGGCATCCGTGGATCCTCACCCTGGGCGAGCACTCCTGCCTGGGCGACCGCGTCACCGTCTACAACCTCGGCCCCGTGACCATTGGCGACCACACCGTGCTCTCGCAGGACGCCTACATCTGCGCGGGCACGCACGACTACACCCGCCCCGAGCTTCCCCTCCAGCGCTCGCCCATCGACATCGGCAGCGGCGTGTGGATCTGCGCCAAGGCCTTCGTCGGGCCGGGCGTGAAGATCGGCGACAACGCGCTCGTCGGCGCCTGCTCCGTCGTGACGCGCGACGTTCCCGCGGGCATGATCGTCGCCGGCAACCCCGCGCGGGTGATCCGCCCGCGCCCCGCGCCGGAGGGGGTCGCCTGAATGCGCACGCCCCCCAGCATCCTGGTGCTCACCCGCAACGAGGAGCGCAACATCGGCGCGTGCCTCGACAATCTCTCGTTCAGCGACGATATCGTCGTCCTGGACAGCCTCTCGACCGACCGCACTCGAGAGATCGCCGCGTCGCGCCCCAACGTCCGCGTCGTCGAGCGCGCCTTCGACACCGAGTATCTCCAGCGCAACTACGGGCTTCACGAGATTCCCTACAAGCACCCGTGGCTCTACGTCTGCGACGCGGACGAGCGCATCACCCCCGAGCTGCGCGAGGAGCTGATCTCCGTCTGCTCCAACCCCAACGAGACCAACGTCGCCTTCCGCGTCCGCTACAAGAACATGTTCTTCGGGAAGTGGATCAGGCACTCCAGCGGGTATCCGGTCTGGCTGGTGCGCCTCTTCCGCCCCGAGCGTGTGCGCTACGAGGTCCGCCAGACCAACGTCCACCCGATCATCGACGGCCCCGTCGGAGAGCTCAAGGGCCACTTCGAGCACTACTCCTTCGAGAGCGGCCTGCGGCGCTGGTTCGAGAAGCACAACTACTACAGCGACCGCGAGGCGATGGAGGCCGTCGCGGTGCGTGCCAGGGGCCTGCCGCCGCTGCGCCAGCTCTTCGACAAGGACCCCATCGTCCGCCGGCGCACGATCAAGAACCTGAGCTTCTTCCTCCCCTGGCGCGGGGTGATGCGCTACTTCTTCGACACCTTCTTCCGGCTCGGCCTGCTCGACGGGCACGTGGGCCTGCGCTACACCACCATGATCTCCATGTACGAGCACTGGATCGAAGTCAAAATCTGCGAGCAGGAACGCTCCTGGACGGAGCGCACCAACGAGGTGGCCAGGGAGCTGCTCGCCCGGGAGCACGAGTGACCGACGCCGCCACCGCCAACCCGCCCTACCCCGTGGACGCCGAGGGCCGCCCCCTCGTCGAGGTGCTCATTCCCACCCTCAACGAGGCCGGGCACATCGCCGAGGCGATCGAGAACGCGCGCAAGCTCGGCCCCGTCTTCGTGCTCGACTCCTTCTCCACCGACGGCACGCAGGAGATCGCCCGTGCCGCGGGCGCGACCGTCGTCGAGCACGCCTTCGTCAACTACTCGGCGCAGAAGAACTGGGGCCTGGACAACCTGCCCTTCCGGGGGCGCTGGGTCTTCATCCTCGACGCGGACGAGCGCATCACGCCCGCGCTGCGCAAGGAAGTGATCGAGACCATCACCGGGCCGAACCCGGCGGTGGGGTACTACGTCAACCGCGTCTTCATCTTCATGGGCCGCGCCATCTGGCACAGCGGCCTGTTCCCCTCGTGGAACCTGCGGCTCTTCCAGCGCGGGCGCTGCCGCTACGAGGACCGCAACGTCCACGAGCACATGATCGCCGACGGCCCGACGCGCTACCTCAAGCACCTGATGCTCCACATCCGGCGCGAGACGATGACGGAGTTCATCGCCAAGCACATCCGCTACGCGGACATGGAGTCGGACGAGTGGCTGCGCGACCTCATCCGCCGCCAGCGGGGCGAGGAGAGCGAGAAGTTCGACGCCTCCATGCGCCTGCGGCAATGGCTGCGGCGCGTGCTCTGGCCGCGGATGCCCTTCAAGCCGCTCATCCGCTTCATCTACATGTACATCTTCCGGCTGGGCTTCCTCGACGGACGCGCGGGCTGGCACATGGCGCTGCTCATGAGCAACTACGAGTACATGATCGAGCTGCTCTACAAGGAGAAGCGCCGGCAGTACGAGCAGGGCGTGCTCCCGCCCCACATCGCCGCGACGGTGAACCCCAAGCCGGCGTGAGGAAAGCTGAAACTCAGAACGCTCAGCCTGCAACGTCCAACATACACCCGCGACTTCGAGCCGGAGGGTCTTGCCCCGCTTTGAGGCCGGGCGTTGCGGGTTCTAACTTGAGCTTTGAGCTTCGGGCTTTGGGCTTTCCTTGAGCCCCCGCTCCATCACGTCGCAGAACCTGCCCCGCAGCGTCGCCTTGCTCAGCGGGCCGGAAATCAACTCCGCCCCGCGGCGGCCCATCTCGGCTCGCTGCGAGGCCGGCATCGTCATCGCCTCGCGGATCGCGCGGACCGCGCCTTCCACGTCGCCGTGGTTCACGTGCCAGCCCAGCGAGTGTCCGCGCAGAAGGTCGGAAACATGGCTGGGCTCCGGCCCCAGCAGCAGGATCGGGCGCGACACGCTCATCGCGCCGTACACCTTGCAGGGGTGGACGATCCCGACCACGCCGTCGCCGATGCTCACGACGTGGAGGTCCGCCGCGGAGAGCGAGTAGCGGATCTCGCTCAACGGCTGGTAGGGGAGGCTCACGATGTTCTTCAGTCTCGCGGCACGCGCCTCGACTTCCTTCTTTCCGCCGCCGCCGCCGATGAACACGAAGACCAGGTTCGGCTCGTCCTTCATCCGTTCCGCGGCGTCGAGCAGCGTCGTCAGCGGGTTCGCGGGGCTGTGATTCCCCGAGTACATCACCACGAACTTCCCCTCCAGGCCGTGGGCCTTGCGGAAGGGGTTGTCCTGGTGCGCGATGTCGTGCACGCCCTCCTCGTGCGGCCAGGGGGGCATCGCCTCCGTCTTGTGCGACACGGGCACGCCCTTGCGCTCGACGCGCTCGAGCATGAAGCGGTCCATCACCACGATGTCGCTCGCCTGCCGGAGGATCATCCGGTTGAACCACTCGAAGACGCGGGCCATCAGCGAGCCTTCGCGCGTCTTGCCCAGCGCGATCATCTGGTCCGGGTTCAGGTCCATCAGCCAGTACTTGACCGGCACGCCGCGGACTTTGCTGATGATCGCGCCGGCGAAGCCGCAGAAGGGCGGGCTCGTGGAGACCATCACGCCCGCCAGCCCGCGCGTGAAGAGCCCTCGCCCCAGCGCCTGCAGGAGGAAGATCCACTGCGCCGCCAGGCGCACGGGGATGCTCGACTTTCCGAAGCTCGACAGCGGCAAGCGACGGACGTGAACGCCGTCCAGCACTTCTCGGGACGGATACTTCCGCGTCGGGTCTTCGTACCCCCGCGCCGAGGCGTACACCACCACCCGGTACCCGCGTGCCGCGAGCTCCGCCGCCGCGTCGGCGATGTGCTGCCCCACCGCGGCGGGGTCGGGCACGTACACCTGGGAGATGATGAGAAACGTCCTGTCTCGCACGCGCCGAGGCTACCCGACCGTGATGGTCCCCAGGTCCAGCGTCGCATTGGGCACGCCGGACGTGCCCGTTGTCTGCGCCGGGTCAAAGTCCCGAACCACCCTGCTCCTGTGAATCTCCTGCCCGTCCCGCGTCAGCACGCAGAAGACGTCCGGCTTCGTCTCGCCCGGCGAGAGCAGCCCCTTGACGTCCGCGATCGAGCAGACCGCCTCCGCCGTGCCGTTCGCGTCCAGGCCCGACTCTCCCAGCTTCGCCGCGCCCACTACATCCTTGTCATGGAACGTGACGCGGTACCCCTCGCCGCGCAGAGGAGCGCCGGCAGAGTCCACGAACCGCACGCGAATTTTGAAAAGCTCGGGCATGGTCGATCGTAGGAACGGCCCCAGGGACAAACGCCGGAAAATCCGCCTCTAAAACCGCTTCCGCAGGCGCGCGGGCGGGATATTGAGCTGGTCGCGGTACTTCGCCACCGTCCGGCGGGCGATTTCGATTCCCCGCTTCTTCAGCTCCTCGACCAGCGCTTCGTCGCTCAGGGGCTTGGTCTTGTCCTCGGCGTCGATGACTTCCTTGAGCGCCGCCTTGATCGCGTCCCAGGCCATCTCCTCGCCGCCGTCGGCGTGCAGGCCGCCCGAGAAGAACTTCCTCAGCGGCACGATCCCCCGCGGCGTGGCGATGTGCTTCTCCGCGACCGCGCGCGACACCGTGGCCACGTGAATCCCCAGCTGCTCGGCGACGGCCGTCATCGGCAGCGGCTTGAGCGCCTGCGGCCCGTAGTCGAAGAAGTCGCGCTGCGCCTCCACCACCGCGCGGATCACCCGCAGCAGCGTCTGCCGCCGCTGGCCCACCGCGTCCAGCAGCCACTGCGCGTTCCCGAGGTTCGTCTTGATGAACTCCCGGTCCTTCTTCTCCACGCCCTTGTCCCGCGAGAGGCGGGCGTATTCCTGATTGATCCGCAGGTTCGGCAGGCGCGCATCGTTCAGATACGCGATGTACCGATCCTGCTCCGGGTCGTACTCCACGATCGCGTCGGGAATCACCGGGCGGTTGGTGTCCTCCACCAGCCGGCGCGCGGGCGCGAGGCTCAGCCTCCGGAGCAGCGTCAGCGCCTCCTTGATTTCCTCCATCGACAGGCGCGTCTTTTCCGCCACCCGCGGCAGGCGATTCTGCGTCAGATCATCCAGGTGCTCGGCCACCAGCAGGCGCGCGTTGGCGAAGGTCTGCGCCGGCCAGCCCAGCTCGTCGCCGTCGTCCTCCAGCGCGTCGAGCTGCAGCAGCAGGCACTCCGCCGGCGTCCGGGCCGCCACGCCCGCGGGCTCAAGGAAGAGCTGCACCGCCTTCAGCGCCCGCTCCAGGTCCTCGACCGAGGGCTTGCCCTCCGCCTTCTCCGCGATCGTCTCCAGCGGCGTCCGCAGATACCCGTCGTCTTCCAGGTACGAGATGATGATCTCGCCCAGCGGGCGCAGCGCCGGGTCCACATCCGCGAGCGTCCACTGGCCGCGCAGCTGATCCGTCAGCGAGCCCGCGCGGGCGGGCGCCGCGGCCATCGCCTCCATCTTCGCGTCGCGCTCGCCGTTGGAGCGTGCGGGGCTGTACGACCCCGGCTCCAGCGACAGCCCCGCCGCGCGTGCTTCCGCAGCGAGGTCCGAGCTGTGCGACGGGCCGTAATCGGTGTATTCGTTCTCCGCGGCTTCGGGGTGCAGCTCCTCGAAGGAGTCCAGCCGCTCGAAGTCCTCCCCGCCATCCTCATCGACCGAGAGCGGCCGCTCCGCCGCGGCTTCCTCGCGGCGCGACTCCTCCAGCTCATGGCGCACCGCGGGATCGTCGGCGTCTCCGTCGAGAAGCTCCAGCGTCGGGTTGTTCTCCAGCTCCTGCTCGATGCGCTCTTCCAACTCCGCCAGCGGCATCTGCAGGATCTCCATGGACTGGATCATCCTGGGGGCCAGCTTCATCTGCTGGCCGAGCTTCATGTGCTGGGAAGTCTCAAACCTCATAAGAACTCAGTCTGCTCAACGCTCTCCTGTCGATCCGAGATTCATCCGACGCTCTGCCTGCCCTGAATCGCGTCCGCCAGCACCGCCTTGTTCGCGTACTCGAGCTGAGACCCGGTGGGCAGCCCGCGCGCCAGCCGCGACACGCGCACCCCGCGCTCCCGCAGCTGCTCGCCCAGGTACAGCGCCGTGCCGTCTCCTTCTATTGTCGGGTTGAGGCCGAGGATCACTTCGCAAACGGCCGCCCCGCCGGGATTGTGCTCCGGCTTGTCCACGCGCTCCAGCAGGCGCGGGATCGTCAGGTCCTCCGGCCCCACCCCTTCCAGCGGGCTCAGGCGGCCCATCAGCACGTGGTACAGCCCCCTGTACATCCCCGTCTGCTCCAGCGCGATCAGGTCCTTGGGCTGCTCCACCACCAGCACCAGCGAGCGGTCCCGCTGCTCATCGCGGCAGATGTCGCACAGCGCCCCGTCGCTCAGGTTGAAGCACACGTCGCAGTGCCGCACCGTGCTCTTCACCTCCTCGATCGCCTGCGCCAGCCCCATCGCCGTCGCCTGGTCCGACTTGAGCACGTGAAAGGCCAGCCGCTCCGCCGACCGCCGCCCGATCCCCGGCAGGCGCGCGAACTCTGCGATCAGGCGGTCCACCGCCTTCGGGTACGCGACCGTCCGCTTCACCTCCGTGCTGGGCTTGGCCTTCGCCACGCCTACATCCTACACGCAGCCTTCCCCTCGCCCTCTATCATCGCCCCGCATGCCCGATGAAGCGCCCGTGAAGCCGACTGCCGTTCCGGCAGCTCTCCTGCGCCCGGGCGTCCAGGCGGCCATCACCATCGCCGTCGCCGTCTGCGTCTACTTTCTCTTCCTCGGCCACTCCGGATTCGCCTTCAGCGAGGGGCAGCGCGTCTTCCCTGGCTGGCACATGGCCCGTCACGGCGACTGGTGGCTGCCCCACCTGTTCGAGCAGCCCTACCTCCGCAAGCCCCCCGGCATGCCCTGGGCCACCGCCGCGATGAGCCTGCTTCTCGGAGAGTCGGAGTTCTCCGCACGCTCGGTCTCGGCCCTGGCCGTCACGCTCTCCGCGCTCCTTTCCATGTTTTTCGCGCGGCGCTGGCTCGGCCCCGCCGCGGGGCTCTACGCCGGACCGGCGTTTCTCCTGACTCCCCTGTTCTGGTACCCCGGCTGCAGCGCGGAGATCGAGGCCCTGCACAACCTCTGCGTCCTCGCCGCGGCGCTCATCACCATCGAGATCACCCTCAACCGTGCTTCGCGCTGGTGGGCGGCGCTCCTTGGCCTGGCGCTCGCCGCGATGGCCCTCGTCAAGGGCCCCGCGGGCCTGCCCTGCATCGGCGGCGCGATGCTCGGCGCGTGCGTCATCACGCACAGCCACCGCCCGCTCCTCAATCCGCGCCTTATCGCGGGCCTGGCTTTCGGAGGCATCCTTATTGCCCTGGCCTTCTGGCGCATCGCGGCTCGCGTGGCCGAGCTCCCCGAGCCCCCCGTTCTCCAGAGCGCCGACGACTTCCTTTGGCGCAAGGACAAAATCGCGGGCGTTTTCACTCTCCCTCTGACCACGCTCCTCTCCGCGCTCCCCTGGTCGATCGCGCTGCTCTTCGCCCTTGCGCCGCGCGTGAAGCACGCCGAGCAGAACACCCAAAGCGCACCGCTCCCCTCCGCCGGAGCCGCGACTGCCTGGGCCGTCCTCATCTCCCTGCTCATCTACACCGTGATCGGCGTCTCCAACAACCGCTACACGATGCCCGCGGCGGCCCTCATCCCCATCGTCGCCGTCTTCGCTGGCTGGCGGTTGAGCACGGCGGACCTCCCGCACCGGCTCAACTTCGCGGCACGGTGGCCCCTCGCCCGCCATCCGTTGATCCTGCTCCTCCCGCTCTTCGTCGCGGCGTGCGCTTACAACGGCTACGCCGAGCACCGCCGCGCCGTGCGCACCAGCGGCCAGACCGCGGGCATCGCCCTGGGCGAACTCCTCCCCGAGGGCGCGGAGGTGTGGGGCGACGCCCTGCTCGATAACCGCTCCGAAGTCGGCTACTACGCCCAGGTCCGAGCCGCGGCGATGGGCAAGAAGGTCCGCTTCCTCTGGACCCCCGCGAATATGCACGGGCGGGGCCCCTGCCCGCTCCCGCCCCCCGGCGGTTACATCCTCCTGCTCGAAGAGGGCCAGACCGAGCTCCCGGAATCCGAGCTCGACCGCTACCGCCGCGCCGGAGCGCTCAAATTTCTCAAGCACTTACACACCGGCCGTGCACACAAGTTCCTCTTTCACCTGTACCGCGTTGTGGACGGCGAACAACCCGACCCGGTGTTTCCAGGGGATATTGGACCTTCCCCTTTCTGAACACACTCTTTTCCCAAAACCGGACTCACTTTGGCTTGCCTTGCGGCGCGGTTTTCGTATCTTTGACCACGGCATTCCGCCCGCGGCTAGAACTCGACAACAGCGCCGTTCGTTCTCGCGGACTCCGCGCTGGTCGAAGACAGCAGTCCTTTGGAGAGAGGGGACTGCTGTCTTGCTTTTTGCGGAAATCACACGCACCTTCGCGCACACCAAAGCAGCGCATAAAAAACGCCGCCCTTTCGGGCGGCGCTGTGTTCACTTGTTCTCGTCGCGGGGTTTACCAGCCGCCGCCGCCGTCGCGCCGGCCGCTGTAGCCGCCTCCGCCGCGGTAGCCGCCGCCACCGCCGAAGCCGCCCCCGCCGCGGTACCCACCGCCGCCGCCGAAGCCGCCCCCGCCGCGTGCTTCACGCGGCTTGGCTTCGTTCACTACGAGCTTGCGGCCGCTGAGGTCATACCCGTTCAGCGCCGCGATCGCGGCCTCGCCCTCGGTGTCGTTGGGCATCTCCACAAATCCGAACCCGCGCGAACGGCCCGTCTCGCGATCGATCACCACGGACGCGCGCTGAACCTGCCCGTGCTGGGCGAACAGCTCCTCGAGCTCCGTATCGGTCGTGCTGTACGGGAGGTTGCCGACATAGATGTTCTTCATTAAAAATCCGAGCCTTTGCCCGAGCACGCACCTTGATCGAGTCTGAACCGCGGCAGCCGCCCGGGCACTTCGCGTTGGTCCATCCCCGAACCGCCCTTCCCGGCCGGGGCGCGCGCGAGTATACCGGACCCGCAGGGAACGCAACAACTAGCAAGCACCCCCGGCCAACACCCGGAAGAACGCCTCAATATCCGCGTCCGTTCCGATGTCGCCGTCCCCATCAAAGTCCGCACCGCCGGGGTGACACGTCGGGCAGCACTCGCCCGCAAGACACGCGAAGAACGCCTCAATATCCGCGTCCGTGCCGATGTCGCCGTCCCCGTCAAAGTCCGCGGACCCGCACAGCGACCCCGCCTCCACGCGCATCAGCACCGTGTCCGTGCCCGTGGCCGACGAATTGTCGGTCACTGTCAGGGTGATCAGGTGCTCGCCCACAGGCAAAAGCACCTGCGCCGTGGCATCCGGCCCTTCCGCGAGCGTCTGCGTCCCCAGCGTCCAGCGATAGTCGGTGATCGTCCCGTCGGGGTCGTGGCTGGCCGATCCATCCAGCGTCACCACCTCATCACCGGAGTTGTCCGCGTCGACCACCACGATGTCCGGCCCCGCGTCCGCCACCGGCGGCAGGTTCAACGGGAGCACCGTGCCCGTCAGCGTGATGGTCACCGAGGGCACGTCCGCGCCCACGGCGTTGATCGTGAGCGTTCCGGTCTTGGTCCCGGGCGTCGAGGTGTTCATCGCGATGACGTGCGTGTTGAGCCCGCCGCCCGCGGCGTCGCTGAAGGCGCCTCCGGGCGCGGAGAAGCCCTCGCTCGGCGTGAGCGTGTAGGTCAGGTTCGCGATCCCGTTCGCCGTCCACAGCGCGGTGTCGCCGCCGTTGCCGATCGACACCAGGCGCGTCACGGGCGTGCCCTGCGTCACCGTGCCGAAGTCGATGCTCGAAGGCGCGGAGACCTTCGCCGGCACGCGCAGGTCGAGGAACACGGGCAGGTGCCCGCCGCTGGGCGTCGCTGCATTGATGAGCGCCTGCGCGATCGTCGGTCCGACGTGCTGATTGCCCGTCACCCTCAGCGGCATGTTGAAGCTCGTGCCGTCGTTGCCCCACACGCGGTAGGAGTGGTTGGGGTCTTCGAAGGTGTTGAGGTTCCAGCGCAGCGTGGGGTTGCCGATGTAGTCCATCCCCACGCCGTCCACCAGGCTCCCGCTCAGCAGGATCTGATCGTGGCGGTCGTCCATGCCCGCGCTCGTCGCCGGGTCCTGCGTGTGGATCATCGCGAACGCCGCGTTGTCGTTCCAGTTCCCCGCGTCCAGTCCGCCGCCGGGCGTGTAGTAGATGCCCGGCCGGCAGATGGGGTCGTAGAAGCGTCCCGCGTTGCCGCTCGCGCCGGAGATCAGCTCCTGATAGCTGCTCTGCCCCGCGCTCTGCATGTTCAGGTCGCCCGCGAGGATGAAGTGATACCCCGCGGGCAGGCCGGTGCCGGGGCCGTTGGTGTCCATCCCCGCCGCGTTGTCGCGGATGTTCGTGCTCTCCACGAGGCGGCGGGCGTTGTCCTGCGCCGTGCTCCCCGCCTTCATGTGGACGCTGTACACCGCGAACGTCGCCGCGGTCGTCGTGTAGCCCTTCGCGCGAAGGTCGTACCTGTAGGTGTTCCGCGGCTGGTTGTTCTGATTGCTGCTCCCCAGCGCGACCGTCACCGTGTTCAGCAGGTCCACCTTGCTCGTGCGATAGAGCAGCACGCTCTCGCTGTCTGGCCCGTCGATGAAGGGAGCCGCGGCCCAGTCGCCCGGACTTCCCGGCGCGCTGTTCAGCACCGATCTCAGCGTCGCCAGGGCCGAAGCGGACGTCACCTCCTGCACCGCCAGCACGTCGGGCGACATCGACCGCCCGTTGTACACGCCGTACACCGCCGTCTGAATCGCCGCGGCACGATCGGCCCCGTTGTAGTTCGAGATGTTCCAGTTCGCGATCCGCAGCTGCGCCATCGCGTCGCTCGCGCAGCACGCGCCGGCCAACGCGGCAAGAGTTCCGACAATCGCCCCCTGTGTGCGAATCGACATGCAAGACTCCGTTGGGCGGACCTCTCTGCTCCCGCCAATCTCCGCAGTATACACCCTTCCCCACCCCGCACAGATACTTATCGGCTGTTGCGACAAGCAGTTACGGAACGGTCGGGAAACCTCAAGCATCAAGGCTCAAATGAACCTGCAACGCTCAATCGTCGGGGGCGCTTCAAGCCCACCCCTTTGCTCCTCCCTTCGGAAGGGGCTGTTGGTCGGCAACTCTGGATGGTGTCGGAATCTTCACTTGTCGTTGGCCTATCTAAGGCACGGCGACGCCGCGAGGGGTGACCGCCGAAGAAAGCGTCCTGTCGAATAGCCCGAAGCAGAACCGGCAACACTCAACGAAAACGCAGATCGTTGAGCGTTGCCGGTTGCAGGTTGAGCGTTCGGACTTGAGCTTTGAGTTGACTTCAGCACTCCCCGCCCGCGAGGACGCGGAAGAAGGCCTCGATGTCCGCATCGGTGCCCACGTCGCCGTCGCCGTCAAAGTCGGCTCCGCCGCTGTGGCAGGTCGGGCAGCAGTCGCCCGCGAGGCACGCGAAGAAGGCTTCGATGTCCGCGTCGGTGCCCACGTCGCCGTCACCGTCGAAGTCGGCGGTGCCGCACGCGGAGCCGATCGTGCCGAAGAGCTTGAAGGGGAAGTCGATGGGCAGGCTGACCCAGTTGCCGTTGAAGAACTGCGTCGCGTTGTGGCCCGCGTCCTGCGGAATCGGCACGGAGCCGATCGCCGACGTCACGCCGGGCTCGCCCTCCACCGAGACCGCGATCCAGTACTCGCCGGGGGGCAGCACGGGGAAGTCGGAGAGGTCGATGGTGCACTGGAAGATCGGGCGGCTGTTGTCGAAGTTCCCGCTCGAGGAGAGCCGCCACGCGCCGCTCCACACCCCGCCGATCAGGCGGTTGGTCATCATGTCGCCGGCGATCACCTGGCCGCCCAGGCGCGGGTCGCCGTCGTACAGCTCCACGTACGCCTCGGGGATGCGGAAGTCGGTGTGCCGGTCCGCCGCGGGCTGAGACTGCACCTCGTACCAGTACAGCTGCGTCAGCCGCCAGTTGTCCGTCGCGACGAAGTTGTCGGCGAGCTTCAGCGTCCCGCTCGTGGTCGTGCGGTCGTTGCCCAGCGAAATCACGATCCCGTTCTGCGTGACCGAGAGGTCCGACCCATCCGGGCCGGCGCCGGGATGCGTCACGAACGTTCCGTTGTCATACAGAAGCGTCTGACCGAAACAGGGGATGGAGAGAGCCAAAGCCGCGGCGAAGGTGATGTTCTTCATAGGCCGGACCATACGCCCGGTGCTCCGAACGGTTGCGACGAGAGCACCGAACGCAGCGCCGATTCGAAGCGCTCCGCGAAAGCCTTGCCGCGGCAGATGGACGACGCGAGCACCTTGTCCCGCAGTGCTTCACGCAGATGCGCCCGGCGTGCGCCGTCCTTCGCCAGCTCCACCGCCGTGCGCACAAAGCCCTCCTCGTCCCGCGCGCAAAGGTCTGATAACCCCACCGCCGACAGGATCGACAGCCCCGCGCGCGACGCGGGCGTCTCTCCCGCGCGGCTGACGTAGGGCACCCCCATCAGCAGCGATTCCACGATCGTCACCGCGCCGTTGTACGGGAACGTGTCCAGGGCCACGTCGATCTCGCCCGCCGCCTTCAGCACGCCTACCCGCCCCTTCACCGGCTCCCGCGGCTCGATCCGCGACGGGTCCACGCCGTTCCTCTCAAACCGGCGTTTCACGTCTTCGCGCACGTCCTCATCCCTCAGCGCCGTGTGCATGAGCACCATGCGCGATCCGGGCGTCTCCTTCAGCACGCGCGACCACGTTGCGATCAGCGCGTCGTTGTACTTGAGCAGGCTCCCGAAGCACCCGAAGGTCAGCGGCGCGCCGGGCTCCCGCGCCTTCACAGGCGGCAGGTCCGCGGGCGGCCTGTAGGACATGTAGCAGGGATCGAGGTAGAGCAGCTTCTCAGTGCTGAAGCACTCCGTCCCCGGCGGATCGGTCATCGAATCCACGATGCGGTAATCGCAGTCCTTCAGCCCCGTGGTGTTGGGATAGCCCGTGTACGTCGCCTGCACCGGAGCGGCGCGGTGCGCGAACACCTGCAGCATCTGCCCCTTGGTGTGCCCCGCAAGGTCAATCAGGCAGTGCACGCCATCCCTGCGGATCAGCGCCGCCGCGTCCGCGTACGTCATGTTCGCGAGGCTCGTCCATCCGTCGGCGAGCTTGCGCAGGCGTCGCATCATCTCGTCCTCCGGCGCCTGGCCCGCGTAGCAGCTGATCTTCACCCGGTCACGGTCCGCGTGCTCCAGCAGGTCCTCGACGAGATACCCCACCGCGTGATCGCGCAGGTCCGACGACAGCAGCCCGATGTGCAGCCGCTCTCCCTCGCGCAGTTCCGCCCGCAGCGCGGGCCGCTCCCGCGGCACGGCCGCTTCCACCAGTTGCCCCCAGGCGCGGTGCGCCTCGAACTGCTCCGCCGCGGTTACCCCCGGCGCGTAGTTCAGCACCCCGCACCAGGCATCCAGAAAGGCCGCGTCGTTCTTGTGCGAAGGCAGCGCTTCCCGCAGGATCGTCAGCGCGCGGTCGATGTGCCCCATCGCGTGCAGCGCGTGCGCCAGGTTGATGCGAAACCCCTCATGCCCCGGCCGGAGCGACAGCCCCTCCTCAAACACCTTCACCGCCGCGGCGGGGCGATTCAACGACGACAGCGTCGTTCCCAGCGCGATGCGAATCTCCGGCTCGCCCGGAGCAAGCTCCAGCGCCCGCGTCAGCAGCGGCAGCGCTTCATCAAACCGCCCCAGCCTCAGCAGGATGTTCCCCAGGTTGTGGTTGGCGTGCGGGTGGTTCGGCAGCCGTTCCAGCGTCCGGCGTGCGAAGTGCTCCGCCCGCACCAGCTCGTTGGCGCGGAAGAGCACGAAGGACATCAGCGCAATCAAGTCCAGGTCCTGCGGCGAGCGGCGCAGCGCCGCTTCAAGCAGCGAGATCGCCCGGCGATACTCGCCGCGGCGAACCAGGTCGTTGATCTGCATCTTGCTCATGGGCGTGCGTACACCGAAAGCAGTGCCTCCTCAAACCGGCGCGTGTACGCCGCCCCGTCGCACAGCGGCGAGGTCAACAGCCTTTGCCGCAGCTCTGCGCGCAAACTCGCGAGCCGATCCAGATTGCCTGCAAGCTCCGCCGCCTTTGCCACGAACTCTTCCTCGTTGTGGGCGCACAGGTCCGACAAGCCAGCCGCGGAAAGCAGGCTCAGCCCCATCCGGGACGAGGTCATTTCCCCCGCCATCGAAATCACAGGCACGCCCATCAGCAGAGATTCCAGAATCGTCACCGTGCCGTTGTAGGGGTAGGTATCCAGCGTGATATCCGTCTGGTGGTACGCCGCCAGGTGTCCCTTCACATCGTCGATCGGCGGCAGCGCCTCCACGCTCCCCGCGGGCGCGCCCGCCTCCATGAACCGCCCCACAACCTCCGCCCGCACCGCGCCGTCCTTCATGCAGATGTGCTTCAGAATCAGCCTCGACCGCGGCACCGCCGCCAGCACCCGCGACCACAGCCGGATCAGCGGCCCGTTCAGCTTCAGCAGACTGCTGAACGCCGCGAACGTCACGCGCCCTTCCCGCAGCGCCGGCAATGGCGAGACCTCCGGCAGATCCCCCGGTGGTTTGTACACCGTCGAGCACGGGTCCAGCCGTATGAGCTTCTCGCTGCTGTGCGCCTCCGTTCCCGGCGGGTCGGTGATCGAATCCACGATCCGGTAGTCCAGCGACGTCATCCCCGTCGTCGCCGGATACCCCGCGAACCCGATCGCCACCGGCGCGGGCCGTTGCACCAGCACCAGGGGACGCCCTCCCTGCGTCAGCGTCGCCAAGTCCAGCAGAATGTCCGTGCCGTCGGCGCGGATCGCCGCGGCGATGGCATTGTCCGGCATCGTGCCGCATTGCCGCCACCCATCCGCCCGCGCGCGCAACCGCTCCGTCACCGAGTCCGTGCTGTTGAACGTCGCATAACACGTCACGCGGAAGCGAGAGCGGTCCAGGTGCTCAAGGATCGGCTCCACCACGTGCGCCACCGAGTGCCGCCGCAGATCCGGCGAGATGATTCCCAGCCGCAGCGGGCGGGGCGGCGTCGCGGGCAGCTCCTTCCGCGGCGGGGGTGAAGCAGGCTCCACCAGGCGCGCGTACTTCCGGTGCGCTTCCAGCAGAGCCGCGGGCGACACGCCCGGCGCGTAGGTGTGCATCAGCGCCCAGCGCTGGAGGATGTTCGGCGTCGCGCCCTCCTCCGCCGCGAGCTCGCCCATCAGCGGCAGGGCCTCTTCCACCCGCCCCATCGCGTGCAGCACGCCCGGCAGGCTGTGCCTCAGGTGCACGCTCCGCGGCATCAGCCGCAGCCCTTCCTCCAGCACCGCGCGGGCTTCGGTAAAGCGTGACAAACCGGACAACGCCGAGGCCAGCCCCGTCCGCGCCACGTCGTCCCCCGGCGCGGCGGCTACCGCCCGCCGCAGCGGCGCAAGGGCTTCCTCAAACCGCGCCTGGCTCATCAGCACCGTCCCGAGGTTCGCGTTCGCCCCCGGGTGGTCAGGGTGCAACTCCAGCAGCCGGCGCGAGTAATACTCGCAACGGGCCAGGTCCCCCAGAGCGAAGGTCGTGAATCCCAGGACCGCCAGCAGCCCGGCGTGATTCGGGCTCGAAGCCAGCCCGCGCAGCGCCACCGCCTGCGCCTGTTCCAGCTTTCCCTGGTCGATCAGCGCGTTGGCGGTGTCGAGCGGGGTGGGCATGGTGGGGCGATGATACGGGCAGGCGCGCAGGTTCTGGGACGCACCCGGGCCTTCCCCCGTGAAGTTGGGCAATGTGGGGGTCGATAGAGCCCTGTACCACGCGGGCCGTCTGGGCTGAGTTGCCCATCTAGGCGGGGCGTGGAACGCGTGGAGTGCAGCCCATGAGCACCGACACCGGCGGCGAAGACCTGTCCACAAAGCGCGTATTCACCACCGGCGAGGCCGCCGCGGTGTGCAAGGTCAGCCAGCAGACCATCATCCGCTGCTTCGACTCCGGCCGCCTCACCGGCTTCCGCGTCCCCGGCAGCAAGTTCCGGCGGATCCCGCGCGAAGAGCTCATCCGCTTCATGCGGGCGAACAACATCCCGCTCGAGGCCCTGGGCAGCACGCGCAAGCGCGTCCTCGCCGTGGACGACGACCCCCGCATCCTCGAGCTGTACACCGACCTGCTCGGGCGCGACGGCCGCTTCGAGGTCAAGACCGCGAGCAACGGCTACGACGCCGGCCTTCAGACCGAGGCCTTCAAGCCCCACCTCATCATCCTCGACTACATGCTCCCGGACATCAACGGCACGATCGTCTGCCGGCGCGTGCGCGAGAACCCCTCCCTGGCCGACGCCAAGGTGCTGTGCGTCAGCGGCGTCATCAACCAGCCCGAGGTGGACGCGCTCATGGCCGCGGGCGCCAACGGCTTTCTCAAAAAGCCCTTCCAGGTCCCCGAGCTGATGAACACCATCACCTCGCTGCTCGAGCTTGAACCCGCCGAGGGGCGCGCCTGACCACCCGGACCACTTCATGACTTCGGCCGCTACAACTCCGCACCGCGCGCGCCAGGTCGAGCTGATCCTCGAGCGCGTGCGCGCTCTTCCCACGCTCTCCCCCGTCGCCGCGAGGCTGCTTTCCATCGGCACCGTCGATGAAGTCCTCATCGCCGACGTCGTGAAGATCATCGAGAGCGACCCCGCGCTCTCCGCGCGCATCCTGGGCCTCTGCCGCAAGGCCGACCGCGGCCTGGGCGACCGCATCACCACCGTGAAGCGCGCCGTCCTGATGCTCGGCATCGAGGCCGTCCGCGCCGCCGCGCTCAGCGTCAGCGTCTACGACCTCATGACCAGCGAGGACGAGGCCGCCCGCGCCGCCCTCGACACCGCCGTCGCCAAGGAGCACGGCCACAACCCCGCCCGCCCCGGCGAGCGCCGCTTCGACCGCCGAGGCTTCTGGAAGCACTCCATCGCCGTCGCCTGCGCCGCCGAGCTCATCGCCCAGGTCAACCCCAAGCTCCGCGTCATCCCCGAAGAGGCCTTCCTCGCCGGCCTGCTCCACGATATCGGCAAGCTCGTCCTCGAGCTGGTCCTGCCGCGGAGCTACGACCGCGTGCTCGAAGTCGCCCACCGGCGCGGGTGCGAAAGCTCCGCCATCGAGCGCCACGTCCTGGGCCTGGACCACCACACCGCGGGCCGGCGCATCGCCGAGCACTGGGGCCTGCCCGAGCCCATTCAGCACGTGGTCTGGCTCCACGGCCAGCCCCCCGCCGCGCTGCCCGACACCCCCGACCGCGCCCTCATCGGCGCCGTCACCGTCGCCAAGGCCGTCTGCCGCCGCCTCCACCTCGGCTGGTCCGGCGACTTCGGCCCCGCGCCCGACGCCGACCGCCTGTGGGCGGAGATGGGCCTGAAGGTCGGCGGCGTCTCGCTCATCGCCGAGCCTCTGCACAACGCCGTCGCCGACCGCCTCAAGATCCTCGGCCTCGACGACACCACGCCCCCGAGCCTCCTGCTCGAAGGCCTCAGCAACGCCAACCGCCAGCTCAGCGACCTCAACATCGCCCTGCAGGAGCGCGCCGCGCTCAGCCACTCACAGGCCCGCGTCCTCGAAGCCATCGACCACTTCCACGCGCTCAGCGTGAGCGCGCGCACCGTCGCAGAGACCATGAGCGCCGTGGCACGCTCCGCGTGGAAAGCCTTCGGCCCCGGCTTCTACGGCGTGCTCGCCGAGGGAGAGCCCGACGCCCCGTGGCGGATGGTCCAGCTCGACGCCTCCGGCGAGCCCAAAGCCCCCTGCCTGCTCGAAGCGCTCCCGGACCGCCTCGCGGGCGGCAAGCTCGCGGACCTGGCGCGCAACGCGCCCCTGAACGTCGCCCTGCTCGGCCTCCTTCCCTGGCTCGGCGATCATCTCCTCCAGGCCGCGGACCTCCGCAAGCTCCGGCTCCTCACGCTCACCAGCGGCAGTCCCGCGGCGATCCTCATCAACGACAAGGACCTCGGCGAGGGCCTGCCGCCCAGCGCGCTGCGCGCCCTCACCACCACCTGGGGCGCTGCTGTCTCCGCCGCCGCGGAACGCGAACGCGCCCGCCGCCTCCACGAGCAGCTCGTCGAGAGCAACCGCGCCGTCGCCGACATGCAGACGCGCCTGGCCGAACAGGAATCGATGGTGCGCCTCGGCCAGACCGCCGCGGGCGCGGCACACGAGATGAACAACCCCCTCACCGTCATCGCGGGGCACGGGCAGCTCCTGATGTCCCGCCTGGAGAACGAGCGCGACCGCAGCGCCGCCCAGGCCATCGCCGAGGCCGCGCGCGACCTCTCCGGCATGATCTCCAGCCTGCACCTGCTCTCGCAGACCCCCGTCGCCCAGCCGCGGCTGGTCACCATCGCCGAGGTCGTCGCCCGCTCCATCTCCAACGCCCGCCAGAAGTCCGGCAAGGACCAGACGCCCGTCACCCAGCGCATCGAGGTCAAGTCCGCCACGCTCGACCCCGACCTGGTGACCGGCGTCCTTACCGAACTGCTCGCCAACGCGATGGAGGCCTGCCCCGACGGCCCCGTCACCATCTCCGTCTTCTGCCGGGGCGATGATCTGTTCTTCGAGGTCGCCGACAAGGGGCCGGGCCTCTCCGAAACGGCCCGCCAGCACGCCTTCGACCCCTTCTTCAGCGAGCGCTCCGCCGGCCGCGGCAGGGGGCTGGGGCTCACCCGTGCCCAGCGCATGGCCGTGGCCCTGGGCGGGGAGGTCGCCCTGGAAAACGCTCCGGAGGGCGGGGTTCTGGCCTCCCTCATCCTCCACGCGTGGGAATAACCCGTTTATTCCGACGACAACGGCTGAACCGACCTTGCGGGCTCGCCGATGTGTGGCATATGCCGCGGCAAGCGGCCTGGGAGCCACGCATGGCACGTCGTCGCTACACCACCTTCAAGAATCGGGCCCGGGTCCTCACCGTCTGCGCCGCGCGTGAGCGCCGGGATGCGGTCGTCGCACGCCTGGACGCTCTCGGCGTGCGCACCCTCAGCGCCTGCGACATCCACACCGCCCGCGCGATGCTCAACGAATCGTTCTACGACGTGGTCGTCGTCGGCGATGCCGACGGCGAGAGCCCGAGCATCGTCGAGGCCCTCTGCGCCGCCGACCGCTCCGTGAGCTGCGTCGTTCTCGCGCCCGAAGCCACCCTCGACCTGGCCGTCGCCGCGATGCGCGCCGGCGCGGTGGACCTGCGCCCCGACTCCTGCACCGACGAAGCCCTCATCGAAAGCCTGATCTCCGCCGCGGCTCGTTCTCGCCGCCTTCTCGTCCGCGAGCGTCTGGCGGAGCGCCGCGCCCGCAAGCTGCGGCGCACTTCCCGCGAGCTGGCCCGCTCGCGCGACGTTGTGACCGCACAGCTCGAAACCCTCTGCGGCGACGCGGCCCCCGACAACTACGACCTTTCCGAGCATGTCCGCCAGCTCGCCCTCGCCAGCGAGCTGAACGCCATGTTCCGCCAGGAGCTGGACCTGGAGTGCCTTCTGCGCACCGCGCTCGGATACATCCTCAAGAAAATCGGCTCCACCAACGCCGCGATCTTCCTGCCCAGCGCTTCGGGCGATTACACGCTCGGCGCGTACGTCAACTACGACTGCCCGCGCGACACCGCCGAGACCCTGCTCGACCACCTCGCCTGCATCGCCGCGCCGGCTCTTGAGCACCGCGACGACATCGCCGTGATGCGGGGCCTGAGCGAGCTGCGCACCGAGCCGAGCCCCGGCGGCGAATGGCTCGAGGATTCCGCCGTCGCGGCCTTCGCCTGCCGCCCCGAGGGCGAGTGCCTCGCTGTGGTCGTGCTCTTCCGCGACCGCCGCACGCCCTTCAGCCCCGCCGCGGTGCGAACACTGCGGATCATCAAGGACCTCTTCGGGCAGCAGCTCGCCCGCGTCGTCCGCGTCCACCACCGCCACCTGCCCAACCACCAGTGGGGGGGCTTCTTCGGCGACGACAAGGGCCTGGCGGCGTAGGAAAGCTGCCATAAGAACCCGCAGCACTCAACCTGCAACGCTCAACCTCATGGACCTGTCAGGTTGAGTGTTGCCGGTTGAGCGTTCCTCATTCGAGCTTTCGTCAGCATCCCTCTCCCGCCATCGCCCTGAAGAACGCCTCGACGTCGAAGTCGGTGGACGCCTCGCCGTCGCCGTCGATGTCCGTTGAGCCGCACGTTGGACACGGCGAGCCCGCCATCGCGCGGAAGAAAGCTTCCACGTCCGCATCCGTGCCGGGGTCGCCGTCGCCGTCAAAGTCGGCGCTGCAGCCAACCTTCACGTCCCGCGCCGCCAGCCCGTAGCTGGACCCGAACACGCCGTTGGTCACGCCCAGGCTCGTCGCCTGGCCGTTCGCGGGGTTGATCACAAGCACGTGCTGGTTCGTCGCGTTGATCGTGTAGAGCTTGCCTTCGCTCCACGCCAGGCCGTTGCAGTCCGTGACGCCCTGCCCCAACGGCCCTACTTCCTGGCGCAAGCCGTTCGCCGTGTTCAGGCGCACCAGGCGCGATCCGCCCGGCGCATCGTCGATGCCGTAGAGCACGCGCTGCTCGCGGTCAAAGTCCAACGCGCCGATGTTGCCGCCCCGCGCCGCTCCCACGGGCTTCGCCGCATGCGTCGAAACGTCGATGACGAAGAGCTGTCCCGTCGCCTGCGCGATCGCGTACAGCCGGCGCGTCTCGGGGTCATACCCCAGCCCGTTGAGCATCTGCGTCGTGCCGGTGACCATGCCTTCTTCCACCACCGTGCCCGCGGCGCTGATGGTGTACAGCGTCCGCAGTGAATCGATCGCGAAGAAGCGGTCGTGCTCGGGGTCATAGGCCAGCCCCTGCATCAGCGGGACCACCTGCGCCAGCGCGGAGTACTGCCCGCCCGCCGCGAGCGCGCCGAAGTTGTTTCCCGCGTCTCCCACCGCGAAGAGGTTCGCTCGCTGCGGCGACGGGCCGACTCCGCTCGCGCACACGCCGCGGGGATTCGCCAGGGCGTGGCGCAGCCCGGGGTTGTCCACGCTCGTGCCGCGCCCGGAGGACCACGCCCCCGTGCACGCCGACGCCGCGTGAATGCCCAGCACCACGCCCGGCCCCGCGTCCAGCACCGGCGCGCCGTCCGTTCCCGGCGGGGCGTCGGTGTCGTAGCGCAGCTCCGTGCCCACGAGGCCGATGTAGCCGCCCGACTGCGTGCGCTGCGTCATGTGCTCCCGCGGCGAGGCCGCCGCGCCGAACCCCGTCACGCGCACCTCGCCCGCTGGCCCGCGCACACTCTCAGCCAGCACGTGGAACGCTCCCTGCACCTGCACCGGCGTCAGCCCGGTGTTGGAGTTGGGGAAGACGCCGAAGTACGCCCAGTCATCCTCCGGCCCCGTGTTGCTCGACTGCACCGAGGCGGCGTCCACCGGGTACTGGTCCTGCGGCGAGGGGTGGCGCAGCGAGCCGTCGGGCCCGGGCTCGGGCACGTTGAACTGCACCACGCTGCCCGCGCCGATCCCGCAATGCCCGGCGCTCAGCAGCATCCGGTTCGCATCGTTGATGAGGAACGCCGTGCACCCCATCGGCAGCACGCGCGCCACCGCCGGGTCGCTGCTGGGCAGCAGCCGGTTCGACGTGCCGCACAGAGACGCCGAGGCGCGGCCGCCCGCCTCCACGCCCTCGATCCGCACCCGCGATGGGCCATTACCGGGGAATCCGATCACGTCCACCTTCACCCGGTCGCCGTTGAAGTACGCCGAGGTGTAGTTCCACCTCTTCAGGGCCTCCGCCGTGAGGAACTGCACCGCCCCATCCTCCTCCGAGGTGATGCGGATCGTGGCCCCCGCGGCAGCCGCGTCCCCCGCGAGCGTGGTGGGGCCGAACTTCACACGCACCCACCCGCTGCCCGGCGCCGCGACCGTCGTCGAATAGACGATGTCCGGCTCCTCTCCCCGCGGCGGGGCAAGCTCCCCGCTGTCGATCGACAGCCGGTGCGTCTGACGGTCAAGGTCGGGAAGCGTCTGGGCCAGCACGGGCAGGGACAGAGCGATAGCGGTCCCGAACCCGGCGAGGGCTCGGGCGAGCACGGCTCGTTGTGTCATCCAGCGACTCCTTGTGCCGGTCCGGCGTTCGGGCACAGCCGCAGCTCCACCCCGCCAGCCGGTGAGTCCAAGATAGCCGAGTTCTTATCGGAACATAGCGGGTCGTTTAACCCACTTGGGTTTTTCTCGCTCCATCCCGGCTCGAATACGACGCAATGAAGACGAACTCGTTTTCATGAGCCGTGGAAATCGCCAGGAGTTCGCCGCGCGAGCGGAGACGAAATGAAAAAGGGCCCGGCACAAAGCCGGGCCCTTTGTGGGATCGGAGGTCAGACTCGCTCAGCAGTTGCCGCCGGCGAGGACGCGGAAGAACGCCTCGATGTCGGCGTCGGTGCCCACGTCGCCGTCGGCGTTGAAGTCAGCGCCGAGCTCGAAGCAGGTATCGCAGCAGTTGCCGGCGAGGCAGGCGAAGAACGCCTCGATGTCGGCGTCGGTGCCCACGTCGCCGTCACCGTCGAAGTCGGCGGTGCCGCAGGTGGGGGTGGAGGAGCAGGGGTTGAAGGGGCTGGCGGAGTTCCGCGGAGCCGGGGTGTAGATCACGAAGTCCATGCCGTTGTTGTCGGTGTCCCAGCAGCCGCCGTCGCGACGGATCAGGCCGGTGGTGGCGTTCAGCGTGGGAGCGTGGAAGTCGCCCTCGCGGCAGTAGCCGCGGCTCGCGGGGGTGGAGCCGTTGCCGTAGCCGACCAAGTCGAGGATGCTGGCGTCGCCGCAGCTGTCGGTACCGAGGGGGGTGGTGCCGTTCACCAGGGCGATGGTGCCGCGGTCGGCGGACATGGTGATCTCGCCGACGAAGTCGGGCGTGACAGGGCCGTCAGAGCCGGCCATCTTCACGAGGTAATACTGACCGGGCTGGAGGGTGACGCCGTTGGGCAGGACGGTCATGCGGGTGGGGCCGCTGACGCCCAGGCCGTTGGCGTCGGTCTCGCCGCTGGCGTACTGGATCGAGAGGCCGTCGAGGCTGACGGGCGAGCTGCCGCGGTTGAACAACTCGACGTAGTCGTGGGTGTAGTTGGAGCCGTTGTTGCCGCCGGCGCCGTAGATGGCGCTGATGACGAGCGTGGAGTCGCTCTGGGTGCAATCACCGACGTTGAGCGTGGTGTTGCGGGTGATGCTGCGGCCCTCGGCGTCCTGAGCGGACGCGCTGATGGAGTGGGAACCGGGGGGGACGGCGCCCGCCGCGTAGAGCAGGGAGAAGACGTTGTCGCCCGCGACGGCGTCACCGTTGGTGCCGTCATCGAAGAGCTGCACGCTGGAAGGCCCGCCGATGCTGGAGAGATCCGCCTGAGCGGTGATGCCCGTGCTGTCGGGGTACTGCGCGGGGTTGATCTGGAAGGTCAGGAGCGTGCTGCCGCCGGTGCACAGCGGCTCGGCGGAGAAGAAGCCGCCCAGGCCGCAGAAGAGCACTTCCACGACGGGCGAAGCCGCGCCCTCGCGGCCCATCGCGTCGGTGATGACGACCGGAATCGGACGGGGGCCGGTGGTTGACGTGAAGATGGTCGTGCTGAGGGTCCAGACGCCGTCGCCGGCGACGGCGTCGCCGAAGGTGCCGTCATCGACGAAGACCTCGCCGGGCATGCCGCCGATCTGAGAGGTGTCGCCGATCACGCTGACGATGGGCGAGGCGGGGACGCCCTCGGTGACGGTGACGGTGAGAATGACGGGCTGACCGGGGCAGGCGCTGGCGGGATCGCTGGCGCCGACGCCGCTGGGTGGGGTCGAGCCGCCGCCGCAGAGGTTGAACGGGCTGGCGGAGTTGCGCGGCGCGGGAGCGCCCGCGGCGAAGTCCGCCGCGTTGTTGTCGGTGTCGGTGCAGCCGTTGTTCGCACGGAACACGGCGGTGGTGGCGCTGGTGCCGGGGCCGGCGGTGCCTTCGGCACAGTTGCCGGGGCCCCAGCCGAGGAAGTCCACCACGTTGCCGCCCGTGGGGCAGCTGGTGGTGAGGTAGTTGTTGTCGCTGATGAGGACGACCTTCGCCCCGGCCGCGGCCATGCTGAGCTGGCTCGTTACGTGGTCGGGCGTGACGGGAAGATCCGTGCCGCCGGTGCCCGCGGAGCCTGTCTGAACGAGGTAGTACTGACCGGGCTGAAGCGTGACGCCGCTGGGAAGCGTCGCGGTATTCTGGGTCGCGCTGAAGTTGCCGCTGGCGGAGGCGTACTGGAGGCTCCAGCCGCTGATGTCCACCGGCGTGTTGCCGCGGTTGAACAGCTCAACGTAGTCGTAGCGGTACGTGCTGCTCGCGCCGCCGCCGCCCGAGTACACCTGGCTGATGACGACCTGGCCGCTCGCCGCGGCGGTGAGGCCGGCAGCGCCGGCGAGACACATGAGCACCTTCGCGAACTCTCTCATCGCTCGATCCTTTCTCTCTTGCGAATCCCTCGTCGGCCCTTAAAGACCTCTCAGGAAAGGAGGGTACGGATGGGCGGGCGGGTGTCAACGGTTCGAGGCTTGGGCGTGCAGGATTTGCGCACAAACGTAGCGCGAAGGTCGGGTCCTGTAACCCGTGGGAAGGCTCAAACCGCGATGCTCGAACAGGGGACCGGAGGGGACCTGCGCCTGTGATGTTCTGGAGGGGAATGGTTAGGGACTGACGAAAGCTCAAAACGCAAAGTTCAAATAAGAACCTGCAACAGGCAACCTGCAACGCTCAACCCGCTTCTCTCAGAGGAGCGCCTTTCCTCAAGCCCCCCAGAGGGAGGTTGGGGGGGGGCTGGGGTTAAACCTCGCGCAACAACAAACGCTCAACCTGCAACCGGCAACACTCAACCCGACAGGATGACGAGGTTGAGCGTTGCAAGTTGAGCGTTGCAGGTTCTCCTTGAGCTTTCGTCAGCAGTTTCCTCCGCCCAGGACCCTGAAGAACGCCTCGATATCCGCATCGGTGCCTGCGTCGCCGTCGCCGTCGAAGTCGGGGCCGCCGGGGAAGCACGTGGGGCAGCAGTTGCCGGCGAGGCATGCGAAGAACGCCTCGATATCCGCATCGGTGCCCGCGTCGCCGTCGCCGTCGAAGTCGGAGGTGCCGCACACAGGCCCGGCGGAGCAGGTCCGCGAGTAGATGGCCAGGTCGTCGATCGCGGCTTCCACGATCGCGCCGGTGGTGTCCTGCGCGGTGAAGCGCAGGCGCACCTGGCTCGTGGGCGTCACGTTCCGCGAGGCAAGGTCCCAGCGTGCGCGTCGCCAGCCGCCGACCACCTCCGCGCCCGCGGGGCCGATGGTCTCCGCGCGTGTCCATGTCGCGCCGTTGTCGGAGGAGATGTCGATGAGGAAGGTGTTGGTGAAGGGGTTGTTCCCGCCGGGCGGGGCGTTGTTGTACCACCGCCAGTATTCGACCACGGGGTTCTCCACGCCGGAGAGGTCGAACGCGGGGCTGGTCAGGATCACCTGCCCGTTGTCGATGTCCCACGTGCCCACGTTCGCGCCCGCGCGGCCGTCGGTCACCCAGCAGAAGGAGCCGGTGTGCCCGCCGCCCGGCTGTGCCGCGGTTTCCTGCGGCGTGGTCCGCTCCCACACGCCCGTGGTTGCCAGCGGCGGCGCGGAGCTGGACGTTCCGCCCACGGAGGTCCACCCCGGCGTGGCGGTCTCGAAGCTGTCGCTCACCATCGTTATCTGCGTGCTGTACACCTCGGCCTGGTGCGTAAGGCCGGGGGCGTTCGACGGATGGGTCCAGGTGCCGCCGCTCGTCCCCACGCTCAGGTAATACCGCACCTCAGAGAAGCAGGGCAGCGCGGGGATTGTGGCCAGGAAGCTGTCCTCGTCGATGGCCGTCATCGCGGCGGGGGTGAACTCACCTCCGTTCACCGAGTAGAAGACCTGCGCCGTGTCCGGCGTCAGCGTCAGATTCGTCGGCGACATGTCCACCTGGAACGAGGTTGCCGTCGTGGGAGAGAGCTGCGAGGGCAGGCCGTCGGGGAAGGCGAAGGTCACGAACTGCGGCACGTCGAACGCCTCGTGCACGCCCGAGGCCGACACCGCGGGAGAGGTGGCCGACAGCCCCATGCCGCGCCGGGCGAAGCCGTGCCACAGCTGCGCCATGTCCTCTCCGCCGTAGTTCACCATGTCGGCCTGCAGGATCGCGTCCCGGGCCACGAGCATGTTGGGGTTCCCCGGCGAGAGCTTCATCCCGTCCACGACGAGCTGGAGCATGCGCTGGTTGCCCTCGAAGCCGTGGTGACGCATCAGCGCCGCGCGGCACTCGATCAGGGTGTTGCACCAGACCTCGCCCGCGTTGTGAACTTCGTTCGCGGTGTTGGAGATCGACGTATTCCGCGGCACGTCCGGCGGGTAGCTCTGCTGCGCCGGGTCGATGTCCGCGTACGTCTGCGGGTTCTTCGAGAAGTCCACGCTGTAGGGGAAGCGGCGGATGCCCGAGTAGTAGTTGAAGTTCCACGAGCCGACCGGCGCGAAGAAGCTGAACTGGTACGTCGCGTACCCGCCCGTCGCGAACACGCCCTCGAAGTCGTCGTCCGGCTCGGCGAAGGAAGCGATGGCGACGAAGTCGCCCCATCCCTCGCCCATGGACTGCGGCTGCACGCCCGTCAGCCCGCCGTGGAGACGGATGGACGTGCCGTGCGTCAGCTCGTGGTACACGATGTCGGCGTCCAGCGTGCCGTCGCGGTCGGGTTCGGGGCCGATGAAGACGTACATCTGGCAACGGCCGGTGCTGCCGTCCGTGCCGCTCGTCGTGAAGTTCGCGTTGTTGCTGCTGGGCGTCCCGCTCGGCGGAAGATATCTGTCCTGCACATCCGCCTGGATGCGGTCGTTGCCCACGCCCTGCCCGGTGAAGTTGATCTGCTGATAGTTCCCCGCGGCTTCGTCGAAGCCCATCGCGTAGAACTGATCGTGGTACATGTTGCAGTAGTAGAACATCTGCACCACCGCGGCGTCCTTGTACGTCTGCGGGGACGCCATCACGTCCAGCGGGAAGTCAAAGACGCGCGAGGGGCCGCCGTTGGGCCGGGGCAGGTCCGGGCTGTTGTTCCCGTCGTGGTCCGCGTGCGCGTCCACGTTGTTGCCCAGCGTCTCCGACTCGTTGTCGTTGATCCACCCGTTGGGCGAGTACGGCGCCATCATCTCGGGCGTGATCGTCACCAGCTGGCGCTCGACGAAGGGGAACTGGAAGCCGTTCTGCGTCGGCGTGCCGGGGTGGCCCGGCGCGGGAGAGCCCGAGGTGTACACGCGCATCGTGATCGGCTGCGTCGTGCCGAAGCAGAGCCGGTTCGCCCGCCACAGCAGCGAGCCGTCCTGCGCGTCCACGATCACGTCGTAGGTGTGGCCGATCCCGTGCACCGGCACCACGACCTTCCATGCGCTGCGGATGTCGTCGCGCGTCACCGCGAAGTAGACGCGCTCCGTCACCACTTCCTCGTCCGGGCGGAAGTCGCCCGTGTGATCCCACGCGCGCTTGTGCGTCGGGCCTTCGGCGGAGCCCTTCGGCCAGATCGGCCCGGTCAGCTCCACGCGGCAGGCCTTCGCCGCGGCGGCCACCGCCTCCGCGTCGCTCAGCCTGAACTCGGGGACGACAAAGCCCCCCTCGGGACGCGGGAGCATCGTCGATGAGATGTTGATCAGCCGCCCGTCGGGCATCACGTTGGCGCGCACCTCGCACTCGAAGATGTCCACGCCCGCGTGCTGCTGCTGGTACGTCAGGTGCCGCACGCCGTTGTGCCGCGTGTAGTAGTCGCGCTTCATCCGCGCCTGCCGCAGCTCCGCGGGCGAAATCTCGAACACCGCGGGCCACGCACGGACGTAGTCCGACACCACGACCTTCGCGTCCACCGCGCGCTTCTCGGTCAGGAAGTCGTACGTGGAGCGCACGAAGTAGGGCGTGCCGTACAGCTCGCTCTCGTCCACGGCCAGCATGTAGACCGTGGACTTCAGGCGCGCCAGCTCCGCCTCGCGGGCGGCGCCGTCCTTCTTGCGGGCCTGCTCGACGGCCGCGCGGACCCGCGGCGTCGCCCGCTCCATGTGGTCGAGGCGTGCATCGAAGTAGGGCAGCCCGCCGTGGAGCGGGTCGAAGGCCACGGGCTCCACCGCGACCTGCGCCTCAGCCGTCGGGACCCCCAGCAGACCCGCCGCCATCGCGACGACCAGCGGAGAGAGCGTGCGCCAGGAACCGCGCGACTTCGTACACCCCATGTTCAGCTCCTTTGCGTGTCGGCTGCGTGAAATCCTTTGAGCGAAGAAAACAGAGAAAAAAAAGCCCGGGAAGGTCCCCCGGGCTCAAGATACATACGCCGGTGCGTTTCAGCACGGGCCTCCGGCCAGAACGCGGAAGAAGGCTTCGATGTCCGCGTCCGTGCCCACGTCACCGTCGGCGTTGAAGTCCGCGCCGCCGGGGTAGCAGGTGGGGCAGCAGTTGCCGCTCAGGCACGCGAAGAAGGCTTCGATGTCGGCGTCGGTGCCGAGGTCTCCGTCGCCGTCGAAGTCCGCCGTGCCGCACGCCGTCTCGCAGGCGTCCGGCGTGCCGTTGCCGTTGACATCCGCGCACGTCGTGCCAGCGCCGCCCCAGGATCCGCCGGCGCCCAGGCACGTCGCCTCCGAAGTGATGAAGCAGAAGCCGTTGGTGGCGCAGCACGCGCCCTGCGGCTGCGGACAGTTCACGCTCGCGCAGGCCGTCCCGTCACCCTGGTACGTCCCGCCCTCCGCGGCACACTGAGCGCTGCTCACGCCGTCCACGCACGTTCCATCAGGCAGACAGCACGCGCCGATGGGGCAGGAGCTGCCCGCGCCGCACGCCACGCCCGCGCCGTAGAAGGTTCCGCCGGAGCCGACGCAGTTGGCCTCCGTGGTCTGGAAGCAGAAGCCGTTGGCGGCGCAGCACGCGCCGTTGGGCGGCGGGCAGGGCGTGTCGCAGTCCGTGCCCTCGCCGCGGAAGGTGCCGCCGGCCGCGGCGCACGCCTGGGCGGTCACACCCGCGGCACAGCCTCCGTCGGGCAGGCAGCAGGCACCGAGCGGGCAGGTGTTGTCCGTGCCGCACTGCGTTCCCGCACCCGCGAACGAGCCACCCGCGTTCGCGCAGTCGAGCGCGCCGAGGATCGCGCAGAAGCCGTTGGGGAAGCAGCACGCGCCCTGCGGCTGCGGGCAGCTCACGTCCTGGCACGACGTCCCGTCGCCCTGGTACAGGCCGCCGCTCGCGGCGCAGTCGGTCATGGCGATCACCGAGCAGACGCCCGTGGGCATGCAGCACGCCCCGATGCCGGGCTGGCAGTTCGCGCCCGACCACGTCGCGCGCATCACCCAATCGCCGTGCGGACGGCAGCCGGAGAGGCACGTTCCACCGAAGGGGGTGTCGCCCGCGAGGTCACTGAAGCGCGACCACCCGCCGTTGGGCGGGCAGCCGAAGGCGCCGCAGTTCACGCCGAAGAGCCAGTTCAGCGTCGGCTGCGCGAGCTGCGGGTACTGGTTGCATGGCGCCGGCGAAACGGTGTTGTCCGTCACCGGGAAGGCGTTGCTCGTCGTGGGCGGCCCCGAGAGGCAGGGGTTGCCCGACTGGTTGTTGTGCTGCACGATCCGGAACTCGACCGTGAACTGGTTGCTCCCGTTGTTGGGGATGAACACCTGCTCCGGGTCGCTCGGGTCCACCATGAACTGCACCACCGTCGCGTTCGTCCCCGGGTTCATGCGCAGGTGCGGCAGCACGACGTCATCGCTCGAGAAGCTCGCCACCAGCGTCCCTGAGCCGGGCAGCCCCGCCCAGAACCGCACGCCCCACCAGGTCGTCGTCGGCACCGTCGCGTTGCTCGTCGCGAATACCGCCTCGGCGGACTCGATCTTGATCGGCCACTCGTTCGCGGGCACGGTGTACGTCTGCGCCAGGCTCTCGCCCTGCGCGAAGCCCGCCTGCAGCGTGTACGTCCCGCCGCCGAAGTTCGCGTCCGTGTGCGTCGCGACCACGTTGCACAGCCGGCCCGAGTACCCACCGCCGTTGACCGGGCCTTCCAGCACCCTGCCCAGCGACGTCACCCGCAGGTAGTCCACCTGCTGCACCGTGATCGGGATCTCAAACTCCGCACGCCCCTGGCCCAGCGCCGCGTTCCCCACGGCCAGCGCCACGACCGCACTCACCCCAGCGCGCACAAACAAATCCTTCATGACCAACCTCCGCGGCTGCCGAGCCCCCCCGGAAACCAACATAACGCGCAACCCCAGCCCTCAAAAGACAAACTTCACGCTGACGGCTGGGGGTTTCCTTATACCACACGCTTGCCGGGTGTCCGCCTTCAAGATGCCATCCCTCGCGGCGGCGATGGGCGCGGAGAACCCGCGACGCTCAACCCGCCACACTCAAGCGTGGATGGAAAGGGTTAGGGGGCGCTGTCCCGACCACGCGGACAGCTCACTTTGAGCTTTGCGTTTTGAGCTTCGAGCTTTCCGCCCACGTCCGAAAACTTTCCAACCCCGTATTTTTCTGCAATGGCCCGTTGCCTGCATCCCACCCCTCGCCGATTCTCGTACCGGACAGCGCGCCCCGCGCGATCTTTGTGTCATTCCAGACCGGGGAGAGTCTTCGCAATGCGTCACCGTGGTTTTGTTGAAGGGGCCTGGACGGCCTTCCTCGCTCTCGCCGCCGTCGGCGTCGCCCTGGCGGGCATCCAGACCACCCGCGAGGACTTCTTCACCCCCGGCACGCAGCCCAACCAGATGGTGCAGCCGCTCATCACGGCGCTCAACTGCGCCAACTGCCACGGCTATTACGACGAGGAAAACGAGCCTTATTCCAACTGGTCCGCGTCCATGATGGCCCAGGCCGGACGCGACCCCATCTTCCACGCCTGCCTCACCATCGCCAACCAGGACGCGGCTTTCGCCGGCAACTTCTGCCTCCGCTGCCACAACCCCGCCGCGTTCCTCAACGGCTACAGCGATCCCCACGGCCACGACATTCCCACCCACGGCGTCGAGGCCCAGGGCGTCTCCTGCTCCATCTGCCACCGCATGGTGAACCCGAACCACACCCCCGGCGTCGATCCCGCGGTGGACGTGGACGTGCTCAACGCCACCTCCTTCTTCCCGCTCTCTCCGGGCAATGGCTCGATGATCGTGGACTTCAACGACCGCCGGCGCGGCCCCTTCAACCTCACGATGAACCCCCACCAGTGGCTGCAGAGCCCCTTCCACAACGACTCGGCGCTCTGCGCGACCTGCCACGAGGTCAGCAACCCCGCCTTCACGCGCCAGCCCGACGGCACCTACGCCCTCAACTCCCTCGACGCGCCGCACGAAACCGGCAACAAGTACGACCAGTTCCCCATCGAGCGCACCTACAGCGAGTGGGCCAACAGCGCCTTCGCGCAGGGCCCCATCGACATGGGCGGCCGCTTCGGCGGCAACAACCCGCTCGTCTCCACCTGCCAGGACTGCCACATGCCCGACGGCACGGGCTTCGGCTGTGATCCCGTCTTCGGCGCGCCTTCACGCAACAACCTGCCGAAGCACCACTTCAACGGCGCGAACACCTGGGTGATCCGCGCCGTGCGCTCGCTCTACGACGATTCCATCACCGACACGACCGCGGAGAGCGCCGAGGCGTCGATCCAGCGTGCGATCGACATGCTCCGCGCCGCGTCGGACCTTGAGCTGACCGCGGTGGGCAACCAGCTCACCGTCCGCGTCATCAATCAATCCGGCCACAAGCTGCCCACGGGCTACTCCGAGGGCCGCCGCATGTGGGTGAACGTGAAGTTCTTCGACGCCGCGGGGAACCTCGTCGAAGAGCGCGGCGCGTACAACCCCGTCACCGCGGAGCTGACCCAGGACACGAAGGTGTATGAGTACGTGATGGGCATTTCCCCCGAGGTCGCCGCGCTCTCCGGCCGGCCCGCGGGCCCCGGCTTCCACTTCGTCCTCAACAACGTCCGCATCCTCGACAACCGCATCCCGCCCCGCGGCTTCACCAACGCCGCGTTCGCCGCGGTCCAGGCCGAGCCCGTCAACTACGAGTACGCCGACGGCCAGCACTGGGACGACACCGTCTACACCGTGCCGCCCACCGCGGTGCGCGCCGAGGTCCGCGTCTTCCACCAGGTCACCACGAAGGAATACATCGAGTTTCTCCGCGACGCGAACACCACCGACGACAAGGGCCAGATCGCCTACGAGCAGTGGGTGCTCCACGGCAAGTCCGAGCCGACCGAGATGGACTTCGCCGTCATCACCATCAACTCCTGCACGCCCGACTTCGACGGCGACGGCGACTCCGGCACCGACGCGGACATCGAGGCCTTCTTCGCGTGCCTGGGCGGCAACTGCTGCCCCACCTGCGCCAGCGCCGACTTCGACGGCGACGGCGACGTGGGCACCGACGCCGACATCGAGGCCTTCTTCCGCGTGCTGGCGGGCGCTCCCTGCTAAGCCTTTCTTCATCTGCCCGTTATCAGACGCGCGGAAATCTATTGCTCCTTCATGCGCGTGCATTACAGTGACTCCTCTTTCAGGAGCCAGTTATGAAGCGCACGCTCGCCGCCGCGGCTATCGCCTTTCTTCCCGTCGCCGCCCAGGCGCAGACCCTCGCCACCGAGGTCGTCCAGACCGGCATGAACCGGCCCGTCTGGCTCGGCGCTCCCCGCGGCGACATGAACCGCATCTTCGTCGCCGAGCAGCGCTACCGCGCCAACAGCAGCGCCCCCTGGTCGGGCCGCATCCGCATCATCAACATCCCCTCCAACACGCTGAACTCCACGCCCTTCCTCACCATCACCCCGCCCGGCCACAACGCCGGCGCGGACCCGGGCGTCGCGTCGCTCGCCATGGGCGCGCAGATCGGCGAGCAGGGGCTGCTCGGCGTCGCCTTCCACCCCGACTACACCTCCAACGGCTACTTCTACATCCACCACACCCGCGGCAGTGACAACGCCGTCATCATCGCGCGCCTCCGCGCCAACCCGCCCTACGCCACCTCCACCACCGCCGACCCCGACTCCTACACCCAGATCCTCGTCGTCCCTCACCCCACCTACACCAACCACAACGGCGGCTGGATCGACTTCGGCCCCGACGGCTACCTCTACATTGCCATCGGCGACGGCGGCAACGGAAACGACACCGGCGGCACCCGCCCCACGGGTGGCAACGCGCAATCCAAGACCACCCTCCTCGGCAAGATCCTCCGCATCGACGTTGACGGCCCCGACAACATCCCCGGCAACGAGGACGACGCGGACCCATCCTCCGGCGCGCTCTACCGCATCCCCGAGGGCAACCCCTTCACCGGCGCGGGCGAGCGGCGCGAAATCTGGGCCTACGGCCTGCGAAACCCCTGGCGCAACAGCTTTGATCGCCTGACCGGCGACCTCTGGATCGCCGACGTGGGCCAGGACGCGCGCGAGGAAATCAACTTCGCGTTGGGCAACCCGCCCGGCCTGAACTACGGATGGAAGTGCGCCGAGGGCTTCCGCTGCACCGGACTTTCCAACTGCCCCACCTGCCCGACGCTGCCCGCGGGCATCACGCCCCCCATCCTCGACTACGCCAACAACCCCAATCCCCCCATCCCGCCCTTCGATCAGCCCGGACTCTCCATCACCGGCATCGCGGTGACCGGCGGATACGTCTACCGCGGCTGCAACATCCCCTGGTTCCAGGGCCACTACATCTTCACCGACTACGGCAATCCCGTTCTCATCTCCTTCCGCTACAGCCCGGAGACGGGCATCACCGACGTCGTGAACCGCAGCGACGAGCTGGACCCGCCCGGCTCCGTGGCGATCAACAACGTCGTGTCGTTCGGCGAAGACGCCGCGGGCGAGCTGTACATCGTGGACGTCACCGGCGGCGACATCCTCAAGATCGTCCCCGGCTCGCCCACGCCCGACTGCAACACGCCCGCGTGCGGCACCGCCGACTTCGACGGCGATGGCGACGTGGGCACCGACGCGGACATCGAAGCTTTCTTCGCCTGCCTGGGCGGAAACTGCTGCCCGTCCTGCCACCCCGGCGGCGCCGACTTCGACGGCGACGGCGACGTGGGCACCGACGCGGACATCGAAGCGTTCTTCCGCGTCCTCGCGGGCGGGGAGTGCTGACGAAAGCGCCAAGCTCAAGTAGAACCTGCAACGCTCAACTTCATGGTCCTGTCGGGTTGAGTGTTGCTGGTTGCCGGTTGAGCGTTCATTCGAGCTTTGCGTTTCAAGCTTTTCCTAATCTCTCCTCCGCTCGCGTGCTTCTTTCTGGAAGTCGGCGTTGATGGCGACGGCGGCTCGTGCGCCTTCAGCCGCAGCGACGACGAGGAACTGCACGTCGCGCGAGGCGTCGCCCGCGAGGTAGACGCCCTCGACGCCCGTGCGCTGGCGGTTGTCGCGCTGCACGCCGCCCTTCTCGTCCCTGCGGCAGCCGAGCGCGAACGGCAAGTTGCTGCGCTGCACCTGCGGCGCGTTGAAGAAGAGCGCGGCGACGGGCAGCGGCTCGCCCGACTCGAACACGATGCGTGCGAGCCGGTGCGGCGGCCGGTCGGTGTCGAGGGTGGTCCGCTGCGCCGGCGCGGCAAAGACGCCCGGCTCAACTTCGGCCTCCAGTCGCGCGATGCGCTCCTCGCGGAGCGCGATGCCGAGGCGCGCCGCGGATCGACGCTGGGAGGGGGTGAAAGGCTCCCCGTGGGAGCAGGCGACGATGGCGGGAGACCAGGTGAGCAGGTTGGCGGCCAGACCCAGGGCCTTGCGGGGCGTGCCCACCGTGCCGATGGGCTGGTCTGCGTACTCGTAAGCGTCGCAGTAGGGGCAGTGGTGCAGGCCCAGGCCGTAGAAGGGCTCGGCGTTGGGGATGTCGGGGATTGTGTCGGTCACGCCCGTAGCCAGCAGGATTTTGCGGCTGGTGGCGGATTCACCCGAGAGCATCTCTACGCGGAAGCCGGGCGAAAGGCACCGTGCATCGGCCACGACGCCCTGGCGGAACTCCACGCCGTAAGCCGCGATTTCCTCTCGCCCCAGGCGGAGGAGCTGGTGGGGCGGGATGCCGTCGCGCGTGAGGAAGTTGTGCGCGGCACGGGAGGCGAAGTTGCGCGGATGCCCTGCGTCGATGACGAGGACCGAGCGGCGGCAGCGGCCCAGCACCAGTGCCGCGGAAAGCCCCGCGGGTCCTCCGCCGACGATGATGACGTCATAGTCGCGTTCGTCACTCATCGGTCATGGGTACAGCGCGGAACGCGCGGCGGGATGAAAAGCGGTTTCGGCGGGCGCTGTGCGAACGCGGGAGCGAACGGACCCGCGGCAAAAAGAACCCCCCGCCATTGAAGGCCGGGGGGCTTGGAGAGAGAGAGCTTAGGAGTCACTCTTCTTCGTCGCACCTTCTTGCTCTGCCGCGGAGTTGCGGGCGGGTTTCGGTGCGGCGATGCCGGCGGACGGTCAGACCGGCGGCGGGTTGCCGCGGTCGGTGGTCGTAGGGCGCGGCGCACCTTCGCGCCGGTCGGCGGTGTCGGCGCGTCCCATCGCCGCGCGTCCGGGGGTGTTGGCCGCGGAGATGGTGGATGGAGGCGTGCCGATCACGCCGCGTTCGGTGTAGTTGGTGTCCACGTCGGAGGCGGGGCGGCGGCCGAGGGAGTTGGGGGCGTTGGCGTGCGCGCCGGGCTGAACGCCTATGCCGAGTCGCTCGACGAGTTCACCGCCCAGCCAGCCGGTGACGAGGGCGAGCAGCACGCCGATGACGGACATGGTGATCGCCGCGCCGGTGGGGGCGCTGGTGTCGTTGTTGTTGCGGATGATCCAGGAGATGGCGAAGCAGACGAGGACCACGACGTTGCCGATGGCGTGCCACAGGCCGATGGCCTTGGCGCGGGTGTTGGCCGGAATGGCGACCCAGTCCACGGCGCCGGGGATCGCTGCGATGAGTCCTGTGATGATCCCCGCCCCGATCATCCAATACGAGGCGTCGGCGAGGCGGCCGTTGCCGTTGGCGAGATAGATCAGGTCGAAGATCACCGAGGTCGCCAGCAGCCCCAGCGGAAAGACGATGAGCATCGGGTGAAGGGCGTGACCTGCGAGTTTGGCCTTGCTTTCCATACGCGTCTCCCGCGGTATGGGAGCCTGCGGAGGTGTGGGGAAAGTGAAACTCGGCTTCGCGGGCTACGGTGGGGCATGGCGACGCGGATGAAGCTGGCCGTGCCGGGTGATTACGTGCTCAGGCGGGATGTGTGCTCCTACGGCTACTTCCTGCTGGCCCCGAATCACTGGGACGTGCAAAGAGAGGTCTTCAGCCGGGTCTGTACGCTTTCAGAAGGACCGGCGCTGGTGGAGGTGGCGCAGGAAGGCGAGCAGGGCTCACCGCTGGCGGTGCGTGCCGGGCGCGGGCTGAGCAAGCAGGAACGGAACGAGCTGAAAGACCAGCTCACGCGGATGTTCCGGCTCGATGAGGACGCGGAGATGCTCGCGGAGTTTCACCGGCTGGACCCGCGCTTCGCGGAGAGCGGACGCGGGCGGCTGTTCCGCTCCCCCAGCTTGTTCGAGGATGTCATCAAGACGGTGACGAGCTGCAACGTGACCTGGCCCAGCACGGTCCACATGAACCGGCGGCTCTGCGAGGTGCTGGGCGAAAGGGTGGAGACAGGCAAGGGAGCGAGGCACGCCTTTCCCACGGCGCGGAAGCTGGCTCGGACGCAGCCCGCGACGCTGCGCGCACGCTGCCGCGTGGGGTACAGGGATGTGCGGATCGTGGAGCTGGCGAGGCTGTTCACCACGCCGCCCTCCCGCGGCGGGGTGGACAGCGCCTGGATGGAAGACCCGGCGACGCCCGACGATGCGCTGTGGAAGGCGCTGATCGCCCTGCCCGGCATTGGGCCCTACGCCGCGGCGAACATCATGCAGCTTCTGGGCCGCTACCACCGGCTGCCGCTGGACACGGAATCGGTGCGCCACGGCAGGACGGTGCTGGGGCTGAAGGGCACGTCCGCGCAGGTGATGAAGCAGGTGCACGCGCACTTCGCTCCGATGGGCCGGCACGCCTTCCGCAGCTACTGGTTCGAGCTGTGGATGTTCTACGAGGCCAAGCACGGCCCGAGCTGGACGTGGGAGCGCGACAGCACGGGCAAGATGTTCACGGCGGCCCTGCTGAACAAGTAGCTGGATGGGAAGCGGCGGACTTCGGGCGCTTACGCGCTGAAGTCGATGGTGCGTCCGAGCTGCACGCCGGTGGCGGCGATGTTCCTGTCCGCGGGGTGGCGGTACATGGGCAGGCTGGGGCCGCTGAGGGTGGCGGGGGGCGCGGCGAAGTCGGGGGCCTTTTCGACCCTTGCCGCGGCGAGCCGCTGCACGCTGAGATCAAGCGCGGCGGGACGAGCGCCGGAGAGCTCGACGACATCGCCGCTGGGACGGATGGTCAGGCCCGCGGCGGTGGTGATCGTGGGAAACGCCGCGGCCGGTCGCACGGGTGCGGCCGCGGCGTAGGCCTTGGCGAGATGAAACGGATATGAGGGCGGAGAAACAGCGTCCATGCCGCGGTGAATGTAGCGGGTCGCGCACGCCGGCGTGCGTGCCCCAAGCCGGTGGGGAAGAAGTGTGGGTGGATGTTTGGAGAATGGTGAAGAGAACGCGCAGGCTCTGCGCGTGGTGTAGGGGAAAAGCAGGGGTTCGCGGCGTCAGTCCGCGTCGGCCTTGGGCTTGTACGCGGCGATGACGGCCTGCTGGATGTGCGGCGGCGTGCGCTCGCTGTGGCTGTAGTCCATGGTGAAGGTGCCCGCGCCCCCGGTCATGCTCTTCAGCTCGGTGGAGTAGTTCTGAAGCTCGCTGAGGGGGGCCTGGGCGCGGACGACGCACAGGTCGGAGCTGAGCATGTCCGTGGAGAGCACGCGCCCGCGCTTGGTGGAGATCTGCCCCGCCAGGTCGCCCATGTACCGGCTGGGGGCGGTGATCTCCATGAGCACGTAGGGCTCCATCAGCACCGGCTTGGCCTTGGTCACGGCGTCGATGAAGGCCTTGCGCGCGGCGGTGACGAAGGCGATTTCCTTGCTGTCCACATCGTGGTACTTGCCGTCGTACACCTCGACGCGGATGCCGGTCATGGGATAGCCCGCGATGGCGCCCTCGGCCATGACCTGCCGCACGCCCTTTTCCACAGCCGGGATGAACTGCTTCGGGATGCTGCCGCCGACGGTGGCGTTGATGAACTCGAAGCCCTCGGGATGGTCGTCGGGCAGGGGGGAGACCCGCAGGAAGACCTCGCCGAACTGGCCCGCGCCGCCGGTCTGCTTCTTGTGGCGGTGGTGACCCTCGGCGTTGGCGGTGATGGTCTCCTTGTACGCGACCTTGGGCGGAGAGGTGACAAGCTCGATGCCGAACTGATTCTTGAAGCGCTCGATCACGATGCGCAGGTGCAGCTCGCCCAGGCCGCGCATCACCGTCTGGTTGGTGGCCGCGATGCGTTCGACGACGAAGCAGGGGTCCTCGGCCATCAGCTTGTGCGTGGCGTTGGAGAACTTGGCCTCGTCGGCGTGGTTCTTCAGCTCCACCGCCAGGCCGTACATCGGCTTGGGCAGCGGCAGCGGGATGAGGTGCACGGAGTCGAAGTCGTGGCTGTCGTGCAGGACGCTGTTGAAGCGAACATCGTCGATCTTGGCGATCGCGCCGATGGCGCCGGGACCGACCTCGGAGACCTCGACGTGCTCCTTGCCCTGGAGCATGAAGAGGTGGCCGAGCTTGACCGGCTTTTTGTGGTCGTCGATCAGCACATCGCTCTTGGCCCGCACCACGCCCTGGTGAACGCGGAAGTAGCCGAGCTTGCCGATGAATGGGTCGGTGGAGACCTTGAAGACGTGGGCGAGCAGCTTGGCGTTGGGGTCGCCGGGCTTGCTGTGCCACTCCTGCTCGGCGCCGTCGGGGAGGCGGATTTCGAACTCCGGCGGGTTCACCTCGACGGGGCTGGGGCAGAGGCTGGCGAAGATGTGCAGCAGGTCCTCCGCGCCGACGCCGGTCTTGGCGGAGACGAAGCAGATGGGGACGAGGTGCGCATCCTCCAGCGCCTTCTCGAAAGCCGAATGGAGCTTCTGGGGGTCGAAGCCCTCGCCCTTCTCGAGGTACTGCATAGTGAGGTCTTCGTCCAGCTCGATGACCTGCTCGACGATGGCCTTGTGAGCCTCCTTGACGGAGGAGAAGTCGGTTTGGTTGCCCGCGTCGTCGGTGCCGTCGTGCTCAAAGACGTTGATGACCTTCTTGCCCTTGAGGCTGGGCAGGTTGATGGGCAGGCAGACGGAGCCGAAGGCCTTCTGAATCTGAGAGACCAGGTCCTCGAGCTGGCCCTCGGGGGCCTCGTCGATCTTGGTCACGATGAGCATGCGCGGGATCTTGCGGTCCTCGGCGACCTTCATCAGCCGGCGCGTGATGGAGTCGATCCCCTTGAGCGCATCGACGGTGACCGCGATCGTCTCGCCCGCGGGAAAGCAGGCGATGGCGTGGCCGATGAAGTCGGCCAGGCCGGGGGTGTCGATGATGTTGACGAGATGCCCTTCGTAGTCGAAGTGGACGGCGGTGGTGTAGAGGGAGTGCTTGTGGCTCTTCTCTTCCTCGGTGTGGTCGGAGACGGTGTTCCCCTCCGCCACGCTGCCCATCCGCTTGGTGACGCCGGTTGCGAAGAGGAGGCGTTCGACGAGCGTCGTCTTGCCCGACCCGCCGGCTCCCACCAGGACAATGTTGCGGATGTCGGCGGCGGGGCGGGTGGGCATGCGACGTACCTCCGTTTCTGAGTTGTTGAGCGGGGGCCCCTCGCGGGGTCCACCGTTTGGAGTGTAAAGCGGAAGTCAAGGCGTTGGGGCCGAGGCGTGGAAATTGCCGGCGGGGGCTGAGGACTGTGCGCGGGCGTGCCGCGGCATAACCTCCGGGGTATGTCTGATTGCATCACGCGGTTTGCGCCCAGCCCGACGGGGCACCTGCACATCGGGGGGGCGCGCACGGCTCTCTTCTGCTGGGCATTTGCGCGCAAAAACCGCGGGAGCTTCGTGCTGCGGATCGAGGACACCGACCAGGCCCGCTCGAGCGAAGCCGCGGCCCGCGGCATCATGGACGACCTCGCCTGGCTGGGCATCCTGTGGGACGAGGGGCCCGAGTACACCTGCACGCGCCCCGACGGAAGGGTGATCCGTGCCGGGGGCAACCCCCGCGGCCTGGAGGGCGGGTTCTTCCAGGCCCGGCGGCTCTCGATCTACAACCGCTACATCCACCAGCTCATCGAGCAGGGGCGGGCGTACCCCGCCTTCGAGACGCCGGAGGAGCTGGAGGCCAAGCGCCGCGAGGCGATGGCGCGGAAGGAAACCTACCGCTACGACCGTGCCGCGCTGGCGATTCCCCACGAGGAGCGCTTCAAGCGGATGCAGGAGGCGGACCGCGAGGGCCGGCCCTACGTGATCCGCTTCCGCGCGCCGGACGAGGGGATCACGGTGCAGGACGAGGTCCTGGGGACGGTGAAGTACGGCCCCGGCGAGATCGAGGACTTCGTGATCCGCAAGGCGGACGGCTTCCCGCTGTACAACTTCGCGGTGGTGGTGGACGACTACACGATGGGTGTGACGCACGTGCTGCGCGCCCAGGAGCATCTGAACAACACGCCTCGCCAGGTGGCGCTGCAGCAGGCGCTGGGCTTTCCCACGCCCAAGTACGCGCACATGCCGCTCATTCAGAACATGGACGGCAGCAAGATGAGCAAGCGCGACAAGGCCAAGGCGGCCCGCAAGGCGCTGAAGGACTACCTCGCCGGCCAGCCGCAGGGGGCGTTCAAGGCCCTGCCCCCCGCGGGCGACCGCGCCTCGGGCGTGCGCACGCTCGTCGCGGTCCTGGCCGAGGGCGGGCCGGGCGTGGGCGAGAAGGAGCTTGCCGCGTTCATCGAGGGGAACACCGACGACGTGCAGATCGCCGAGCGCGTGGCGCGCCGGTTCGGGCTGGCGCTGCCGGAGATCGAGGTGCACGACTTCCGGCGCACGGGCTATCTGCCGGAGGTGATCTGCAACTTCATCGCGCTATTGGGCTGGAGCCCCGGCGACAACGTCGAGAAGTTCAGCATGGACTTCCTCGCCCAGCGCTTTGACCTGGACCGCATCGGCAAGACGAACGCCAAGTTCGACCGCGTGAAGCTGCTGAGCTTCAACGCCGACGCGATGGCGGCGATGTCGCCCGATGTCTTCGAGGAGCGGCTCCGGGCGTGGGCGGCGGAGTTTGAGCCGCGGCTGGTGGAGCGATTCCCCGGCGAGCGTTTCGGGGTGCTGGCGGAGACCGTGCGGTCGCGTTGCAAGACCTTCGCCGACGCCGTCCGTCACGCCGCGTTCGCGCTGGTGGGGGACGAGGAGTACGCCTTCGACCCCGCGGCGGTGAAGAAGGTGATCGAGGGGGGCTCGCCCAGCGGCGCGACGCTGCTGCGTGAGTTCCTGGTGACGGCGCGGGAGATGACGGCCTTCGACGCCCTCTCGGCGCAGGCGGCCCTGGACCAGTTCGCCGCGCGCCGGGGAGTGGCGGTGGGGGCTTTGGCCCAGTCGTTGCGGGTGGCGCTGACGGGCGGGACCGTCAGCCCGCCGATCAACCAGGTCATGGCGCTGCTGGGGAAGGACTCGGTGGTGCGGCGGATCGAGCGCTGCCTCGGGTAGCGCGGAGAGCAGGTGCGCATGCGTGAGCTTGAACTGTGGCAGGCGGTGGTGCTCGGGCTGGTGGAGGGGATCACCGAATATCTGCCCATCAGCTCCACGGGGCACTTGGTGCTGGCCGGCGCGGCGATGAAGCTCGACATCGAGTCGCAGGCCGTCAAGGACTTCAGCATCGTCATCCAGGGCGGGGCGATCCTCGCGGTGGTCGGGCTCTACTGGCCCAGCGTCGTGCGGATGCTCAAGGGCCTCTTCGGACGCGACCCCGACGGGCTGCGCCTTTTCCTGAACCTCGTCGTGGCGTTTATTCCCTCCGCCGTAGTGGGGCTGCTCGCCAATAAGTGGATCGACGCACACCTGATGGGCGTCGGTCCGGTGATGGCGAGCGTCCTGGCGGGCGGGGTGTTCATGATCGGCGTGGACCTGTGGTCGCAGGGCCGCCTGGGCAAGCAGCGGCGCTGGCGTGCCGAGGGGCCGACGATCTATCAGGTGACGCTGAAGCAGGCGTTGATGATCGGCCTGCTCCAGTGCTTCGCCCTGTGGCCGGGCACGAGCCGTTCGATGATGACCATCACCGGCGGGCTGTTCGCCGGGCTGCGCCCCGCCGAGGCGGCGCGGTTCAGCTTCCTGCTGGGGCTGCCCACCCTCACCGCGGCGACCCTGTACAAGCTCTACAAGAACCTCAGCCACGCGAAGGAGGCGGGGGAACCGAATCTCTTTCAAGAACTGGGGCTGACGGCCTGCGTGGTGGGGATCGCGGTCGCGGCGGTGTCCGCGGCGGCGGCGGTCAAGTGGCTGGTCTCCTTCCTGACCCGGCACGGGCTGGCCCCCTTCGGGTGGTATCGAATCGCCCTCTTCGTGGTGCTGCTGGGGCTCAGTCTGGGCGGCGTTCTGTCGATAAGGGGGGAAGCCGGTCCGAAGGCGGAGGAGCCGCGGACCGTCGGGCCGCTGAGCTGGCCCGAGGAGCGGTAGGCAGGCCCACCAGAGAGCATGAAGACGAGCTTTCCCAAGGACAAGATCAAGGTCGTGCTCGTCGAGAACATCCACCCCTCGGGCGCCGCGGCGCTGCGGGCGGAGGGCTTCAGCGTCGAGACGATGACCGGCGCGCCCGACGAGGCCAAGCTGCTCAAGCTGGTGCGCGACGCCCACGTGCTGGGCATCCGCAGCAAGACGGAAGTCACCGACGCGATCCTTGAGGCGGCCCCGCGCCTGCTGGCGGTGGGGTGCTTCTGCATCGGGACGAACCAGGTGGACCTTGCCGCGGCACGCGCCCGGGGCGTGCCTGTCTTCAACTCGCCCTTCAGCAACACGCGCAGCGTCGCGGAGCTGACCATCGCCGAGGTCATCGCGCTGCACCGCCGCCTGACCGACAAGACCGCGCAGATGCACGCCGGGCTGTGGGACAAGTCCGCCGCGGGAGCGCACGAAGTCCGCGGCAGGACGCTGGGGATCGTCGGCTACGGCCACATCGGTTCGCAGGTCTCCGTGCTCGCCGAGGCGCTGGGGATGCGGGTGATCTTCCACGACATCGTGCCGAAGCTGGCGCTGGGCAACGCGCGCCCGGTCAAGACGCTCGCGGAGCTGCTGAGGGAGAGCGACGTCGTCACGCTGCACGTGCCCGCGACCGAGTCAACGCGCGGGCTCATAGGCGCGGCGCAGCTGCGCAAGATGCGGCCGGGGAGCTATCTCATCAACAACAGCCGCGGGAGCGTGGTGGACCTGAACGCCCTGGCCGAGGCGGTGCGCGGCGGGCGGCTTGCCGGCGCGGCGCTGGACGTCTTCCCCGACGAGCCTGCGAGCAAGGGCGAGGCGTTCGAGAGCCCCGTCCGCGGCCTGCCCAACGTGATCCTGACGCCTCACGTCGGCGGAAGCACGGAAGAAGCGCAGGCCGCCATCGCCGACGACGTCTGCACCAAGCTGCTGAAGTTCATCAACGTGGGCAGCACCACCGGCGCGGTGAACGTGCCCGAGGTGGAGCTGCCCGAGCAGCCCGGCGCGCGCGAGGGAGAGGGCAGACGCCCGCACCGCATCCTGCACTTTCACCGCAACGTCCCCGGCGTGTTGAGCAGCATGCACAAGGCCATCTCGGCGATTGGAGCGAACGTATCCGCCGAGTACCTCCGCACCGACGGTGAGGTGGGCTACGTCGTGCTGGACGTGGACCCTACCGACGGCGCGCAGGTGCTGGACAAGCTGAAGCGGATTCCCGAGACGATCCGGGTGCGGATGCTGTGGTAAGAGGTTCGTGGCGGTCGAAGGGTCGGCTCCTGCGTCATGAACAGAAACCGCATTTGCTTGGCGTAACAAAACGTACTACGCCCGCTGCTCCATCTGGCTGGTCTCTTCGATTTCGCCCTGCGGGTAGGCGATGCGGCCGTGGTACATGCTGGTGACGGTGCGCGAGATGCTCTCGACAATGAGGTGCAACTCGCGGAGGGTCAGCTCGCAGTCGTCGAACTGGCCGTCCAGCAGGCGCTTGTTGGCGATGGTGCGCACGAGGGCGTCGATGCGGCTGGGGGTGGGGTCGCTCATGGCCCGTGCCGCGGATTCCACGGCGTCGGCGATCATGAGAATCGCGACTTCCTTGGTGCGGGGCCTGGGGCCGGGGTAGCGGTACTCGAACTCGTCGGGGACGTAGGTGTCGTCGGGCTCGAGGTCCTGGCCGTCCTTGCCCTTGAGGGCGAGCTGGCGGGCGCGGTGGTAGAAGAACTCGACGAGCGTCGTGCCGTGGTGCGCCTCGATGAAGTGCTGAATCTTTCCGGGCAGGCGGAACTCGCGGGCGAGCTCCATGCCGTCCTTGACGTGGCCGACGACGACGAGCAGCGACATGGCGGGGCTGAGCTTGTCGTGCTTGTTGGGGCCGCCGGCCTGGTTCTCGACGAAGTACTCGGGCTTGTTCATCTTGCCCACGTCGTGGTAGAGCGCGCCGACGTAGGTCAGAAGGCTGTCGCCGCCGATGGCCTCCGCAGCGGCTTCGGCGATGGAGGCGACGTTGAGGGAGTGGTTGTAGGTGCCCGGAGCGCGGAACTGCAGCTCCTTGAGCAGCGGCTGCTTGGGGTCGCGAAGGTCGATGAGCGTGAGCCCGGTGGTGACGTTGAAGGCCCGCTCGATCACCGGCAGCATGAAGAGCGTGATGCCGCCGACGAACATCGCCCCTCCGCTGGACAGGATCGCATCGAGGGCGATTTCCCGCAGCACCACCGGCGCGATCTCCGGCGTCATCGGCCGCTCCATCACGCCGAAGATGATGGTCGCCAGGCCCACGCCCGTGGCGGTGAAGACCGAGGTGCGGAAGAGGGAGTTGCGGTCGCGGATCTCCTTCACCGTCCACACCACGCATGCGATGCCGGTGATGGTGATGGAGATGTGCCCGATGGTCTCGCGGAGCGCGAAGCTCACCAGCAGGGCGTGGAGCAGGGCATATGCCAGCGCCGCTCGCCGGTCATAGCCGATGGCCAGCAGCAGCGCGACGAAGAGCGTCGGGGTGATGGAGAACAGGGCCGCCAGGTCGGGGGCCTGCGCCGTGCCGACGACGGCCACGCCCAGGGCCACGCCGAGGATCATCGCCACGCCGCCGATGCGGGAGGCGTTCCGGCGGATGCGCGGGCAGAAGAGGAAGGTGTACCCGGCAAGGGCCAGCGTGATGGCGAAGCACGCGCCGAAGATGGCGACGTTGTGCGCGATGCCATAGCTCGTGCGGACCTGCTCGTCGAACTGCTTCTGCTCGGCGCGGTACAGGTCCGCCTGGGCCTGGGTGAGCTGCGTCCCGCGCTGGAAGATGATCTGGCCGGGGGCGGTGACCCGCTCGATGTCCTTCACCGCGTTGGCCGCCCATGTCTGGTGCAGCGAGGTCGTCGCCTCGTCGAACGTGAAGGTCGGCTTCCCGCGCGAGACCAGCCGGTGCGTGACCATCGTCCGCAGCGCCCCGGTGAAGCCCGCGGCACGGGCCAGCTCCTCCGCCGCGCGCTCCAGGCGTTCGCGGTCGCCCAGGTTGATGAGGTCGGACTTGGGGATGTCCATGCGGTCGCGGTCCACGATCGAGACCACGGGGGTGGCGCCTTCCTGCAGCGCCCGCTGCCACGTCTGCGCCTCGAGGATGGGGCGGCGGTGGAGCAGGTCGCTGAGCTTGCGGACGCGCGCCTTCCACTCGGGCGAGGGCTCGCCGTCCGCGACCTGGCTCTTCAGCGCCTTCAGCATTTCCGGCGTCAGGGCGAACTCCTCGCGGATCTGCGGGTCCACGGCGTTCACGTCTTCCGCGCTGGCGAGGCTCTTGGGCAGCGTCTCCAGCGGATCCACCAGCGCGCTCAACGCCGCGGGATCGGGGCGGAAAACGCGGGGCGTGGACTGTCGGGCGAGCTCCTTGGCCTGCGCCGTCGCCGCCTCATCAACCACCGTCATGGGCACACGCACCAGGCGCGTCTCGTCCATGACCCGGCCCACTGCGACCAGCGGTTGCGTGCGGGCCCAGATCACGAAGCCCGTGCACACCAGGGAAAAGACCACCGCGATGACCACGCCCCAACCGAGGCTCGGCTGGGCGAGAGCGTCCAGCATCCGGGCGAGCGTGCCCATGCCCCAGAACCGGCCCGGGTGGGCGCGGCGGGCACGCACGCTGCGGCTGAGGGAGCCGGTGCGCGTCGTGGGCGTGTGGGTGTCCGTATCGCGGGGCATCGGTGGGGGGTATCTACATCATCGGCGGTTATGCCGATTCGCTTCCACGGTTATCGGTCTTGCGGCGGGTTCTCGGCCGCGTCACGCTTTCTGCCAGCGCCTCCTCGCCGTACGCCTCGATGACCCGCTGCACGAGGTCGTGGCGGACGACGTCGGACTTCTCAAAGTGAACGAACTCCACCCCTTTGGTGCGGGAAAGGCGGCGGGCGGCGTCGATGAGGCCGCTCTCGGTGGGGTCGGGCAGGTCGATCTGGGTGATGTCGCCGGTGACGACCATCTTGGAGCCCTGGCCCATGCGGGTGAGGAACATGAGCATCTGCCCGCGGGTGGTGTTCTGGGCCTCGTCGAGGATGATGACGGAGTTGTTGAGGGTGCGGCCGCGCATGAAGGCGAGGGGCACGACCTCGACCACGTCGCTCTGCAGGAAGCGGGCGACGGTGGAGTAGTCCATCATGTCGTTGAGGGCGTCGAAGAGGGGCCGCAGGTAGGGGTTGACCTTTTCGCGCAGGTCGCCGGGGAGGAAGCCGAGCTTTTCTCCCGCTTCCACGGCGGGGCGAGCGAGCACGACGCGCCGCACGCGCCCGGTCTTGAGCAGGTGCACCGCCGCGGCGACGGCGAGGTAGGTCTTGCCCGTGCCCGCGGGGCCGATGCCGAAGACCAGGTCGTTGTTGCGGATGGCTTCTAAGTACTTTTCCTGATTCGGCGTGCGCGGGCGGAGCACCTTGCCGCCTGTGTAGACGCTCAGCCTGCCGTCCCAGGGCTCGGGCTCGAAGACCGGGCTGGTCTCGCCGTTGGAGGCGACCTCCCAGCCGCGGCGTTCGCGCCGCTGCTGGCCGGACTCCTCGGCGATGAGGTCGAGAACCTGCTGACGATCGAGGGGCTCAACGGCGGCCGCCTCGACGAGGCGCTCGAGCACCCGGCGCGCGGCGGTCACGGCCTGCTTCGAGCCAGAGAGGTGGACTCGCCCCTCGCGGGCGACGATGTTCACGCCCAGCCCCTCGCGGATCATCTTCAGATTGCGTTCGGCCGACCCCAGGACCGAGACACGCTCGGAACCGGAAGGCACTCGGATGCTCACTTCCAACGACGCTCTCCAGCGCCCCGGGGCACGCGCAGTCGGGGGTCTTTATGATACGGGACAGGGCAACTATGGGCCGCTCCCGTGTGCATATTTGTTTGGTCTCTGCTTGGTTTGTCGGGGCGGGGATCCCCGTCGGATGCTCTTTGCCCGGCTGTTCCAAGCCTTTATGGAATGAGCAAGGCCCCCCGGTCCGCGAGGTGGTGGCGGACTGGGAGGATGTGGACGCGGCGGTGGAGCTGGCCGTCCGGCGTGTGGAGATGGGCCTGGTGAAGGGCCGCTCGACCCCGGAAGAGCGCATCTACTCCATCCGCACCGAGGGAGATGAGCCGGTGGAGTTGAGGGTGCGGCGGCTGGACATGAACGCGACAGACCCCCAGCCGCTGCGGATCGAAGCCCGTGTCGGCCGCTTCGGCAACGAGAAGCGCGAGGGACAGCTCGCCGGGGCGGTGGTCCGCCGACTGACCCAGCTCCGCGGCGTGGATCACGCGCCGGCGGACTGACGTCAGGAACAGTGGGCAGTGGGACGTGCACAGTGGGCACCACGTCGTCAGTCCCGCTGTCCAAGCCGGGGGCGTGAGCTGAGAAGCAGGCGCGCAAAAAAACCCCCGACGGTCGTCGGGGGCTTTTGCTTTCGTGGTGCGATGAGCGGGCTCAGATGCCGCCCAGGCCGGCCTTCTTGAGGCGGTCGTTCATGCGCTGCTTCTCGATGGTTCCGCCGTGGACACCCTGCTTGCCGCGGGTGCCGATGACGGGCGAGGCGGGGGTGAGGCGATTGGTGCTCTTGGTGGTAGCGGGGGTGAAACCGCTGGCCTTCGGGGCGGCGCCGGGCTTGGCCGCTCCGGGCTTGAGGGCGCCGGTGATCTTCTTGGCGGCGGCGGCCAGGCCGGTGGGCTTCTTGGCCTGGGGGCCGGTGCCGATGCCAAGGACCTTCTGACCCTTGCTGATGCCCAGAACCTTCTGCGCCTTCGGGGGGATGTTGCCGGACTTGGACAAAGGAGGTCTCCTTGCGTGAGGGGTTGGACCGGTTACTTACCGGTTTTCTTCTGGATCTTGGCCTGGGCCCGCATGGCGCGGTCCATGGGGTTGCTGAGCTTGAGCTTGTCGGCGACGGTGTTCTTGGCCGAGGTCAAGGTGCTCTTCACGCCGGAGACCTTGGCGGTGATCTTCTCCTTGGTGGTGACCGGGGACTTGAGCATCTGATTCAGCGCCGCCTGGTTGGTCCGGACGGTGCTGCTCGACATGCCCTTGATCGGCTTGGCCGGTCCCAGGCGATCGGCAGTGCGCTGCATCGGACCGCCGATCTTGATGTCGGTCTTGCGACCCATTGTGTTGCTCGGGAAGCGCTGATCGAACTTATTACCGCCCATCTTCGACATAGCTTTTTCCCTTCTCTTGTTGCGGCCTGCAACAGGAGGTGAGAATACCGCGCTTCACCTATTCAGGCAACACAATCCGGGGTCGTTCGCCCGTTCCGATCGAGCTACGATGGGGTCCTTATGGCGTGGATCGCAAAGAACTCGGCCGGGATGAAGGTGGAGCGCCGGGCGGAGCCGTACCTGACGGCTTCCATGAAGGCGGAGCTGACGGAGAAGGTCCTGCCCCGGTACGAGACGCGGCAGGCGGCGCTGCTCCCCTGCCTGCACACGGTCCAGCACGCGTATGGCTGGGTGCCGCCCCAGGCGATGCTGGAAATCGCCGAGTTCCTGCAGGTGGAACCCTCCAAGGTCTACGACACCGCGAGCTTCTATGAGGAGTACTGGCTCAAGCCGCGGGGCAAGCACCTGATCCAGGTCTGTCGCTCCATCGCCTGCGAGTTCTGCGGGCAGCAGCAGATCACCGACGCCATCCGCGAGAAGCTGGGCATCGACGTCGGCGAGACCACCGATGACGGCGAGTTCACCCTGATCGAGCTGGAGTGCCTGGGCTCCTGCGGCACCGCTCCCGCGGCGCTGATCGACGAGGTTCTCTACGAGAACGTGACGCCCGAGGGGATCGTCAAGGCGATCGACGAGGTGCGGGCCAGGGGCGGCGGCCACCACTGAGATCACAGCCGGGTCGGTACACTGCCGCGCGGGAGGCGCGGCATGGATGACGATGCGGTCGGGCTCGACGGCGGGGCGGGGGCGCCTTCGAACGAGGAAGCTGTCTGTTTCTCCTGCGGGTACAGCCTGGTGGGGCTGCCGCGGGAGGGGTTGTGCCCGGAATGCGGCGAGCCCGTCGCGCGTTCGTATGAGGGCGACCGGCTCGTGCACAGCGCGCCGGAATATCTCCGCAAGCTGCACCTGGGCGTGACGCTCATCCTGGTGTCGGTCATCGGGTCGATCATCGTCGGGTTCGGCACGGGGGTGCTGGGCGCGACGGGCTACGGGCAGGCTCAGCTTCTTTCCGCGATTCTCTCCGCCGGGGTCTCGATCGTGTCCGCGGTGGGGTGGTGGCTCTTCAGCGAGCCGGACATCCGGCTGCAGCATTACGGCGGGCAGAACGCGCGCCTGTTCGTCCGCGTCGCGGTGCTCGTGAACGCGGCGATCGCGCTGGTCAGCTTCGTGGGAACGTTCGTGTCCGACGAGTTCGCCGGGGCCACGCAGCAGATCGGAGCCGGGGGATCGGGCGCGTGGGTCCTGTTCGCGCTCGGCGTGGTGCTCCTGCAGCTGGTCGCGTCGGCGGTGCACTTCTTCGCGTCGATGCTCTACCTGCGGTGGCTTGCGCCGCGGTTCCCCGATCACAAGCTGTACAAGGACGCCAGGCGCTTCATGTGGGTGGGGCCGCTGCTCTACACCGTGGGGGCGCTGGCGTGCGGCCTGGGCCCCCTGGTGGCGCTGATTATGTACTGCGTCATGTTCCTGACGGTGCGCCGCCATCTTGACGCGGCGATGAAGGAGCAGGCCGCGGCAGAGTGGTGACGGGCGGGGCGGCGGTGGGGCTCTTATTGTTGTGTTCCCGCGCCCGCGTGCCTCCACGCCCGCGCCGGAACAGGAGGACTTCCGCATGCGCTCTGCTTCCGTGCTCGCTCTTGCCGTGCTCGTCGCCCCCGCGCTGGCCCAGAACCCCACGCCGCCCGCGACGCCCATCAAGCCTGTGACGGACACCTACCACGGCGTAAAGGTCGTGGACCCGTACCGGTGGCTGGAGGACTGGAACGACCCGAAGGTGAAGGAGTGGTCGGACGCGCAGAACGCCTACGCCCGCTCGGTGCTCGATCGCCTGCCGGGCGTGGACGCGGTGCGCCGGCGCGTCACCGAGGTGCTCTCGGCGACGACGGAGTCCTACTACAGCCTGAGCTACCACGGCGGTCGGCTCTTCGCGATCAAGCGTCAGCCGCCCAAGCAGCAGCCCTTCCTGGTGGTGATGAACTCGCCCCATCACCCCGACACCGCCCGCACGCTGGTGGACCCCAACGTGCTCAACCCCGAGGGCACCACCGCGATCGACTGGTTCGTGCCCAGCCCCGACGGCAAGCTGGTGGCAGTGTCGCTCAGCCAGGGCGGGAGCGAGTCGGGCGACCTGTTCTTCTTTGATGTCGCCACCGGCAAGCAGGTCTTCGAGCGCATCCCGCGCGTGCAGAACGGCACGGGCGGGGGCTGCGCGGCGTGGGCGCCCGACGGCAAGTCGGTGTACTACACGCGCTATCCCTACCCCGGCGAGCGGCCCGACGAAGACCGCGACTTCTACATGCAGCTCTGGCGGCACGAGCTGGGCACGCCGGTTGAGAAGGACACCTACGAGATCGGCAAGGAGTTCCCCAAGATCGCGGAGGTGGTGGTCTTCACCAACGAGGCGGGCGTCGTTCTGGTGAACATGCAGAAGGGGGACGGCGGCGAGTTCCAGCACTACGTCCGCACGCTCGACGGCAAGTGGCATCAGCTTGATGTGTACGAGGACCGCGTCGTGCAGGCGGAGTTCGGCCACAGCCGCACCCCCGGCACGACCAGCATCCTCATGGTCAGCCGCCTGAACGCCCCCAAGGGCAGGCTGCTGGAACTGACCATCTCCAACGACGGCTCGGACGTGAAAAAGGTCGCGGACGCCCGCGAGCTGATCCCCGAGGGCGATGACGTGATCGTCTCGGAGTTCGGCGAGCACACGGGCAACCTGGCGGGGACGGAGCACTTCGTGTACGTCACCTACCAGCGCGGCGGGCCTTCGGAGATCCGCGTCTTTGATTACGAGGGCAAGCGCGTGAAGGGGCCGGAGCAGTTCGAGATCGGCGACGTGGGGGACATCGTGCCCCTGCACGGGGCCGGCGACTCGGTGCTCTTCGCCAACGTGAGCTACACCCAGCCGCTGACGTGGTTCACCTTTGATCCGGCCACGGGGAGCACGGCCAAGGCGCCGATCTCCTCGAAGGCGACGGTGGACATGTCGGACGTGGAGGTGGTCCGCGAGTTCGCGGTGAGCGCGGACGGCACGAAGGTGCCGGTGAACATCATCCGGCGCAAGGACACGAAGCTGGACGGGAACAACCCCTGCCTGCTGACCGGCTACGGCGGCTACGGCGTGAACATCACGCCCCGCCTGCGGCCCGAGGTCCGTGTGCTGCTGGACCACGGCGTGATCTTCGCGGAGGCGAACCTCCGCGGCGGCGGCGAGTACGGCGAGGAGTGGCACCACCAGGGCAACCTCACCAACAAGCAGAATGTCTTCGACGACTTCTACGCCGTGTGCAAGCACCTGGTGAAGGCCGGGTACACGACCCCGGATCGCCTGGCGATCATGGGCGGGAGCAATGGCGGCCTGCTGATGGGGGCGACGTTCACGCAGCACCCGGACGCGGCCAAGTGCGTGATCGCGAGCGTGGGCATCTACGACATGCTGCGGGTGGAGCTGTCGCCGAATGGGGAGTTCAACATCCCTGAGTTCGGCACGGTGAAGAACCCCGAGCACTTCAAGGCGCTGTACGCCTACTCGCCGTATCACAACGTGCGCGAAGGAGTTGCGTACCCGCCGGTGCTTTTCCTGACCGGAGCGAACGATCCCCGCGTGGACCCGATGCAAAGCCGGAAGATGACGGCGCGCCTGCAGGCGGTGGGCTCGATGGCGCTCCTGCGGACCAGCGCCAACAGCGGGCACGGGATCGGCAGCAGCCTCAGCCAGCGCATCGAGCAGGTTGTGGACATGTACGCCTTCCTGTTCGATCAGCTCGGAGTCGAGGCGAAGTAGCTCAAGGAGTAGGCGGGCGACAACCGATAAGTCCTCGGGCCGCACGGAACCCGCGGCTCGAGGAGTTTTTTGCATGGACGCCCGTGAACAGGCTCGTGAACAGGTGACGGTCCTTGGCCCTGATGCCCGTTTCAAGGGCGACCTCGTGGTCGAGGGCGTTCTGAAGGTTCTGGGCTCGTTCGAGGGCAGCGTGCGCGCCGGCGAGGTCCACATCGGCCCCAACGCGCACTCCAACGCCTGCATCGAGGCGGACACCATCGTGATCGACGGCAAGCACCAGGGCGACCTGGTCGCGAAGGACTGCCTGCAGCTGACCAGCAAGGCCAACGTGCAGGGCGACGTGACCGCCGCGGCTCTGGCCGTGGCCGAGGGCGCGACCTTCGTCGGCCGCTGCGTCGTCGGGCCGGAGGCTCTGGCCAACCGTCCCGCGCAGGCGGTGGAGCCCAAGACCGAGGTCCGCCCGCGGAAGAGCCGTCCTGCCGACTGGCTGGAGGCGGCTCCCGCCACGCCCCCCACGGGCGACTGGCTCGCCAACGCCGCCGCGGCCGCCCCGCAGCAGCAGAAGCCCTGGACGGCGCCCACCGGCAACGCGGCCTGATCGCGCGGAGGGGTCGCCATGCCCCCGATCAAGGAGCGGGTTGTCCGCTGCTATCACTGTCGCAGGGAAATCTTCGTGCCGCTGGCCGCGAGGTCGGCTTCCTGTCCGCTCTGCCACCGCGGGCTGGTGCTCGATGATCTTCTGGTGCGCGACAACGGCTTTGCGGGCAAGCTCGCCACCTGCGGGAAGGTGCTCGTCGAGAAAAAAGGGCGCGCCGTCACGCGCCAGATCGACGCCTGCGAGGGCGTGGACATCCTCGGCTCGGTGGAAGCCAGGATCGTGAGCCTGGGGCCGCTGTATCTGGGCCGCAGCGCGCGGGTCAAGGGTGAGTGCCAGGCCCCCTCGATCGTGGTCGAGCGGGGAGCGGTGATCGACGGCGTTTTACGGATCGGCGTCCCGCAGAGCGAGTAGCGTGTACGCTGTGGCCATGCTGCGTGCATGGTGCCTGTGCGGGCTGCTGGCCTTCGGGGCGGCGGGGTGCGTGACGGACAAGGATCCGGCGCGGTTCGACGCCTTTTCCGAGAACAAGATGGCGAGCGTGGGCCGGAGCGTGGAGTCCGCGCGGGACGCCTACGTCCGCGCCCACGATCAGATCGTCGAGGCCGTGCGCACGATCCGGGAGCGCGCGTGGACGGGCTCGCGCCCGCAGGAGGCGTACGACCTGACCCGTCGCCTGCTGGCCCGGTGCGAGTCGCGCCTGCACAGCGCGAGCCGCAGGCTGGTCTCCGCCCGCGCCGCCGCGGCGGAGCACTTCGACCAGTGGGGGCGGGAGCTGGACGACTACGAGGACAAGACGCTGCGCGAGGAGAGCCGCCGCAGCCTCAACGAGTACAAGGCCCGGTTCCGCACCGTTGCGGAGGAGATGGAACGGGCGGGGAAGGAAATGGAGAAGGTCGTCGCGGCGATCCAGGACCAGATGCTGTTCATCAAGCATCACCGCAACGACGCGGCATTGCCGCCCCGGCCCCAGCCAGAAGTGGACTGGGAAGCCCGGATGAACCCCATGATGGGCCAGACCGACCTCGCCGTGCTGAGGGCGGACGAGTTCATCGCGCGGACCCGTCCGGGGCGGTGATTGTCCGATTTTGTTTGGGTGTGGTGGTCCCGGCCGGTACACTCACGGCATGAGCGGGGAAGGTGCGGCCAGTCATCGCAGGGCAAGGTGCGTCGTGTGGAGACGCCGGGGCACGGTGGTGCCTGAGCGTCTGACGGAGGCGCTGGCGCGCTCGGGGTGTGCCGCGGTGCACGCCGAGAGCGAGTTTGAGGCGATGGTGGAGCTCTGCCGCGGGTCTCGTGGCGGGGTGAACGTGCTGCTGGTGGTGGAGCCCTCGACGCAGCCGGCGATGGGGGAGGTGCTTGAAGTCGCGGATCGGTACGTCCCGGACGTGGTGCTGTGGGCGTATGAGGCGAGCCCCTCGCCGCAGATTCGCGCGGTCAGCGGCGTGGAGCGTTCCGCGTGGCGGGCGCAGCCCCGTCGATGGCCGGCCCCTCCGAGCGAACCCAGGGAAACCAAGGGTGCAAAGCCCGCGCTTCGGCTGACGGGCGTCGCGTCGGAGGCGGCCGAGCCTCCGCAGACGGAGGCGAAACCTCTGAAGTCTCATAACAAGGTGGTTGGCGGAGGAGAGAAGCAGGAAACACGGCCTGAGCGGCCCGCGCATCTGCTCACCGACGAAGAGTTAGCCATGCTGCTCGCCATCGACCCTGGGAAAGCACACAATTGAGCGAGCGGCTGGAGGCTGCCCCCCATGCCACGTGTCGCATGGTCGTGACCGCGGAAGCAGGCCCCGGCGAGGACGGCCGCCCGGAGGGCGGAGAGGGAGCGTGGTTTGGGTTCCGGCAACGGTGAAACAGTGAGGGTCATCCTGGTCGGCCGGACGGGGCTGGATGGGGCCCTTCGGCTGGATCCCCAGATCGAGATCGAGCGCGCGGGAACGCCGCTCGAAGCCGCGGCGATTCTGGCTTCGCCGATCGATGACGCGCCCGCGAACGTAGTAGTGGTGGGATCCGACGCGGAGCGGTCTCTGCGCGAAGGGGCCAACGGGTATGGCAACGGCAGAATCGCGGAGTTTGTCCGAGGCCTGCGCATCGCCAACCCCGGCGTGGTGGTGCTCGGCGTCGGCGCGGGAAGGGAAGCCACGCCCTTTGACGGGGTGCTTGTCCCGGACCAGCCCGCGGAGGAAGTGCGGCAGCGCATCCGAAGCCTTGCTTCGCGCAACGGAGCGAACATGACCAGGGCTTCTTCCAGACCTGTCGAGCGGCTTGCCCCGCGGCCCGCGGAGCCGGAGATTCCCGACCCGCCCGCGCCCGCCATGTCCGGAAGCACGGACATGGGCGACCTGAACCTCGTGCAGCTCCTGGTCCGCGGCAAGGACATTCTGGGGCCGGCGATGGACCTCATCCGTGCGCGCACGGGCGATGACACGGTGGAGTTCCTGCCGCAGGGGGCCGACGGACCGCATCCGGAGCAGCACACGAAGGATCAGCCCGTCGTCTGGGAGGGCGATGTGCTGGGGCACCTGCGCGCATCCAACGTGCGCCCGGCGATGCTCTCGCTGCAGGCGAAGTGGCTCGCGGCGTGGCTGCGGCTGCGGGATCAGCAGGCGCAGCTCCGTGCCGCGGCGTTTACGGACCCGCTGACGGGGGCGTACAACCGCCGGTACTTCGAGCGGTTCCTGGCCTCGGCGCTGGAGCAGGCGCGTGCGGCGCGGCGGAACGTCACGATCCTGCTCTTCGACATCGACGACTTCAAGGTGTACAACGACCGTTACGGGCACGACGCGGGCGACGAGATTCTCCGCGAGACGGTGAAGCTCATGCGGAGCACGATCCGTCCCACGGACCGCGTGTGCCGCATCGGCGGCGATGAGTTCGCGGTGATCTTCTACGAGCCCGAGGGCCCGCGTCAGGAGGGCAGCCGTCACCCGGACTCGGTGTTCGCCATCGCGCAGCGCTTCCAGCAGCAGGTGCAGCAGCACAAGTTCCCGAAGCTCGCGGGGCTCGCGGCGGGGACGCTGACGATTTCCGGCGGGCTGGCGACGTATCCCTGGGACGGCACGACGGTGGAGGAGCTGCTCAGCCGCGCGGACCAGAACGCCCTGGCGAGCAAGCGGCAGGGCAAGAACGCGATCACCTTCGGTCCGGCGGTCGAGAAGAACCAGGGGATGTCTCCGTAAACCCGAGAGCCGGGGTACGCTCACCCCGTGCAGACGCTCGCCGACATCCGGGCCATTCTTGAGAAGCGCGGGCTGTCGCCCCGCAAGGCCTTTGGTCAGAACTTTCTGCTCGATCACAACCTCATCCGCAAGCTGGTGGATGCCGCGGGCGTGAAGGCGGGGGACACCGTGCTGGAGGTGGGGCCGGGCACGGGGGCGCTGACGGAAGAGCTGATCGAGCGAGGCTGCCGCGTGGTCGCGGCGGAGATCGACCGGGGCCTGGCGGCGCACCTGCGCGAGCACTTCGCCGGCGCGGGCGATCGGTTCACACTGGTGGAGGGGGATTGCCTGGCGGACAAGCGCACGCTCGCGCCGGACATCATCGACGCGCTGGGGCCGGGGCCGTTCCGGCTGGTGTCCAACCTGCCGTACGGCGCGGCGACGCCGGTGATGAGCGTGCTGCTGATCGACCACCCCGCCTGCGAGGGGCTGTTCGTCACCATTCAGCGCGAAGTGGCGGACCGGCTCACGGCGAGGCCGGGCAGCAAGGACTACGGCACGCTGAGCGTGATCGCGCAGACGACGGCGGAGATCAAGGTGATCGCCACGCTCCCGCCCGAGTGCTTCTGGCCGCGGCCGGAAGTGACCAGCGCGATGGTGAGCCTTGTGCGGCGCGAGCGCCCGCTGGTGGAGGATGTGCGCGGGCTGGCGGCGTTCGTGCAGAACCTCTTTGAGAAGCGGCGCAAGCAGCTCGGCGCCGTGCTGGGGCGAGATCGCGCGTGGCCCGATGGGATCGGGCCGACCGACCGGGCCGAGTCGCTTTCCGTCGAGCAGTTGATCTCCCTGTTCAGGGCATGAAAGACGCCTTTCCGTTCCTCGCGGGCGGGTGTATTCTGGGGAGCAGATGAGCGAGGGCGGCGTTACCGAGCACTCCGTCAATCGCGAGCACCAAGCTCCGCCGGTGGCCGACACGCACGATCTGGCCGTCTCGCTCGCGCCGGTTCTTCAGCAGCAATGTCAGGGAAGGCTCGGGGCCATCGAGTGGTTCCGCGCGCCGTGGCAGCGCGGCGGGGCGGCGACGGGGTTTTCGACGTGGGAGATGGACGACGGCCGGCGCGTGGGCGTGCTGGTGAAGCTGCCCGTGGGGCCGGTGGAGTACCGCTGGACGGCGGCGCTGGGCGCGGTGCCGGAGGGCAAGTGGGCGTCGGAGGAGTGTTTGAGGTTTCCCACGCCGCGGGTGCTGGCGTGCGGGCAGGAGCTGAACGGGTATGACCTGGCGTGGCTGATCGTGGAGCGCCTGCAGGGGCCGACGCTGCAGGCGGAGTTCACGGAGCAGGCGGCGATGGACCTGCTGGAAGCGGCGGCGGACTTTCAAGCCGCGGCGATGGCGGTGATGCCGCTGGGGCCGCGCCCGCCGACGCCGACGTGGGAAGTGACCATCAGCCACGCGCGCGAGGCGGTGAAGCAGGGGCACCTGCCCGAGTCGCAGCGGTGGAACGAGTGCCTGAAGAGAGTGCAGAAGGCCCTGCCGGTGCTGATTGGGCGGTGGGAGTCGCGCCGGATCAACGCGTGGTGCCACGGGGATCTGCACCCCGGCAACGCCCTGCGCCGGGTGATGCCAGACGGGGTGGCGGGAGTGCGCAACGGGTGCGTGCTGGTGGACTTAGCGCTCGTGCACGCCGGCCACTGGGCGGAGGACGCCCTGTACCTGGAAAGGCAGTTCTGGGGGCATTCCGACCTGCTGCACGGGATTAAGCCGGTTTCGGTTCTGGCCCGTTTCCGGCGGGAGCGGGGCCTGCCGACGGATGAGTCCTATGGGGACCTGGCTACTGTAAGACGAGTATTGATGGCGGCTTGCGCACCGGCCCTGGTGGAACGGGAGGGGAATCCCAAGTACCTGCACGCGGCCCTTGAGGTGATCGAGCGATTCCTGCCCCAAGCGGCCAAGTAGGTTCTGTACTATGGTGGCGAGGTTCCCGGGCGGCGGGCTTGCCGCCGGCCAAGACCGGGGCGACAGTGACGAAACAGCCCAATAGGAAGGGACGCCCATGGAAGAGTACGAAAAGCTGAAGAGGCTCGTCGCCGAGGCGGAAGAGGACGTCAAGAAGGCCGCCGGCGGGAACAAGGCCGCGGGCACCCGCGCGCGCCAGATGATGCAGGAGATCAAGAACACCGCGCAGCTGGTGCGAGAGAAGATCCTGGAGTTGCGGAATGTCGCTGACAAGGCCAGCTGATCCCGAGCAGGCCTCGCCGCCCTCCAAGCTCCTCTTTGATCTGTCGGGCATCGACCTCACGGCGACGCAGGTCACGCGCGAAGGGATCGAGGAGTGGATCCCGCACCGCGGCATCATGAACATGCTCGATGCCGTGGTGTGGATCAACGAGGAGAAGACCTGCGCCGTCGGTCGGCGGAAGATCCGGCACGATGAGTTCTGGGTCCAGGGCCACTTCCCCGGCAAGCCGCTCTTTCCCGGCGTGCTGATGGTGGAGACCGCGGCGCAGCTCGGCTGCTACATGTTCATCGTCCGCAAGGGCGTGCCCACGATGGTCGCGTTCCTGCGGATCCACGAGTGCGCGTTCCGCTCGCCGGTCGTGCCCGGCGACGACTTCATCGTCCTGGCCAAGGAAGTCAAGGCGCAGAAGAAGCGCTTCATTTCCGAGGTCCAGGGCCTCGTCGGCGACCGCATCTGCTTCGAGGCCACCATCAGCGGCCTGATGACCGAGCAGCGTCCGTATTGATCATCCGAGCACACGGAACGGAAAGCCGGGAACGGACCCGCAACCGTTCCCGGCTCTTTTTTCTCTTGCCGCGATGAGCAGCCCCTACCCCCTTCTTTTCGAGCCCGTGCTTCTGCCCAAGGTCTGGGGTGGGGATCGGCTCGCGGCCTTCTGCAAGCAGGTGCCGCCGGGAGCGCGGATCGGCGAGAGCTGGGAAGTGGCGGACCTGGCGCAGACCTCGGCCTCCGGCGCGGGGGGAAACGCGGTGCGCTCGGTGATCGCCAACGGCCCGCTGCGGGGTCGGACGCTGCACGACGCGATGGAGCTGTGGGGCAACGGGCTGCTGGGCGGTGCGCAGCCGATCGACGGCGGCTTTCCGCTGCTGGTGAAGCTGCTGGATGCGCGCGAGAACCTCTCCGTGCAGGTTCACCCCAGCCCGGCCTATGCCGCGACGCACCCGGGGGCGAAGCTCAAGACCGAGTGCTGGTACATCCTGCGCGCCGAGCCGGGGAGCGTGATCTACAAGGGCGTCAAGCCCGGCGTGACGCGCGAAGCATTCGCGGCGCACATCGCGGACGGCAGCGTGGTGAGCGACCTGGTGAGCGTGCCGGCGGTGGTGGGGGAGTGCCACAACCTGCCCAGCGGCACGGTGCACGCGCTGGGCGCGGGCGTTGTGGTGGCGGAGGTGCAGACCCCGAGCGACACTACCTTCCGCGTGTATGACTGGGGGCGGCAGGGGCGAGAACTGCACATCGCGGAGAGCCTGGAGTGCATCGACTTCGGCGAGCCGCCGCGGGCGACGCGGTTGCTCCGAGGCGAGGTGCTGCGCACGCCCTTCTTCGAGGTGGCGTATGTCCGCCTCGGGGCTGAGGCGGTGAGCGATACCCGCTGTGCGGCGCTGGTCGTGCTCGAAGGAGAAGGCGAGCTGCGCTGGGAGGGCGGGCGGCACGAAGCGAGCCCGGGCCAGACGTGGCTCATTCCGCCGGGTGTGCGTGTGACGGCGCCGGGGATCGGCGGGCTGATGGCTCGCCTGTGAGCGCACCGATACCGTTGGGCGCACGGTGCTGATCTGCGGAAGCGCCTTCGCCGTCAGGCCTTGTAAGCAGTTGCGACCTTGTTGAGCGCTTCGCCGACGATGCGGAAGTGCTCGTCGGTGAGGTCGTGGTGCATGGGGAGGCAGAAGACGCGGGAGGCGAGGCTGTCCGCGACGGGGCAGTCGTTGTTGTCCCACTCGCTGAGGGCGGGCTGCTTGGGCAGCGAGCGCGGGTAGTGCGTCGCGGTGGGGACGCCCTCGGCGTTCAGGGCCTTGCAGAACTCGTCGCGCGTGCAGCGGAAGCGGTTGAGGTCGAGCTGCACGGTGTAGAGGTGGTAGACGGGCTCCGCGCCGGGCGTGGTGACCGGGGGCTTGATGCCCGGAATCTTGGCGAGGATCTTGTCGTAGCGAGCCGCGGCGGCGCGGCGGGCCTTGGTCTGCGCCTCCAGGCGCTCGAGGCGCGAGAGGCCCAGAGCGCCGGTGAGGTCGTTCATCCGGTAGTTGTAGCCGATGGACTCGTGGAGGTACTTGTCCGTCTCGCCGTGGGAGCGGAGGAGGCGGATTTCACGGGCGAGGCCCTCGTCGTTGCAGGTGACGAAGCCGCCCTCGCCGGTGGCGAAGTTCTTGGTGGCGTAGAGGGAGTAGGTGACGGCGTCGCCGAAGGCGCCGATGCCCTTGCCCTTGTAGGTGGACAGGTGGGCCTGGGCGGCGTCGTAGATGACCATCAGGTTGTGGCGCTCGGCCAGCTCCTGGAAGGCGTCGACGTCCACGGGGCAGCCGTAGAGGTGGGTGGCGGCGATGGCGGTGGTGTTGCTCGTCACCTTGCGGGCGGCGTCCACGGGGTCCATCTGATAGGTGTCGGGGAGGGCGTCCACGAAGATCGGAGTCGCGCCCCGGGCCACCACCATCGAGACGGTGGCGATGTAGGACCACGCGGGGACCAGGACCTCGTCGCCCCGCTTGATGAGCGGCTCGTAGGCGAGCTGCAGGGCGCAGGTGCCGTTGGCGCAGGTCATGGCGTAGCGGGCGTCGGTGAGCTGCGCCCAGCGCTCTTCAAGCTCGGCGCACTTGCTCGCGGCCCGCAGCATGCCGGACTTGAGCACGCCGACCACGGCGTTGATGTCGCCCTCGGTGAGGGCGGTGGACATGAACGGAACGGCGGTGGCGCTGACCGGCGTGCCGCCGTACAGGGCCAGTCCGGCCAACTTGGGATCGGAGGGGGCGAGCACGCTGGACAAGCGAAAACTCCTAAGGGTGCGGAAGCGAAGGATAGCCCCCGCTCACATGCGGCGCACCCCCCGACCGCATCCGGGGGAGGTGCATCACCCAATAACCGAACCCGGACCCAACGAATCGCCACCTTCGGGGAGTCAGGGCAACAGGCGGGCGGGAGGTGTACGTATAGTTGAACATGCCATTCCTCCGAACGCTCGTCGCCCGCGCCGCGGGCGTGGTGCTGCTCGCATCTCTCGTCAGCCCCGCCCTCGCCCAGGGGGAGGGTTCGCGCGCCAAGCCGTCCACGCGCCTCGATCCATCCATCATCGCGGAGTTCCAGGGCACGAAGGCCGCCACGCGCCCCAGCCGCGACGCGATCATGGGCTTCTCGCTTCCCACGAGCATCCGGGAGATCCTGGTGCGTGGCGGTGAAGAAGTGAAGGCGGGGGACATCCTCATCAAGGGTGATGACCTTGAGGACCTGGCCGTCCTGCGGCTGCAGCAGGCCAAGGCGCAGTACGACTGGCAGGTGCAGCGCGCCCAGAAGACCGCGGAGCTCGCAAAGCTCGAGTACGAGAAGACGGAGAAGCTGAGGAAGGAAGGCGGGGCGAACCAGCTCGAGCTGGACCGCGCCCGGCTGAGCTGGCAGGCGGCGGAGCTGGATTACAAGTCCGCGCAGGTGAACCAGGCGCAGGAGGAGATCCAGGTCGAGCGCCTGCAGGCGCGCGTGGACAAGTTCCACCTGCGTGCGCCCTTCGACGGGCAGGTGGACAACGTGCTGGTGGACCTGGGGCACGCGGTGAACGAGAGTGACAAGGTGATCCGCGTGGTGAACGTGGACCCGCTGTGGATGGACGTGCCCGCGCCGACGGACGATCCGACGACGCTCTCGCTGCAGGTGGGGGACAAGGCGTGGGTGCTGCTGGACATGGCCACCGGCGCGCGGATCAGCGAGGGCAAGGTGATCGAGGTGAGCCCGACGACGGACCTTGCCAGCCGCAGCCGCCGGATCCGCGTTGAGCTGCCCAACCCCAAGGGGCCGAACCGCGTGCTGGCGGGCGAGCCGGCGTGGGTGCGGTTCAGCCCGCCCAGCGCGGAAGTGGTCGCGAAGGTGGCCGCGGCGGACGCTGAGCGGCGCAATCGGGCGACGGCGTCGAAGTAAAGGAATGGCCCCCGGGCCGCGGTGGGGTACGCGCATGAACGACCTGTCCAAACTTCGAGCGCCGGGATGGCAGCGTGTGGTGACGGAACTCGCCGCGCCCGCGCCGGACGACAAGATGTTCCTGGTGCGCCTGGTGTCGGTGATGGCGCAGGTGAGCGGCGCGAAGCAGGCGGTGCTGTACCAGGTGCCCGCGCAGAAGGATGATCCCGCGCAGCCGCGCCCGATGCTGGTGTGGCCCTACGGGGACATCGTCGATGCGCAGGGGCGGATGACGGTGTCCGCCGAGTCGCTCTTCGGGGGCGAGCGGTGCGACGAGTCGCGCCTGCAGCATGCGCGGGAATGCCGCGAGGCGGCGCGCGCGGCGGGGGTGGGGCGTGCCGCGGCGGTGTTCAGCCTCGGCGGCGATGAGCTGATGTACGACCCGGCGCTGAGCACGGCGTATGTGCTGGCGGTGCCGATCGCGGCGGGGCTGCCGCAGGAGTCGGCGGCGCTGCCCCCGCACGGGGTGGTGACGCTGCTGGTGGACGGCCTGTCGCGCCAGGCGGTGCAGACGACGCTGGCGCTGCTGGAGGTGCTGGCGGGGTACATCTTCACGCACACGACGCAGCAGGCGCTGCGGCGCACGCGCCAGGCTTCCGCGGCGCTGGATCTGGCGGCGAAGCTCATCGCGGCGATCAACACCGTGCCGGGGTTCAAGGGCTGCACACTGCAGTTCGTCAACGACCTGTGCCGCCAGCTCGGCGTGGACCGGGTGGCGCTGGGGTGGGTCCACGGCAGCGCGAACGCGAGCCGTCAGAACACGATTCCGGGCGCCGGGCGCACGGGCGTGCGCGCGGTGGCGCTCTCCGACACCGAGAACCTCGACCGCCGCATGGCGATGGTGCAGAAGCTCGAGGCGGCGATGGAGGAGTGCCTGGACCAGGAGCAGACGGTGCTCTACCCGCCACCGCCCGTGCAGGGCGACGCGGTGCTCTCCCAGGCGATTACCCACTGCCACCGCGAGCTTGCGGCCAGCGACGCGAAGCTGAAGGTCGCGAGCTTCCCGCTGCGCATCACGGACGCGCGGGGGGAGCGGATCATCGGCGTGGTGCTGATCGAGACCGCGGCGGAGGGGAACCTGGAGCTGAGCACCATCGAGCTGGTGCAGGCGACGCTGGACCTGGTGGCGCCGGTGCTGGCGGTGCGGTACAGCGACGACCGGGCTCTGCCGCTGCGGGCGTGGGACTCGGCGGTGAAGGCCGGGGCGTGGCTCGTGGGGCCGAAGCACACGGTGTGGAAGCTCGTGGGCGTGCTGGTGATGGCGGCGACCGCGGCGATGTTCCTGGTGCACACGACGTACCGCGTCGGCGCGCCGATGGAGCTGATCCCGCGCGAGCGGCGGACGATCTCCGCGCCCTTCGACGGCACGATCGCGACGCTGGCCGAGGGCGTGGAGCCGGGCAGGCGCGTGGAGAAGGGCCAGCCGCTGCTGAATCTCTTTACGTATGAGATGGAGCTGCGCGAGCTGGAGGCGCAGAACGAGTGGCTGCAGTACGACAAGGCGGCGGACGACGCGATGAACCGGCGCGACTACGCCGAGGCGGCGCAGGCGCGGGCGCGGGCGGATCAGATCGCCGCGACGCGGGCGCTGCTGCGCAGCCAGATCGAGCGCAGCCGCATCACGGCCCCCATCAGCGGAACGATCATCGCCGGCGACCTGAAGGACAAGATCGGCGCGGCGGTGAAGCTGGGCGACCGCCTCTTCGAGATCGCCGACCTCTCGGACATGGTGGTGACCGCGCGGGTGGACGACCGCGACATCTCGCTGATCAAGATCGGGCAGACGGGCGAGGTCTCCCCCAAGGCGGACCCGGACCTGAAGATCCCCTTCGTGGTCGAGTCGATCGTGCCGCTGTCGCAGGCCAGCGACGGGCAGAACACCTTCGAGGTGCGGGCGCGGCTGGAGCGCACGCCGAGCTGGTTCCGCCCCGGCATGGAAGGGCAGGCCAAGTTCAACACCGAGAAGCGCAGCCTGGCGTGGATCGCCTCGCGCCGGATCGTGGACACCCTGAAGGTGTGGCTGTGGTGGTAATGAGCCGGGCCGCGGGGCCCGCAGGACTGCTCGAGTACCTATGAGCGAACGCTCGACATTTTCTCCCTTCTGGCACCGCGTGCGGCTGATGAAGCCGCGCCTGCGCCCGCACGTGCAGATCACGCGCCAGCACTACCGCGGCCAGCGCTGGCACGTCGTCCACGACCCTTCCTCCAACCACTTCTACCGCCTCAACCCCGTCGCCCACGAGTTCGTCGGCTTGCTCGACGGCAACCGCGAGGTGGAGAAGGTGTGGGAGGCGAGCCTCCAGAAGTACGGCGACGCGGCGCTCACGCAGAACGAGGTCATCCAGCTTCTCAGCCAGCTCTTCAGCAGCAACCTTCTTACGGCGGACGTGCCGCCGGAGACCGAGCAGCTTCTGGGGCGCGGGCGCAAGCGGCTGGGGCAGAAGGTCAAGCAGCAGGCCATCGGCCTGATGTACTTCCGCGTCCGGCTGTTCAATCCGGATCGCATCCTCACGTGGCTGGAGCCGCTCTTCCGCCCGCTGCTGGGGCGGGTGGGTTTCGCGCTGTGGGCGGTGTGGGTGATCGTGGCGCTGGCGAACATCCTGCCCCACATGGAGACGCTCCGCGCGGGGTTCGAGACGGCCATCGCCCCGAGCAACTGGGGCTGGATGATGGCCGTGTTCGTGGTGCTCAAGCTCTGGCACGAGCTGGGGCACGGCCTGATCTGCAAGCGATTCGGGGGGCAGGTGCCCGAGTTCGGGGCGATGATGCTCGTGCTCGTGCCCGCCCCCTACGTGGACGCTTCGGCGACGTGGGCCTTCCCGAACAAGTGGCAGCGGATGGCGGTGGGCGCGGGGGGCATGATCTTCGAGCTCTTCGCGGCGGGGGTGGCCGCGTTCATCTGGCTGGCGACCCGCAACTCGCCGGGGCTGCTGCACCAGTTGAGCTACAACGCGATGCTCACGGCGAGCATCTCAACCGTTCTCTTCAACGCCAACCCGCTGATGAAGTTCGACGGGTACTACATCCTGTCGGACCTGCTCGAGGTGCCGAACCTCATGCAGCGCTCGCAGAACATGCTCAAGTTCCTGGCGCAGCGCTTCATCTACGGGATCAAGACGGCCACCCCGCCCACCAGCGTCCCTTCCGAAGCGCTGATCCTGCTGGTCTACGGCGTGCTCGCGGTCGCCTACCGCATCTTCCTGTTCTTCTCCATCACGCTGTACGTGATGGGCAAGCTCTTCGCCATCGGGCTTTTCCTGGCGCTGTGGACCGCGGCGGTGTGGTTCATCGCGCCGGTCGCGGCCTTCGCACACTGGAACGCCACCAGCCCGCAGCTCGCCGAGTTCCGCGGGCGGGCGATTGCGACCAGCCTTGCCCTGATCGCGGCGGGGCTGATTCTGGTCGGCGCGGTCCCCATGCCCGACCGGCGGCGCGCCGACGGTGTGGTGGAGAGTCAGGCGCGAAGCGGCGTCTTCGTCCGCACCGACGGCTTCGTCGTGCAGGCTCTGCGCCGGCCGGGGGACTTCGTCCGCGCGGGCGAGCCGATCCTCATCTGCGAGAGCGACCGCCTCACGGCGGAAATCGCCCGCCTCCGGGGCAAGATCGAGGAGATCACCAGCAAGGAAGGGCTGGCGATTCAGCGCGAGCCGCACTCCGCCCAGATCGCCAGCATCTATCTTGAGACGCTCCGAAAGGAGCTGGCGCACCTGACGGACAAGTACGAGAAGCTGACCATCCGCGCGCCGCACGACGGCGTGATCGTGGGCCCCGACACCGAATCCTTCATCGGGGCGTTCGTGCGCGAGGGCGAGGGGATCTGCGAGGTCGTGGACCTCTCGCAGCTCCAGGTCGTCGCGACGCTGCCGCAGACAGAGGGCTCGTGGCTGAACGAGCTGTCCCCGGAGCAGTACCGCGTCGAGATGCGCCGTACCTCCCAGGTGGACGAGGTGATCCCCGGGCGGTACGTGAAGCACTTCCAGGGGGCGACGCGCGAGCTGCCACACCCCGGCCTGGGCTACCCCGGCGGCGGCGTGATCGAGACCGCGCCGGATGATCGCACCGGCCTGCTGGCCCGCCGGCCGCTCTTCCGCGCGTACTTCGCGCCGGAGGCGGAGCCCTTCGGCGGCCTGCCCGGCGAGCGCGTCGCGCTGCGCGTGACGCTTCCGAGCAAGCCGCTCGCGGCGCAGTGGATCGACCGGCTTCAGAAGCTCATCCAGGGGCGCGTGCAGCTGTGACCCAGGCGCTGACCCGATACCACGCCCTGTATGAATCGCTGCGGAGCCGACGCCTGCGGCCCGAGATTCCGCAGGGGCTGGATCGGCTCGCCAGCCGCGCGGGCACCGCCATCCGCCATCGCCGCACGAATAAGGACTATCTGTGGGCGCAGGCGCAGGAGGTGGTGAAGCTCGCGCCGCAGATGCGGTCGATGTCCGACGCGGCGCTGGAGGATCACATCACCACGCTGCGCGAGCTGTTCATCCGCCGCAGACAGGACGAGGACGCGGTGCGGCGGGCGCTGGCGGGGGTGCGCGAGGTCGCGCGACGCGTCACCGGCGAAGAGCCCTTCCCCGTGCAGATCATGGCCGCGCTCGCCATGTACCACGGCAGGGTCGTGGAGATGCTCACGGGCGAGGGCAAGACGCTCACCGGCTCCATCGCCGCGCCGCTCATCGCGTGGCAGCATCGCCGCCTGCACATCTTCACCGTCAACGACTATCTCGCGGCACGCGACGCCGCATCGCGCGCCGCCATCTACCGTCGCTGCGGGCTCGAAGTGGGAGCCATCACGCAGGAGATGGAGCCCGCCGAGCGAGCGCTGGTCTACGCCCGCCCCATCGTGTACGGCACGCCCAAGCAGATCGTCGCCGACTGGCTGCGCGATCAGATCATGCTCGGCCGCGCCAACACCGCGTGGGCCGCGCGGCAGCAGGTGGCGCTGCGCCCCGGCGCGCAGCCGCCATTGGTCCCCGGCCTGCGTGCCGCGATGGTGGACGAGGCCGACGCCGTGCTCATCGACGAGGGCGTCGTGCCGCTCATCATCGCCCGCTCGCGGCGCGAGGATGAAATGGCGAACGTCTACCGCGAGGCGTGCCGGATCGCCGCGAAGCTCGACGAAGGGCCGGATTACGAGATCAAGCACGTCCAGCGCCGGGCCGAACTGAAGCGCCGCGGCATCCACCGCTGCCACCAGATGTTCCAGGAGCTTCTTGCCCGCGGGGGCGAGCCCATCTGGAAGGCCACCCGCCGCGGCGAAGAGCTCGTCCGCCAGGCGCTCGTCGCCCGCCACTGCTACATCCGCGGCCAGCAGTACGAGGTCGTGGACGGCAAGGTCGTGATCGTGGACGAGTACGCCGGTCGCTTCCTCCCCGACCGCTCCTGGGAGCACGGCCTGCACCAGGCGGTGGAGGCGAAGGAGGGGCTCGAAGTCACCGCCGACCGCGAGACGCTGGCGCGGATGAGCTTCCAGCGCTTCTACCGCAGCTACCCCTTCCTCTGCGGCATGACCGGCACCGCCGCGGACGCGACGGTGGAGATCGAGGGGGTGTACGCGCGGCCGGTGACGATCATCCCGACGAACAAGCCGGTGATCCGCGAGGCGTGGCCGATGCGCGTCTTCCGCTCGGCGCGGGACAAGTGGCAGGCGATCGCGGCGTCAATCGAGGAGATTCACGCGAAGGGCCGCCCGGTGCTGGTGGGCACGCGCTCCATCGCCGCGAGCGAGCTGCTGAGCAGGCTGCTGGAGCAGCGAGGCCTGCCGCACCAGGTCCTCAACGCCAACTTCGACAAGAACGAGGCGGAAGTCATCGCTCGCGCGGGCAAGCACGGGGCGATCACCGTCGCCACGAACATGGCCGGTCGCGGCACGGACATCAAGCTCGACGACGAGGCCCGCCGCGCCGGCGGCCTGCACGTCATCCTCACCGAGATGCACGGGGCGATGCGGATCGACCGCCAGTTCATCGGCCGCGCGGGACGCCAGGGGGACCCCGGCTCTTCTCAGATCTTCGTCTCGCTGGAGGATGAGCTGGTCATGAAGTTCGCGCCGTACCTGGCGAAGCTCCTCCGCAGCCGCGCCCCCGGCCCGGAGCTGTCCAGCACAGCCCTCGCGGCGAAGGTCTTCCGTCTGGCCCAGGCCCGCAACGAAGCCCGCGAGCGCCGCAACCGCGCCGCCGTCCTCAAGCAGGACGACTGGATCGACAAGTACCTGCCGGGAGTGGGGTGAAGCGGCGGGCAGCGGGGCAACTCTGAAACGGCGAGACGGTGAGGGATCCCCCTGCGTCGGCGTCTCATCTCACCGCCTCAACAGCGCGAACCGCACCCCTTCGCAGGGCGTATGATCCCCAGCCATGACCACGCGCCTTTCCAGTTCGATTCGCCGCCCCGCCGCGGCGTGCATGCGCGCGGCTCATCCGATGCACGGCGCCGGGCTCGCGCCCGGCTGACCCTCCCCGAGCAATCAGGCACATCACGCCGGGCCCGGGGACTCCTCCCCGGGCCCTGTTCGTTCAGGCACGCGCACAGGGCGCGGCCGCGTTTCCACCGGAACGTTTCCAAAGGAGATTGCGTATGTCCACCATCGTCAGCAGCCTCGACAGGGAGCGCCTGGAGACCGTGCTGGGCCCCGAGCAGGCCGATGGCTGGCCGCTCCATCGGCTCCGCACACTCTTCGAGTCCTCGAAGGTCGTCAATCCCAAGAAGGTGCCGGGCGACGTGGTCACGATGAACAGCCGCGTGCGCATCCGCGACCTGCAATGGGACGAGGTCGAGACCGTCACGCTCGTCTACCCCGAGGACGCCTCGCAGAACGAGGGGCGCGTCAGCGTCACCAGCCCCCTCGGCGCGGCGCTGCTGGGCGCGCGCGTCGGCGAGGAGGCGCGGTGGATCGGCGCCCGCGGCCCCCGCCGCGTGATCATCGAGGCGATCGAGTTCCAGCCCGAGAAGGCGGGGAGATTTGATCTGTAGCGACGCCCCGAAGCATCGGGACACCTGAACGTGAGGGCATGAGTGGGCGTGGGGTAACCCCATGCCCACTTTTTTTGAGACGGTGAAGGGGATATCCCTTTATCCCCCTGCCCCGTCCTACGGCTCTCCGCCTTCGCGCGCCTGCTTCGCCACGTCCTCGGCGATGGCGTTGGGGATGAGCATGGTGAGGTTGTACTGGCGGATCTTCCATGCGCCGTCGATCTTGACCAGCGCGCCGCTGCCGCGGCAGAAGCCCAGCTTCTCGTTGTAGAGCTTCTCGTCGAACCACGCCACGTCGCGGCCCGCCCCCTCGATCGCGATGTGGCGTTCGTCCTGGACGGGCTCGTAGGTCCACGCCTTGCCGCGCTTGAAGTATGGGTGCGCGAAGGCGCGGAACTCTTCCAGCGTCCAGCGCTCCTTCGGGTCGGTGCCGAGGAAGACCGCGTCGGGGGCGAAGAGGGAGAAGTAGCGCTCTTCCTGGGCCTTGGCCGCGGCTTCGTGCAGCGCGTCGAGCACCCGCGCGATGGCGAGCCTGTCCTGCGTCTCGGCGTCGGCCTTGGGCTGCTTGGGCGCGGGCGGGGGCACGGGGCTCTCGCCGCGGCCGGTGCGCTCCAGCATGTTCATCACGTCCGCGGCGGTGGCGGAGACGGGCCGGCCCTCGCCGCGGTAAAGCACCTGAAACGCCCGCATCGAGCCCGCCTCCTGCAGAATGGCGACGGTGGCTTCGGTGGCGCGCAGGTACTCGCCGTCGTTCTCGCCGACGAGGAAGGTGACGGGGGTGTTCTTGAGGTTGTCCGCGACCATGCCCATGAACCATTCCTCCGCGCCGCCGGGCCGGACCAGCACCGAGCGCACGCGCTGGCTCGCCATCGCGGCCAGGTACAGCGCGGCGGTCCCTCCGCCCTCGACGCCGGTGACGTAAAAACCGTTCTGCGGCGGCGCGACGCGCGTGATCTCATCCAGCACCGCGTTCCACGCCTGGCCCGAAAGGCTGGTCAGCGTGCTGCCCGAGCGCGGCGCGGCGATCCCCGCGAGCACCCACCCGCGCCGGGCCGCTTCCTCACGCCAGAAGGCCAGCTCCTTCAGCACGGACGGCTCGTCGGGGCGGGCGCCGGTGAAGTACACCAGCACCGGCGCGGGCTTGCCGGGCGCGTGGCCGGGCGGCAGGGTGACGAGATAAGGAATATCGACGCTCCCCGCCCCGGTGCTGACGCGGGCGGTGTCGAAGCCCCGGGCGGGCGCGACCGGCGCGATCTGGGCGGGCGCCGCGCCGGCGAAAAATGCAAGAACCAGGCACGCGAGCAAAGCGCGGAAGTTGTTCATGCACCCATAGTGACCGGCGGGGAGGGTTGGTGCAAGTGAGCGACAGGGGGCATCACCCCCTCATGCGCAGCTCCGTGCAAGGCGTGCCACGCCGTTCCTGGCTCGATCGAGCTCGCCGACGATCGAGGGGCGGATGCTCAACTGAAAAGCCCAGGGGCCTCAGCCCCTGGGCTTTTGTGATCAGGCCGGGATGTGCGTGATGACCTGGATCAGTAATCCATGTCATCGTGCCCGTGGTCGTGGCCGCCGGCGGGCTTCTTCTTTTCCTTGATCTCGACGATGGCGGCTTCGGTGGTGAGCAGCAGGGCCGCGACGGAGGCGGCGTTCTGCAGCGCCACGCGCTCGACCTTGGTCGGGACGATGACGCCCATCTTGATCAAGTCGCCGAACTCGTGGGTGAGGGCGTTGTAGCCGAAGTTGGTCTCCTCGCTCTCCTCGATCTTGCTGGCGATGACGGAGCCGTCGAGGCCGCCGTTGGCCGCGATCTGCTTCACGGGGGCGGAGAGGGCGCGGTAGACGATGTCGATGCCGCTGCGCTCGTCGGTGTCCGCCTTCTTGCGGAGCTTGTCGAGGGCCTTGCGGGCGCGGAGCACGGCGACGCCGCCGCCGGGCAGGATGCCCTCCTCCACGGCCGCGCGGCAGGCGTGCAGCGCGTCCTCCACGCGGGCCTTCTTCTCCTTCATCTCCACCTCGGTGGCCGCGCCGACGTTGATCTGGGCGACGCCGCCGGCGAGCTTGGCGAGGCGCTCCTCGAGCTTCTCGCGGTCGTAGTCGCTGGTGGTGTTCTCGATCTGGTGGCGGATCATGTCGATCCGGGCCTTGATCGCCTCGGACTTGCCCGCGCCCTCGACGATGGTGGTGTTGTCCTTGTCCACCGTCACCTTCTTGGCGCGGCCGAGGTCGCCGATCTCGATGTTCTCAAGCTGTATGCCCAGCTCCTCCATGATCGCGCGCCCGCCGGTGAGCGTGGCGATGTCCTCGAGCATCTCCTTGCGGCGGTCGCCGAAGCCCGGGGCCTTGACGGCGCAGACCTTCAGCACGCCGCGGATCTTGTTCACCACCAGCGTCGCCAGGGCCTCGCTGTCCACGTCCTCGGCGATGATGAGCAGCGACGCGCCCTGCTCGGCGATCTTGCCCAGCAGCGGGAGCATGTCCTTGGCGGAGGAGATCTTCTTCTCGAAGATGAGGATGTAGGGGTTCTCCAGGACGCACTCCATCGCCCCGGGGTTGGTGACGAAGTGGGGGCTGAGGTAGCCCTTGTCGAACTGCATGCCCTCGACGAGCTCGACCTCGGT